>JAJRUM010000020.1 GCA_024277815.1 Gammaproteobacteria bacterium
CTACCTACGCAAGGCTGATAGCACAATGACTTCCAATGCAATGGATCTCAACAATATCAGTGTGCGCTACAAGACCCGCAAATCTTTTTTTCGTCATGACTACTTCACCGCATTGAAAGATGTAAGCTTTGCCATCCGCACGGGTGAAACACTAGGCATCATTGGCACCAACGGTTGCGGCAAGTCCACGCTATTAAAAGTGCTGGCAAATATATACAGCGTAGATCGTGGGAAAGTCACCTGGCACTGCCGTCAGGTATCACTGTTATCTCTGTCATTGGGCTTCGACATTGAACTGTCCGGCCGGGACAATGCGGTTATCAGCGGAATGCTGCTGGGTGGGCGGAGAAAGGACGTGCTGGAGAAGCTCGATGAAATCATCGAGTTCTCCGAACTGGAGCAGTTTATCGACAAACCGATAAAGACCTATTCTAATGGCATGCGTGCACGGCTGGGTTTTTCCGTTGCGGTAAAAATGCAGACCGATCTGTTACTGATTGATGAAGTACTTGGAGTTGGTGACGGCAAATTCAGGCAAAAGGCAGAGGCAGCTATGAGCAACAGAATTAACTCCCAACAGACTGTGGTGCTGGTTTCACATTCCTTGCCGCAAATTGAAAAACTCTGCGACCGGGTGTTATGGCTGCACACCGGCAAGGTAAAGCTGCTGGGCACCCCGGAAGATGTGCTACACGAGTACTCCCTATTTGTTGAGAACCGGTAAAGCTTAATTCATGACTATACTTATTTGCTCAGGCACCCTGTTTTCGGACTGGCACGATATGCTAAAAAAGCGGGTGCCAACAGACACGTCACAATCCCCTGTATATGCCGGGATTTCTACCCTGGCTGAAGAAATCTGCGAACAACAGTTTTCGCAGGCCGATGCCTTGAGCTGGCAGACATTTATCCCGGCAAGCGGCTACAAACTCCAGGCCACCCAATTACTTTCCAGCCTGGAAAATGAAGCACTGTTCGCCTGGGGAAACGACCATAGCTGCCTGTATCTGGATTTTTGGAATGCTATCAATCCGGATGTCCGGTTTCTGTTGTTTTACTGCAGCCCTGAATACGAATTGAGTGGCTATATCAGTTCTCATCCGTTTGATATGTCCAGGGTAGAACAGGTCCTGGCGGCCTGGATAACCAGGACGCGGGCCATGTTAGCTTTTTTCATGTGCAACCGGGATTGCAGTTTGCTGTTGAATGTTCAAAGTGCCGCCAGCGCCCCCGACGCTTTCGTGCAATCTCTCGAACATCATTTTCAAATTGACTTCGGGTGTGAACCGGCCACTGCGGATGCACGACCCACCCGGTTTGCTTTGATCGAGTATTTGGCCACAACGTTGTTACTTAAAAACAAGCTTGTTGCGGAGCTTTACGACGAAGTTCGTTCAGCGGCCACGCAGATTGATGCACAAGACCGATCCATGGCCGGAATTGAAGAACGAAGCAAGGCACTGATCAATGCCTTTCTGGCAGAAGTTACCGCAAGCACACAGCGGCTTGATGCCGAGTCCCGACTGGAGCAGGAATTGGCTTCCAGCCAGCTGCAAATCAACCAGATGGCGGATGAACTGGAGTACTACTTTAAAAACAGTATAGAGCAGGAGAAAATTGCCAACACATTGGTGGAGTACCTTAGTGACAACCCATCATTGAAAATTGCACGCCAGGTACGTCAAGCAGAATGAACAGATTCGAAGAGTTGCTAAAATCGCTGTCTGCACAACCCTCGGTGATCGTACATCTTGGTGCCGGGGACTGTACTGAGCATGAGTTTTACAATAGCATTCATCCCGATCATATTTTTTATGTTGAACCTGATCAGTTACTGGCCGAAGCCGCTGCTGACGCCTTCAGCGACGCTCCTCATGTTCGGATCATACCCTGTGCAATCGCAACGACAGATGGTCCGCAGACACTTAACGTAACCAACAACCGGAGATTCAGCAGTTTGCTGTTACCCGCAGAGCTGCTGGATTTCTACCCGAACATTACCGTTGACAACACCACCGGGGTCGAGGCCGTCACACTCAACCGGTTCTGCCGGAACCAGGCAGTCGACAGGAACGCTGACAATTTGCTTGTAGCCGAAATCCAGGGAATGGAAAAGGAAGTCTTCCCATCAACAGAAGTCACAACGCTGCAAAAGTTTAAGTGGATCATTGTTCGCACGAGTGAGGAAAAGCTCTACGCAGCAGCAACCGAAGGCGTGCAACAGAGCCTCTCAGATACCCTGCAAGAAGCCGGGTTTATGGTATTTTCCTTTGCAGAAGAAGCCCCGCCTTATGTCAACATTGTCGGCATCAGGAACGATTCTGTAATAGAAAGCAGCGAGCTTAAAGCGATTAACTCCGATTTACTGGATACGGTAAAGGTTCTGGAGTTCAACCTGTCTAAAAAAGACACAGCGCTAGGGACTCTGAAAATCAGCAGCGCTGCTGAACAGGCCAACTCACAGGTTGTTTTGGCCACCAGGGCAGCTGAACTGGAAGCCGCGCAAGTCCAGATCAAATCCATTGCCGATGAAATAGAAAAACAACAACAGAACAATCAAGAGATTACCCGTATACTCAATGACAAGACCGCGGAGCTGGATGCGAGCGAAGCACTCGTCAAATCCACAAGGGCAGAGAACGAAGACCTGAACCGACAGCTGGATACAGCCACTAAAACCATCCAAGCCAAATCTACTGACCTGGACGTGAGCGAAGCACTCGTCAAATCCATAAAGGCAGACAACAAGGACCTGAAACGACAGCTGGATACAGCCACCAGCACCATCGAAGCCAAATCTGCTGACCTGGACGAGAACGAAGCACTCGTCAAATCCATAGAGGCAGAGAACAAGGACCTGAAACGACAGCTGGATACCGCCACCAGCACCATTGAAGAAAAATCTGTTGAACTAAATGCCGCACAGTTCCGGATTCAATCACTGTCGGACAAGAACAGCCATCAGGAACAGCAGGTCAGCGCACTCACCGCATCATTACAGGCAAAAGCACAGGAAATCTCCGGCATACAACAAACTCTGCGTATCAACAACAAGCTGATTCTTAAATCTGACACCGACCTCAGAGAACTGCAGACACAGTACCGAACAGCCCTGCAACACCAGGAACATCAGCACATACTGCTCAGCGAACTTAAAGATAAGTTAAGGCAAGCATCACTGTATTATCAAAAGTTGAATCTGCAGAGCCCGCTTATCGATGCTGATTTGATTGCCCAAGACGAACCTGGCGAGAAAGACGACAGCGGGGAACGATAGGTTGAAACGGTGAAAAACGATGCACAGAAATTTGTTGAATACCTCGAAGAGGCCGGGCAAATACTGGAAGGTTACCCCGCTGTAAATTTCACCAGTATTGACCTTAACCTGAAGTATGCTGCGCCGGAGCACTTTGACCTGGCACTTTTTGAGCAATGGTCGGATTTTTGTGAGTCGGGAACGCAACCAAAACCACCCATCCGGATCGTTCACCACATGTCGTGCACGGGTGGAACGCTGATATCCAAATGCCTGGCGGCCATGCCCAATGTAGCATTGCTCAGTGAAGTCCACCCTTTGAGCCGGATCCATATTGATTCCAAGCCTATTTTCGCTCCCTCTGATTTAACCTACCTGGCCACACACGGCAGATTTCCGTTCATTGAGGAACTCAGCGAGAAAATTTTCAAAGCCAATATCGATGTGATCGCCCAACATGTCAAACAGCTCGGCAAGTACCTGGTGATCAGGGAACATTCACATTCTGATTACCTGGTAGGCGAGACGCCGAATGAAACCAGTACAATCCGGAACCTGTTGCAAGACCACTACCCGACTCTTTCAGTCCTTACTGTGCGCCACCCGGTTGACAGTTATCTTTCCCTGGTACGTAATGGCTGGATACATTTTTCGCCACCTACTTTCGATGAGTACTGCCAGAGATACCTGTGTTTTCTGGCACATAACGAAGGCCTGACCAGCTGCAAGTATGAAGACTTTGTAGCCGATCCGGACAGTGAGATAAAACGCCTGTGTGAGGCGCTCGAACTACCCTTCAACGAGGATTTCCTGGATGTCTTTGATGTTAACGTCATGTCCGGCGACAGCGGACGAACCTCGGATACAATCGAAAAGCGCACACGGCGTGACTACGATAAAAAGTTTCTCGCTGAACTCAATGCCAGTAACAGATACCCGCAACTTTGTGAGCATCTGCACTATGACCCGGCAGTTTCCTAGGTCAGCCACATGGTGCCTTGCCAAATGATTGATCAGGCGTGAAATCACCGGTCTACCATATTTTCCAGCAGGCAAAGCACGCCTTGTCAGTGGCTGATTTCAAATCAGCTGAGCGCCTGCTTCGTGAATTGCACGGAGACGAGTTGACCGGCAATGCGCGAATCCTCCTGCTTTCACTTATTCAGGAGTTCACCCGGATCAGCGGTACGGAAATTCAGTTTGAGTTGCCGGCAGCTTGCGCTGCGCCCGAACCGGACAGGCCTTCCGGTATGCTTTCCTGTTATGACGACCGTGCACTGCTTGATGGTACCAGCCTCATAAGTTGTTGTATGAATAGAAATGACAATTTGAAACAATCCCTTGAATCATGGCTCAGATTACCGGTTCAGGAAATCGTCATAGTTGATTGGAATTCTTCGGCGCCTGTGCTGACCACAGTCGCAGATATCGCCGATGAAAGAGTGAAGATAGTCCGCGTTGAGAACGAACCACGCTGGATACTGACTTACGCGTTTAACGTTGGGTTGCGATTTGCCTCATACAAAAAAATCTACAAGCTGGACGCCGATATTGAGACTCGCGAGGACTTTCTTGAACTGAACCACTTCGAAAAGGGAGAATTCATTCGTGGCTCATGGGAGTCTGCCATCGACGCGGACCGAGTCGACCAAGTGTATATCAATGGCTCGTTCGGCTGCTACAAGTCTGATTTGCTCAAGGCAGGCTTTTATAACGAGCATATCAGAACCTATGGCTGGGATGACTCTGACCTGTATGCACGGCTTGCCACACGCTGTGGTCTGAAGCAGAAATTCTTTGCCTTCAGCTCCCTGAATCATGGCCAGCAGCAAGCAGAAGACCGCCTGAAACACCAGGACATAGCAGACAATATTTTCATAGGCCGGGTACCGGCAACCGAACTTGAGAACTCCTGCAACAAATTCACTATCGCGCTGTTTGACCAGTGGTGGCCAACATTCCTGCAGGACTATTCAATAGAGGCTGCGGGGGATAATAACTGGACCTGCACCAGAACTACCGGGGACCGAACCATTCCCGAGTCTGTCCGCCAGGATGCAAGGCGCTATGCGGTGCTCGAAAACCTGTTCAGAACCGAGCCGTCCTGGGCCGAAAGGGTGTATGAATCGCCGTGGATGGCAGAGTTTATCTACAAGCAGTACCTCGCGGGCATACCTTTCCAGGAAACAGCTTCTGTACTGAAACTGCAGGGTTCTGCAGATGGCTACTTTGACACAGACCACAGCCCGTTCAATGTCCTGCGGCACATGGAAAAAGTGGACGCAGACAGGCAAGTAGCCCACATGCAACGCCTGTATGTATTTATGGGCAGCAACACACGCTATGAACTGATCTATTCTGAACGGAAGATTATTCTGCAAGGGCTGGAGCCCACACAATTCCAGTCCATTAATGCTCATTGCAATGACATCGGCCATAAAAATTTACCTACCGCCACAGACTCACCCGGCCGGCCATCCGCATTCATGGCCGGTGCGGAAACCGAGCGGGTACTTGCCATCAGCCTCTATGATGAGAAAAATCAGGAGCGCATGGAGGAATACCTGGATTGTCTGCAGCGCAATCTGCAGCATTTCGATGCTGTGGCAATCTTTTATGAACGCTCAAATGGCACCATGTATGCGAAGGTCAATAAACTGCTAAACACACCGGGACTGTCACACAAAGCGGTTGTAATATGGGTAACCATCAGCGACCGACCCACCTTCGATGAGATTTTTAACTGTGTAGATTTTATTTTCCCGCGTGCCATCGTAGTCACAGCCAATGCAGATATAGCCTTCGATGCAACCATCAATAAGATTAACCCTGTGACCATCCGCGATTCATTTTTTGTACTGAGCCGCCAGGAGACGCCCGAGTGTACCGGCGGCAGGGGTGGCATGATAATGAATCATTTCGGCTTGCCCAACACATGGTCAGCCGACGCATGGATATACAGGACGCCACGCAAAGTGAATTTCAGGGCGCACTTTCCGGTTGGAACCTTTCATTGTGACTCCTTTCTGAATTACCACATTGGCAAATCGGGCTACCCGCTGTACAACCCCTGTCTTTCTGTTAACGCTTTCCACATTCATCACGAGGCGTTCAATTCATCGGAGTTTAAAAGACTGGAGCTTGCCGATTCAATCGCTGCGAGACTGAGCCACGAAACCAGGCAGGCCCAGGGTGAAGAGCCTATCAGGGGCGTACAGTGGTGCCGACTCAAGGATGTCGTATACAGCGGGCGGGGCGACCAGATGATTAAGTGGAGTAACTTCGTCATCAACATATTCGTTGATGATGATGGTCAAAACCTGATTTCCTCTATGGTCATCGCAACCATGTGCCTCAAACTGGCCAGGCATGTTCAAGGTGGCATAAGCATTTCCCTGAATATCGCCGCAGAGTTTGTAAATACAAAACTCGGGGATTTACTATTTGATGCATTGCAGGCTTTTA
The DNA here is from genome assembly GCA_024277815.1 of Gammaproteobacteria bacterium. GTDB lineage: Bacteria > Pseudomonadota > Gammaproteobacteria > Xanthomonadales > SZUA-36 > SZUA-36. The sequence goes on from JAJRUM010000020.1 coordinate 6,722, forward strand.
ACGACAGAAACCTCAACATCGCAATTACCAACGCCGGAGATCCAAGACCGTTTATAGAGGGTCCCGAGACCTGCGACAAGTCCACAGTGGGTGTCAAAAGTCTGCTACGCACCTACCAGGCAAGTTTTCCGAGTAGTGATGAGACCAGGTTATTTGAGACCGATATCAACTTTGAAGAAATAAACGGCAAGCGTATGCTTGCTTTTAAACCGCATATCTCAATCTGTTTTGCGGAAACCCAAGCCACCGACCTGAGCACTTATCTCTTACTGAAAAGCCTGGAAAATGAAGATTTCAGCTTGCTGCAAAAGACCCTTCATACCGTGGCCGAAAAACACACAGCACTGCGGCCATTCGTCGATGAGTTAGGTCTTGCCGGGCAGGCCCGGACGGCTTCATCGGCCAGCAAGATCAGCAATGCATTGTGGGGCACTTCGCCCGGTATTCAGCAAACACCTTTCGAGATCACCTTTATTACGTCGATATTCAAGGGTGTGGAATTCTTCAGGGGCTTTCTGGAAAATATCGCCGCTGCCGCAATGGAGTGCAATGCGGAAGTCATCCTGGTGGACGCCGCCTCTCCTGACAATGAGCGCGAAGTATTTGCCGAATTTATTGAGGAGTTCCCCGGCCTGGAAAAACGCTTCAAGTATATTTCATTGCCGGACGACCCCGGTTTGTACAACTGCTGGAAACTGGCCATTGAGAAATCATCGACGGATTACATCAGCAATGCGAACCTGGATGACCGGCGCAGTCCATTTCAGGCTACAGCCCTTCTCAATACAATCAGGAGTCAGCCTGGCATAAGCGGTGCCGCAACGGCCCTGCGGGCAACAAGAACCTGCAATGCGCCATGGTATAGCCTGACTGACCATGACTATTGGTTCACCGACGAGGAATCCACCCAGATTGAATTTGGCTCACTTTTCCTGCGCAACGATAACGGGGATATCTACTCCAGGAATATCATGCACTGCATGCCTGTCTGGAAGAAATCCCTACACCGGAAATACGGTTTTTTCGATGAGCAACGCTTTGGCACCAGCGCCGATTGGGCCTTTTGGCTGGAGTGCACTAAAAATGGGGAAACATTCAGTCTTGTACCTGCAGTAGCGTCTATGTATTACATCAATGAAGCTTCCCATAACCGGGTGCAGGACATTGAGGGCGAAAGAGAACTGGCTATTATCGAGCACTATTTCGCAAGCCGGCAAACGGCCTTTTTACAGCAATGACCAAATTGATGACCACGTAATTCTATGCACTCTACACTCAACATGCCGGTCGACAGGCGTTCTTTACCCGTTAACTGGTTTGAAAATTTGATCATTTACGACCTTGGTATGCACACTGGGCAGGATACCGAGTTCTACCTGAAAAAAGGTTTCAGGGTTGTGGCAATTGAAGCAAACTCACTTCTTTGTGATCAGGCACGATCGAAATTTCACCACCAGATTGAGACGGGGAGGTTAACGATTTTGAACCTGGGTATCGCGGATACGCAGGGGACAATGGAATTTCATATAAACACCGCAAGAAGCGAGTGGAGCTCTTTCGAGAAATCAATCAGTGGCAGGGACGGTAGTAGGCTTAAGACAGTAACAGTTGAAGTCGCGACGCTTGCGTCAGTTATCAGCGAATACGGTGCCCCTTACTACATCAAGATCGACATTGAAGGCCATGACGAGTATGCACTTCTATCAGTACTTAACAGTTGCTATAAGGTACCTTATATTTCGGTCGAAAACGGCGGCACCATGCTGAATGAGTTACACAATAACGAATATAATGCGTTCAAATATATTCAACAGAGGCATGTCGTTGAAACAGTGCAAAATACCCCCCCATTGGAAGGAAGGTACACGTCCCACCCGTTCGAAGCCGGTGCCAGTGGGAAGTTTGGCGAGGAAACCGATGGCATGTGGTTAGACTATGCAAGTATGCACAAGATTATTTCACTTGTATGGGATGTTGAATCAGGTGGAAAAAACCCGGCCTGGGTTGACAGCATCGGTGGTTGGTTTGATTTACATGCCAGGCACCGCAATGCTAATGCCATTTTGCACGAACTGATCGGGTAAGCTGTGGCGTCACCCTCTTTCGTAAATCCAGACACAACCAGAAACTATTATGCTTTACTTTGCTCATATTCCAAAATGCGGTGGAACCACTATCAAGCAATTGTTTTATTCTGCTGTAGGAATTGAAAATTGCATAAAAGTCTGGGACAGGAATTTTGGTGCAGACTTCAGTGAGACTGATTTTGCCAGTCTTGGGGCCGATGTATTACGGGGGAAAAAAGCGATTGTAGGACACTTGAAGTTCCAACAGGCCTTGCAGAATAAGCACCTTCGAACCCTGCATGAAAATGGCAACTTACACACGGTTTCAGTCGTAAGGCACCCACTGGATCGTCAGATGAGCCTATTCAACTATGTACGCGCCAAAAAAGATCACCCTGGCCATTTAAGGGTCAGTAAAATGGGTTTCGAAGAGTTTGCGACAAACCAGCAGGCTAATTTTCAACTGAACTTTCTACGCAGTCATGAAGGTGAACCAGTAGCATCAATTTTCAGTAGAATGAGTGTTTACCCGATTGAACACTCGGAAGAACTTGTGCGAAGGTGGTTAGAGAGAATGACCAACCAGAGGGTGAAGCCGATGCAAAAACTAAATATAACAAGTGCCACCTATCCCGATATGGTGCCGTACAAAAGCAGTGACCTGAAGCCGTCTCACGTTGCGGCAATGAGGCGCAAGCATAATCTGGACTATGAACTCTACACCTACAGCAGGCGTATCCAGGCAGAGCCTGTGCCCAGCCAACGCTAGTTTTGGTCGCCGGTAAAAACGTTTCAGCAAGACGTCAAAGAGGTTAACAAACATATATGCTGGTAAGCCATAGAAAGAAGTTTATTTACACAAAAACAGTCAAAACTGCTGGCACCTCCGTTGAGTGTTATTTTGAGAAATATTGCATGCCGGAAGGTGATTGGGCCTTTATGCACAATCGGACTGAGCACGTCAGCCACACCGGTATTATTGGCCAACGGGGCAAAAATGCCAGACAAAATGAATGGTATAACCACATGAAGGCCATTGATATAAAGAATAAAATTGGCGACAAAATATGGAATGACTATTTCAAGTTTTGTGTCATCCGGAATCCCTTTGACCGACTTGTATCACTTTATTTTCATCGCAATGCGGCAGACAAAACTACCGGCGCAACAGAGGAAAGCACAGTTCAGCATTTCAGGAACTGGTTTGAAGGGACCCTTTCGGCCCACAACCGTAAAGCCTACACCATCAATGGAAAATTATGTCTGGATTACTTCATCCGCTTTGAAGATCTTGCGACCGGAATTGAATTTGTTTGCGAAAGACTGGGACTGCCTTTCGATGCAGAAAAAATCCCACAGCTAAAAACTGCCAAACGTGATAAGTCAGTTCCGATCAGCGATCTCTTCACCCCGGACATGAGGAGCGTGGTAGAAAAAGCCTATGAAGCTGAGATCAGGGAATTTGGGTATGGTTTCCCGGCCTGAGAGTAGCTTTGCGAATCAGGAGACAAGCGGTGTCGAATCCGCAGAGGGTCCGCGTCTGCAAACCGCCACCCAGAAATTTGTCATTGTTTGTTCCGGCAGAACAGGATCCAACTTTCTCGTCAAGTCACTCAACCATCACCCCAGCATCACCTGTTTCTGGGAGATTTTTAATCCCAATGCCCGGGGGCGTGGAAGATCCTTTGGAATCAACTACCAAGCAAGTGATGATCCTTATGCTTACGCGCAGAAACACGTATGGGAAAACCCTGCGCACTCGGAAATCAGGGGCTACAAAGTTTTCTATTTTCATTGTGCCGGGAAAGATGATTTCTGGCAAAGGATAAAAAAAGACCAAAGCATTAAGGTTATTCACTTAACGAGAAAGAATTTATTTTTGAAGCACCTGTCCCTGGAGAGGGCGAAGACTACCGGAGTGTGGCACCCTTCCGGAGCGCACAAACAGAAGTACCATGACTCTAGAATATCGATAGCCGTTGATGTGCAACGGTTGAAGCGCGTAATTCGCGGTACGAAAAGGGGTGAGGAACTGTTCCGGAATTCCCTGGACAAGCCTGTCCTTGAAATTTCCTATGAAGGTATGGCCAACGCCAATGACGTCGAATCGAGCTTTCACTACCTGGGGGTTAGCAACCTGCCTCAATTGCCGGCTTTTTCCAAATCGGCAGTAAACCCTGCCCTGATCAGAATAGAAAACGACCGGGAGGTTGTTGACGCCCTGGAGTCTATTGGCTGTGGGCATTGGTATGAAGAGTTCGCTGATGTTTAACCTCCCGTCTATGCTGAAGCCTGGCTGCCGGGTATCACACTGACCTGGCCATCAAAAGGAAATACCTGATGCTATTCGCCTTACACAACGCTTTCAGCGCAGGCCGTCTCAACCAATCCGGCCTGAATTACCTTCTTCCTGCACTCACTCACAGGCTGCAAACCCGGTTTTGTCGTTTCGTCGATGGAGGTGCGGGTATTGGCGATACTGCAAAGGCCTACAATCAGATCCTGAGGAGCAACCTGAACGATGAAAACAAGCCACATGCCAGACTAACCTGCTACGAACCTCTGAAAGAAAACTTTGTCGTGATGAACGAGCGACTGAAAGGCGATCAGTACAAACTACACCAGGCAGCGTTATGTAATTTCAAGGGCACAACCAATTTTAATGTAGTGTCGCGCATGAGCGGTACAGTGGATCACTGGTCTCCCGGAACCTCATATTGTGGCTTTATCGGCGAGGACGTACCCTCCTATGAGGCGGTTGAGGTTTCCACTGTCCGCTTGCAGGATGACCTTGAATACACGCCCGATTTCGTCAAGCTCGACTTGCAGGGCGGAGAATTTGAAGCCCTCAAAGGCCTCGGCGATCAGCTTGCCATGACCAAGCTCACTTATACAGAAACACAGCTATTCGGGAAACCGGAAGCCGCTGAGTACCTGGCCACACAGGGTTTTCTGGTTCTATACGACAAGTTCCAGATTGGACTGTCTGAGCAGGCGCACGCGGTTCCACTGCAAGAGTTAGCAGATATGGGGCTCTGCATTGACAGCGTGTACCTGTCTGATGGTTCCGGCATCCCATCCAGGAGGGGCGGTTACGCCACCGGTGGTCGAGACCTTGTGGAAGGATTCACCTTCAAACCGGAAGTGGTTCAAGCTTTGCGAACGATGGGGATCACTTATTTTCAAACTGACATCATCGGAATCAACACCCGGTTTGCGGATGATATCCTGCCAGTTTTGCACACTGTCATATAGCTCTTCAACGCACAACTGACCCAATGAGAATTTCACATAAATACAAATTTATCTGGATTTCCAAACCCAAAACCGGCAGCGTATCCTACCGAAAGCTACTCGACCCTCATTCAGATATTATTTCAGCCGATCACAAGCCGTTCCGCCATCACGCGACTTTGCAAGAAATGCAAGAAACCTTCCAGCAACATGGCTGGGATTTCAGCACCTATTTCAAGGTCTGTGCCGTTCGAAATCCCTGGGATTTACTCCTTTCCGTGTACGCCTACTCCAAAACGGATATTAACGGCAATCAATTCTGGGCAAAGGGCAAACGCCATGATCCATCGCGCTTAATGCCGTTTGACCAGTGGATCTCTCTGGAAAAGCATCGCCAGTGGTTCAAAAATCGACATACGCTAAAGGCCTACACTCAAGGGCATAATGGTGAGGTTTTGGCAGATCTTGTTTTTGCAACTGATCGCGACAACAAGGTTTTTTTTACTGCAATGGCACGAAGATGCAACCTGGTCCTGGACGTCAGTGAACTGGGGTGGATGAATTCAACACCAAAGTCAAAAGTGTTACTCGCGGAGGCAGGCAGATGCTTTTCATCTCAGCCGGTAAAATCCATGATGCATGAATTATTTTGCGAGGAAATTGAAGCATTCTCCTACAGGAATCCATACAGTCAACTTTCAGGCTAGGTCTGTTGTTATTTCACTCCTATGAGAAACTTTTTCATCACTTCGAGTACCTGACCATCATCTTCAGTATTAAAATAATGGAGCGTTTTAGCTTGTTCAGTAAACAATTCACCGTTCTGCAGGTATTTTTTCGCGACTTCACGATTCGATACCGCGAAATGGCTGAAAAACTCAACTAAGACATCTGCAGGCAACAGGGAAGAAGGGGCATAATCATCCAACTGTGAAATGTACTTTTCAGTCTCTTCATGGCTGCTTATTCCCAGCGAGTTCAACCGGGCAATCGCAAACAATGCCTGAGCAGATAATCTTTTGTTGATCTTCGGAACCCGCCTATAACAGCCAAATGAACCGTGACTGGCGATCAGACTGTGAAAATCCTCCAGTATGTCTCCTCGCAGCAACTGGCTTCTCTCATAGGGGCGGACAACGATACTGTCGTCGCCAAATACTTTCGCCCAACTGCCCAGAAGCAAATCAAAATCATAGTACGCAGGACCATAAGGCTTGTTTGCAGGGCGCTTAAGTGGATCCACAAATTTCAAATTGCTATTGCCACGTTTAATGGCCTCAGCCTGGGTGCCCAGATACAGTTCGTCCTGCCGCCTCAGGTAGACCACGATTTTGAACTTGCACACCGGCGGAAACAGTTGCTTTAGTGTTTCGATATGAGATTCATCAACCAGGCGGGAAGACATGTGCTCTGAAGAAAACACGATGGTGTCCATGCCTGACTCTGCCGCGGTCGCTACCAGTTGTGCCAAACGTGATTTGATGGCTGCCTGAAATACAGGGAACCCGGTATCCCGAAAGCGTATCAATCGGCCTGGATCAGGATTTGAAGCCAGCACCAATTCGAAGTTATTGGAGACTTTGTTCAGGAATACTTCACTGGCAGAACGAATTCCATGTTTGCTCAATAAATCCTTATTCAGCAGCAGAAACTGCTGAATTGAGGTTGTGCCGGTTTTTTCTGTTCCGATATGTAAGATAATTTTCAAATAAGTACGGCCATGCAGTGAAAATATTCTCAGGGCGGGCAAAACTGCACCTGTTTCCAGGTAGGATTATAGCCTGCTCAACACAGCAGCTATTCGGGTTTTCCACCTCTGCCATAGAGATCTCCTGATCATTTGTCAGGACAACGATACAAACACGTCAGAATAACCATGCGACTGGGTCAGCACAAAATTGTAGAATGTGGTTTACCCGGCAGAACCTGAACCCGACCGATGACAGACGATACACAACATCCCGAGACTATCGAGTTACTGGAAGACATCAAGTATGTCACCCAGGCAAACAAAGAAGAGATCAGCCAGATTAACCGGCAATTCCGGCAACGTATTACGGAAGCTGGCCTTGCAGACAAAGCCACAGAACTCATCATAAAGGAACTCTCAGGTGAGTTGGGCCAACTATCGGTCAAAGTCAAACTGGCTGAAAAGGCCATTGGCAAGCTGCTTCCCAAACCCGCCCCAAAACCGAGCGCAAGCAGCTCCATAAGCAAGCCCCCCAAAAGCAGGGCGGATATTGTATTTGGTACCGACCGGTTGGCCTATAACAAGAACCTACTGCCTTTAGAGTCTTCAGGTGATGGAACCAACTACCTCTGGAGCGGCGCTGATCCTGAAATTCAGTTTCTGTTCCCGCTGAATCGCAGCAAGACACTGGGTATGCGAATCCGCCTGTTCGCACTGATCAAATCAGAGTACTCCAGACAGCTTAAGATCCTGGTTGATGGAGTACACACCGAACACCAATTCAGTGTTTCCGATGGTTTGTATGTGTTGAGCTGTAACCTCCCCCCTGCCAGCGACAGGAACGAAACTGAGGTTCAAATTGTACTACCCGCCACACACAGCCCCAGAGACCTGGGTAACAGCAATGATGAAAGGAAATTGGGGCTCGCCATTGCCGACGTCAGTTTCGGCAGACCGGAAGGTGGCCTTACCCAAATACTGAGGCGATTGAAATTAAAACCATGAACGGTGCGCGTTTCCTGTCATGAATTCTGTACTGCTGGTCTCGAAGAGTGGTCGACCCTACAAAGTCACTCTACCCGATCCCAGGCCAGACTTGACAAGCGCTTATATATTCGCTTTCCCGAGAGGCGGAAGCACGCTGTTGAACAACATGGTGGCTGCGTATTGCCAGCGGATTGGTATCCCAACTTTTTCACTCTTCAATATGGCCTTTGACCAGGGTGTGCCAACGAACCATATCCGGCAAGACGCATCCGCTTGCTTCAGCACGACAGGCTACATTTATACAGGCTTCAGGCACTTTCCCACTTTTAACCTGGATGTGTCGGGTGCGCCGGTCATATGGTTGGTCAGAGACCCAAGGGACATGTTGGTCTCGCTTTACTACTCCATACTCAAGAGCCACGTGATCCCCAAAGGCCTTACACTATTTTTGAAGAACCGGGAGGAGGCAGAAAAACTCAGTATCGACCAGTTTGTCAACGAAAAATCAATTATCTTTTCCAATCAGTTCCAACGCTATCGGAAAATGCTGGCGGGCAGCACAATTAATATTTATCGCTATGAGGATGTTATTTATGCGAAGGAAAAATGGTTGGCGGACGTCGTACGTCACCTTGGACTCAGTACCGTTCCCGAAGTCATAGGCAGTATAGCTAATCAGTTTGATGTTATGCCTGCGTCCGAAGATCAGGACAGTCACATCAGGCAGGTACATCCTGGTGACCACAAGAACAAACTCAGGCAACAAACAATTCAGGAACTGAACACGTCTTTGGCTGATTTTCTCCGGTATTTTGACTATGAACCTTAGCCTGTTGCTTCCAGGTTGTACGCGACTGGAGGGTCATTACCAACCCAAAGCAGTCGCCACGTCAGCAAACTTGCCTGCCATCGCCGACACTGACAGCTACCCTTGTATTACTATCGTCGTACCCTCCTACAACCATGGGCGCTTTATCGACAAGACCCTGGAAAGCATCATCAGCCAGGGGTATCCGGAACTTGAACTGATAGTCGTTGACGGTGGGTCAGCAGACCAGACAGTCGAAGTCATCAGGAGGTACGCCTCACACATCAGGTGGTGGGTCAGTGAACCGGACAACGGTCAGGCACATGCGATCAATAAGGGAATGGCACAGGCAGCAGGTGAAATACTGGCCTGGCTGAACTCTGATGACTGCCTGATGCCCGGGGCATTGTTCCGGGTTGCTGATCAGTTTATGGCCTCTGATGATATTGATGTTGTTTACGGGCACCGTGTGCTGATCAACGAGTCGGGTGAAGATGTCGGCAAGTGGGTGTTGCCGGGCCACCGCAAATTGATCCTTACCTATGCCGATTTTATTCCACAGGAAACCATGTTCTGGCGAAGGTCATTGTGGCAAAGGATTGGTGGTCAACTTGATGAGTCATTCCGTTTTGCCATGGACTGGGAACTCATTCGCCGTTTCATTAATGTGAACGCTGAATTCAAGCTGATACCCGCATTTCTGGGGCAGTTCAGAATGCACGATGCACAGAAAACCCAGGCGGACATTGAAACCGATGGGTTCAAGGAGATGGAGATAATCCGCCAACGATGCAGACAGGATTTTTCACGCCACCCTGCCCTGCAAAACCTTTACTATCGTATGCAGCGCACAAGTTTTTATATATTCGTAATCAGAGCGCGTCTGACTGAACTGCTCTGGCATGCGAACATTATTGCAATCGACTAGATGAAACAGCAGGTACGCCGATAACGATACGAGCAGTATCTCCAGATCAGTTCGGCTTGGGCAGGTATGTTCTATATACCGCGTGTAAGCGGTCAATCAACATCCGAAGTAACCGTGCAGGCTTCCTCCTGCGCCATTTCTTCACCCAGTGCCGCAAAAACTCCCGTTGGTGCGGTTCCAGTGATTCCGGAATTTGTTCCTGTCCAACCTCGGACCCGTTAGCACTCATGCCAAACAGAAGGTCAAAAGATATATCAGGGAAATAGGTCGAGTGCAGTTCACGGTTTTCAGCCTCAAAATGATCCAGAATCAACTTTCTGTCTGCCTCTGCCAGGTATTTCTTCCAGGGATCAAACAACCATGGTTGTTCAAGTTTAAACTTTTCCAGGTCGGCCTTTGGATGGTTGTCATGAACAGACACATAAATATTCGGGACCTGCGCCAAATACTCACAAACCAATGGATTCAAGCTTTTGTTCTCAGTGCGTGATACTGACCCGGAACCGTCAATAACACCCAGACCTGTTCTGGCAGCGAAATCGCTGATAAGGTCCCCGTCTCTGAATACACTTCTGGAAAATGGCACGACTTCCAGAATACCCTTGCCATAACAGGACTCCATCATAGCGGCACTTTTAATATATGCAGGTAATCCTTCCCTCATTTGTCGTTGGCAAAACCCGGTAAGGTCAGTGCCTGTCTTATGCCCCCACTGCTGCCACGCACTCAATAACAGATCATCCTGTCTTCTTGTGTAATACAGCACCTTTTTGACATTGAAATACCTCGAGAAAATCTCATGCAATGGCTTGGTGTGCGAGTTCGAAAGATTTTCAGCACTCAGAACAAAGGTGTGAATATTCGATTGCTGAGCGTTTTCAAGAGCCTCATCAATTCTCTTTTCCAGCAGAGAATAACCCCGCTTTTCACAGGTTTTGGCGAGATAGTGAACTGCAGGCTGGGTACTGGAGAAGTTACTTTCTTTCTCAAAGCTGAACCGAAAAAACTTGTCCGGTATGGCATACCCCTCTCCCGACAAGCTGGCTCGATTGTCATAAAGGTATTTTTGAATTGAAGTTGAGCCACACTTGCCATGACCCGGGTGAATAATAAGGTCCATTTTTGCTTTAGTTCACCCCAAATACCTGTGAAAGTATGAGTACCTTCAGCTCACGATTAGCGCAATTATACTTTTGTTCCTGGCCAATGCGGATAATTAGAATAAAAAACCCACCCGACCTGATAATATTCCTGCAGGAAATATAATAAATATTCAGGAAACCATACGTTTTGTTCCCCCGGTCTATTGAAAAAAGTTCAACTTCTACAAACCGCCCGGTATTCATCACCGGCGCACCACGTTGTGGTTCTTCCTGGGTCGGTGAAATTCTTGGTGCCAGCACCGGAGTGAGGTACATATACGAGCCTTTTAACAAAAACTGGGTTCCGAAACTACAAGGTAAACTCAACCATTTTGCTTATGTCGACACCTCCTCCATGGTGTCCGGGGTGATAAAGCACACAGCAAACAACGCCTTTCAGGGCAAACAAAGCTGGAAGCAGTTGACCAGGGCAGCCTACCGTGGCTACTGGAGCAGTGCTATCCGCAGAGCCTCCAACGTTGTCGTCAAAGACCCGACAGCATCATTGATGTCCAGCTGGATCGCAAAGCAATATGACGCGCAGGTACTTTTTATCATGCGCCACCCCTGCGGTTTCGCCTCCAGCCTGGATGCCCTGGATTGGAAGCTGGGGGTCAATTGCCTGTTGCGGCAGGAAGCCTTAATGCAGGATCACCTTGAGCCCTACAGAGCCCTGCTTCAGCACGCCAGCAACGATAAGTGGCTCACCCGGGGTGCAATCTGGGGTGCGCTCCACAAGGTTTACTCAATGCAGTTACCTGACAACCCCGACTGGCTGCTATACAGATATGAAGATCTCTGCAAAGAACCTGTCAGGATGTACACGCTCATCGCCGGACATCTGGGTCTGAAATTGCGCCACAGCGCCACTCAGCAGATACATTCTTTGAGTACATCGGATAGCAATGATCCGGGAAGCACACGGCGAAACAGCACAGCCATGCCGGCAATCTGGCAGCAGAGAATGTCAGCCGGAGAGGTTGATGCAGTGATGGGTGTAGTCAGAGACTTCGAACTGGACTATTACTAAGCCAAAATACAGTACAATTTGTGCTTCAGGCTGACCATTTGGCTTGCCACAATCGATGGGGGAACCGTACATTGACCAAAAAGGCATTAATTACCGGCGTTACAGGTCAGGATGGCGCCTATCTGGCTGAGTTCCTGCTGAAAAAAGGCTATGAGGTTCATGGCCTCAAGCGACGGGCTTCTTCCTTCAATACCGACCGGATCGATCACCTCTACCAGGATCCACATATTGCCAGTCGTGACTTTATCCTGCACTACGGTGACATGACTGATTCCACCAACCTGATCAGTGTTGTTCAGGAATGCCAGCCCGACGAGATTTATAACCTCGCGGCACAGAGCCATGTGGCAGTATCTTTTGAAACACCTGAGTACACGGCTAACACCGATGCAATGGGACCGTTGCGCTTGCTGGAAGCGATTCGCCTGCTGAAACTGACGGATAAGACCCGTTTTTACCAGGCGTCAACATCCGAACTCTATGGACAGGTGCAGGAGACTCCCCAGAATGAAGACACGCCGTTTTACCCCCGCTCTCCATACGCTGTTGCGAAGCTTTATGCCTACTGGATAGCCGTTAACTATCGGCAAGCCTACGGCATGTATACCTGTAATGGCATTCTCTTCAATCACGAGTCTCCCATTCGTGGCGAGACCTTTGTTACCCGCAAGATCACCCGCGCCCTGGCACGCATCAAGACCGGCCTGCAGGATACTGTGCACCTCGGTAATCTTGATTCCAAGCGAGACTGGGGCCATGCCCGTGACTTCGTTGAAGCGCAGTGGCTGATTTTGCAACAGGATGAACCGGATGATTATGTGATTGCGACCGGTGAACAGTACTCTGTCAGGGTATTTATAGAACAGGCAGTCAAGCATCTGGGCATCACCCTTAGCTGGGAAGGAAGCGGCCTGAAAGAAATTGGCCGGGTAGCGGAAGCCAGCGATAAAGAAGGGCCCGGGGAAGGTGATATTATCGTTCGCATTGATCCCCGCTACTTCCGCCCGACCGAAGTTGAATCACTGCTGGGCGATGCGTCAAAGGCAAAGAAAAAACTGGGCTGGGAGCCTAAAATATCCTTTGCTGAACTGGTGGATGAGATGATCCGGGAAGATCTGGAAATTGCACACCGTGATGCCATCGTTGCCGGGCAAGGGTTCAAGGTATTCAACCATCATGAATAAGCCCGTCCACAAGCAACGGCAAACTAATTAGACCGGTGATGGATCAAACCACTTTCCCAACCGATGGAAAAATCTACGTGGCCGGCCACCGGGGCATGGTGGGTTCCGCACTGGTACGCAGGCTGCAAAAAGCAGGCTGCCAGAACCTGCTATTAAAAACCCGCGCCGAGGTCGATCTTGAAAACCAGCAGCAGGTACAGGACTTCCTGCTTGCTGAAAAGCCTGACTACATCTTCCTCGCCGCCGCCCGGGTTGGCGGCATTCACGCAAACAATACCTACCCTGCGCAGTTTATCTACAGCAATTTGATGATTGCGGCCAATATCATCAATGCAGCCTGCCGAGCGGGCGTACAAGGCCTGCTGTTTCTCGGCAGTTCCTGCATCTATCCCAGGCTTGCACCACAGCCCATGCCGGAAAGTTGCCTGCTTACCGGCGTGCTGGAAGAAACCAACGAGCCATACGCCATCGCCAAGATAGCCGGTATCAAGCTTTGTGAATCCTACAACCGTGAATACGGCACCGATTACCGCAGTGTGATGCCAACCAACCTGTATGGCAGCAATGATAATTTTGATTTGAAAACCAGCCACGTCCTGCCGGCCCTGTTGCGCAAATTTCATGAAGCAAAAGTAAACCAGGCTTCTGCGGTTGAGGTTTGGGGCTCTGGTACCCCGCGCCGCGAGTTCCTGCATGTTGATGACCTGGCAGGTGCCTGCCTGTTTGTTGCCGGGCTGGCAAAAGATAAATACGCTGGCCACACCACTACCAGGCTGTCACATCTCAATGTCGGTACCGGTAAAGACGTATCCATCGCCGGACTGGTAGATCTTATTCAGAAGGTTGTCGGCTATCAGGGTGAAGTCATTTACAACAGCGACTACCCGGATGGCACACAGCGGAAACTGCTGGATGTCTCGGTTTTGTCCGAGCTCGGCTGGAACGCCAGGATCGGCCTCGAAGACGGTATTGCGGCAACCTACCAATGGTACCTGACAAGGACTTAGAAGCATGCGAATTTCAGTAATCGGTAGTGGCTATGCAGGACTGGTCAGTGGCGTTGGACTTTCCGAAGCCGGGCACAAAGTATTGTGCATGGACATTGATGCCGACCGCATTGCGGCTTTGCGCAAAGGACACGCCGATATATACGAACCTGGACTGAACGAGATGCTGGCGGAGAATGTGGGTCGGGACCATTTGGCATTTACGACCTCTATCGAAGAGGCGGTCGCACATGCCGAAGCTTTGATGATCGCCGTTGGAACCCCGCCATCAGAAGATGGCTCAGCAGACCTCGCCCATGTCCTCGATGTAGCCGGTAATGTCGGCAAATTCATGTCCAAACCCCTGCTGGTCATTGTCAAATCAACCGTTCCTGTGGGCACTTGTGACCGCGTCCGGGAAAAAATATGCTCCCAACTGGACCAGCGCGGGAAAGATATCTCTTTCAGCGTTGCCTCAAACCCCGAGTTTCTGGCCGAAGGTGCTGCCATCAAAAACTTTATGCAACCCGATCGCATCGTGTGCGGCGTCGCAGACCTGCACAGTGAACAAATGTTGCGTGAAATGTACGCGCCTTTTAACCGTAAAAAGGAAAAAATGCTGTTCATGGATGTGCGCTCATCTGAGCTGACCAAATATTCTGCCAATGCCATGCTCGCTACCAAGATCAGCCTGATGAACGAGCTAGCCAATATTGCCGAACGCACCGGCGCCGATATCGAACAGGTACGCAAGGGCATCGGCTCTGACCCGCGTATCGGTTATTCATTCATATACGCAGGACCGGGTTATGGAGGCTCCTGTTTCCCCAAGGATGTGCGGGCATTGGCACGCACTGCACAGGATCATGGTTTCGAAGCAAGAATCCTCAATGCTGTCGAGCACGTTAACAGCTATCAGAAAACCCGCTTGTTCGAGATGCTTAAAGACGAGTTCGCCGGTGAGCTGAAGGGCCGCTGCATCGCGGTATGGGGCCTGTCTTTCAAGCCGCGAACCGATGACATGCGTGAAGCCCCAAGCAGGGTCTTGATTGATAGCCTGCTGGCTGCAGGTGCCGTTGTTCGGGCCAATGACCCGGAAGCGATGCAGGAAGCTGCCTTGCTGTACCGCAACCACCAGGACTTTTCCGTACATGCCAATCAATACGAAGCGACCGAAGGCGCTGATGCACTGGTGTTGGTGACAGAGTGGAAGCATTACTGGATACCTGATTTTGAGCGACTTGCGGCCTCAATGCGGCAGCAGGTATTGATCGACGGACGCAATATCTGGCCACAAAGTGCTGCATTGCGCCATGGGTTCAGTTACCACGCAATTGGCCGGCCTTCAGCGCGGGGCCGATAACAGCGGGGGTTTAATAGGCACGCCCGCGAAGAATCTGCTTCCACCAGTAATCCAGGGACAGTTTGTGCAGGACTTCCGTTCGCAGTGGCCCTGCTTCATAGTAGGGCGCAAGTTTATCCAGCCATGAACGAAGCTGGCCCTCGCTGAGACAGTCCTCCGACCACTGTTTGACCATCGCAACCGGCAGCTGCTTATAGGCATCATCCAGAACGGATGACTTGATAACCGGAATACAACCACTTGCGATACTTCTCCACACTTTGGGAGATGGATCCAGGCCACCTCCGCTGGCGCATAGAACGAAGGGGTGCCGTTGCAACTGCCGTTCAAACTCCCGCTCACTGACCTCTTCTTCACAGACCGTGGTAAACGCAGCAAACTGCCGGCGACACAACCCGGTCAACCGCCGCCGTTCATCCCATTGTTCGCCTGCCCTTACCCGGTGCGCACAAAACACTTTTAATGGCCTGTCTGCCAGCGCCACAGCTGGCGCTGCCAAGCTGACGAGTTCTGACGCACCATCCTTGAAGACATAGCCGACAGGCAGGGTCGACATATTAGGCAGGCACTGATCGCGGTTCTCTGCAAACCAGTGAATAAGCCGGTTGTCGCTTGCGATCGTTCTTACCAGGTCCTTTTCTGCGGCGGTTGCCGGGCGCAAGCGCTTGTCCACTTGGTTGGGAATGGTGAAATCTTCTGAGCCGGATATCAGGATAAACCGTTGGCTGATCTTTGGCAGAACCTCCTCATAAAACCACGGCAGTGCGTGAAAAGAAGAGCGCATGGAGAGGAAAACGGTGTGCGGTGACACACCATTGCGAAGCAACAAGCCCTCGCCCCGCAGTATGCCGTCACTGTGCAAAGTGTTGTCGGTCAGAGCAACCCAGTCACAGCGGGCGGCGATTCCCCCGAGCCGATACTTTGCAACCCCCTTAAAGCGCGGGAAAAGGCGCGTGTTGTGCATTGCAACTTCTACCAGGTCTTGTGCTGTCATCCTTGCTCGATATCCCTCAAACGCCTTTCCAATTGATGAATCTGGTCATTTTGTTTGCGGATTATCCGACGCAGGCGGTTGCTGGTAAATGCTTCCGTCTCAGGATCAAAATCCGATGAGCTACACTTGCCGTTATACATCTGCTGAACGGCATCAACGCTCTGACCTCTTACCAGGTCCGCCTCGGTACATGCCCTGGTATACCGCTCTTCATACGGCCAGACAGCTTCATATTCGGCCTGGCTTAGCTTTATCCATGAACTTACGGGACCTGAAGGCTGGTTCAGCTGTTCCACGTACCCGTCGGCGACCGGGGTCTTCAAAAACTCACATAAGCCAGCCAATGACGCCGGCTTGTCTTGAGCAAAGCGATCATATTCCAGGATCATTGTGTTGCTGTCAGCAACCGCAAACTCGATTGCTGCGCGATTCATCTGGTAACAATACTCAGCTTGTTTTTGTGCCCAGTTCGCAGCATCAGGGGTCAGAATCAGCTTGTTTTCCAAGGTAAGCTGCCTGCAGAACCTGGGATAATCTGATGGATAGAAATCTTCACCATAAAAAGCAAATTTATGTTTTGCACAATTGATATTGCTAACCGGACTGCGAAGCATCAGCACAAAACGGGCCTGAGGATTGAGTGCCCGAAAAATCGACATTCGGCCATTCGCGCGGATGAATTTCGCCAGATGTGGCTGACCCGGGCCCGCTGAAGCTGAAAAGTGCCTGAAAAAATCATTGTTGATATATTCATCACGGTCCGCAGAATGCACAAACAACGGGGTTTTGAGGTGGTTGTGCATCCCCGCAATTGATGTTGAGCTGGTCTTGCCAAACAGGCTTCCAGCCTGCTTGTAAGGTCGGTTGAATTTCTCCTTGTCCCAGATGAATGGCTCGTAAGTCGAATAGTAATCCGAGCCATAAAGATTGCCAAAAATGCTTTGTAAAAGGCTGTATAACATCGTAGTACCTGAACAGCCGGTACCGAAAACAAACACGTCAGCACTCATCAGCTACGCCCTCCACTTTTCCCTGCATCGCCCACGTAACTGATGAACCTGTGGGCTTCCACGGGCATTCCTCCCATGTAATACAACCTTTCAGGCTTCACAAACTGATGCGACCGGCCATGAATACGAAGATATTCTGCTTTGAACAGAGCCGCCGGGTGTTCACTGAGCGGTACATTGGTCGCAACACCGCCGTGTACCTGGTGAAAAGAGCCTTCACCCAGAAGCACCACCGGACTCACCTCGGGGCGCTGCAAAACACGACCCAGAAAATCATGATTGACCTGGCCACCACCTGGCGATTGAAATCTTTCGTCATAGCCACCCATTTGAATAAAATCAGAACACGGCATTGCAAACCAACTACATTCGTTCGGCATTCCGCCCAGAAAACCGTTATTTGAAGATTGTGCAAGCGTTGAGATCTCAAACAGCCGGTAGCCATTTTTTTGCCAGCCAATTGAATCCAGCAAGCAATCCTCCGCAGCCTGATCATAACCTTCAAGGATCGTCACATTTTGCACGTCCATACCCAAATGCCAGCCCAATGCACCAACAAACGGCTGCGAAAATGCCCTTAGAGCCCTCAGGCTTTCCCGTATCACACCGGGTGAAACCATTCTCGCACCATCTACAATGACTGCAATAAACTCACTGTCAGCACCATTGACTGCGTAATTAATTGCGCTGGCTGGTGAAACAGAATCCGTGGCGAAAAACTGATACCTGAAATTGGGTCCAAAACGATTGACCCAATCAGCAGCAAGTGGTTGCGCTGAGCCGTTATCAATCGCGAGAACCTGGTAGTCTTCTGACGACACACCAGACTGATAATCTGTGCTCAACGAATACAGTGTGCGCTCTGCTTCGCGCTGCATATTGTGAAACACAACGATAACCGTCAGTAATGGCTTTCTTTCAGTACCTTTGTTCATATTCTGAATGTTTGGCATTTATGCTTTGTTGATGGTTTCAAGCCTGTAACTGAAAACAGTATAACGGTATCAGTGGTACACTTTGTCGTCAGAAAAATAATTTCTCCCATGCATTCAAACCACACACTGTTTTTACACAGCCACCCAAACAACCAGGCGTTCACTGGTGTTTAAAGCTGTGCAAGGCTCACCGGTTGCTGTTGGCGGCATCGGCGGTAGTGGTACCCGGGTTGTCGCCGGACTGGTTAGCAAAATGGGCGTATTCATAGGTAGCAATCTGAATGCCAGCAATGACAACCTTTCATTTCCCAATCTTCTGGAAGTGATAGACCCTTCTAACCAGTCAGACACTAAAAAACGGGTACTGGCCAGAACAGCTCTTGAAAACTTCAAGCTGGAATCCATAAGGCAATGCGCTGGCAACCCGGCCTGCAAACGCGGTTGGGGCTGGAAAGTTCCTGGTACTTTCATTTGGCTCGAAACTCTGCAGCATCAGTTTCCAGACATGCTTTACATTCATGTCATCCGGCATGGCCTTGACATGGCGCTGAGCAGCAACAAAAATCAGCTCAGGAACTGGGGCACGTTTTTTTCTATAAACACCTCAAGTAGCAGCGAAACTCAGGCGGCTCTCGAGTATTGGATAAAAGCCAACCAGTTTGCCATCAAATACGGCAAAAACACCCTGAAAGCACGATTTCTTCTCCTGAATTTTGATCAGTTATGTGCATTCCCAGAACAGGAAATTGGTCGACTGAGTGGGTTTCTGGGCATCAGGCCAAGTGAAGCCCAGCAACGGGAACTGCTTGAAGCAGTGCAACCTCCGAAGACATTGGGCAGATACAGGTCGATAGATTTCAAGCATCTGTTCGCACCTGATAAAATTTCTGCTGTAAGAGATCTCGGCTTTGATATATAGGCCAATTGTGTCCGGCAATATATCCTTACCACCTGATCCACGGGGCAGCCTCTTGACAGCATCAGCACCGTTCACCAACCACCTTGGGACATGAGAGCAGCCATTAACAACTACAAAACAGTATTCATCGTTGGTTGCCAACGAACAGGAACAACGTTGCTCGGCAACATTCTTGGCGCTCATCCACAGGCGTTTCTAATTGACGAAACGAATGGCCTTTACCCCTGGATTGAAGCCCTCTTCACGGGACAGGATGAAACCCGGATTGACCAGCTTTTTAAACAATGCTGCCTGAGCGCGGTTAGAAACTACGTCAACCCGGATGAAAAGTGTACTGACGATGGGACCCTTTTGAACCAAGTGACACATCTTATTCTGAAGGCGCCGAACCTCACCTATTCGGCCGATAGTCTTGCCGCTTTTCTGCCGGATTCAAAGTGTATTTTCATGTGCCGGGACATCCGCGACATCGTTGTTTCCATGCGTAAACTGAATTGGGTACCGATTGTTGAAAACCAACTGCGCCGCATCAAGGCGGACAAGGTGCTTGCCAGCCGTTTCCATAGTGCTGTCTCCGCTTTAGAGAACCCGCAGACACCGGAACATCAGGCACAGGCACATATTGCAAAGATAAAAACAGACCTTAGGGATAGCTTTAACCGACCCGGCATCCACAAGCTTGAAGTCAGTTACGAGGAACTGGTCAGGAATACATCTCACACATACCAGGCAATTTGCCGGCACGCCGGCTTGCCCACAGATGCAGACGGGTCAGAATATATTGGAGTGATGAAAGGATGGGGCCCTGGCCTGACCTACCGGTCCGGTAAAGTCAATTCGCTCTCAATCGGCCAGTGGCAAGACTATCTGTCAGCCGACCAGCAAGCAGATATTTGGACCATTGCTGGCTCAACCATGAGAGCACTCGGCTACAACAAGAGCCCAGTAGGTATTTTGCCAGCCAGAAACTGGAAGCGTATCAACTCAGAACTGAAAC
Organism: Gammaproteobacteria bacterium; assembly: GCA_024277815.1. Taxonomy (GTDB): domain Bacteria; phylum Pseudomonadota; class Gammaproteobacteria; order Xanthomonadales; family SZUA-36; genus SZUA-36. Next base: position 26,995 of record JAJRUM010000020.1, read on the forward strand.
ACAGCCCGGTTATCGCGACCGGAAGAGGTGGCAGTGGCACGCGTCTGCTGTCCGCTATATTACAATCGTTAGGCCTGTTCACCGGTAACCGGTTGAATCACTCACAAGACTCCATCGAGTGGGTCAATATTCTGTACAAAATAGCGATTGAACAGCATGACTCAAATAGTTCAACCATAGGTGACCGCAGGTGCATGGACCTGCAGGAAACTGCTGCCCAGGTCTTGCAAGAGGCGAATTGGGATGGAAAACAGCCGTGGGGCTGGAAGTTGCCCGAGACCATGCTGGTTCTGCCGGTGGTCTTTGACAGCTTTCGTGATGGCAAGCTGATTCATATTGTACGTCACCCGGTTGACACTTCTCTGCGGCGCACACATATAACGTCGCGAGCCGGTAACCCGGTTGGCAGCTCTGTACTTGAAGCTTCCTACAAGCGGCTCGGCTGGGAGCAAGACAGAATTACCAGCGATCCGGATTACTTGCGTAATGCAGCCAGTTGGCTATACCAGGTCGGTGATGCCATGCGCTATGGACGGGAGAAACTGGGGCCCGACCGGTATCTTGAAGTGAAATATGAAGATATTTGCGTTGACCCGATAGCTGTTCAGAAATACCTGGCCCGTTTTTTGGGGGTTGATAGCGGCTCACAACCGTTGGCCATAGAAATTGACCCCTCGCGGCGCCGGCACTGGCAAGCACCGGACACCCGGGCTGACGAGGTCTGGGATATCTGTGGTCAAATCGCTATGCAACTTGGTTACAGACCTATCGAACCGCGAACCGGCTAAAACCGGTACTGATATTTTAGTCCAGCACAGATCTCATCAGTGACATGTTTTTGAATTTGCAAGACACACAACCCGGCAGTTGTGCCGGGCGTGTTGATCGTCGTGGTTGCTGCCAGTTAGCTATTTGTACCCACCGCTGTGCCACTGGTAAACGGCGTAGTGACATTGCTAGTGAGGTTGTCCATGTATTTCCCGGTACTGCCACTAATGAAGTAAATCCCGTAATCTGCGCTGATGATACGATTGCTGGCGACCAGCACATTATTGGAGACTACGATATATATCCCGAAGACGAAAGCCGTGGAGCCGTTACCAGCAATGCGGTTGTCTTCCACAACCACGTCATTGGAAGTAATGAATATCCCATAGGCGGTGCTAATATCGGCCTTGGTGTCAGAAATTCGGTTTCCCTCCACCACCGCACCAACGGCATTACGAATATATAGCCCATATGCCTTATTGCTACCTGTCACCACAGTAGCGTTTACGTCATTGTTGAGGATTCGTGATCCGGGACCATAAAGTATGATGCCATAGGCATCGATGACCAATGTTGAACCACCGGTATCCACTACCTGGTTGCGACGCACAATACTACCTCGCCCCTGTACTGAAAGACCTACATAGGTATTTTTGTCAGTACGAATATCTTCAATCAGATGACCCTGTGAGGTCGTATAGGGGCTGACATCATCTAGCCTGACTCCTACCATAAACCCCCGGATGGTGCCATTGCGGATGGTGATATTCTTCCGCCGGTAGGCGTAGATACCATGACTCTGTGTCCCGGCCCCGGCAGCCAGGCCGCCGAGTTTCCAGCCATTCATGTCAATGGTGACATTATTGGTCTGGATCTCTATGGCATTACCAGTGGTCATGGCTGTCGCCAAGTCGCCGGTAAAGCAATAATTGCCCTGTACAGTGATGACGTAGGGCAAGGTCGTGATGGGAGTGCAGTTGATGGTTTCTGGCCAGGCAGCGGGAGCGACCAGCAGCAGGGTAATCAGGTTCAGGGTTTTAATGAATTTATTTGTCATGGGTTTCTCCTGTTTTATTACACAAAAACACCACACAGACCAACGGTCCGTGAGGCAGGTGAAGTGGAAATAGATTAAACGCGGTTAAAGCTACAGGTAGAGAAGTTACCCGCAATAGACGTGGAATAAAGCAAAGCATTGCCAGGAACATTTCGCTCTTTGGCAATCTCCCTCATTCAGTCACAACAGGATACACCTGGCCACAAACCAGTGCATTGACCTATATCAATGAATTTGAAGGATATAAACCCCAGCAGATATGCCGGGGTGTTGATGATCAGTGCATTGTGTGAGCTGATGACATATATCCCAGTCGTGCTACCGCCAGCTGAACTGACGACATCAATCCGGTTACCCTCTATTATCGCACCTGCGGCATTTTGAAGACTTATTCCAAAAGTATTTCCCGTGCCCGTTACCGCGGCGCTATTGATGTCATTGTTGATCAGCCGCGCCCCGGATCCGGAGATTGCCATACCAAAGACATTGCTGGACACAGTCGAGCTACCGGTATCCACCACCTGGTTGCGGCGCTCGGTATTACCGCGACCTTCAACCTGCATCCCCGGGAGGGTGTTTTTATCGGCACGGATATCCTCAATCAGATGGCCCTGGGAAGTTGTAAATGGAGTCACATCATCCAAAAAAATGGTCAATAGTGCAACTTGCCCACACATACCTGAGTGCGGGTAGTACTGACCACCCCGGGCTGAGCCGCTATCGACCCGGACCGGGATGGAACAGGCACCAATAAAAGTTAATTGTTGGTGCCCACTGCGGTGCCACCAAAAAACGGCGTGGTGACACTACTGGTGAGGTTATCCATATACTTTCCGGTGCTGCCAAAGAGGTAGGCAATCCCATAGTCTGCAACGGTTATACGGTTGCCTGCGACCAATATATCGTTACCGGTGACGCGCAATCCATAACCTTCATTGGAGTTACTGCTTGTATTGTCAATTCGATTGCCTTCTACTACAGCACCACTGCTGGTAAGTTCCGCTCCATGGGCATAGCCAGAAACAGGATCCGTTGCTACCGTGTTGCTGATATCATTGTTGAGCAATCGCGCCCCAGGCCCAACCATGTTAATACCAGTAGTCCAATAAGGTGTAACCGTCGAGCCCCCGGTATCCACCACTTGATTGCGACGCACAGTATTACCGCGGCCATGAACAACAATACCCCGGTTAGTGTTCTTGTCCGCACGAATGTCTTCAATCAGGTGGCCCTGGGAGGTGGTATGGGGTGCGGTATCTTCCAGACGGATTCCCGAATAAAACCCACGGATCGTACCGTTGCGGATGGTGATGTTCTTACGCTTGAAGGCATATATGCCAATGGAAAGTGTCCCGGGACCAGCAGCCAGTCCGCCAAGTTTCCAGCCATTCAGGTCAATAACGACATTGTTTGTAGTGATTTCAATGGCCCTTCTGTTGGTGTCCGCAGTCGCCAGGTTACCTGTCAGGCAGTAGATACCCTGAACAGTGATGACATAAGGTAGGATGGTAATGGGTGTGCAGTTGGTGGTTTCTGCCCAGGCAGCAGGGGCCGTCAGTAGCAGGATGGTCAGATTCAGGGTTTTGATGAATTTGTTCGTCATGATATTTCTCCTTGTTTGTACACAGAACGACTAACGCCGACCAACGATCCGCGATGCAGGTTAAATGAAAATGAATTGAACGCAGTTGAATCTGCAGGAAATGAATTTACCCGCAAAAAGGGGGCTATACAGAAGTGCTTTGCCAGGAACATTTTGCCCTTTGGCAATCTCCCTCATTCGGTCATACAAAAATACACCCGCCTGATGGCAGGTGCATTGATCTATATCAATGACTTTCAAAGAGATACACCCCGGCAGGTATGCCGGGGTGTTGATTGTCGCGGCTATTGGCAGCTAGTTATTGGTACCTACCGCGGTGCCCCCACTAAACGGCGTGGTCACATTGCCGGTGAGATTGCCCATGAATTTACCGGTGCTGCTGAAAGCATACTTAATCCCGGTGTCTGCACTGAGGATGTGGCTGCTGGAAACCATTACGTTGAAGGAACTGGATATGTAAACACCATCGGTGGCACCTGAAGAACTGACACCATTGATGCGGTTTTCCTCAACTATGACATCGGTGCTGGAGCCAATACCTATTCCCCAGGCTGCTCCACTGGCGGCACTGACATTATCAATTCGATTGTGTTCCAGGACAGCACCGTTGGCGGAAAATGCCCATACTCCCCGGCTGGTGCCAGTGCCTGAAGCCGTTGTTGAGCTGATATCGTTATTCAGAAGGCGCGCTCCAGAGCCCAGCAGTATGACACCGTAGCTGTCACCGATACGCGTCGAACCACCCGTCGCCACTATCTGGTTGCGGCGCACAGTATTGCCACGACCTATTATTCGAAACCCAACCCAGAGATTCTTGTCTGCGCGGATATCTTCAATCAGGTGACCTTGGGAGGTGGTAAAAGGCGAGGCATCCTTAAGGTCAACTCCCATATAAAAACCCCGAATGACGCCATTTCGGATGGTGATATTCTTGCGCTGATCAGCAAAAATACCGATGGTTTGAGTTCCTGGCCCCGCAGCCAGCCCACCAAGCTTCCAGCCATTCATATCTATGGTGACATTATTGGTCTTTATTTCAATGGCGTTACCAAAGCCCATGGTTGTCGCCAGGTTGCCGGTAAAGCAGTAAACACCCTGTACTGTGATCACATAGGGCAGCGTAGTGATAGGAGTGCAGTTTATAGTTTCAGCCCAGGCAGCAGGGGCCATAAGCAGCAGGGCAGCGAGGTGCAGAGGTTTGACTAGTTTTTTTATCATGATGTTTCTCCTTGAGTTATGCACACGGCAAGCATCGTTAAACAATGATTTACGAGGTCGGCGGGATGGATAGAGATTGAATGTGGTTAAAGCTGCACGTAACGAGGTTACCCGGAAAACGGAGGGGACAAAGAAAAGCATTGTCAGTAATTTTGCTCTGCAGCAACGCCTTACATTAAATTGGGATAAAGGTACGCCTAGTCGTAAACAAGCACAAGCAGGGATAGCTATAATTATTCAATGCACCATAAGACCACCAGCCAGCTACATTGCTGAAACAGGACTAATGGTGCCCGATCCTTTCCAGTTTGTAACTGCCATCCACTACCCGCTGCCACCACGCCTTGTTTTCCAGATACCAGAGCACCGTTTTGCGGATACCGGATGTGAAATCCTCATCTGGCGTCCAGCTTAACTCTGCATTAATTTTACTGGCATCTATAGCGTAACGCTCGTCATGACCCGGGCGGTCAGTGACGAAAGTGATCAGGTCTGAAAACCTTTCGACACCCACAGGCTTAGCCGCAACGGCCTCATCCATAATTGCACAGATGGTGTTGACGACATCAATATTCCTTTTTTCATTCAAGCCACCAATATTGTAGGTTTCACCCGCCTGCCCTGTCGTCAGCACGCGGTACAAAGCACGGGCGTGGTCATCCACATATAGCCAGTCGCGTATCTGGCTACCGTCTCCATAAATCGGCAGGGGCTTACCTTCCAGCGCATTCAGAATCATATGCGGGATCAGTTTTTCCGGAAATTGATAAGGGCCGTAGTTGTTGGAGCAGTTGGTAATCAGAACGGGGAATTTGAAGGTGCGGTACCAGGCTCTGACCAGGTGATCCGAACCTGCCTTGGTGGCGGCATACGGTGAACTGGGATCATAGGCCGTGTCTTCCCGGAACAGATCATCACAACCCGCCAGGTCGCCATAAACCTCGTCGGTGGAAACATGCAAAAAACGGAAATCTGCGCGGCCGGTTTCATTCAGCCCTGACCAGTGTGCCCTGCTCGCTTCCAGCATCGTGTAAGTACCGACAAGGTTGGTCTGAATGAAATCACCGGGCCCGTCAATCGACCGGTCAACATGGCTTTCAGCGGCAAGGTGTATCACTGCATCGGGCTGGCAGGCAGAGAAAATATTTTCCACAGCCTGCCGATCGCAAATGTCTGCCTGCTCGAAATGGTAACGGGATGAAGCGGCCACTGAATCAAGTGAATCAAGATTGCCGGCATACGTCAGCTTATCAAGGTTAGTGACTTCGCATTGGGTGTCATTGAGCAAATGACGAATGACAGCCGAGCCGATGAATCCGGCACCGCCGGTAACGAGTATTTTCATCGGCTGATTATACCGCACAAGCCCACCCGGGGAACCCACTGACGCCAGCCCTCCTGCGCTATAATGAGCCGTCCCAAGCAACCCCGAAAAATCAAATGAACATTCTGGTTACCGGCGGCACAGGTTTTATTGGCTCGCACACCTGTGTTGAATTACTCAATGCCGGTCACGATGTCATGGTGCTGGATAACCTGTGCAACAGCGATGCGGCGGTCATTGGCCGTATCGAGCAGATCTGTGGCCGTAAACCCCGATTTGTCGAGGGGGATATTCGCGATGCGGCCTTGCTCCAAGACCTATTCGCCGAATACCCGGTGAGTGCCGTTATGCACTTTGCCGGCATCAAAGCCGTCGGAGAGTCTGTCGAAAAGCCTAAAAAGTATTACCAGAACAACGTAGAGGGCACCTCGGTATTGCTTGCCGCGATGGTACAGGCGGACATCAGAACCATCGTGTTTTCGTCATCAGCAACGGTCTACGGTGAGCCCGCCAGCGTTCCCATCACCGAAGACTTCCCCCGTTCTGCAACCAATCCCTATGGTGATACGAAATTAAAGATAGAGGACATGCTGGCCGAACTGCAAAGAACCACGCCAGGCTGGCGCATCGCCAGGCTGCGTTACTTTAACCCGGTCGGCGCACATAAAAGCGGGCTGATCGGCGAGTCCCCTGCGGGTGTACCGGATAACCTGATGCCATTCATTACCCAGGCTGCCGCCGGACTGCGGGATGAACTGCGGGTATTTGGCAGTGATTATGAAACACCCGATGGCACGGGAGTGCGGGATTACATCCATGTCGTTGACCTGGCAAACGGCCACATTGCAGCACTGAACTATCTGCGCCGGAACCCACAAATGCTGACCGTGAACCTGGGTACAGGAAAAGGCGTATCCGTACTGGAAATGATTAAGACCTTCGAAACCGTCAACCACTGCAAGGTCCCCTACCGCATCACCAACCGCCGGCCTGGCGATATCGCCAAATGCTGGGCTGACACCCGCCTGGCCAACCGGCTTCTGGCCTGGAAAGCTGACAGAAGCCTCGCGGACATGTGCCGTGATGCCTGGCGCTGGCAACAAGCTCAGACGCCACCACCGTAGCTGGTTCTGCGTAAATACGCACGAGCACCTGGCGAACATTTACAGGAGTGCATATCCGCTTTGACTGAGTCATGCCGAAGCACGTGGCCTGACGGTTTTCATCCGCATTCTTTTCACACCCAAATACGTTTAAAAAAAACGCCTTTTCAGGCATACAAACCGACATTTATTTGCGGTCTGTGATAAATTTCCCAATCCACTTCAATACCTGACCGTACGGTCACTCAGGGGGTAAATCAGTGAGTGAAAACTTGAACACTTTCCGAACTCAGGTTCGCGACTGGCTGGAGGAAAACTGCCCCCAGGAAATGCGCAGTCCTCTGCGCTCGGAAAAGGATGCCTGCTGGGGTGGACGAAACTTCAAATTCCAGAGTGAAGCGCAACAAGTGTGGTTGCAACGCATGGGTGAGAAAGGCTGGACTGCCCCCGATTGGCCACAGGAATATGGCGGCGGTGGACTGGATCGTGAGCAACTTAAGATTCTCCAGCAGGAAATGGCCCGCATCAATGCCCGCGGCGCACTCTACAGTTTCGGTATTTCAATGCTGGGGCCGGCGCTGCTGAAATATGGCAGCGAAGAGCAGAAACAGCGCTTTCTGCCCCCCATCATCCGCGGTGAGATACGTTGGTGTCAGGGGTACAGCGAACCAAACGCTGGTTCCGACCTTGCCAACCTGCAAGCACCTGCGGTCGATAAGGGTGACCACTATGTACTCAACGGCTCCAAAATCTGGACATCCTATGGGGATTCAGGTGACTGGATGTTCTGCCTGGTCAGAACAGATTCCGACGCCCCCAAACACCAGGGAATCAGCTTCATGCTGTTCGATATGCAAACGCCTGGTATCGAGGTCAAGCCCATTCAGCTTATCAGCGGACGCTCACCCTTTTGTGAGGTGTTCTTTGCTGATGTGAAGATACCGAAAGATCAGCAGGTTGGAGAGCTCAACAAGGGCTGGAGCATCGCCAAGTATTTGTTAACCCACGAACGTGAAATGATTTCCTGGACCGGGCTCTCGCAGTCGGGTACCCGCTCAGTTGGTGAGACCGCAGCAGATACCATCGGCACCCGCAATGGCACGCTTGATGACTCAATTCTGCGCGCTGATATTGCCCGCTTTGAGCTGGACGAAATGGCTTTCGCCCTGACCATCGAACGGGCCCGGGATGAGGTCAAAGCCGGCGTCAGCCTCGGCGCCGTCTCATCGTGGTTCAAATTCTTCGGCACAGAGTTGAACAAGCAACGCTATAACCTGTTGATGGATATCAGTGGCAGCGATGGTCTGGCCTGGACCGGCGAAGACAGCAACGATGGCAAACTGGCACGTGACTGGCTGCGCACCAAGGGCAATTCGATCGAAGGCGGCACATCGGAGATTCAACTGAATATCGTCGCCAAGCATATTCTGGGATTGCCCGGCTGACAGCGAAAGCATCAGGCACCAATAAATCAGGAAACAGATCATGGCACTGGTATTGAACGAAGAACAAGAAATGCTGCGCGATGCAGCCAGGGATTTTCTGGGCAACCGTGCACCGCTGTCCCATCTGCGCCAACTGCGCGACAGTGGAGTCGCTGAAGGGTTTTCCCCGGAACTTTGGGCGGAAATGGCTGACATGGGCTGGGCTGCCATCATCATTCCTGAGAACTATGGCGGACTGGAGTACGGCTACACAGGTCTCGGACTGGTGCTGCAGGAAAGCGGCCGGACATTGACCCCGAGTCCGTTGATTTCCACCGCACTACTGGGAGCAAGTGCACTGATCCTTTCCGGAAATGAACAAATGTGTGCGCAGTGGCTGCCACAGGTGGCAACGGGTGAGAAATTGTTAGCACTGGCTTTCGAAGAATCTGCGCAGCACCGCCCTGCAGACGTCAACACCAGCGCAACACCTGAAGATGACAATTATCGGCTTGACGGTAGCAAACAGGCTATTATCGATGGTCATGTTGCTGATGCTTTTGTAGTGACTGCACGTACCCGTAGCGGCGAGGACCCGAACGAAGGTGTGTCACTTTTTCTGGTGCCAAAGGATGCGCCAGGCGTCAGTCTCAAAACCACCGAATTACTGGATAACCATCGTACATCGAAAATCAAGTTGGATGGTGTGCTGGTCAACCGCAGTCAGTTGGTGGGCCCCTTGCACGGTGGTTGCCCGGTGCTGAGAACGGTACTGGACCGGGGTCGCATCGGCCTGGCTGCCGAGATGCTGGGTATCGCAGAAGAAACTTTTACACGCACCGTGGAATATCTGAAAGAACGTAAACAGTTTGGTGTACCTATCGGCGTATTTCAGGCTTTGCAGCACCGGGCAGCCATCCTGTTTGGTGAGATTGAGTTATGCAAATCTGTTGTATTGAAAGCTTTGCAGGCCATTGACGAAGACAGTGACGAAGTGCCGGTACTGGCGAGCCTCGCCAAAGCCAAGTGTGGACAAACTGCAAGCCTGGCAACCGCTGAAGGTATCCAGATGCACGGTGGCATTGGCATGACTGACGAATTCGATATTGGATTTTTCATCAAACGCTGGCGGACATTGAACCAGCAACTGGGTGACAGTCGTTACCACCTTGACCGTTTTGCCAAATTGAAGGGCTATTAGAAGCCAGACGGGAATCAAACACATGAACACAGAACCCTCTCCCAAAGTAACCCCCCTGCTTGAGAATGTGCGTGAATACATTCGCAATTCAATCCTGCCGGTGGAATTCGAATACATTGAAGAAACCGAAGTTGCAGGTCGCTGGCAGCAATCGCCTCGCCAGAAAGAGATTCTTGATCACCTGAAACAAGGTGCCAAAGAACGGGGTCTGTGGAATTTCTTTCTGACCGATGGCGAGCATTCCAGCGGTTTGACAACGGTGGACTACGCTTTTCTAGCGGAGGAAACCGGACACAGCGCACTGGCAGCAGAAGTATTCAATTGCAGTGCACCGGATACGGGCAACATGGAGGTGCTGGCAAAGTACGGCAGTGAAGCACAAAAGACGGCCTGGCTGGAACCTTTGCTCAACGGCGAGATTCGTTCTGCTTATGCAATGACTGAACCGGGAGTGGCCTCCTCTGATGCCACCAACATCTCTACATCCGCAGTACTGCAGAATGACCAGTGGTGCATCAATGGTGAGAAGACCTATATATCCGGGGCCGGGGATGCACGTTGTAAAATTTTGATTTGCATGGTAAAAACAAATCCTGATGCAGCCCGTCACCGGCAACACTCACAAATATTGATACCCATGGATACCGATGGAGTAGAGGTTGTCCGCCCAATGCACGTATTCGGCCAGGACCATGCACCCCATGGCCATATGCACCTGAAGTTTGCCGATGTCTATGTTCCTGAAGACAACATCATTGCCGGGCCGGGCCGTGGTTTTGAAATTGCCCAGGGTCGCCTGGGACCGGGCCGCATTCACCACGTAATGCGAGCCATCGGTATGGCGGAGAAAGCCCTGCAACTGATGTGCGAGCGCTCGGTGTCACGTACTGCATTCGGCAAGCCGCTGGCCAAACTGGGGGGTAACTACGACCGGATCGCAGAAGCCCGGATACAGATTGATATGGCCAGATTGCTGACCCTGCAAACAGCTCACGTCATCGACACTGAAGGCGTACAAGCTGCTCAAGTGTGGATTTCCAAGATCAAGGCCACCGTGCCACTGATCGCTCTGAAAGTGATTGACGATGCGATTCAGCTTCACGGCGGCGCCGGCCTGTCGCAGGACTTTCCGTTGGCGGAGATGTACATGAATGCCCGCACTCTGCGGTTGGCAGATGGCCCTGACGAAGTCCATCGCATGGTGGTGGCAAGAGCTGAACTCAAACCCTGGTTAACGAGGAACTGATTTTGAGCACAATCGAAAAATACACCGCTTCCCTGTTCAGCCTGGAAGGCAAAACTGCGCTGGTGACGGGCGGCGCAACAGGCATCGGGTTCATGATTACCCACGCACTGGTTTCCGCCGGGGCGAGAGTCTATATTGCCTCAAGAAAACTTGAGGCCTGTCAACAGGCCGCCGAAAACCTTAACAACCTGCCCGGAAGCTGCATTCCTTTCGGTGCTGACCTGTCCACGGAGGCTGGTGTTCTTTCGCTGGCAGAGTTCATAGCCGCTAACGAGTCAGTGCTGGACATTCTGGTCAATAACTCAGGCCGGAGCTGGGGTGCCGCACTGGAGCAGTTCCCGTGGCAAGCCTGGGAAGACATCATGACGCTGAATGTTACGGCACCCTTTACATTGATTCGTGAGCTAAAACCGCTATTGTCCTCCGCAGGAAGCGCCGATGATCCCTCCCGGGTCATCAATATCGGTTCAGTCATGGGCATTGAGCCGCACGGTTTTCCAGCTTATTCTTACGCCGCCAGCAAGGCGGCTATTCACCACGTAACCCGCTACTTGAGTAACGAACTGGCGGCCAGCCACATCACTGTGAACGCCATTGCCCCTGGCCCCTTCCCCAGCGGTATGACAGCGTTTTTCACGGCAGATGAAAAACTTTCAAAGGCAGTAACACGTGGCGTACCACTCGGAAGACTGGGCCGGCCTGAAGATTTTGCCGGACTGGTACTGTGCCTGTGTGGCGTCAGCGGTGCCTACATGACCGGGGCTATCATCCCCCTGGACGGTGGTATGAACTCTGCCCGTACACTTGGTCTCGAACAAGGCATAGGCTGAACACGGAAATGTCGGAAACTAACGATGATTAAAGCCAATATATCTCTCGAAGACTTCAAGAACAGCGCAGGTACTGAGCTGGAACCCTCGGACTGGCTGCTGGTTGACCAACAACGAATTGATCGCTTTGCCGATGCCACCAACGACCACCAGTTTATCCACGTTGATCCTGAGCGGGCTGCTGCAACACCGTTTGGTTCAACCATAGCCCACGGCTTCCTGTCACTTTCGCTGCTTTCACACCTGATGGCTCAACACATGCTGATTCCCGAAGGCACCGTAATGGGCATCAACTATGGCTCAGACAAGGTCCGGTTTATTCAACCGGTCAAGGTCAATGCACGCATCCGCGCCCGCACCCGGATCGAAGAGATCAAAAGAAGGCCGGGCGGCCAACTCATGGTCAAACTGGCAGTCACTGTCGAAATTGAAAATGAGAGCCGACCGGCGCTCAAAGCTGAAATTCTTTCTTTGTACATTGTTGAGGAAAAATCATGACTATCAGACTTGGTGAACAGGTGGCCATTGTAACGGGTGCCGGACAGGGCCTTGGAAGAACCCATGCACTGGCATTGGCGGCACATGGTGCCAGGGTTGTTGTTAATGATCTTGGCGGCGACCGGGATGGCAGCGGTCATTCTTCGCAGGCCGCGGAGTCAGTAGTGGCGGAGATTAAAGCAGCCGGTGGAGAAGCCATAGCCAACGGGGCGAATGTTGCTGATTTCGGGCAGGTCGAATCGATGGTTGAGCAAGCCATGGATACCTGGGGACGGGTCGACATTCTGATCAACAATGCAGGCATTCTGCGCGACAAGAGCTTCCTGAATATGACCCCGGAGGATTTCCGCCTGGTGGTTGATGTTCACCTGATGGGTTCATTTAATTGTGCCAAGGCCGTATGGGCCATCATGCGCGAACAGCAATACGGACGTATTGTGTTTACCAGTTCAAGTAGCGGGCTGTTCGGAAACTTCGGACAATCCAACTACGGTGCCGCCAAGATGGGGGTCATTGGCCTGATGAACGTACTGCACCTTGAAGGTGGCAAATACAACATCCACGTCAATGCGCTATCTCCCACGGCTGGCACCCGTATGACCGAGGACATCTTCCCGGCCTCTGTTTTTGGCCTGTTTGCGCCGGAGCTTGTCAGCCCGGGCATTGTTTTCCTCAGTGGCCCCGATGCGCCTTCACGCAAGATACTGGTTGGCGGTGCCGGCAGCTTCTCTGTGGCGAAAGTGTTCGCGACTGAGGGTGTCAACTTCACCCCTGAAGAGATTTCTGCAGAAGCCATCGCCGCAGCCTGGCCTGAAATCGACGGCTCTGAAAAGCAGACTGAGTTCCTGGCCGGTGGCGAGCAATCGATGGCTTTCGGTCGACTGGCAGCGAAGAAGCAGGGTATAGACCTTGGCTAAACCAAGCACTTGCCGTGCAGCAGGCATGGCGGTCCAGGCTTAATGCGCGCGTTGGTCTGCCAACAGCTCGGGACTACCGACAACCTGGTCATTGAACAGCACCCGGACCCACAGGCCGGGCCGGGTGAAGTCCTGGTACAAGTACACGCCGCCGGCATCAATTTTCCGGACATACTTGTCATCAAAGGTTTGTACCAGGTCAAAATCGAACCGCCCTTTATACCCGGGAATGAGGCCGCCGGTGTTGTAGCAGCCGTCGGTGAGGGCGTCAATCGCTACAAAACCGGGGATCGGGTCATCATCATGCCGGAAGGCTCTGCATTTGCAGAGTTATGTGCGGTGCCGGAGAAAAGGGTAATACCCATGCCAGCCGGGCTGGATTTCGAACAGGCAGCCGGCTTTACCATTACCTATGGCACCAGTTACCACGCACTCAAGCAAAGTGCCGGCCTGAAGGCAGGTGAAACCATATTGGTGCTGGGGGCAGCCGGTGGGGTCGGAATTACGGCAGTCGAGTGTGCGAAGGCGATGGGGGCGCGGGTCATTGCGGCGGCCAGCAGCGAAGATAAGCTGGACTTTGCCCGCTCAGCCGGTGCTGATGAGCTCATCAACTATTCAAAAGATTCACTGCTCGACGTTTGCAAGGCGCTGACCAACGGCAAAGGTGTGGATGTTGTCTATGACCCGGTTGGAGGCCAAATGGCACAACAGGCATTGCGGTCACTGGCATGGCATGGCCGCTACCTTGTCATCGGCTTCGCCAGTGGTGACATTCCTGAATTCCCGGCCAATATCGCTTTGCTGAAAGAAGCCAGCATCATTGGCGTGTGGTGGGGAACCTGGCTGGCAAAGCATCCGGCTGAGTCGCAGCAGAACATGCAGGAGTTGTTCGCGATGATAGCCGATGGAGGCATTCGACCACGAGCGACCCGGTGCTGGCCACTGGAGAGCTATGCTGAGGCCTTTAACAGTCTTACTGGCCGCAGCGCACTTGGGAAAGTCATCCTTACGTTGAAGAGATAAGCCTGCGACAATGCTTGCCCAGCGCCTGCACCAGGCTCCCGAACTGCCCGAAGCGTTTATCCTGTGTCAGGCCATGATAAAACCGATAGTATATTTGCTGTAATATCACTGTATTGCGGAACAAACCATAAGTGTAATAGAAGTTAAAATCGGAGACATCCAAGGACGTCTTTTGCGCATATAGCTCAAGAATTTCTTGACGACTAAGCATCCCCTCGACACTGGACGGTTGCATCATCAGCGCTTGCAAATAGTCAGGATCGCCCGGCTCAATCCAATAAGCCAACGCATTACCCAGGTCCATCAAAGGGTTGCCCAATGCACAGATTTCCCAATCCAGCAATGCAATCACTTTACACGGGTCATCATTGTCCAGAATGACATTATCGAGGCGGTAATCACCATGTAATATCGCTGCGGCAGGTTCCTCAACCGGCAAATTCTGTATGAGCCATTGCTGCACATCCTCGAAGGTTTCGCCATCAGCGGTCGCAGCGGCTTGCATGCGTCCGTTCCAACCCTCAACCTGGCGTCGGGCATAGCCCTGTGGTTGACCAAAATCAGCCAGCCCGGCTTTGACGTAATCCACCTGGTGCAGTTCGATCAATTTGGACCAAAACGCAATACAGAACCTGCGTGTGTCTGCTGCTGAAAATCCCCACTCTGATGGCAGTACTTTGCCGGCGGCTACCTGTCCTTCTACGCGGCGCATGACATAAAATTCTGCACCGATAATGCTGTCATCCTTGCTATAGGCCAACACCTCCGGCACCGTGCCGAACACCGGCCTCAAGCCCTTCATGATGCGAAATTCGCGACTCATGTTGTGCGCAGACTTCACTTGACTGCCAAAAGGTGGGCGCCGGACAACCAGATCAATATCGGGGTAACTTAAGCAGTAAGTCAGATTGGAATTTCCAGCCGGATACTGACTAACAGTGGGCTGACCGTTCAGACCCGGGATAGTCACCTGCAGATAGTCATCCAGAGCTTGCCAGTCGAGTTCCTCACCTTCCCGTACGGACTGGGTACGGGTCATTCAGACAATTCCAGCACGACCAGGTTCGGATCCGCCTGTATCTCTGCTTCATTGAACGGAAAACGTATCCATTGCCCATCAGAGTACAGTTGCGTCAGATCAGCGTAGTGGGGTGATTCCGGTTCCTGGGATTGGGAATAGGTCAATATGCCGCGCGGGTCGAGTTTTCCGTCTTCGTCCCATGAGATAACCTGAATATAACTGTTACCGTGGATGATCGGCGTATAGCCCTTACCCTTTTGCAGGTCAGCCATGATCATGCCAAACATACCGGCCCAGCCCTGTCCACCCGGTATCGGGATCCGCTTGCCATTACGCTCTGCAAACTGAATGTCGCCCCAGCGGGCATCCAGCGCGATATCTGCTTCCTGCAACGTGGTTTGTGCTCTGGCCATTGCAATGCGGAGTGCAACCGCCACAGCATCGTCATCTATGGCAATACCGGTTGGTGTGTGAACCGGATCACGCACATCGAACGGTGTTGCGTAGATATCGGGAATCTTTCTTGCTGTGCGCCAAAACTCGGTCCACACCTGTGCCCCGCGACTGTTATTACTCTGGCGCCGGTCCCAACCGGCCAGCGCTGTACAGGCAGGCACAATATCAATCTGGTGTTCACCCACTGTTACAGCTTCGGTCGTTCGTGCGCACAGGGTCAGTACATCATCCAACAGAATTTCAGCCGCATAGTTACGCTGGCTGTATATGATTTCCTGCAGGTCACCCGGCCCCAGTTTGCCTTTGTCTGCCATTTTCTGCTGCAGAAAGTTCAGGCCGGCACGCGTGCGCAAGGTACGAGCCGTGCGCTCCGGCCCGATAATGGGAGAGTAACCTTCCAGCGGTGCAGTCGGGTTTGCCAGCCAGTAACTGTCATTGGAGTTGGTGACGTAATCCTTGCGCTTGATCCTGGGCATCTCTTGCGCAGGCAAAGCACCCGGAACTACTGAACGCTGGTCAATTTTCCATTCACAATCAGGATCGGTCCCATCCAGTACCACAATGCGGGCTGGCAGATGCTGGACCGTTACGCGACAGCGCCCCAATAACTCTGCGTCAACGTTTGGAGTGACCGAAATGTCAGCATAGAGCGCCGTCCCATGCCTGTCGGCAGCAATGGTGTTGGTCCAGGGCACCCCTTGCATACTGATCGCAGCCTCGATGTCGTCCACCGATGTTGCCACATTGAGTGCATCGTAAGTGGCAGTGTTACGGGTGTTGGTGACATTGGCGTCGCGAATGGCATAGGCAACATCAGCATTCCACGGCAACGCCTGGTTCACCACCACCGGGCCATAATGTGTCAGGTAAATTGTCTGCGGTTGAACACTGACCTCACCGGATTCACTCACAACATCAATATCAACATTAACCGCAGTGATTGGCCGGTATTCTTCAGCGTATTTATACTCCATCGGGTTCTGCGGGTTTAGCTGCAATTCGTAAAGCGTGAAGCGCAGGGCCGTTGATACCGTATGTGACCAGGCAATATCCTTGTTGAAACCGATCGCCACCCGGTTGGTTGTCAGCAGGCTGACACCCATGACATCCAGCTGGCCCGGTATGGTGGTATGGATCATGTGGAAGCGGGACGACCCCTTCCACGGGTAGTGGGGATTTCCAAACAGGATGCCCCTGCCTGATTTCGTGACTTCGCTACCCAAAGCAATAGCATTGCTGCCAATACCTGTCGCGAAGCCGTAACGGCCAGCAGCTTGTAGCACGGACTCCTTCCCGTTCAAGCCGCTCATCGACTCTGCGGGCGGACGGGCATTGGCAATATCCTTCTGGAACCAACCCAGGCCATAGCGAATGCCCACACCGACCGTTAGCCGTGCCAGGTCAGTCTGCGTAATTGGCCTGACCCACCGCTTGCCGGCACAGGCAGCAGGAAGCTTGTCAGCATGGTCTCGAAGGTAGCGGTTATAGCCCGCAGCGTAACCCCTGGCGAACTCATGTTCGTTGTCGCTTTGCGCTGCAGTAAAAGCAGCCAGCGTATTGTTGTCCAACAGCCCCCGGTGGAATATGTCACTTTGCAAATTGCCATTGGCACTGCCCTGATACCTTGACCGCTCTCCATTCACAGTCATCACATCATGGGCGATCACACAAACAGCATCGGTTGCCGTTGCATATGCAAAGCCATAGCCCATCCCTGCCCAGTCATCAGCTTTGACGTGCGGAATACCATAGCTCGTCCAGCGGATTTGGGTTTTGAAAGCGGGCTTCGGTGTATCGGATGGCGGCGCATAAACGCAGGCTGAGAGTACTGAAACAATGGCCAGAATGGCAAAAGATCTGAGCATGGTGGATTTCCTGAATGGTGGGTCCGAATGACGTATTTTATCACTTCCCCAGGCTGGCAACATGGCTGCAGGCCGTGAACAAGCATTCAATAATAGTGTACACTCCCGCAATTATTGCAGATGTTAAGTATTCGTTATCTGCAATAACTATATTTCGTGCAGACATGGGAGCCAAAACAATGAAGCGCATTTTTTACAGATCCGGCCTGACTCTGACCTTTATCCTGGGTGCCTATTCCCCAACCACTTTGTTGGCTCAGGAATCGGATTTCATCCTCGAAGAGGTCATTGTCACAGCGCAAAAACGCGAACAGTCACTGCAGGAGGTGCCAGTAGCTGTCTCTGCATTTTCCGGTACGGATATCGCCAACGCTGAGATCCGCGATATTCGCAGCCTGCAATTATTGTCTCCCAGCGTGAATGTCACGCAGGCCGCAGCCGCCTACCAAACTACCATTAGTATCCGTGGTATTGGCACTTCCGGGTTTAACCCGGGGCTTGAGCCCTCGGTCGGGGTGTTTGTTGACGGCGTCTACCGCAGCCGAACGGGCTCTTCCATCGGCGATTTCAATGAACTTGAACGGGTTGAGATACTCCGTGGACCACAGAGTACCCTGTACGGCAAAAACTCTTCTGCTGGCGTCATTGGGTATTACACCAAGAAACCAGAATATGAATTCGGTGGTGAAGCAGAACTCGGACTTGGCAACTACAGCCGGAAAATTGCTTCTGCACGGGTCACGGGCCCTCTGATCGATGACAAACTGGCTTTCAGCTTATCAGCCAATTACAACCAGCGTGATGGCTTTATCAAGAATCCTGCCCAGGACATCACGGTTAATGACCGCGACCGCTGGGCCGTTCGCGGTCAGCTTTTATGGGATGCGAGCGACAGCGTACAAGTGCGTTTCATCGCCGACGTATCACAACAGCGCGAACTGTGTTGTGCGGCACCGTCTTTCATCAATGGACCAACAACACCCCTGATTGCAGCGCTGGGTGGTACCGTGGTCAGCCCAGCCGACCCATTTAACCGTGTGGTTAATTTTGACAGCAAAATGCAGTCAAATATGGATGACGGTGGCGCCTCCATGCAGATTGACTGGGAAATCAATGACAGCGTTCTGTTCACTTCGATTACCGGTTACCGTGATTTTGAAAGCGACACCGACTTCGACGCAGACTTCACCGATGTTGAACTGGTACGCTCACAAGGCAACCTGACCCAAATCAAAGCTTTCACTCAGGAATTCCGCTTTGCCTCCACCGGTGACAACCGGGTCGATTGGCAGGCAGGTGCTTTCTTCTACGACCAGGATCTGCATGTCGAGGGCAAGGTTCATTATGGCAACCTGACCCGGCCTTACTTTGATGGGCTGACCGGTGGCGCCATCACCGGTGTGGAAAACGCGCTGGGATTCCCGCCAGGCATCTTTTTTGCACCGGGCACCGGTATGGTTTCTGAGATATTCGACTCGACCAGCAAAAGCTGGGCGCTGTTCGGCCAGACAGACATTCACCTGAATGATGCCTGGACCCTCACTGTTGGCCTGCGTTACACCGATGAAAGAAAAACCGGCAAAGGCAAGTTTTTTGTCATTGACCCCTGGGCCGCGTTGCCACTTGGTGCGTTCCTTCCCCCACCCGTTGCCCAGGCACTGGCGGGCACACAGATTTTTCCACCCGCGACTGATTTCGACAAAAAACGCACTGAAGGAGAGTGGTCTGGAAACCTGATACTTGCGTGGGATGTCAACGAATCACTGAACACTTACATTTCTTATAGCCGGGGTTACAAAGCAGGCGGATTCAACCTGGATCGTGCGGCGGGCTTCGCGAACCCCAGCTACACCTTCGACCCGGAGTTTATTGACAACTATGAGATAGGCTTTAAATCCCGTTTCTGGGAAGGCCGTTCACAGTTGAACATTGCGCTGTTTTACCAGGACGTACAGGATTTCCAGACAACGTTGTTCGATGGCATCAGGTTCAACCTTGCCAACGCTGGCGACATGGACATCTACGGTGTTGAACTCGAATCACAGACACAGCTAACCGAAAACCTGCACTGGTCGCTGGGCATCACCTATCTGGATGCAACCTATGCAAGCTATACGGATGCACCCTGTCCGATTTTCATCCCTGCGGTGTCCTGTGACCTCACCGGCGAACGCAAAGATGACGCGCCTAAATGGACCGGAACGACCAACCTGACCTGGGAGAAACCCATCAGCAGCAACCTGGCCCTGTTCCTGCGCGGCGAAGTCTACTATCGGGGCGAACGCTTCACAGCGGGCGACAACGATCCCAACTCGTTCATTGGTGGCACGACCTTGCTGAACGCCAGCATCGGCATTCACAACATTGATCAAACCTGGGATGTGCGCATCTGGGGCCGTAACCTGGCGGATGAAGAATTCCCGCAGATCATATTTGATACCGTCGTTCAGCCTGGCAGTTACAGCGGTTATCCGAATGACCCCAAGACGTACGGCATCACCGCCAGATTCTGGTTTTGAGCGATTGTTAAGGCCAGTTCACGAAAACCCGGGAGCAACCGGGTGTTAAATCAAGACGGTCAGCTTAGCTGGCCGTTTTTTTTAGTGCCCCCAGCTATAGCTGACCTGAAAATCAAACTCATCATTGGTCAGTAAAATTCGCTGCTCAGAATCCAGTTGATTGGGGTGCTCAATAGACTCTTCCTCGGCATACATAAACGCAAAGCTCAGTTCGTGGCCATTACTCAGCTTGCGGGTAAAACCGGCCGTGTAGTGCGCCTCGGTGAGGTCGATCAGCATAATGTTGAAGGTATTCTCATTGATGGGCGTCGGCTGATCACTGATACTCATTCCGGCACGCACTGTCCAACGATCGTTCACATCCCAACTGGCACCGAAATTATAAATCGGCACATCCTTCCAACCAAAACCCGGCCCGTTTTTACCGCCCAGACAACTGCTCAGATCGGTTCCGCCGAGGCCAGCACCCGGGCAAGCATACACATTGCTGAATGAATTCCCGAGGGCGTCAATTTCGGAATAGAAAATACGTTGTGCATCGATACTGAATGAAAACCTGTCAACAGGTTGCCAGGTCATACCCATCCTGACCCAGGAAGGAATATCCAGGTCGCCACCCGCCGTGAGCAGATCTGAATAATCACTGGACGAACCAATGTTAATTTTTGACTGGTACATGATACCGAAACTGAAGTGGTCACCGAGTCGTCGATGCAGGCCAATTTTCAGTCCGGCACCGTAATTGATGTCCCGGCCATTGCCACCCAGTTTGTCCGGTGCCTGCAGGCCGTTGCTCGCGGCAAACGTTTCGGTATACCTCGCCAGCCCACCCGTGCCTTTGACTTTCAGGCTCTGTGCTGCCAGTACTGCTGAAATACCGATGGCTGTCTGCTCGCCAAGTTTCTTTGCCCAGGTGACATCTACCAAAGCCTGTGACAGTTCGAGTGCAGTATCACCGTCACCATAGGTTCCCGGCAGGTTTACCACGCCCAGCGGACCATCTCCGTCCGGATCAAAACTCGCACCACCACCTTTGATTGATGTGCCAATGCCGTTGCGCATATAAAAAGCCCATGCAAACGCTGAGTTATTCTTCAACTGTCGGGTTTGCGCAAACTCCGGTGTAAAAAACAGATCATTGTCGCTATCCGTATCGGCTTCATCCAGGCTGAAAGCATCATTCGCGCCTTTGCTTCCCTCACCGAAAACCCGCAAATTTCGACGCGGCTGATAAATTGCTAAACCTACATCCATTCTGTCATCCAGAAAGGCCGCAACTGCAGGGTTGTTAACAATGGATATGGCATCTTCAGGCATGGCCATACCTGCGCCCGCCAACGCTTTATTTTTAGCACCGGTGCCATGCGGGAAGTAGCCATCGCTGGCAATGGCAATCTGGCTGACCATCAGGCAACCGAACAGCAGGGATACACCTCGAGGGTATTTGATAGGCGACATGGGTTTAACCTCTGAAATTAAGCGACGTATTATTGCACAAGTGACCTGCATACTGGTTGAAATATAGACTCTGGACCAGCCTCAGGGCACGGGCAGGATCATATCCCCTTCAGCAAGCCCTGAAAGAATCTCAATTTGTCCGTCATTGACCCGTTGGCCGATGCGTACAAACCTGCGGTAACTATGCCCGCCTTTGACGACCCATACAAGGTCCAGCTGACCCACATGAGCGACTCTGTCTGCAGGTATCAGTAATTGTCTTTCACTTCCCGATGGAACCAACAGACGCGCGTACATACCCGGTAACATATCTTTGTCAAACGCCACTCCGGCTTTGACCAGAAAGCTGCGTGAACCCGGGTCGGCGGCTGGTACCCGCTCTTCAATAACTGCATCTACGATCTTGTTCAGCGACGGGATCTCTACTTTTAGCGGCTGCCCGACTTCCAGGTCAAGCGCCAAATGTTCGCGCACCTGCGCTTCAACCCGCAGGTTTAGCGGGTTATAAAGCGCCAGTAATTTTGTACCCGGCTGGGCCGTGTCACCCGGCTCTGCAAAACGGTCGACGATTCGACCGTTAAACGGCGCTACAATCTCGGTATAGGTCAAGGCCGTCCTGGACTCCTCCAAAGCCTGCCTGGCTGCTGCCAGCTCTGCAATCAATGTTTCGTGGCCGGCGACCGCCTTGTCAAGATCTGCAACTGACACAACACCTCCGGCCTGCAAATCCTTAACCCTCTTGAGGGTTTGCCTGGCTTCCTTCAACCGCGCTGAAACTGCCCGCACATTCGCTTCCGCCTGCTGCACCTGGGCCTTGATGTCGGAGTTCTCCAGCTCCAGCATCAACTCACCCCGGGCAACCGTGTCGCCCGCACGCACGTGAACTGCAGTGATCCTGGCCATTAGCCGGGATGAAACCAATGTTGCCTGTGTCGCTTCAACCGAAGCCGGAACCTTCTCAATAATAGTGACGTCTGCTGCAATCACCGCCACGGCCTGGTCGAGGCTCAATGGTTCAGGGCGGTTAACCCCCGGTTGTATTTTTTCACTGAACAACCCGGCCATCCAGGCAATCATCAGCAACAATGCCGCGATGGCCAGTAACGGTACTACAATTTTATTCAGCGACTTTTTCATGCTCTAACCCCGCTCTGCTCCGCCTGCTCACCGCTCTGCCGATCAAACACCAGCAGATACACAACCGGAACAACAATTAATGTAAACAATGTGGAAGCGACAATCCCAAATATAATTGCCAGCGCCAGACCACTGAATACCGGATCCAGTGTAATAATAAGGTTGCCCAGCAGTGTGGTACCGGCAGTCAATAGTACCGGCCGCATTCTGACCGCACCGGCTTGAATCAACGCCTCCTTTAAGGCCAGCCCCTGGGCTCTCGCCTGATCAATAAACTCAACCAGGATCAGTGAGTTACGCACCACAATACCCGCTAGCGCGATCATGCCAATCATCGCTGTCGCTGTGAACAGCACCGGCTCTGGTGCACCGGCAATGACCCGCTCACCAACTGTATTAAGCAACCAGAAACCCGGGAAAATGCCTATGATCGTCAGCGGAATTGCGGACATGATAATCAACGAAAGTACCGTGGAAGTGGTCTGAATCCGCAGCACAATAAATATACCTACCAGGGCAAATGCGAACGCCAGGCCCATATCCCGAAAAACGTCCAGCGTTATTTTCCACTCACCTTCACCGGTCCAGGAAACCGAGACATCCTCCGGAATGCTCCATGGATCGTTGCCCCCGCTGTCTATAAAGCTGCGCATCTTCCAGTCTTTCGCTTCCGCCGCCTGTGCCTGACCACCAAGGTCTGCACTGACATCGGCAATAACCTCTGCCGGGGTACGGCCAGACACCTCCGCCGTAACATACACAACGGGGCGCAAGTCCTTGCGATGAATGGGCTGGTCTGCAAACCCGTACTCAAAATGGCCCAACTCGCCAAGCGCTACCAATGGACGCGGTGCAGTATCCAGCCCCTGCGCAGAACTGAGCTGCACCACGCCCGGCCGGCCCTTGACCTGCAAACGCTCAAAATCGTTGGCACTGACCCGTTCCGAAGGCGCCAGGCGCATTTCGATCGGCAAGGGTACGGATTCGCGTGGCAGCTGCATGAAACCGACCTGGTAGCCGTGATTGGCCATCAACAGAGTATTGTTGATATCGTCGGTGGCCACACCTGACAACGCTGCTTTCTGCTTGTCAACAATGAAACGCCAGCGCTTCTGCGGACTCTGTATGGTGGAGTCCACTTCAACCACAAACGGTTCGCGCTGGAGCCGGGCAATCAGGGTCTCAGCAGCTTGCTGCTGTACCGTGTACGGCGTCAGCCATTCGCCGTAGACTTCTGCGACCAGGGTACTCATCACAGGCGGGCCAGGCGGAACTTCCACCACCTTGATACTGATGCCATCGACGTTTAACGGTGCGAGTACCTCACGTAAACGCAATACCACGCCATGGGACTGGTGGTCACGCAGGTTCTTATCAACGAGGGTCAGGCGCAGGTCTGCCATGTTGACGCCCATGCGCTGGTAGTAACGCCTTACCATGCCATTAAAATCTATTGGCGACGGTGTGCCCACAAATGCTGCAATTGCCCTCACCTCCGGTAGCATGCTGACGACCGCAGAGACCTGCCTCGCTACCGACGCAGTGTATTCCAGGCTGCTGCTTTCGGGCATATCGATAACGATTTGCAGTTCATTCTTGTTGTCAAACGGTAACAGCTTTAACGGCACCAACCTGAATACAGGCAGCAGAGCAACGGCAACAAACAACACGCCGACCAGCCACAGAACTGCCTTGGCCTTGCGCCGATCGTTCAGTAGCGGACCTATCAGCCGCTGGTAACTGCCATTCAGGCCTTCAACCGCAGCATCGCTCTCATGCTTATCTGGCACGTGGCCCCTGAGCAACTTACTGGCCAACCAGGGTGTTACCAGAAAGGCCACCACGGTACTGGTGATCACACTGACTGGGACGTTAAATGCCATCGGCGCCATGTAAGGGCCCATCATGCCGGTAATAAATGCCAGCGGAATGAATGCCAGCACAATCGTTACCGTGGACATCAGCAACGGCACCCGGATCTCGGCCATCGCGGCCACGATGCGGTCTTTGAAATCCCCCCCGCCCCTGGCGATGAAGCGGGAAATGTTGTCAACACCCGTAATCGGATCATCGACCAGCAAACCCAATGACAGAATCAGGGCAAACAGCGTCACGCGGTTGATCGTATAGCCAAACGCCAAATCAAGCGCCAGCGATACGCCATAGCAGATCGGCACGGCCAGACCCACCACCAGCGCCGGTCGCCAGCCGAGAAAAACACCAATAAAAATCACCACGGTAAACACTGCAAAACCCAAACTGGAGGTCAGGTTATTGACCTTCTCATCAGCGGTCTGGCCGTAATCGCGAATGACTTCAATGTGGATCTCAGGCGGTAAGACTTCACGTTTCAGTTGTGCCATCAAACGATGAACATTCTCCGCTACGGCTACGGCATTGCTGCCACGCTGTTTGGCGACACTGATACTGACCATCGGGAAACCGTCTTTTCCGGCCTCGTATGATGGGTGCCCGGGGGCAAAATCCAGCCAGGTATAGTAATCAGGCTCCGCCGGGCCATCTACAATTTCTGCAATATCGCCAAGATAAACCGGAATACCATCGATGACGTTAACCACAAATGAGTTGAGCTCTTCAACTGAACGTACAAAGTCGCCGCTTTCCAATACGATGGACTCATTGTTATAAGCCCACTGATCCACTGCCTGAAGCACATTTGATACTTTTAGCGCCGTAAAAATATCTGCCGCCGTCGACTTGTGGGCCCCCATGCTTTCCGGGTCGATCAGTATCCTGACTGTTCGCGGACGGCCGCCCACCACATTGACCTCAGATGTTTGTGGGATGCCCTGCAGATAAGTTGAGACCTCTTCCGCCAGTCGCCTCAACTCAAAATCACCATATTGAACCGGGTCATCACTCCACAGCGACAACAACACGATAGGAACATCATCAACTTCAATGGGACGCAACATCCAGCGAGAAACTACATCGGGCACTTTGTCCTGGTTGGCATATAGCTTGTTGTAAGTATTCAAAATAGATATTTCGCGATCTTCACCCACATAGAAAGCCAGCGTTACAGCGGCTTTACCTGTCGCAGAAGTCGAATAAACATGTTCGACACCAGGGATCTGGGACAGCAGCTTCTCCACAGGTATCGCAACCTGCCGCGCAATCTGCTCCGCACTCAAGCCCGGTGCCTCGATCAGAACATCGACCATCGGCACAACGATCTGCGGCTCTTCCTCACGCGGCGTTAACTGCAACGCAAAAATGCCGGCGGCCATGGCGAGCACAAAAATAGCCAGTGGCACACCGCCACCCAGCGTGGACTTTATAATTCGGTCAAATGCATTCATAGCCAGGTCTTGTCACCATATGCCAGATCACCGGCATCGCCCAAACCCGGCACAATGTAGGCTCTCGGGGTTAGTTTATTGTCAATTGCTGCCGCCCAGACAGTTGTCTCGTCAGGCATATTCTGCTGCACAAAATTAATACCTTGTTCACTCGCAATGACCGTGGCCACATGAATCTGCTGTGGTCTGCCTCTTTCCAGCAAGGCTTTGTACGCAAGCACCATGGAAGACCCGGTCGCCAGCATGGGATCGCACAATATCACGGTCTTGCCCTCGATTCCCGGACTGGCAAGGTACTCCACTTCAACCTCAAATGCGTCAGCGTCATTATGGTGGACCCGATAAGCGGAAATGAAGCTGTTCTCTGCCTGATCAAATACATTCAACAGCCCCTGGTGTAATGGCAGACCTGCACGCAGGATTGTCGCTAACACAGGTTGTTCAGGCAGCACGTGGCAATCACAAACACCAAGTGGGGTTGTGACCGGCCTGATTTCATAGCGCAGAGTTTTACTGATCTCATAGGCAATTATCTCACCCACCCGTTCCAGGTTGCGGCGGAAACGTAACCGGTCAAGCTGAATATCCGTGTCGCGGATCTCAGACATAAACTGGTTTAAAACAGAGTGTTGCAAGCTCAGGTTGTGGACTTTCCCATTCATCGTGGCAGACCCTGCAAAAACTGGAATTCTAACATGCAACAGCACCCTGTTTAACTACATGCCGGAATTGAATACCGTCATGAGCCCGGTTGGTAATTCCAGGCCAGAACGTGTCCCTGTTAGGCCCTGTTTAACCCGTACCTGCCCGTCAACTCGTTCCCGGTCTCGCCTTCCGGTGGCTACATGGTATAGTTACGCCCTGAATTTTCAGGTTGCTATCGCAATCATCGACAAATCCAATACTTAAGGAGTTATCCATGATGAATGTTTTTTCTGCCGGACGTAAGCTGATACCAGGCCTGATGCTTGTATTTTTTACCGGATCACTGCTGGCTGAAACCACGATCCCGGCAAACTATGTCAAACCGGGTCTTGACCTCAGCAAATACAGCAAGGTTCTGGTCAAACCGCTGAACATCGATAACATCGAAGTGCTTAAGCCCGCCTGGGAACAGGCTGACCCCGAAGTCTGGACTTTCGAACACGGTACCGGTGAAGCGGTTCAAAAGCTGTTCATGGATGCCATGCACAATGAACTGGAAGTCATCGGAGGCTATCCATTGGTTTCCAGCTCAGGTGATGATGTATTGCGCCTCGAGGTCGAGGTATTGAGTATTACACCCTATACCAAACCGGGTGCACAATCCGGTGACGAAGGCTATGAAGTTGAAACACTGGGTTCCGGAGAACTGGTTATTTCTGCAGAAATCAGAGACTCCAGAACGCGGGAATTACTGGTCCTCGTTGAAGGCGAAAGGGCAATCGGCAACGAATATAAGAAGCTCAACCGTAAAAACCACATTGAGAATCTAAGTAATTTATTTGCAGGCTGGGGTGCAAAAATTCGTGAAGCGCTGAACAAAGACCGAGTTCAGAGCGGCAAGCACGATCACTGACAGTCATACTGTATACATCGGCGACCTCCACATCTGTGCAGGGGTCGCCGATTTTCTGCCTCACCCGTCCCTCACATACTTAATTAGATAACGCATCAAGTCGGGCAGTCTGATCCCTGCAGGCATAACCCGCTGTTTCAAGAGAAAATATCCTCGTTAACGTGACCGTGCCTGAGCCCAGACCCAGCGTTCCAAGGTCGTAAGTAAAAGTCAGCTCATTACAACTTTCAGCAGTCAATGTTGCAGTTCCGGCAACGGTGCGCTCTGCCACCTTGCTGCCCAGAAATTCCCCGTTAGTCACCAGTTCAATATCCAGGTCAACCGTGTCGGCCGCCACCGGGTAGAACGCTGCCGCAGTGAGCCACAGCGTGGACCCGTCGGTATTGTAGGTATACCACGACAGAAACACCTGATTCTGAACACCGTTGGTATTGATAAACTCGTTAAATGAAATAAGGAAGCCCTGATCCGGCACACCCTGCACTATCCAGTTGCCGGATAGCCGTCCATTGAGTGGGAATTTACGGGGTTTCTGAAAGCCGGTATAGGCATCAATTGGCACTTCCAACTCCACGTTTGGGTCAAAACCATCCTGGACGATCAGCGTGAAGTCGCCGTTGTATTGTGCAATCGAGAGAATGTCGGCAGTGCCCGGTGCTTTTGACTCAGCAACACCATCAAGAATGTACTCCACCAACCCCAGGCCTTTAACCGCACCACCCTGTTCCTGTTCGAATGAGTTCGGCTCGTTGACCAATCGCAATGGATAGCGCGTGGCACCGATTTTTGCAAAAAGACGCGGCAGGAAAAAAGCACCATTGGCGGCAATCAGGTTGGTTGACAGAAATATAACCGACCGTTCCGGATCTTTACAGCCGCGTCGATAGACGAACATCTCTACATCAACTTTGTTCTGGGTATCCGGGAATGACGTGTACTTGCCAATCTGGGCAAGAAAAATATCCCGCGTACCACTGGGAGTAGACACGTCCTCAAGTGGAGCGGTGGACACACAGGCTGGTGGGTATAAAGTTGTCGCGTTGGTAACAAAATTTTCAATACCCAGAACAGCTTGCGAAAAAAACAGCATGACGCCGGCCAGACATAACTTATTGAACATGTGTTTTCTCCACTGTGTTTGCATATATAGACTTGCTTAGTACGAAATTGCTTTCACTCGATATGTGGGCTGCACTGACAAATTAAAAGTATTACAATTGATTCTAATGGCGCAGTACCACGCGTCAATAAAAATATCGCACAGTCACTCACCAGGAGTAATTCTTTCCATGTATATTAAGAAATCGCTTATTTCTGCGATCGGCCTGTCTCTGGCCGGCACTTTCGCCAGTGCCCCCGCACTGTCGCAAGACGCCCAGGAAGCGTCTGTTTTTGAAGAGGTTATTGTAACAGCCACTAAACGGGAACAGAGCATATATGAAGTCCCCGTCGCCGTCAGCGCGTTCACTGCGGGAACCATTGAGAAGCAGGGCATTGTTGACCTGACAGACATCGGCAAATTCGTGCCGAACCTGAATGTCACCGGTTTCTCAGCGGGTCAGACATCGTCGGTTAACGCTTTCATCCGTGGTATCGGCCTGCAGGATCACCTGATCACAACGGACCCCGGCGTGGGTGTCTATGTCGACGGGGTATATCTCGGCCGCCAGGTCGGCCAGAACTGGAGCCTGGCAAACATAGAACGCATTGAAGTACTGCGTGGACCACAGGGCACTTTGTACGGGCGCAACTCCATAGGTGGTGCAATCAACATTATTACCAAGAAGCCCGGCGACGAAGCCGGTGGACAGTTCAGAGCAACCGTTGGTACACGCGGTCGCCTGAATGGCGATGTCTATTACAGCGCCCCTCTGGGCGATACTTTTGCGTTCTCCGTCACAGGGTCTTATGTCAGTCGTGGCGGCCTTGGAGATTTCGTCAACATCGACACCTCCACGGAAGTCGGCGAGATGGAAGAATGGTCCGGACGCGTCGCTGCCAGGTGGGAACCCACAGACAGTTTTTCACTGCTGTTTGCCTATGACAAGAATGATGGTAAAGGCGGGTTACGCCCTTACACCACCTTTATCGATGAAGTTCCGAACGGCTTCCTCTACCAGAACGGCTTTCGCAACTCCGATGTGTCAGCCAACCCTTATGACAACAATACCGGCCAGGCTAACCAGGTTGATATTACCAACGGCGCCGAAGGCTTTTCATTTACTGCTGACTGGGCCATCAACGACAATCTGGATAGCAAACTCATATACAGCGATCGCAGTTCCGAATACACAGCCGGCCTTGATGACGACAGCCTGGTTGAGGACATCATGTCTTTCCCGGAAGCCGGTTATGCCGACCAGAAATCAGTTGAGTTGCAGTTCAATGGCCAATATGGAGCCTTTGATTTTGTAACTGGCCTGTATTATTTCGAGGAGGATGGTGAGAACTACCAGCACCGCACAGTCTTCCAGGGCCCTCCCGATGACCAACACCCCTTTGCACTGGGTAGTTTCCGTCTCGGCCAGAAAATGGACAGCACGGCGGTTTATGCCAATCTTGGCTATCAGGTCAACGATCGGTTACGTCTTTCAGGCGGCTTGCGCTACACCAAAGATGAGAAGACAGCATCCATCAATATCAACGGCGGTCTGATCGAGGACACTAAAACCAAAAAATGGGACGAGGTCTCATGGGAAGTGGCCGCAGCCTATGAAATCAACGACCGTCTGAACACCTACGGTACCATCCAGAACGGTTACCAGTCCGGTCAGTTTCCACCCCGGCCTTTCTGTCTGTTCGGTTTTCTTGATTTCACCCAACCCGGCAACGTCAGCCAGCCAAACTGTTTTGAAGCCAATGAAAACGTTACAGCGACCAACTACGAAGTTGGCTTAAAGGGAACACCACTGGATACTTTGCAAATGAGCATTGCGGTGTTTTACACCAACTACTCAGACCTGCCTTACCAGGTCAGCACAACCACTGGTGGTGGTTTTAATACCGTTAACATTATCGTCGACCAGACCTCCAAGGGTGTGGAGTGGGAAAGTGCCTGGGCACCGGCAGACAGCTTCGTGCTGTACACCACGGTGGGTTACATCAGCGCCGATGTGAAGGATCCAAACCCGGCTGCGGTTGCACCGCTCACACCAAAATGGACGGCATCGATCAGCCCGGAATACTCAATGCCTATGGGCAACGGCGGCGAACTGGTCTTCAGGGCGGATTACTCTTACCGGGATGCCATGTGGGGCGAGCCTTCCAATGACCCGGGCCGCCTGACCGGGATAGACAGTCGCTCATTGATCAATGTCGATGTGGCCTATCACGCCCCGAGCGGAAATTGGACACTGGCCGCCTACGGCCGCAATGTGACCGATGAACGGTACGACAATGCGCGCCTCAATGTTGGCGATTACATCCTTGCAATCCTCAGCAATGATGCCAGCGAGTTTGGCTTGCGCTTTGTTTCCAGGTTCGGAGGCTAAGTTGTAATACAACATCATCACCCCGGTAAATACCGGGGTGATGATGTCATCTTTTTACTGCAAAGGCGGCTCTCTGATGCCAGGCCAGCAATGCGAACACCCCCACCATTGGCACCGTCGCATAGATCAGACCATCCCATCCCCACTGGAACAGCAACCAACCTGAACCCAGACTGGCCAATCCCTGTACTGAAAAAACAACAAAATCATTGAAGGACTGAACCTTGAACCGTTCCTCTTCACGGTAGCCGTAGCGCAGCAGGTTGGTACCACTCAGAAACAAAAAATTCCAGCCAATGCCCAGGATCACCATCGCCAGCCAGTAATGCAGGAACTGTGTATTGGTCAGGGCGATCACCAGGCAGACCAGCATTGCTGCCACACCCGACCACATCATGCCCTTGAACCCAAGCCTGGAGTATAGCCACGGGTAGACCAGGGAAGGCAGGTACATGGCTATGATATGGGATTGCAATACCAGCTTGGTTGCCTGCATGCTGTGGCCGGCGTGCTCATGCATGCTGACCGGGCCTGCCGTCATCACAAAACTCATCACACCATAGCCCAGCACAGATGCGCTGACAGCCACTATGATGACCGGGGAACGCACAATCTCGCGCAAAGGCCGGCCGTTCAGTGCCTGCTCCCTGGCAGCGACGCCGTTATCATGATAGAAGCTGATGAGAACAACACCCAAAGCGTATACGCCAGCCAGCAACAGGAACGACCCGGCGAAATCAACTGCCAGCAAATACTGACCATAAACTGCGATCTCCGGACCAACAAAAGCAGCAAGAATGCCGCCAAACAGCAATACTGAAGTAGCCTTGGTGGCCATTTCCAGCGGCACGCTTTCCATTGCTGCGAAACGATATTGATGCCCCGCTGCCGCTGACCAGCCGATCATTGTTGCAGCCACGCAGAACATTAAGAAGTCTGCTTGCTGCAGACTTTGTGCTGCCAGAAGAGCGGCGACAACTGCCAGGAAACCGTAAGCCAGAAAAATTCGCCGCCGGCCAAATCGATTCAGGAGTTTGCCGGTCGGCAAGGTCGAAGCAGCCAGCCCGACGATGGTCAATGCAACCGGCAACGTAGCCAGCCCGGGCGACGGCGCAAATTGTGTGCCGATGATTCCGGCAATCAATACCATCAGCGAAGTACCCGCCATCATCAATGCGTAGGCAACCATCAGTTGCCATACCTGAGTAGGTAGACTCCTCATCCCTACAATACCTCGTCCTTACCGCTGTGCTTGCGTTGATTTACCTGCCACGGGTCAGCTTGCGCTCATCGAGGCCAATGCTGCGGGCAATAATCTCCTTCATGATCTCTGAGCTGCCAGCGTAAATCCGTGACACACGCGCGTCGGTGAACATATGCGAAATGCGGTACTCACTCATATACCCTGAACCACCATGCAGTTGCACGCAATTATCCATCACCGTGGACTCAAGTTCACTGGCATGCAGCTTTGCTTCTGCAGCCAGATCAGCACTCAACTCACCCTGATTGTGCAGCAGGACACACTGATCGATAAAAGTCTGCAAAATATCCAGCTCAGTGCGCATCTCTGCCATCTTGAAGCGGGTGTTCTGAAAGGCAGCAATGGGCCTGCCAAAGGCCTTGCGCTCCAGAATGTAGTCCATGGTCAGGTCAAAGGCGGTTTCCGCGTGCGCGATTTCCTGTACGGCACTTATCAAGCGTTCCTCCGCCAGGTGGAACATCAGGTGATAGAAGCCCTTTTCCGGGTCTCCGAGAACATTTTCTGCAGGAATGCGGACATTTTCAAAAAACAGCTCGGCGGTATCCTGGGTTTTAAGCCCCATCTTTTTCAGATTGCGCCCGCGGCTAAAGCCATCCATGCCGGCCTCAACTACAAACAGGCCAATTCCATGCGGCTTGTCCGGCACCGTACGGGCCGCAACCACAAAGGCACCACCATTGATACCATTTGAGATAAAGGTTTTGGAGCCACTCAACAACCAGTCATCACCGTCGCGCACGGCCCTGGACCTGATGCCAGCCAGGTCGCTGCCCGCATTGGGCTCTGTCATGGCGATACCGAGAATAGTCTCACCGCTGATACATTTGGGCAGCAATCGTTCTTTCAGCGCTGCGCTGCCCAGGTGACCAAGGTAACGCCCGACCAGGCGACTGTGCAGCGACAGAAAAAAACCGATATCCCCATGCCGGATCGTTTCCTCGATAACGATTTGCTCAAAACGGAAATCCTCAATGCCCGACCCTCCGTATTTTTCCGCTGCCCACATACAAAGCAGACCCTGCTCGCCCGCCTTAATAAAGGCAGCGGGGTCACATATTCCCTGTTCGCGCCACTTTTCAACATTGGGTTCAACTTCAGACTGCATGAAACGACGCACAGAATCACGAAACATTTCATGTTCTTCATCAAATATAAGACGCTGCATTGTCTATACCTCAAATAATCTTGTTGGAGTGATCGAAGTTAACCGGGTAAGTGTAACGCTCATCGCTTGCCCGCGACACCCGCCGGCAGAGCGCCCGAAGCCCGGCAGGACAAGTCGTTCAGAAATACCAGGCCAATTGTGCAAACAGCGAGGCGCCGGTGGCAATGTACAACCCCGTTTGTGGCGCTTCAATACCACCAAATTCACCGCCCTTGGGACCCAGTGGAACATTCACAGCTGCCAGCACCTGCCAATCCTGCTTCCAATCGTAGGACAGCACCAGTTGTGCCAGTGCTGATGGGTCCGTGAGGTTAACAAAGAGATTCGGGCTCAAATTCAGTAATGGTGTCACTTCTACCCTGGTTGCCAAACCGAAGTAGTGGCGACCGAGATTAAACACCTCACCACGCGCAAGACGCCTCAGCAGGTTGGGATTGCCGGCCAATCCCGGCGTTGAATAGTCCCCGCCTGACTGGCCAAAGCCGTTGAAGTAGTACTCCAGTGCAGCCGTCCAGTTGTGGCTGCCACTGACCCAGGAATAGCTGGCACCACCAACACCGGTAACAACATTTTGTCTGTCAGTTTCTGTCAACAACAGATCACCCCGCCACAGAACGCCACCAATATCCGCACTGCCACCCAGGCCAAAAATGAAATCAGCGTAGTGCCGGGACAGCAACAGGTCATATTCAAAGCCGCCTGACAGGCCGTTGTACTTGATAGCGACCGAAGACTGATCTGACTCCACCTCGCCACTGACAGGATTCCTGCGCACCATGGCCACGGCCTGCATGTCACTCCCATCTGTGAACAGGTATTGTCCGTAAAGCATGTCATCGCCGCTCTTGTACTCCTTATCTACCAAAGTCGGGTCAAACGGGTTGAAGATATCCATTGGCGTATACAAAAGGCCATTGCCCCAACTGATTGCCTGGCGTCCAAAGCGTACGACAGCACGTTCGCCGCTATAGCCCACGCTCAAGCGATCGAGGCGCACCAGCGCGGCATTCGTACCTTCATTGGTGAAAACATGACTCAGGTTAAACCAGCGACGATCATCATTGATGATTCCTGCCCTGGGGAAAATGGCCAACGGCAACTGACGTGAGGCCAGCAGCGTTTCCGAATGTACGCCAATAACCTGAGCATCGGTGCTGAAATCCCAGTCGCCGCGCCGCGCGCTGGCCTTCAGGCGCGTTTCGAAACTGTAATCCTCCAGACTGCTGCCACTGCCGGCATGAAATATGCTGTCGCCCGGAACACGGGTATGGATGTAGCGGAATTTACCGTACCCACCAAACTCCCAGTCAGTCTCTGTGTCATCAGTCGCCGCCGCAGGGCACGGGAAGAATGCGATCAATGCACCTAACAGGCCCACCCACCAACCAAACTTGACCAGGGAAGCCATCATGCTGTCGCTACGCTGAGGGGGCCTCAGACCGGTGCCTGTAAGGCATCGTGAATGACCCGGCCATCCTCCATGCCGATGCGCCGCTCAGCCCAACTCATCACCCTTTCATCATGGGTTGCGATCAAGAAGGTGATCCGGTGCAACTTGTTCAGTTCGCGGAAACGCGCCATCAGCTTTTCAAGACTGGCCGAGTCAAGATTGGCAGTCGGTTCATCCGCCAGCACAAGCTTGGGCTGGCTGACAATAGCCCGGGCTACAGCCACCCTTTGTTGCTGTCCACCCGATAACTGCGCTGGGCGACGATCCTCCATGCCCTGCAGGCCCACTTCTGCCAGTATCCGGAAAGCGCGCTGTTTTCGCTCGGAAGCACTGACACCCTGCACCTGCATGACAAACTCAACATTCTCCCGTGCACTGAGAACCGGTATCAGGTTGTACGCCTGGAAGACAAAGCCAATACTGTGCAGGCGTAAATCTGCCAGTGCCGCTTTTCCCAACTGGTCAACCCGCTCCCCGTCAATTGAAATCTTGCCGCTGTCCAGCTTGTCCAGGCCACCAATTGCATTCAGCAAGGTGGTCTTGCCAGAGCCCGATGGGCCGGACAAACACACAAAAGAGCCCTGCTCGATTTCAAGACTGACATGATCCAGGCCTTTGATGACCGCATCACCCTGCTGGTAATACTTGCACAGGTCTACACAGCTTATAGCGGCCATACAACCCCTCCTTCAATGCTCTTGACTGCTCCGTTCAAGATGTTCTCGCAATGGCTTCGACCGGCAGGTAGCGGGCGGCCCGCCAGGCCGGTAACAGGCTGGTGGCAATACCCAGAACAATGACAACCACATTGGCCAGCACCAGATCCGGCCACTGCAATACCGGATACATGACACTGGCCGCACCCATCATTTCCAGGCCCTGTGCCACGCCCGACAGGTCAATGCCATCACGCAGCACATAGATAGTAGTGACCGCCAGCAGGTTTCCAGCCAGCAACCCCAGTAACAACAACAATAGCGACTCCAACAGGAACTGGTAAACAATCGCGGAAGGCCGCATTCCGAGTGCCTGCATCAGGCCAATCTCCCTGATCCGTTCAAATACAGCCATCATCAAGGTATTTACCAGCCCAAAAGACAAAGCTAAAAACACGACAACCATCCAGACCAGCACAAAACCGTCCATCACCCGCATCATGGTCGACAGGTAAGGGTCCAGCTCAAGCCATGATGATACCCTGGCATCTGTTTCTGCCTGAATTTTGTCTGCCAATACCTGTGGATGCCGGTAATCATGCCCCCGAACAGCAATCTCAGACACCTCACTGCCCATTCCCAGCATGGTCTGAACAACCGACCGGCCTGCATAAACAATATTCTCCTCCCGACTCTCCAGATCAGCTCGGAAGACCCCGACAATCCTAAAACCCCGGTCTGCAATAGAATTACCGGGATCCTGGCTCATGATCACAATCCGCTTGCCCAGGCGGGTGTCAAGTCGCTGCAACAGTTTCCGGCCGATGACAAGGCCACGATCATTCGCGCCGACCAGAAAGCGGCCCTGAGTTATGTCATGGATATCAAAACCTAAGGCCTGTTCACCTTCGGGATCAACCCCAATCAATGTGACACCCCGATTTTCGTATTCACTGGAAATCATTGCGGGCACTTTCACCCGACTGGTCCAGGCCGCCACCAGCGGGTCTCCCAATACCTGCAATAACGATGGATCCGGGGCAGGTAAACTGTGTGTCACTGACGGATCGTCAAGATAATTCGGGGCATGAATCTGGACATAGCCGGGCAAGGTATCCAGCGCCTGGGTCACCATATTGTCAACCATGCCGCGCAATACGGCCGTCATGAAAATCATCGCCCACACGCCCACCGAAATAGCCAGTAACATGATCATCGTGCGTCTGTAATTGCGCCACAAGTTGCGCCAGGCCAAAGTACTTACTGCAACGACCCCCAATCGCATCAGACTGCTCTCATCGCGGCAACCGGTCGCAGGCTATAGAGCTTCAGCGATGGATAAATTGCCGCCAGCAGGCAAAACACAAAGACCACCACGGGCCCCATCAGCAGCGATACAAGACTGACTTTGGGATACATGACCGATGGTAGGTTAAATTTATCGGTAAGCTCCTCCATGCCCGGGTAGGCAAAACCCGCATGCGAGAAATAACTCGCAACCAGGCCACCCAATAACACACCCAGCAATAGCCCCAGCAGTGCCATCAGGAAAGTTTCAAGCAGTACCAGCAACGCCAGTTGGCGCGGCATAATACCCAGTGCCATGATCACACCAAACTCCCGGGTGCGTTCAAGCACTGACATGAGCTGGGTATTGAGCACACTGAACGCAACCAGCACAATCAGCACCGCGTACATGAACCAGGCGCTGGTCATATCTGCCTGGATCGCCTGCTTGAGGCCCGGCATTAACACGTCCCAGTCCAGTACCAGTAAACTGTTTTTTGAACCCGCAACACCCTGCAGTGACTTGAGCATGGCGGGCACACGGCGCAAATCCGGTACCGACACGGCAACCACGTGACCGCTGCCACCCATTGAGAATACATCCTGAAAATAGGCCAGAGGAATCTCTGCCAGGCCACGATCCAGCTCAGTTGCACCTGAATCAAACACCCCGACAACCGTAACCACCGCGGCGGCAAAAGAGCCATCTTTTCCGGTACCGAGAAAGGTAAGTTCATCACCTGTCGCTACCCCGAGGTTGCGCGCGGCAATGCTGCCGATCACCATCTCAGCTGCATCAGATCCGGCCAGGTAACGGCCGCTCTCCAGCAAGCCCGGCAATGTAGAAATACCTGCTTCCTGCTCCGGTTCTACACCCGCGATCTGCATCGCAAATGACCGGCCTTCACTCGACACCAGGGCAAAAGCAAACGCCCTGGCAGCAACTTTTGCGGCAGGAAACTGAGTACGGATTTCTGCTGCAAGCAGACTGATATCATCGACGGCAAGGCGCATTTTCTGGCTTTCATGATAGCCCTCGTGCTGTATCTGCATCTGGCCACTGAAAATACGCAGGCTGTTCTCGATCATCATGTCATATGATCCGAGTTGCAGTGCGATCATGAATACCAGCAACATATTGGAGAAAATCATCGCCAGTGCTGTCAGCCAGGTACGCCGCTTCTGACGCCAGATATTGCGCCACGCCAGACGAAAACTCAGACCGATGCTAGCACGCACCGCATGTCCCTGGAGTAAATGCCACGAGTGTCACCGGCGTAACCTTTACTGGCGAGGATTTCGCAGATTGGACAGGGTAAAAATTCCGCTTGGAAGATCGAGATCAAAAGCAATACTGGTCACCGTCAGTTCGGTCCACTCATCCTTCGAATCCACTTTTCCCATACGCAAAACCCTGGCAACCATCCGCCCACCCATTTCCACAACATCGCGGGCCCGCATAACTTTCACCAGTTCGCCATCCTGGTCCCAGTACTGCTCTTCCAGCAGCACGAAGTCATCACGTATCTTCAGCACCTCCTTACCCCAGACCACCGGCGCATCTTCATGTGGAATAGCCTCGATGATATAAACCGTATGGCCATCTACCTGCTCCTGGCCACTCAAGCTGTGCTCATACTGCTCCAGAATATCCGTAGATTTGCTGATGTCCTTGTTGGAGAAGTCACTGCCCATCCATCCCTGGCTCATCATCGAAGAGGGAATCTTGATAATGCGGTTGATCTTTGGAGAAAAGCTCCACATGCCCCTGTCTTTTAACAGGGTTCCATTGCCCTTGTCCTTTTTCGGGGCTGTGACTCTCACCAGGGACAACTGGTCACCTTCACTCCAGGCCCGCATGGACATGGAACGTTGCCAGTCAGCACGGTGGATTGTCATGGTCATTTCAGAATAAGAGTTTGTACCACGCCAATGATCCATGGCTGCCCTGACCATCTCACGGGCATCGACCACCTCAGCTGCCAGCAGACCACTGCTGGACAGGGCCGCCCACAACAACAAGAGTGTACGCATTGTACCTCTGCTTACGCCTTCCATATCGTTCATTCCTGCAACCACCCGGCTTAAGGTAAGGATAGTACGCCCGCGATGTTATAACCAGAGATTCGCAGGCGGCTGTATAATTCGCTCGCGCATTAACTTCAACTTAACGCCAGCCAAGTATTATTTATTGATGGGAAACACTTTCTATAGTGCCAGCAACAGGCCCGGGCTGGTCCATTTTTCTTACAGTCCTGGAGTCAAAGGTGATCTGCAACGATTTTTTGATGACATTACACCTGAATTTGGTTGGACCACCCGGTACGGTACTCAGGTAAAATGTGTCTGGGTGCTGGTTATCGCTGCTTGTGGATGGAAATAGACATGCAGGTGATGAGCCCCATATTGAAGCTACCGGAATTAGTATGAGACGTTTTATCAGTAAAGTTGTGCGTCTGGCTATCGCGTCACAACTCGCATTCGCCTGCGCAATAATACAACCTGGCGGGAGCGTCAATGATCAGGCATTGCTGCAGAATCAGCGCACCGCGAGTGGCGTTCTTGATTTACAGGAACTGGCTGAAATTGACGTACTGGTCAAACTGGATAACCCGCATCTTTCCCGGCAAATCGCCGCTGGACTTAAGGCTCAGGCCTCCGCAACCGGCGACTTTTATTTTCGCAAACTTAAGATACAGTTTGGTGGGCAGTTCATAGCCCTGCAGGCCTCCGTCAATATTGCGGACAATACCGGTACTGTCATCAACGCCTCGGTAGCGGGTGACATATTGCTCGACTACAGCAATAACCGGCTGGTGTGGTTTCCACTTTTCAGCCAATTACAAATCAGATCTACTGAATTCTCATTTGAAAACCAGTTTTACGAAGCAGCCACAACTGAGTTGAACGCTACGGTATTACAGCGCCTCAATGCTGACATTACCAATACTCTGGTGCTTTATGGCAACAATGTCATCCCGCTGGAAGCAGTACCATTGGCTGAGGTTCAAGTCGGCACATCCCTGCCCGGTTTGGGCAGTGCTGTGGCCAGTCACTCGCAGAAATTGAATGGCGTCTTTGTAGTGGCCGCCAGCGCAATGTTGATTGAAACCGGTGTCACCACCATTGCCCTGGACATGAACTTCATTCCCGACCTGTCCACCTGCCCCGCTGATATTGAAGTGTCCAGAGCAGTGTTTGCCATGGATGTAGTCGCGAGGGAACCTGTAGGCCTGGCTCACAACATGACCGGTTCGGATAGCCTGCATTACTTCTATTCAGAGATCTCCGGTGCCAGGCGACCGATGACAATCATCCACTACTGGTTTGCGGATGGGCAACCAATAGCCGTTGAAGAACTTGCCGTTGGCCCAAGTGAGCGCTGGAGGACCTGGTCTGCCAAAGGCTTTGCCAGTCCGGGGGCTTCGCATTGGGAGGTCCTCGTGGTTGAAAAGGAATCGGGTTGTATTTTGCGTTCCCAATCCATCCGCACACTGGCTCCGGAGTTGCTGGTTCCGTCAAATATCGAAGTTGACTCATATTCTGCTTTTGCAGATCTGCGCGCTGCATTTAACACCCGAATCGACCGTTTTCCAATTAGCTCAAACACCCCGAAAATTGCCCTTATCGAAATCAGGCGACCTTTTCTCCAGGATGTATTCAAGTTATCTGTTGCTGACTTACACATAGAAGCAGCGTTTGACAAGGATGCCCTGTCAAAACTGCAGTTTGGTGCGCAGATGCTGCCATTTGAAACCCGCGACATTGTCTGCGAGCAGCGCAGTTGTCCTCCCCCTCGTGTTTGTGTCGCGCAGGTTACGCAGTGTAAACGGCTCAGGGATACGCGCGACTGCTCATCATGCCTTTTTTACAACCCCTTGAATAACCGCTGTGTCAGCCAGGCCATTGACCCTATTTGTGAAGCCGTTCGTAACCGTCACAATATCAAGTACACGGCCGACCGCGCGGCCTGTATTGCAAATACAACGGCCAGCAAGCTGGATTGCGAACAGTTAAATACCCAAGCTGCACGCAGTTGCGAAATTGAATCCGGGATTGAAGTATCTGCCTGTGAGAGTGTCAAGACAGGCATTGAAGCACTCACGGTGCTGGCCTCAGTCCATGCGAACACAAGCACCCGGGGGGTGCTCAGTGCGGTGTTCTCAAGGTTCAGAATCGAAGATGATTTTTCCCGCCTCAAAATGGATATGTCGCTGAAGTCCGACCTGACAGTCACGGGCCAGTTGGAATTCGAGCCTGGCAAGATTCCAACACCGCTGCGTGCGTGCATCAACGCCTGGAGCGTTCCTTTTACCAGCCGTGCAGTGGCTGTAAGTTCCGCCAACAGCATTCTTACCACAATCGAAGTAGGCAAAACTGCCCTGACTGCAAACTGGTCCGGGTTTGCCATGCCTCTGAGCATGACACCCTCTCCATTGGAATCGGTCTTTGTCAACAACCCTCAACTGTTGGCCAACTGTGGAATTGGGTTAACCGTCAAGAAGGTCGCGCAGGTAATTGCAGGCGACGATGCAGAGTTTTTTTCCGGGCAAATGAAACTGGACGTTCAGCCATTGCCTACCGTCATAAAATTATCCCCGGCCACAGTGACCTACGGCAGTCATAACTTTAGCGCAGAGGCCGTGCTGGGTGAAAACTACCTGAGGTATGACATCGGCAGATAAAAATGCCGGAGGAGGTGTGCGTCCCTGCACAATATAAACTCCGACCGGCCAGAAGAGCCCAGAATCACTAAACTTACATCCATGCAAGTTTCGCTAACTCTGTCTTGACTCAACTGCCAGTCGCCTGATTCCTGTTGCCCGTGCTTTCTTC
This sequence comes from Gammaproteobacteria bacterium, assembly GCA_024277815.1. Lineage (GTDB taxonomy): Bacteria > Pseudomonadota > Gammaproteobacteria > Xanthomonadales > SZUA-36 > SZUA-36. The sequence goes on from JAJRUM010000020.1 coordinate 68,693, forward strand.
GCTACCGGAAAAAAATGGTGTCAGCAACCAGGGTCTATCCGGATCTTTGTTTCCCAGGAAGTCAGCAAGGGATGAACTGAATAAGGTAAAACAAAGATCACGGTGTAATAGTAGTCGAGCTTGCTGAACAGATATTGAAACAAACATGAACACAAGGTAAATTCTTGATGAAAGAATGCTAAAACTGAGGAGCGTAGGTAGCGGTTTTTTCTACTATATAATCTTATTTATCAATATGTTACAGAATATTGTAGATATGTTTTCAAGAAATTCTTACGCTTATTTAACAATTACAAGAACACTGAAGAACCAGCTTATTTATCCATATTCAGGCGATATCCCAGCCCCCGAACCGTTTCAATCATGGAGTTTTCAGATCCGCCATCAATTTTTTTACGCAACTTGCCGATGTAGACATCAACGACGTTGGTCAATGGATCCATATTCAAGCCCCATACATTACTGAGTATGCGCTCCCGGCTGAACAGGGTTCCAGGGTTACTCATTAACAATTCTATAATCGCCAATTCCTTAGCCGTCATTTTTATTTCGTTGTCAGCAACTGAAAAACGCAGGGATTGCCGGTCAAATTTCAGTGGACCTACCGTTAACACCTGCTGTTCACCTTCAATGGCAGCACTTCTGCGTATTATGGTTTCGATACGGGCCAGCAGTTCTTCAAAAGAGAACGGTTTGGTCACGTAATCATCAGCACCCATACGCAAACCCGCAATGATGTCCTCAAGGCTATCCAAAGCCGAAAGGATTATCAGCGGGGTATTGATTTTGTTCATGCGCAGCTGCTGGCATACCTCGTGACCATGGATTCCCGGCAGCATCAAATCCAACAGCAGCAAGTCAAAATCACCTTCAAGCGCCAGCGTCAAACCAGACTCACCATCTTTTGCTATAACGCAGAAATGGCCTTCAGCACGTAGCCCGCGCTCCAGGAAGTTGGCTATTCGTTCTTCGTCTTCAACGATTAATATTCTCACGCCACGGCCTTCAATTTATCCTCAGCCGGTAAACTGACGGTTGCGACTGCGCCTTTCCCCGGTTCTCCTGTTAACGAAATACTACCCCGGTGCGCCTCAACGATTGCTTTTGCCACAGGCAGGCCCAGTCCGGTACCGTGAGCATGACTCTGAGCCTTACCACCGCGGAAAAAGCGCTGGAATGCTTGCCTTGCTTCCTCTTCGGTCAGACCAATACCATTGTCTTGTATTGTCACTACGACCTCCCTTTCCCTTCTTTCAAGAACGACTTTTACCGTGTCACCTGGCTCAGAATATCGCAAAGCATTGTCAATCAGAATGGCAAAAACCTGACGCAAACGACCGGCGTCGCCCATTACTACCGAGTTCTCGTCATCAAATGACTGTAGCAACTCGACCTTGCTCTTCTCCGCGTTCGCAATGAAGCCGTTACATACCGGACCAAGCAGGTTTCCAACCGAGACAGGACGAACTTTCAACCGTGGCTCGCCTGCATCAGCCCGCACCATGAACAACAGGTCATCAACCAGGCGGGTTGCCTGGTCAACCTGCTCAATGATCCGCTCAAGTGCATCCCGGTACTCGGCCTCTGTCCTGTCGTTTCCGCGCATGGCAATTTCTGCCTCACCCCGAATGACAGTCAGCGGTGTGCGGAATTCGTGGCTGATATCGGCCAAAAGTTTACGCCGGTTTTCATCCACCATGGCAAGCATATCATTGCTGCTTTTCAATGCACGTGTGCGTTCGTCAACCACTGCCTCCAGGCGCACATTCGAGTCGTGCATGCTGGTCCGGTGGCCCGCGAGTTCAAGGGCCATAGTGTTGAAGGCCTCACGCAGGTGCTCAAACTCTTTTTCCTGCAACTCCGGAATCCGGTGCATCAGGTCGCCGTTTGTAAAGGCCCGGACCCCGGTGTGCAAAACATCCACGGAACGGGTCAGGCTACGGGAGAAAAACCACACAACCAAGCCGGTTACTGCGGCCAACACCAACATGAACAACGGTAATACAGAGGTTATATAACGTGACAGCGAAATGGCTTCGCGGTTGGCATCAGCGACTTCCTTTACATTGGCAACCAGGGTGTCGCCCATCAATGCCGAGAACAGTTCTGCCGTCCCCGAACTGTACAGTGCCTCCCATTCTGCGCCAGCGGCTTCATGGTCAGCTGCATCCAGCGCCTGCGCAATCGCTTCACCGGAAGTGATAATGTTCTCCACCAGGTTTTCCAGGACCTTCAGATCGTCCAGCTCATGGCGATCAAAGTCTGCTCCACGCAAGGCCGTTCTGTCTGCCAGTGCTGACCTGATCTGTTTGATGGTGGCCCGCAGGGCGTGGATGTTCTCCTGCCATTGCGGTAAATCAGCGACCTTCTCCGCAGCGATACTCTTGCGGATCAGCGCTAGCTGCTGCTCAGTCTGCGCCGCAAGCAGACGGTGGCTGTTGAGCACCGAGTTAGCCAGGGCTATCCGTTCAACATCATGTTCAAACCACTGTACGCTGTCATAGAAATACCACGCCAAGGCCAGCGTTATCGCCAGCATGGCTCCAAAAGCCAGGTGCAATTTGCGGCTAAATCGTGTTTTCGATGCTGTCATGGTAATAATTAAAAGCCTGATTCCTGCCAGCGGGCAACCGCAAGGATAGCAAAAATCGACCCCCACCTGTGACTCAACCGGGAGCACGGCGCCCATGTAGACTAGAATACCGCCAGCTAAAACTTACCAAGGAGTGCCGCCAATTGAGACTGCTGATCATTTTTAACCCCCGTGCCGGCCATGGACGTGCGGTGAAGAAACTGCCAGATATCAGGGCTAAACTTGAACACCTCGGTACCAGCGCCAGCATAAAGCAGACCACCCACCCGGGTCATGGCAACGAACTGGTGAAAGAAACAGATCTGAGCGCTTTTGATGGCGTGGTTGCTGCTGGTGGTGACGGCACGGTCTTTGAAGTCCTCAATGGACTCTACCAGCACCCCAGGCAGGCCCGGATCCCTCTTGGGCTATTACCTGTAGGTACAGGGAATGCATTTGCCCGCGACCTCGGCCTGCAACCCTCTGACTGGTCGGCAGCCATTGACTTACTTCACAGGCGAAAGATACGTAACATCGATGTCGGCTGGGTGCAGGCTGCGGACGCTACTTACTACTTTCTGAACGTCGTCAGCATGGGCTTTGCGGTAGATGCCAGCCAAACTGCGATTAAGCTGAAATTGCTCGGCAATACGGCATATACCCTCGCCACATTGTGGCAGGCGTTGAAACTGAAAAGCTTCCCGCTGGTGCTTGATCTCGATGGTATGGAGGTTCGCCAGCAAAATGTTTTCGTTACGATCTCAAACACCCGCTACACCGGCACACACTTTCTGATCGCCCCCGGTGCCGCCTTCGATGACGGGCTCCTGGACGTCACACTGCTGGAAAGACTGCCACGCCATAAGTTGCTGAAACTGTTCCCAACGATCTACGACGGCCGGCACGTTGAACAGCCGGAAGTCTCTGTTCACAAGGCCACAAAAATCACAATTCGCTCTCCTGCCGGCATGCTGATGGGGCCGGATGGAGAGTTTCTCGGCAAGACACCGGTCACCGTCAGCTGCCTGCAAAAAGACCTGGCAATTTTTAACTGACCATACTTAGCCCGACCTGACCCGCCAGCCCCGTTATCCAGCAGGGCCGGGTGGTAAATTTCGCCTGTTGAAAGTGGATAATGCCATACCTGGCGGTAACCTTTGACCGTGTGGGCGCGTCATATTGCCTGAATAAGAGGGAAAACCGCTGAAACTGCAGCCTGTCCAGCCGGATGGCCCTATTCTTGCACTACTACAAACCGAAGTTCTTAGCGAAAGAAGGAAAAAGAACAATGAGGAAATCCATGGCATTCCCTATCCGTTTCTGGGCTGTCTTATTGGCCGGCCTGCTGATATATCAATTCAGCACCACGGCTGCTGCCAATAACTGTAAGTATCAGAAGGAAATCTCACTGAAACTGGACCTGACCGATAGTATCCTGCTGTCAATCGCCGCTGGTGCAGGAGACCTCAATATTCGCGGTACTGACGGTACCCACGAAGCCGTTGTTTTGGCCACGGCCTGCGTATCCAAACAGGAGTGGCTCGACCAGGTGCAAATTGAAACCGTGACGGGTAAAGAAGCCCAGATCAATGTAAACCTGCCTGACAGCACTGGCGGCTGGGCCCTGTTTGGCAGTAACTATGCCTACCTGGATCTTACAGTTGAAGTTCCATCAACCCTGGCCCTGGATGTCAGGGACAGCAGCGGTGATGCGACTTTCACCAACATTGGCAGCATGGACCTGCAGGACAGTTCGGGACATATTGAGATCAGCACTGCCAGCGGTCCGGTGACCATCAAGGACTCGTCCGGCGACATCGAAATGAAAGATATTCACGGGGCAGTCACTATCAGGGACTCCTCCGGAGATATCGATGTTGTCCAAGTAGACGGAAACTTCACCATCGTGGCCGACAGCTCGGGTGACATTCGCGCAAACAACATCAACGGTGAGGTACTGGTTCGCAAGGACAGTTCCGGCGATATCCGCGCAACCGAGGTGACAGAGAGTTTCATCGTTGAAGTCGATTCTTCGGGCGACATCATCGCCAGGGATGTTGGTGGCGACTTCCGCGTTCACTCGAATGGCAGCGGCACAATCAGCTCAGAAAATATCGGCGGTGCAATCGAATTGCCGCAAAATTGACCCCACCGGATACACTCCGTCACTCTGCACAGCCCTGGCCGGACCACCGGCATTCTGGTGGTCCGGCCTTGGCCAGGCAATCGCTGACGATACAGATCGCAGCACCCAGCGTCCAATCCCCGGTGCTCAATTCAGAACTTGCCGGCACACCCATCAGGTACAAAAAATATGGCTGATACAGTGCACGAAAACAGGCACTTTCCGGCTTGTAGCCACTGTTGGTATCATTACGGCAGTAGTTCTCCATATCAGAAGGCTTTGAATAGCGGAACGCGCCCGCCAGATACCAGCGCTGGATATCCGCCTGCTCAACATATCTTCTGACGGTTTTCCCGGTATTCTCCGGGAGCCCGAGTCCATCCGTACAGTCTGACGTTTTCCAAAATTCGTTTTCCAGGCCAGCCGCCCATTTACATTCGGCCCGCCGGGAGTTTTGCTTCCAGACCTCATCCTGGCCCAGGCCCGGAAATGAATAACTGACCATCGGGGTATCTGTTCCTTTTACGCTAACCAGTCTGGATGCTGCACAGCCCGGGCAAGGGAAACTGATTTGTGCCGACACCCCGCCCATCTCCGCGATTCCAAAATAACCGTCAACCTGGCCTTCGCGCGTCGCAAGCCAGGCATACAGGCCTTCTTCAAAACCACTCAAAGTACGGGTACTAACCCGCTGACCTGCCCGCTTGCTGAGCTTGCGGTTCAGCATGCTCCACAGCAACACGGCCTGTGCGGGATGCTGCTGCTCAGCGAACCGCATTCCCGCCGTCGCATAAACGGCAACGGTGTACAGACGGCATTCTGACTGCCAGTCAAAAGCCTGCCAGCCCCGACTGCCATCCTTCCCGGGCGGCCCATCGAGGCGGATACTGTCCAGCGCCGCAACCACTTCATCCGTCACAGACTCAACATCAGCGATTCCCTTACCCCGGCTACCCCGCACCGGATCCGCCAGCGCGGCCGTCTCCGGACCATTGTGCCTGACCCAGCCCGTGGGCGTCTGCTGATAAATATACAACCGGGTTCCGCTGCTGCCAGCATCGTAAATAACATGACAGGCACCCCGAAGTCCGGCACGTGTGGGTTGCTGTGAGGTTGAACACGCGCACAGGAGCAGAGTCAGGATAAGTGATGTGGCTCGTTTCATACCTGTGCTGATGACCGTCGGCAGGATGCTATTGCAGTGCTTTTATGCGCTCATCGACCTGGTTTTCAACGCTCTGATAAGTTTCGAGCAGTTCTGCAATCCGGTTGTAGCGCTTGAGACTCAAGCCCTGTTGTTCGATTGCGGCAATCTGTTCCTGTTCTGGCTGGCCGGATTCGTGCAGGCTACCCACCGCTAGCCAGGCGTTTGCAAACTGGTCGAGTTCTTCATCATCAGGTATATCACGGGGAGGTTTCTGGCCGGCCATTACCATGCCAAGAAACTCCTGATCAAAATCACTGGAACCGGGCAATGCTGCCAGCGCCTGCTCCAGTTTCCAACGGTTGACATAGCGTGTTGTCTGCATGATTTTGCCATACCCTCCCTTGCCGAAGGACTGGCCCCAACGCCCATCCTGGGCAGGCCGCAAAGCCCAGATATCGCCATTGCGAGCGCAGCTCAGGTGTTTAAAATGGCTTCCGGTCGGTGCGGTCAGCCAGCAAACCCATTTATCAATATCTTCGCGCCGGTCACTGCGTGGCGAGTTGTAGGCCTGCCGAACAACCCGCAGGGCAACTTCCTGACTGAAACTCAGACCCATACCCGAAACCGTAATCGGGTCAAGTTCCAGCGGCAGTTCTTCAGCACCCTCAAGCTCTTCAGCAGCGGGTGCTTCGGTTGTAAAGCCCAGTTCCTCTTCCCCACCTGGCTGTTCTGCATAGGCGATTGCGATCGGCAGCAGCAGTACGGCCGCTATCAAAAGCCAAAATTTTACCCACTGAATATTTTTCATGCGCAGAGTATAGAACATAAAAAGCCCCCTTTGCCTGCCAGTCATTACCAGCTTTGCGGGTTTGCAGTCGACCATTCCTGTTGCCAGTGCTCTGGCACTGAGCCCTCTGACAGCAAACAAAGCGCAGGAATCGGCGGGTACATCTCTGCATAATTGCTGATGACCGTGCCGCCCACGCGGTGCTTGATATGCCGTGGCTGTAAATCTTCCAACCTTTCCAGTCCGGCAGCTGCCAGCAGATCAAGCAGGTTCTCAACCATGGATTTCTGATAGAGGTATACCCGCTTACTTTTATCTTCAACGTCCAGCACTTTGCTGCGCGCCGGGTCCTGAGTTGCTACACCGGTAGGGCATTTGTCTGTATTACAGCTGCGTGATTGTATGCAGCCAACAGCAAACATCATCGCACGGGCAGAATTTACAGTATCGGCACCCAGTGCCAGTAACCTGATGACATGGAACGCCGAAATTGCTTTACCCGAGGCGATTATCCGCACCTGCTCACGCAACCCCGTACCGATGAGTACACGATTCACAAAAACCAATGCGTCCCTCAGCGGCGTGCCGACCGAGTTGGTCAGCTCAATGGGGGCAGCGCCGGTGCCACCTTCCGCACCATCAACCGTAATAAAGTCTGGCGTGATGCCGCTTTCAAGCATTGCTTTGCAGATTGCAAGAAACTCAACCTTGTCACCAATGCACAGCTTGAAGCCAACCGGCTTGCCACCGGATAGCTCACGTAACTCCGCAACAAATTGGAGCAGGCCAAAGGGAGAATCGAAAGTGCTGTGAGAGGGGGGAGAGACGACATCCTGGCCCATGGGAACCAAGCGTATTGCGGCAATTTCCTCGCTGAGCTTGGCCGCAGGCAGGATGCCACCATGACCAGGCTTGGCACCCTGGGACAGCTTAATCTCAATCATCTTGACCACCGGCAAACTCGCCGTTTTGGTAAATTGTTCCGCATCAAAGCCGCCATCTTTGGTACGGCACCCAAAATAGCCTGTGCCAATCTGCCAGATGATATCTCCACCAAACTTAAGGTGGTAAGGGCTGAGCCCGCCCTCCCCCGTATTGTGCGCAAAGCCACCCATTTTTGCGCCCTTGTTCAGGGCCATAATGGCATTCTTGCTCAAGGCACCAAAACTCATGGCTGAGATATTCAGCGGTGCAGCCGCGTAAGGGTGACGGCAATTCTTCTCACCGAAAACTATTCGCGGATCATGATCCAGAACTTCCTTCGGCAGCAGTGAATGGTTGATCCATTCATAACCATCGCGATAAACATCAAATATTGTGCCGAAAGGCCGGGTATCCCGGTTACCTTTGGCGCGTTGATAGACCAACGAGCGAAACTCACGGCTGACCGGGCGGCCATCAATATCTGATTCGACAAAGTACTGCTGAATTTCCTTGCGCACTGACTCGAATAGATAACGAAAATGGCCGATGACGGGATACAGGCGCAGGATGCTGTGCTGGCGTTGTACCATGTCATAGACACCCAGCAATACGACGGGTAGCAACACCAGTATGATCCACGCCGCTGGCGGCCAACTTAAAGACCAGAGTGCCAGCAGTGCAATCGAGGCCACACTAAAAACGATGAATCCTTGCCGAACCGTCATGACCTGTTTCTCCTGTACAGAAATACTGACCGGGGTGCAGGCCTGCGCAGCCAGTGTCCCCAGTATTAATCTGTCATGATAGTACGGAACTTACATCAGCCCAACTGGCTTGCCACCCATTGCTCGATCTGTGCAGCTATCAATGCCCACGACGTGGTGGCACCAGCGTGTTGCCGAACAACAGCCCACCCACCAGTGATATGACCAGGCGAAACGCCAGCAATGTGGTCTCTGAAAGGTCATCGCCGGTTTCCAGAAACAGCGCTGTTGCGCCGTGGTAACCGATGATGCCGGGCACCAGCAATATAATGCCAGGCACCCGGATCAGGGCACCGGGTGACTTAAATAGACGTCCGTAGGCATTGGCCAGCACCGATATGGCTAACGAAGCCAGCAGCACGCCAAATTCCAGGCCGCCCACCGCCACGCCAACGCGGCTGATCACATAGCTGATGATCGCAGCCAGAATGGCGATATGAAAATCCTTCAACCGCACTGAAAACAACACGGCGAAGCTGAATGCGGCGGCCAGCAGTGCGGGCCAACGGATCCAGTCTGGCGGCAGCGGCAAGCTCGTAATGGCATCGATATTCGTGGGCCAGCCCATCCAGCGCACAATCACCGTGCCTATCAATACGCCCAGACCGAGCTTCAGCAGCGTTACCATCGCGCCCGCAAAGCGGGCTGACCCCGAGGCCAGATGATGGGTAGAAAGCTCGTTCACGGCGATGGTAAGTGCCAGCCCAGGTATCAGCACGATCAGGCTCGACATGATAATAACCAGCACATTAAGACCTGGAATAATACTGTTTATCGCGAAAACCAGAAACGTAGCGAACAATGCAGCGATGGCCTCAAGTCCGCCTTCCCGCAGGGTATCACCTGCCTGCGTCACCAACAGGCCAAGCAGCGCACCGGTCAGTGCAGCCACACCAATACCGGCCCAGGAGGTACTTAACATGACCGCAACCGCCCCGCCCGACAGGCCCCAGCAGAGTATCTGCAACCACAGCGGGTACAACTGCGCAAGCTGCCAGTCCCTGAGCTCCACGTAAGCTTCTTCCAGACGAATCTTGTCATCGAACATATCGTTGCCCAGTCGATATAGTTCGGCCGTATTGCCAAGATTTATCGAAGGCGGATTCATACGCATTAACTGCATCGGAATGGGGCGCTGATCCTCGTCGTCACCCTTATATATAAAAGACAGGAAAATGGCTGTTGGGCTGGACAGAACCTGACAATTAAAATCCAGCTTATCAGCCAAGGCTGTCATCATGTGTTCAAATTGATGTGCCGGTACACCTGCTGCATGCAACTGACGGGCATAACGTTTCAGAAAACGCACTTCCAAAGGTAGCTGGTTGCTCATGTTTTAGCCGTAAATACTGATCCGGAAAAAGAGAGTGCAACAAGCAGAAAAAATGGGCAAGCCTGGAATGAAAAAAACTTAACCCTGTTGCATTTGAGTTTTATAATTCACACTGCTAGTCTGCCTGCTAACCTTTTCACCCTACGCTTTCAGGACAACACTAATCATGACTGGATATGCTGCTATTACCGGCTGGGGGAAATGTGTCCCACCTGCAATTCTGACCAATGACGACATCGCCAGTGTCATTGATACTTCTGATGAGTGGATCAGAACGCGCAGCGGCATCAGGGAGAGACGCGTCTCTCACGTACCAGGCAGCGACCTCGCCGCAGTTGCAGCGCAACGCGCTTTGGCTGCAGCAGACGCAGATGTCAACGATGTTGACCTGCTCATCATCGCCACTTGTACGCCGGATACTGTCATCCCCAGCACAGCCGCACACGTGCAGCGAAAAATTGGTGCCTATAACGCCGCCGTATTTGACTTGAATGCTGGCTGTAGTGGTTTTGTTTACAGTTTATCGGTAGCAACCTCCATGATCCGCTCCGGCGCTTTCAAAAAGGCTGTGGTAATTGGTTCCGAACGCATCACGTGGTTTCTGAACTGGTCTCTACGCGATACCGCCGTACTGTTTGGTGATGGTGCCGGCGCAGTTGTGGTGGAGTCATCTGAACAGGAATCCGGCCTGCTCTATTCCCACCTTGGCTGTGAAGGTGATGCAGCAGAAGCACTTCAGATCCCCAATTTCGGCACCGCAGGAAACCGGTTCGTTGACGACTACGGCGTATTTGGTGTCCAGTTTGACGGGAGGGAAATTTTCCGTCGCGCGGTCAAGGGTATGGCCAAAGAGACTAAAATCGTACTGAACGAGCTGGGTTTGACCGATGATGACATTGACCGGATTATCCCGCATCAAGCCAACCTGAGGATTATCGAATCACTGGCAAAGCATCTTTCGATAGACATGTCCAAGGTTGAAGTGAATATCCAGAATTACGGCAACACGTCTGCCGCCACGATTCCGGTGGCCATGGTGGAAGCGCTTGAGGCCGGACGCATCAAGCCCGGCGACCGGATATTGTTGGCTGCATTCGGTGCGGGATTAACCCGCGCTGCCGGGCTGGTTCGCTGGGGTGACCGTACCACCCCACTGCAAACCAGTGATGCCGAACTGCCACCCTGCAATCAGACTGCACTGGAAATTCTCGCTGAGGCCATCAAGCACACGCTTTAAGCCTGCCCATGCCCTGGCTATCCAGAATTGACCTGGCACAACCCTGGTGGACTGACTACCGGGCTGCGCTTGAGAAACTGCGCGGCACTCAATTCCCTGACTGCAAACAACTGAATTCACTGCTGCCAGCACAACTGGCTTCGACTGGCGACCAGGCCATCCGTTTTGTGCCCAGCACCCAGCTTGGCGATGGCGCTTACGAATACCGTATCTACACCACCGGCCAGGTCAGTACCCGCCCCAACAGTTGGCACGACTTGTTCAACGCCTTGGTCTGGACACGTTTACCGTTGTTGAAAAGCGCTATGAATGCGCTGCACTTCAGTGCACTTTCAGAACAAACAGATGGCCAACGTGGGCCTTTACGGGATGCCCTGACATTATTTGACGAGTGTGGCGTTTGCATTATTTCAGCCAACCCGGAGGTGCTAAACGCGGTGGCAGCACACGACTGGCCAAGGGCTTTTCAGGAGGCCGGTTCTAGCTGGGGCCAGGACACCCAGGTGGTTGTCAGCGGCCACGCCATACTCGAAAAGTACCTCAAACCCTATAAATCCATGACCGCCAAGGTCATGCTAGTACAAGCAGATGCAATACATCTTCAATTGCCCCGTCGCGACCTGCTGGACTTGTTGGATAAGCAGCTGGCCTCCAGGTTGCTGGCCGGTAAGTTGCTGCTTACGCCTTCCAGCCTGGGGCCCCTTCCACTGGCTGGCATTCCTGGTTGGTGGCCCTGCGGAGAGCAGGATGACCTTTTTTATGCCGACCAGCAGGTTTTCAGGCCACCCGGAGCAGGCTTGATGCCCGCACCTGTCATCCGGCTGACCTGATGGGTCAGATCAAGGCTGTTTAAATGGTAAGGCCTTAACTGCCTGCTGGCGATAGGCTTCAGTGCTTTGCTTTTCTGCAACCAGGAATTCCTCGATTGCAGCGCGAAAACCCTGATCCCTGATCCAGTGGCAGGAGGCGCTCATATAGGGCTCGAAACCTCGAATTAACTTGTGTTCTCCCTGGGTACCCGGATCAAACCTGGTCAACTTGTGTTCAATGCAAAATTCTATGCCCTGATAAAAGCAGGCCTCAAAATGCAGGCAGGAAACATCTTGCAGCGCACCCCAATAGCGCCCATACAAAGTCTGACTGTCATATAGAAACAGCGATGCGGCAATGGCTTCGCCGTCCCTGGTCGCAACCACCAGCATCAGATTATCAGCCATATTCTGACGTAACAAAGCAAAGAAACCCTGATTCAAATAGCCATCATGGCCACTGCGTTTACGGTAGGTTTCCATATAGCAACGATAAAATGCCCGCCAATCTTCATCACTGATTTCCTGACCGCATTTCCTTTGCAGGCTAACGCCCTGCTCTGCTACTTTCCGCCGCTCCCGCTTAATATTCTTGCGGCGACTGGAACGCAGGGTGTCCAGAAACTCACCAAACATGCCAAAACCCCGATTAACCCAGCAGAATTGCACCGCTTTGCGGTTCAGTATGGATGTTCCACGTACAACATCGGCCAGTAACCGTTGCGCGGGCAGATCCGGAAACAACAGGTGCCAACTGGAAAAGTCATGTGCCAGCACCAGTTGACGGGCTGCCTCAATAATCTCTGCATAGGCATCAACTGGCCGGATGTCCTGTGCAACACCAATGCGGGGTCCGGCAACGGGTGAAAACGGTATGGCACTTACCAGTTTCGGATAGTAGTGCATGCCGTGGCGGGTGTAAGCCTCAGCCCATCCCCAGTCGAAGACAAATTCTCCATAGGAGTGGCTCTTGATGTAAGACGGCATGGCTGCAATCGCCCGCCCGCCGTTGTACAACACGATGTGCAGGGGTTGCCATCCGGTCTCCGCCGCAACACAACCGCTTTCTTCCAACGCCAGCAGGTAAGCGTGTTGCACAAAGGGATTGTCAGTCGCAAACAGGCCATCCCACAGAGCGGGCGCTATTTCGGCGATTAATGAATAGGTTTTACACTGCATGAACGCTCATATTGCACCATGGCGGCGCTGAGTTAAACCAGCCAGTTTGCCGGATACCGGCGCAAGGAAATTGCCGGTCTGCTACCTAACCATGGCATGATGGCCAATCTTTTTAGCGGGCACCCATAATAAAAAATGAAAACTGACGAATCTCTTGAGCGTGACATAAGTCGTTTGGGCTTTGCCGCCATAGCCTTGAACGGTGTGATTGGCGCTGGGATTTTTGCCCTGCCGGCGGTCGCCGCTGCCAAAAGTGGTAACTTCAGCCCCTGGCTGTTCCTGTTTTGCGCGGTGCTGATCATGACTGTGGTCCTGTGCTTTTCCCGTGCAGCCAGCTTCGTGACCGAAACAGGCGGCCCTATCCAGTATGCCGGGCTGGCATTCGGGCCATACGCCGGGTTTCAAACCGGTTGGCTGACTTATATTGGCCGCCTGTCAGCAATGGCTGCCAATATCAAACTGATGGTGATTTACGCCAGTTGGTTCTGGACGCCGCTGGAGTCGGGCCTGATCCACCAATTGGCAGTGACGCTTATATTCATTCTGTTGGCTACCTCAAATATCATTGGCGTGCGCAGAAGTATGCTGGTGGTCTATCTGTTCTCAGCGATGAAACTGGCACCCATATTTCTGCTGGTTCTGGTGGGGCTTTCCCATGCCCGACCCGACATTCTGTTCGCTACCGGCCTACCCGAGATAAGCACCTTTGGTGAGACTGTGCTGGTCCTGCTGTATGCATTTGTGGGCTTTGAAAGTGCGGTCGTTCTGGCGGGTGAAGCCCGCGATCCAAGAAGAGATATTCCACGCGCCCTGACTCAAACTGTGCTGAGCATTACGCTGCTCTATTTCCTGATCCAGTGGATTTCGATATCGGTACTGCCTGAACTGGCGGGCAGTAATACACCGCTCGCCGATGTAGCCGCAGTGCTGATGGGCTCAGCAGGTGCTGTCTTGCTGACCTTCGGTGCCGTATTTTCAATTGGCGGTAATTGTTCAGCATCCATGCTATCCGCACCACGTATGACCTACGCATTGTCGCACATGGGTTCAATGCCCAAATGGTTCGGCGCGGTGCACCCCAGGTTCCACACACCGATCAATTCAATTGTGTTTTATTCCGTGGTGGGCCTGGGCCTCGCTCTGAGTGGCAGCTTCGTATGGCTGGCTGTCGTCAGTACGCTGGCTCGCCTGTTGAGCTATATCCTCAGTGTCGCAGCTTTGCCGGTACTGGAAAGAACCATGGAACCCTGCGCAGACCAATTCCGCTTACCGGGTGGTTATCTCATTCCGGCTTTGGCCTTGATATTGTGCTTCTGGCTGATTACTTTCGCGTCAGCGACGGCCTGGCTCACCACCATCGGATTTTTCTTGCTGGGCACCATTCTGTATTTTGCTACCGGCCGACAGAAAAGCATACCGGACTGATTCGGCTTATACGCCTCACTTGACGCCATGCATGTTTTTACGCACCAGTGGCACCAGTGCGAAGGCGATGGCTGAGGCAACAATGCCAATCCAGAACATCATCATGAACAGGTCGCCATAACGGGCGGCCGCGGCGGCCATATCAAGCGTTTCACCTTGCGGGACGTCTATCGCCGTCAATGCCCCAAACCTGGCAGCCAGCACTTCCGAGTAGGCTGTTGCCAGAAACCACGCCCCCATCATCACACTAACGACGCTCGGCACTGACAGCTGGGTAACAGCACTTAGCCCAATAGGTGAAATACTCAACTCCCCGAGTTCAAGTACCGCATAGGCCAATACCAGCCACCAGACACTGGCCACGCCATTGAGGCCTGCCAGGTGTGCTGCATAAGCCATCGGCAGGAAAGCGAGTCCCCCGAACAACAGGCCGACCGCACTTTTTGCCGGCTTGCTTGGGTTCATGCCACGCTTATCCAGCCAGGGCCACAGCCAGGTAAAGAACGGCGTCAGGGCAACAATAAAGAAAGCACCTAAAAATGTCAGTGAGCCGGCTGTCTGTTGTACAAAAGACATGTCCCGGATAAAGGCCGCGAGCATCATCACAGCAACTACACTGAGTAAAACCTCACCTGTTCTGAGGCGATTCTGGCCCGCCAGCTTCAAAGCCATAAGCATCGCCAGTGGGCTGACAATCAGCGGCACAATGGTCCACGGTAGTACCGGTTCGGTGGTGGTACTTGCCACACTGAACAGGTCTTTGGTCAACAAACGGTCGGTAAAAGCGACCCAGGATCCGTAGGTTTGCTCGTACAATGTGAAAAATACCAGCACCATCATGATCAGCACAACCAGGCTGATCATTTGGTGCCGCTCAACCTGATTGCATTGCTTGATCAAAAACCACATAAACCATGCAACCAGCACCAGCGACATGATGTGCATGGCCCCCGTCACCGTCCATGTATGCTGCATCAGCTGCCAGATGACAGCGACACCCACTAACGAACCCAGGTAAATCGCCCATTCCCGGTTCAGCGGCCCAAGTACGCGCTCTTTCAGCAACTCCGGTTTGCGGGGCTCGGCATGGCCCTGAAGATATTTCTGGCCACTCAGGAACACCGTCAAACCCAGCAGCAT
Organism: Gammaproteobacteria bacterium; assembly: GCA_024277815.1. Classification (GTDB taxonomy): domain Bacteria; phylum Pseudomonadota; class Gammaproteobacteria; order Xanthomonadales; family SZUA-36; genus SZUA-36. The sequence continues at coordinate 84,135 of JAJRUM010000020.1, forward strand.
GCCAATACCTGCGGCACCAAAGCCGTATTTCCAGCCAAAGGTCTCGCCGAGATACCCACAAATCAGGCTGGCAAACAGCGCACCGATGTTAATTCCAGCATAGAAAATTGTAAAACCGCCATCCCTGCGTGGATCATTTTGTGGGTACAGTTTGCCAACAATGGTAGAAATATTGGGTTTCAGAAAACCGACGCCGCCAATGATCAATGCGAGTGAAAAGTAAAATACCTGCAAAGCGCCTTCATCACGCTGGATCTCACCCCCAACCACACGTGCCTGCTCACCCTCGAATGCCATGCCAAAGTGTCCCAGACACAGCAGTACAGCACCCGCCACCACTGCTTTGCGCATGCCCAGCCAACGATCAGCCAGCATGCCACCAATCACCGGCATGGCGTATACCATCCCGCCGTAAGCTCCGAGCAGCTGGTAACTCGGGGTATCACCCATCATGTGATACTTGATCAGATAGAGAAACAACAGTGCCTTCATGCCGTAGAAGGAAAATCGCTCCCACATTTCGGTAAAAAAGCAGATATACAGGCCTTTGGGTTGCCCCCAGAATTCATCCGCTGTTGGGAATGCTTCGCTACTTTCTGTTGCGCTCATAATTTCCTGTAGTCCGATGGCAGAAAACGGTCAAGACTCCAGTGAAATGATGTCGGAGTCAAATGCTTTGTGAAATGCCCCGGTGCTGAGTGAGCAATACCGCCTGGCTATTTCGGGGTTTGGGCGACTTGTTGTTGCTAATTTACAGACTCCCGTCTATTATTATCAGCATAGGGTTCGATAATTCCGAATCCTGTAGTTAAACGAGGGGTATTGTGAATGGAAATCATTTACCACTTTCAAGTGGCGATTTCGTGACTCCATCTCAATAGTCATTTCAAACTCGAAAGGGAAATCTCGGGTTTTTTGTTAGACCTTCAGCATGGAAGCTACCATCTGGTTTTGTTGAAGGAGAATCCAATGAAGCGTTTCAACGCTAAGGACAATGCGAAAAGCAACGTCCGTTGTAGTACGTTTATCTCTGTTTTTGTATTTACACTTATGACCTTAAGCGCCACATCAAGTGTTTCGGCCGCTGAACTGGTCATCAATGGCGATTTTGAGCAGCCTGACCTGACCACTTTTCCTGATGGGACAAGGGCTAAGGACAAGGGCTGGACTACTTTTCATGGTCAGAACTATCTTGGGCTGTGCACAGATGACCTTAACGAAGTCCAGTGTAATGACAATATATTGATACCGGGTTGGTCGGCCGTGTGGACCGACACACTGCTTGACGATATTCCAACAGCAGGGCGGGTTGAGATTCAGAACAATTCGCTCGTTGACCGGGTTAATCCGATCCGGGTGACGAAGGGCAAAACGCTACTTGCATACGCTAAATCCGGGCAGCAGAAAGCTGAATTGGACTCACATGACCGCAGGTTCCCCGATGGCTCGGTGGACATGAATACCAACGTATCCATCTTCCAGGAAATTAGGGTTTGCCCCCGCGCTGCCTATCAGCTCACCTACTATTGGAAATCGCGCACGCTTTTGAACAACGACAACGATGTTCGGGTGGTCGCCAATGGAGGCGTGGTACGCATACATTCACTGAACGACAGCTGGCAGAAAGAGACCATCAATTTCGTTACTTCTGACGATACTCAATCCGGTATTGCGTTTGTATCAATCGGCGACGGCACGACTCAGGGCATGAGTCTTGACCTGGTCAGCCTTTCTGGTCCCGCAGCCGATAACTGCCCACCGCCACCTGTGTGTACACTGGATGATGACGGCAGTTCAGATGACGGCATCTCTGAGGATGGCGACTCAGAGGATGGCGGCACTACAGATGGCATTTCAGAAGATGGTGACTCCGAAGACGGGTTATTGGACGACGGAGACTCTGAAGATGGGGGCTTTGCCCAATGTCCTGCAGATGATGATTCATCCGACGACGGCTCTTCTGACGATGGATCTTCTGACGACTCCTCTGATGATGGGACTTGCGGATTGTGCTCTGGTGACGGCATGGCAAGCCTGACCCTGCTCTACGATGGCAATGACTTCACACTTCACGGTCAGTCAGATGAAAAGTCCAGCGTCGAGCCACCCATATTGGGCTTGCAGGGCTTCCCCATCAACGCACTGATTAAAGTGTATGATGACAAAGACACCCTGCTGTTTGAAGGCGCTGTCCAGATTGGTCATTTCTTCGAGGTCAGCAAGCCCGGTAAGGCTCTGACCATAGAGATCATTGATCCAGCCACGTCAGAAATCGTGCAAACTGTGAAATTCCATACCTCCTGCTCTCAGCCACTGGCGAAGTATGACGAGTTTGGTGGAATCACAATATGGGATGGTGTTTCCGGAACTGAAGACGATGAATCTGAAGATGATTGATTCATAGTCTGATCTGTCAGGTTAACAATCCGGCCCGGTACAAATACCGGGCCGGATTTTTTTTGCCCCAACAGATGCTCACCGGTGTAAACAATATATAAACAGACTGAACTGGCCAGTGATCGCCAACAGTGTATGATCATCGAAAACCTGACAGGCGACCAATGAACGACAATCACCATCCTGATCGCGGCGTGGCGAAGACCAACCAGGCGTACGTGCTGTTCATCCTTGTACTGGTTTACACCTTCAACTTCATTGATCGCCAGATCATTGGTATTCTTGCCATACCAATCAAAGCCGACCTTGGCCTCAGCGATACTCAGCTTGGGCTAATGGGCGGGCTTGCCTTCGCCTTGTTTTACACCGGACTCGGCATTCCGATCGCGCTGCTCGCAGACCGCTTCAGTCGCACATGGATTATGACCATCGCTTTGACCGTCTGGAGCGCGATGACAGCTATTTCCGGGCTCGCGACCAGTTTCTGGCAGTTGTTTGCTGCCCGCCTGGGCGTTGGTATCGGTGAAGCGGGTGGTGTCGCACCTGCCTACTCATTGATCGCAGACTTCTTCCCACCACACCAACGTGCACGGGCATTGAGTATCTATTCTTTTGGTATCCCGATAGGCAGCGCAATTGGCATCGTTTTCGGTGGAGTTATTGCCAGCATGCTGGATTGGCGTATCGCCTTCTTCATCGTCGGTATTGCAGGTGTGGTACTTGCGCCCATTTTCAGGCTGACCATCAAAGAACCTAAACGTGGTGGATTCGATCGTAAACGAGAGAAAAGTCAGCCACCAGATATCAAATCCATTCTACGAAGCCTGTCTCGTAAGCCCAGCTTCTGGCTGATATCGCTGGGTGCTGCCTGCTCTTCAATGATGGGATATGGCCTGTTCTTCTGGCTACCGTCGTTTTTCGTGCGCAGCTTTAATATGAGCCTGTTAGAGGCATCCCTTTATTTTGGAGCGGTACTGCTGGTCGGCGGACTGGCGGGCATCTGGGCTGGTGGCTGGTTGGGCGACCGCTTCGGGCACATGCACCGGACGCGGTACATCACGATACCGGCAGTCGCGTTTCTTGCCACCGTACCGTTTTACATTATTGCCATCATGTCTGAATCAATGCTTCTGACTTTTTCCGTACTGGTATTACCCACCGCCCTTGGCCTGGTGTGGCTGGGGCCGGTTATCTCGGTCCTGCAACACCTGGTACAACCCAATATGCGGGCCACTGCTTCAGCCATATTTCTGTTTATCAACAACCTGATAGGTATCGGTGCGGGTACATTCCTGATTGGTCTGCTGTCCGATACACTTGCCTTGAAGTACGGTGATGAATCACTTCGCTACTCAATCCTGGCAGGTACCATCTTCTATGTGTTGGCCGCCGGGCTGTTTTTTTTGGCCTCACGATGGGTTGAGCAAGACTGGGAGGACTGAAAGGCCAAGCGGCAACAGCGCCCTTCTGATCAGCCGTGGGGTTTCCTGACGGCAGACCTGCTGCCGGTCGGTCTGAATAACCGTACCCAGAAAATCGCCTCCGCGCCCAGACCCAACGCCAGAAACACGGTTGCAGGTATAGCCATGCCGACAAAATAGAGCAGGACAGCGAGGAGCAGGAAGCACAGGGTTATGAGCCTTTTATTCATTGCTGTTACTATAGGTTTTTCCTGCACACACCACAATAAATTTGCACATAATCATCAGCCATTCCTGGATCAGCAGGGAGCCACTTCCCAGTAGCAGTGGGACATAAGCCTATGAACAGAAGAAAAATTTTAATTGATTGCGATCCGGGGCAGGACGATGCCGTCATGCTGTTGCTGGCACTTGCATGCCCGCGCGAGCTCAACATTCTGGGTATCACTGCCGTCGCGGGTAATGTACCTCTTAACCTGACCGAGCGGAATACGCGCATTATTTGCGAGTTGGCTGGCAGGCTGGATGTTCCGGTATTCGCGGGTTGCGAGAAACCATTGCACCGGAAACTGATCACAGCCGAGAATGTGCACGGCAAAACCGGCATCGATGGTATTGATATTTACCGCCCTTCCCTGCCTTTGCAGGAACAACATGGCGTTGATTTTATTATCGAAACCTTGCTGAACGCTGAAAATGGTGCGGTGACCCTCGTACCGACCGGGCCGTTGACCAATATCGGACTGGCCATGGTCAGACAACCGGAGATCCTTCCAAAAATAAAGGAAATTGTACTCATGGGCGGGGCAATGCGTGAAGGTGGCAATACCACGCCATGTGCCGAATTCAATATTCTGGTTGACCCCGAGGCAGCACAAATTGTCATGCACTGCGGGCGACCACTAACAATCGTACCTCTCGATGTCACTCACCAGGCACTGGTTACGCGGGAGAGAATTGAGCAGTTACGGGGGCTGAATTCAAAAGTTGGCACCGCCATCGTCGGCATGATGGAGTTCTTCAACCGTTTTGACAGTGAAAAATATGGCAGTGGCGGCGCACCCCTGCATGACCCCTGCACGATTGCTTACCTGCTCAAGCCAGATTTATTTGCGGGTAAGTTGTGCAATGTTGAAGTCGAAACAGAATCCCCATTAACCGTTGGCCACACCGCAGTCGACTTCTGGGGCGTTACCGCTCGACCGAAGAATGCCAATTGGTTGTACCAGATCGATGCAGACGGTTTTTTCGCTTTGCTGATTGAGCGGTTAGGTGTATGAACGGAGGACCAACCATTGCCGTTATCGGTTCCATCAACCTGGATATCGTAGCCAGTGTAAAAGCATTTCCCCAACCGGGCGAGACAATAACCGATGCCACTGTCAAAAGATTCCCCGGGGGCAAGGGCGCTAATCAGGCCATTGCCGCTCATCGCCTCGGCGCATCTGTCCTCATGATTGGCAGAGTGGGCAGCGACCCTGCGGCAGATGAGGCGCTCAGCACACTGCGTAAAGAGGGCGTTGACCTGAGTTACTGTGATTCACTGCAGGGCTGTGCGACCGGACAAGCATTAATCGTCGTGACTGAGGCAGGAGAGAATCAGATTGTCGTGGCGCCTGGAGCGAATGCCGCCTTCGATGCGGAACACCTTGTGATGCCCGAATGCGATGCTGTCATCGCCCAGCTTGAAGTGCCGATGGAAACCATTCTCAAGGCAGCAACTGTCAGCAAGGGATTCTTCTGTTTGAATGCTGCACCGGCAAAACCTGTTCCACATGCAGTGCTGGAGCACGTTGACCTGCTGGTAGTCAATGAAATTGAAGCTACCGCACTCGGCAAGGAACGGGATGGTTACGCCGGACTGCTTGCCATCACCTACGGCAGCGAAGGGGCAGTATTGAGCCGTCGACACCAGCAAATCGCCACAGCAAAGCCCCCGGCAGTAGAAGTTGTAGATACCACCGGCGCCGGTGATGCATTTACGGCCGCGCTGACCGTGGCACTGGTCAGCGGTATGAAACCGCAGGCTGCTTTGGAGCAAGCCTGCCTGGTGGGTGCATTGACAACCACCAGCATGGGCGCGCAGTCATCGCCGCTGGCCAGCGATATCAAGCCCTGAAGGAATTCAGCTTAGTGGCTTCGTTTCGCGCGTGATCAACAAATACAATGCCGGAACAATAAACAGTGTAACCACTGTTGAAATCAGCATCCCGCCGATAATCACCAACCCCAATGGCGTCCACATGCTGCTGTTTTTCATCGTCAATGGCAACAGGCCACCCACTGTTGTCAGCGTGGTCAGAACGATTGGGGTCAAGCGTGTTTGTGCGGCATTGGCAATGGCATCGCGGATCCCCTCCCCTTTCCGAACCAGTTGATTGGCAGTATCGACCAGGATAATGGAGTTGTTAACCACGATACCCATCAAGCTGGTCAAACCCACGAAAGCCATGACAGAAAAGGAATAGTCAAAAGCCAACAGTGCCAGTATGGCCCCAGAGAACGCAAAAGGTATGGAGGTAAACACAATTGCAGGTTGGGCAAATGACCGGAACTGTAAAACCAGCACTGCAAAAATACCCAGTAGTGAAATCAACAATGCCTTGAGCAGGCCCGCGAATGAATCATTTCTTGATTCCTGCTCGCCAGCGACTGTGTACCTGATGCCAGGCGGGAACTGCATTTTCTCCAGTTTTTCGACCACCCTGGCAGTGACTTCCGCAGTCAGGTAACCGCTGCGGGTATCCGCCGTCACCAAGGCATTTCTCTCCAGGTAAAAATGTTGCAGCTGAGACGGCACGGTCTGCAACTCCATGCTTATTAATTGCTTCAGGGGCACGAAAGAACCATCATCAGCCATCACCAGCAGCTTGTTCAGGTTGTCAATTTGCGGCGTTGCGGCACTGTCCAGCCGTATCATGATGTCGTAATCATCGCCATTCTGGTCACGATAACGGCCGACACGGCTGCCCATCAAACTGGTACGAATGGTATTATCAATACTGCTGACAGATACGTTCAGCAAGGCCGCTTTTTCCCGCCTGACGTTGATTTCCAAGTCCAGCTTTGGCCGACCCATTGGGTTGTCTACATTGACGGTGCCGGGCGTTGCCATGATCAGCGCCTCGATATCAGCAGCAGTTTGCTGCAGCAAGCCGAGGTCATCGCCCAGCACCCGGATTGCAATAGGCGCATCAACCGGCGGGCCCTGCTGAAACTCTTTGACCTTGACCTTGGCACCGGGCACCTGTGCAAAATCACTGCGCAAATCCTTTACCAACTGATGTAGTTCCGGACGCTCCAACTCATTAAGAATAACAAACAGCTGTGCCTTGTTGGCCGATTCACCACCAGGGAATTCATTGTAGTAAATACTGGGGTTTTCCCGGCCGATGTTGGCCGCCACCGATTTGACCTGCGTATAAGAACGCACCTGCGTATCAATACGCCTGGCCAACGCCTGTGTCGCATAAAAACTGCTGCTTTCCGGTAATTCAATATTCAACAGTAACTGGGGTTTCTCTGCCTTTGGGAACAGACTGACCCCAACTTTTGCGAACAGCGCCAGACTACCCGCAAACAGGACCAGGGATATTGAAATCACCCACAGCGGATGTTTTAGTGCCGCTGCCAGCGCAGCTTTATAGTGCTGGCAGGATAGGTGCTCAAGTTGCCGCTGCACAAAATTCCGGCCACTGCCTGGCTCCCCTGCTTTCCGTTGCCTGAACATACGACTGGCCATCAGTGGTGCCAGTGTCACCGCAATGAAGAACGAAGCGGTCAATACCAATACGACGGTGACCGGCATTGAACGCATAAAACTGCCTACATTGCTCGGCATCATCAGCATTGGGATAAACGCAAGAATGGTCGTCGCGGTACCACTGGCGATGGCCCATGCCACCTGCCCGGTTCCACTCGCCGCCGCCTCGAGTGGAGGGAGTCCCAGCCTCAGCTTCTGGCCAATAGATTCAGTGACCACAATGGCATTGTCCACCAACAGGCCCAGCGCAATCACCAGGCCGACAATCGACATTTGCTGTAAGCCAAAACTGAAGAAATCAAGCCCGGCTATGCCGATTAACATAGAGACAGGAATCGCCAGGAGAACGATGCTCGCAGCCCTGATTCCCAGCGAGAATAGTATGATAAGACCCACCAATACAAGACCTTGCATAAGGTTTACAAAAAACCCATTGACTTGTTTCTTGACGCTCACTGACTGGTCAAAAACAATACTGGTCGCCATTGTGGCTGGCAGGTCGGCATTGAATTGCCTGAGTTCACTCTTCAGGCCATCCATGACATTGAAAATGTTGGTATATGCTCGCTGCTCGACCGCGACAAACACGGCCCGCTCACCATTGTACAGACCAAGATAGGCGGGTTCGGCATCGACCAGGCTGACTTCAGCGATGTCTTCAACATGAACCACGCTTCCATTTGGCAACTTCAGGACAGTACGGCGAATCTCTTCCAGTGATTTATAATCACCACTGGTCTTAACTGAGAACCGCTTGGCTCCGGCATCAACAAACCCGCCCGGCACATTGGCTGCTGCGCCCACCAGACTGCCTTCCAACACTTCCAGGCTCAGTCCCAGTTCCCGCATGGCTGCAGTGTCAGCTGTCACCTGGACCTGCTGATTGGGAAAGGCCATTGTACTGGCACGCTTAACGCCAGGAACGCGTGTAAATATCTTTTCCAGGCGCTCTGCCTGGTAGCGCATTTCGCGATAACTGGCCAACTCGGACAACAACGCTACCTGTAATACATTGACATCTGTAGGCGAGGCCTGCTTGATATCAATGCTGTAGATCTGCTCTGGTAAATCAGCCCGGATCTTGGAGATAGCCTGGATGACATCATCATATTTTTCATTCGGATCCACACCAAAGTCGAACTCGACTTCAATGATGGTCACGCCATCTATGATGCGGGTCTTTACATCCTTGATATCCTCCAACTCATTGATTTCTTCCTCGATCGGATCAGTGACGAGTTTTTCCATATCCAGGGGACTGGTGCCAGGGTACGCCACGGTCACGATGACCATCGGAAAATCAAACTGGGGATCTTCAGAACGTGGCATGGTCTGAAAGGACAACACACCGAGCAAAGTCAGCAACGCAACAACTATCAGCGTGAACTGATGATTGCGAATAGCATTAACCGGTAGTTGCATACGCTGGTCTAGCGACTGTCAACGACTGTGACCAGGCTACCGTCACTAAGATAGGGTGCCCCAAGCCGGATAACCTGATCATCAGGCTTAAGGCTGCCGCGTACAGCAATTTCATCTTGCAAAATTTCAACGATCTCAACATCGACTGCATGGACAATACTTTTTTCTGCATCAAGTACAAAAACAACCGCGGACCCACCCATTGCCTTGAATACTGACTCAACCGGAATGTAATACTGCAAGTCACCGGACAGTGGTGAGATTTCCACCCTCGCAATCAAACCCGAACGTAGCGTATAGCCTTGATCGTCGACCATGATTTCGACTTCAAAGGTGCCTGCTGCTGAGTCTGTGCTCATCGCAATTTCAGATATTGCGCCACTAAACTCCCGCCCCGGATAGGCATCCAGAGAAATGGCCACCGGGTCACCCATACCCACTTTGACGATATCCTGATCAATCAGGCCAACCCTGACCACGGTGCCCTGCTTGTTTGATGCAAGTAAAAAGACCGGTTGGCCAGGCTTGATCAACTCACTGGACTCGACGTAACGTCGCAGTATGCGCCCGGCATCAGGCGCGCGGATGACTGAAAGTTTCTTATTAAAGTTCGCGATTTGTAATTCCGCTGCGGCAACATCATTGGCTGCCTGCGCGTTCTGCTTCACCTGTAAAGACACCAGCGCTTCAGCATATAGCTGGCTGAATCTCGCGAGGTCCGCTGCAGATTTGCGGAAGTTGGAAGCAGCGCGTTGCTGCTGCGCATCTATCTCTTCCTGGTCAAGCGTTGCCAGCACCTGCCCGGCCACCACGGCATCACCTTCTTCTGCCTCAATACGTTCAATCAGACCACCGGTTTTAAATGACAGGCGCATCTCATTTTTATGACTGATCCGGCCACTGGTTGTAATCGGCTGGCTGCGTTGTTCATACTTTACCGGCGCCACGGTCACCGCTACCGCTTCCGTTGAGTCGGCCCAAAGAGAACCTGGCAGCACTAACATCAGTGACAATACCGATAGTACAGAGGATTTTGAAAGCACTTGATTGAGATTGTAGTTCATTACTGTTTAGATTCGCCCCGAGCCAATGTTTACACTGTATACATCTATGTTGCCACTGTCAACATAGATGATGTATGATTCGCCCTATGAACAAGCAGGCTGCGTCAGAAAAACCCTATCACCATGGTGATTTACACGAGAAAATACTGTGTTCAGCATGTGAACTGCTCGAAGAAAACACGGTGTCCTCCCTCAGCCTGAGAGCGGTAGCAAAAAAAGTCGGGGTCAGCCACACAGCACCCTATCGCCATTTTAAGGACAAGGAGAGCCTGCTGGCAGGTATTGCTGCTGTCGGCTTTGACCGCCTGTCTGCACAGCTGGCCGATGCTGTGGCTGCTTTTCCTGATGACCCGGCTACTCAGCTACAGGAAGCTGGTCACCGTTATGTGCAATTGGCGCTTGAATGTCCGCAATGCACGCAACTGATGTTTGGTGGCATCCTGCCCTGTGATGACACCTACCCTGCGCTCAGGGCCTCAGGCGATGCGGCCTTTGACGGTTTGAAACAGATCATCGAGGACGGCCAGGCCAGCGGTGCATTCAAAACAGGCGATATCGAACTGTTGGCATTGACCGCATGGTCAGCCATTCACGGGCTTAGCCTTTTACTGGTAAGCGGCAATCTGCCGGAAATACTTTCATCGATGATCGATAACCGCGCACTTACAAGCGCAGTGACAACCACCATGCTGGAAGGCCTGAAGGCCCACCACTCAGATATTTAAGGAATTATTAGTGACACACCCAAGTTGGAAAAATACCATCGCAATCTCCGGTGCAGGCAGCGGTTTTGGCGCATCTTTGGCACATAAGTATGCTGCGGACGGCTGGAAGGTAGCTGTCACCGATATCGATGAAAGCCGGGCACAGCAGGTTCTTTTCGAAATCAATCAACTCGGCGGTGATGGTTTTTACCTGCAGCTGGATACCACCCGCTCTGAACATTGGCAAGCCCTCGAGGAACGGGTTCTGGAGCAATGGGGTGGCCTGCATGTACTGGTCAATAATGCCGGAGTTGCGGCGGCAGGCAATATCGAAGACACCAGTATGGAAGACTGGCAATGGATACTGGACATTGATCTTATGGGTGTCGTACGCGGGTGTCACCAGTTCGCCCGCATGTTCAAACGACAAAACGGCGGGCACATAGTCAACGTCTCCTCTTTTGCCGGCCTGGCGGGCCTGCCTTTCATTACTGCCTATGGTGTTGCCAAGGCTGGCGTGGTGGCATTATCCGAAGCCCTCAGAGCAGAAATGCAACCACATGGGGTCGGCGTTACTGTTGTTTGCCCGGCATTTGTCCGCACCCGTCTGCTGGATACATTTCGTGCAACCAAACCCGATACCATGGCAACAGTTACACGCTGGATGGATACATCCGGAGTTTCTTCTGATGATGTCGCTGCAGATATTCAAACGGCGGTCAGGAATCAGACATTCCTGTTACTGACACACGCTTCCACCCGCAAGGCCTGGAAGTTAAAACGCTGGTTTCCGGAAAAATACTTCAAACAGGTGGTGAAACGCTCCAGCGGAGCGTAGACGACATATCTTCATCGTATAGGATAGACCGGATGCGCCGCGCCGGGGTTATAAAGCGACAGCATTTTCGCTTCCAGCTTTGCCAACCGTTGCTGGCGGTTATCAGGACTCGGATGAGTGCTCAGAAACTGTGGCGTCCCGGATTTTGATTCTGCGCCCATTTTATGCCACAGGCTGACGGCAGCCCGGGGATCATATCCCGACCTTGCAGCCAGCTCGATACCAATAATATCCGCCTCTTTCTCAGCCGCTCGACTGTTTGGAAGCGTTACTGCCAGCATCGCTGTCAGCGCTGCCCCGGTCAGGGCAACACCCGTATTGTCAGAGGCAATCCCAACCGCAGCTACGCCGATGGCGCTGGCCATCTGTATCGACATCTTTTCTGCTGTGTGTTTAGCCAGTGCATGTGATATCTCATGAGCCATCACTTGCGCCAACTCATCATCAGTCGGCTGAATTTTCTCCAGCAAGCCAGTGTAAATTGCCATTCGCCCGCCTGCCATGCACCATGCGTTCACCATTTTGGGGTCATCTATTACGACCACACTCCACTCCCAGCGCGAAGTATCCGGCCGCATCTTTATCGCCTCGGTAATCAGACGCCCGGTTATCTCCAAAACCCGCGCATTTACGGCTGAACTGCCCTCAATCTTGCCAGCCTGATCCAATCCCTGGACGGTCGACAGGTAGGCCTCTTTCGACGAGACAATCGCCGACTCTTCAGAAACCAGCATAAGCTGCTTACGGCCTGTAGGACTGGTCGCACATGCTGCCAGCAATGAAGAGAGTACTACCAGGATAAGAAAACGCCGTGCGCTAATCATATATCTGCCTCAAAGTAAATCTCAGTTATCAATTGTAACCGAATGCAAATATAAGCACACAATAGAAAATTCCGAACCCGATATGCGCCGATACTGTAAAATCCCCGCTCCAGTAACCACATGCATAATGCGATGAAAAGACCTGAACTCCTGTCTCCTGCCGGTTCCCTGAATCACATGCGCTTTGCGTACGCCTATGGTGCGGACGCGGTGTATGCAGGCCAGCCACGCTACAGCCTGCGGGTACGCAACAATGAATTCAGCAAACAGGAAACCCTCGGCAAAGGCATTGAGGAAGCCCATGGTATGGGCAAGCTGTTTTTTCTCGCCAGTAACATCGCCCCACACAACAGCAAACTGAAAACTTACATCAATGATCTGGAACCCATCATTGAAATGGGTCCGGATGCACTGATCATGTCCGATCCGGGTCTGATAATGATGGTGCGGGAACGCTGGCCGGACCAGACCATTCATCTGTCAGTGCAGTCCAATGTCGTAAATTACGCAGCGGTTAAATTCTGGCAGGGTATGGGGCTGAAACGGATCATTATTTCGCGCGAACTTTCGCTTAAGGAAGTTGCTGAAATTCGTGAACAATGCCCGGATATGGAGCTGGAAACATTCGTACATGGTGCCTTGTGCATTGCCTACTCCGGCCGCTGCCTTTTGTCCGGCTACATGTCACACCGCGATTCCAACCAGGGCGCATGTACCAACACCTGCCGCTGGAAATATGATGTACATGAGGCACGTGAGACTGACACTGGCGACACCGTTCCACTGGCGCTTCCTCAAGTTGACACCGAAGGCCAGCCAACCACTGAATCACCCATTGTTCTGCTGGAAGAAGAAAACCGACCGGGTGAGCTGATGCCTGCATTTGAAGACGAACACGGCACGTACATCATGAATTCAAAGGATCTGCGTGCGGTCCAGCACGTTGAAAAACTGACACGCATGGGAATAGACTCTTTCAAAATTGAAGGCCGCACTAAATCTGTCTACTACGTAGCCCGGACTACCCAGGTCTACCGGCAAGCCATTGACGACGCCATCGCAGGCCGGTCTTTCGACATGGGCCTGATGGATGAGCTGGAAGGCATGGCCAACCGTGGCTTTACCGAGGGTTTCTATCGCCGCCATCCGCCTGCTGACTACCAGAATTATGAACGAGGCGTTGCCACCAGCGACAAACAGCAGTTTGTCGGTGCGATTCTTGACTGCAGTAATGAGTGGCTGACGGTCGATGTTAAAAACAGATTCGAGACCGGGGACCAGATGCAACTGCTGACGACCAAAGGCAACCTGACCTTCACCCTGCCAGCCATCATTGGCCGCAATGGCGAACCCACGGATGCAGCACCAGGCTCAGGACATGTGGTGAAAATCCCCCTGCCCGGCGACATGGAGGCAGATAACATTGATCCGTATTCGTTGCTGATTCGCTATTTACCCACAACATAAAAAAGGGGCCGGATACATACCGGCCCCCTGCTATCAATAAACTACAGTCTGAGCCGGCTATTCGCCGTTAACCAAGTCTTTCAACGCCGTTTCTATCACGCCGGGTGCTGAGACCAGCTTGGTGAACCCATGTGATCCCATCATGCTCAGGTTCGGGAAGTGCACAGCCATTCTGAAACGCATGTGCAATGCCTCAACATCGCTGCCTTTGACCAGTACTTCATAGGGGAAATAGGCACGCTTTTTGCAGCCCTCGAAATCCACCACGCTCATCTGGAAGGCATCGTCCAGATCTTTGGTATCGCTGTCACTCAGTTTCATACCAACACCAAAGACTGTCTGTGCCGTACCCGGAACGTCAATACGATAAACCCAGGTGAGTGAGTCGCCCGGTTTGGCCAGGCCTTGCTCAACAGCAGCAACGGCTGCCTCATGAGAATCAAATGACCCAAGCTTCGATACATCATCAAAATACTGCATACCCATCATATAGTGGTATTTATCCAGCTTCTGAGCTGTCATTTTTTTCTTGCCGGCGCCGCAGGTTCTCACCATTCCGAGTGCGTTGACGAGACTGTCATAGACCGGCCTCATGTCGCCATTCAAGCGGTAGGCATACTGTATATAAACCGGATTCATAAAACCCACTTCAACAGTACCGTCGGTTTCGGTAATACTGACGCGTTGACCTGCAGCATACCCGCCGCGAGGCGACCTGGCAGCAATAGCCTTAAGTAAATCATTGGTAACGACGATGACATTGGTATCATCCATCGGCGCATACTGGCCGGCAATTTCGAAACCGGCGGCCTGCAACGCGCTGCGTACTTCGCGTGTACTTACTTCCAGCGTACCCTCGCTTTCAGAAGCCACTATAAACGGCTTGTGCAAAGTAATATTGTCCAGCACTTTCGGCGCTTCCGGGGCCGCGCTGGCCGCCATTTCAGGTGCCTTGTCGCCACCACTAGAATGTGCTCCGCCTGCCGCACTGGTAGTGGCCTGACTGGCTTCTGCCGAAGCAGCACCGGATGATTCTTCAGAAGCCGGCTGCGACTGACCACCACCAATGGTACAGCCAGCCAGCAGTACTGTAAGCAGTGCAAGCACTGACATTTGCTGAGTTTTTGTCATGATTCTATCCCTGTTGTGTTAAAAACCAGAATCTCACTCTTAAGCTATTCCTGCACTCAAGTGCACGGTAACTATAGCATTATTCCAGATTCGCTATCGAGATCAGTCATTTTGGATACAGATGGGCCGCCTGAATCGGCGGCCCAAACAGTTCACAGCCAGGGATATCGCTACTCTGACTGAACCATATCTTCCAACGCCGTTTCTATGGTACCCGGCGAAGACATGATCTTGGTGAAGCCATGCGACCCCATCATACTCAGGTTCGGGAAGTGCACGGCCATTCTGAAACGCATATGCAATGCCTCCACATCACGGCCTTTTACCAGCACTTCATAGGGAAAATATGCACGCTTCTTGCACCCTTCAAAATCGACCACATCTATCTGAAACGTCTCGTCCAGGCTTGCGGTGTCTTCGTTGTATGCCTTCATGCCAACCCCGAATACAGTTTGCTCTGTACCGGGGAGATCAATGCGATAAACCTTCGTCAATGCATCACCAGGCTTGGCCAGTCCCTTTTCCACCGCCGCGACGGCAGCTTCATGCGACTTGAATGAACCCAGTTCAGAGGGATCGTCAAAATATTGCATGCCAAACATGTAGTGGTATTTACGTAGCTTTTTAGCTGTCATATTTTTCTTGCCAGCCCCGCAGGTTCTCACCATTCCGAGCGCTTCGACAAGGCTGCTGTAAACAGGCTGCATGTCACCTTCAAGACGATAGGCATGCTGGATATACACCGGGTTGATATAGCCCACTTCGACTTTACCGTTGGTTGCCGTAACACTGACCCTTTGGCCGGCAGCATAGCCACCGCGATCTGACCTGGCTGCTATCGCCTTTAATTGATCACTGGTGACAACAATGATATTGGTGCCATCGACCGGCGAATACTGGCCGGCCACTTCAAACCCCGCGTCCTGCAAGGCCGACAATGTTGCCGCCGTAACCTCCTCCACGGTTCCCGTAGATTCGGAGGCAACGACAAAAGGTTTGTACTGCTGACCTTTTGCAAGCACACTCCCCGAAAATAAAATTGTCAACAATAACAGCAAGATGTTAGGACGGTATTTCATTGGTAGACTCCTGTTTGGAACCAGCCACCAACGGCCAGTGAGCTTATTAAGTAAACCTAATATACACGTTTTTCAGCCACACGCATGAATACGGCGATTATGGCCAAAAAAAAACTTACTACACCCGGCTCGCTTTTTTTTCATTTTTTTATCGGAAAACAGTATTTTGATCCCCGGCCTACTACGCCACTGAAAATGATGTTCTAATCGTTTATCGTAGACGTTCGCTCCTGACTTTCTTACGCTGAGGACTCATAGCCATGTCTGAACAACCTTCCGGCAAACCGCACAAATCTTTCGGAATTCCGGATTTTCTGTGGCGGGTTGCCGCTTCGCTCCTGCTGGTGCTGATAACTTTTAATCCCAGCGGGTACTCTTACTTTCACTGGTTCAAGGAAGCCTTTTCGGGAACCGGCACCAGTCCCTTGCACTATTTTGTCGGTGTTGTATTGCTGGCCGGCTGGGCGATATTCATCATCGCCACCAGCCGCAGTCTCGGTAAATTCGGGACAGTTCTGAGTGCCGCCATCATCGGCACGGGGATATGGTTGCTGGCTGATATCGGTGTGGTGCAAGCGGGTTCAGCGACTGCCATCACCTGGCTGGCTCTGATCGCGCTAGCGGTATTGCTGGCCGTTGGCCTGTCATGGGCTCATATCTGGCGCCGCCTCAGTGGCCAGATTGAGGTAGATGAAGTGCATGACTGACCAATAACAGCCATGCAAACCCGACAGGACAATTCAAAAATCAAACTGGCAGCACTGATCGTTGCTCCGCTGATCAGCCTGGCGCTGGTGTTGTTCGCAGACCTTGCCCCGGAAAATCCAAAAATCGCCTACACACTGGCCATTGCAATCGTGATGGCAGTTTGGTGGATTACAGAAGCCGTTCCGCTTGCGATAACAGCATTGTTGCCGGTGGTACTTTTCCCACTGCTCGGCGTGGTCGATGGCAAAACCATTTCTGCCATGTACTTCAATCATCTGATTTTCCTGTTTATCGGCGGCTTTCTGATGGCGCTGGCGATGCAACGCTGGGATTTGCACAGGCGTATCGCAATCAAGATATTGATATTCTTTGGGATCAGCCCGGGCAGAATCCTGATGGGCTTCATGTTCGCTACCGCGTTTCTTTCCATGTGGATGTCGAACACGGCCACCACCATGATGATGGTTCCTATCGCGCTATCGATCATCTACAAGCTTGAAGAAATCGTAGGCAAAGCCAAACTGGGCACTTACTCGGTTGGCCTGCTGCTGGGCATCGCCTATTCTGCATCCATTGGCGGCGTGGCAACGCTGGTCGGCACACCGCCCAACCTTTCATTCGCCCGTATTGCCAACATCATATTTCCGGCCATGCCCGAGATTTCATTTGCCGACTGGCTGGTGTTCGCTGCCTGGATAACTTTCTTTATGTTCATAGCTGCCTGGCTCCTGCTGTTTGCCATGTACCGGCCAAAACAACCGTGGGTGGGCGTGGAACGGGATGATTTCAGGAAAGAGTATCAACTCCTTGGCAAGGCCAAGCCTGAAGAGAAAATTGTTTTTGTTCTGTTCGTCACAATGGCGCTGTTATGGGTGTTCAGGTCAGGGTTCCAAATAGGGTTTATCGACATACCCGGCTGGTCACAATTGTTTGCCAACCCCGGGTTCATCAATGATGGAACCGTCGCAATAACGATTGCCATCATCCTGTTTGCTATTCCATCCAAAACCCGCAAGGGTGAAAGGTTGATGGACTGGGAGACCGCCAACCGCTTGCCCTGGCATATCGTGCTTCTGTTTGGCGGTGGCTTCGCACTGGCCAAGGGCTTTGTTGATTCCGGCTTATCTATCTGGTTCGGTGAGCAGTTGTCCGGCCTGTCAGGGACCCACCCGATGGTACTGACATCTGTGATCGTAACCATGATGTCTTTCCTGACCGAACTGACCTCCAATATTGCCAGCACTGAAATGATTCTTCCAATTCTCGCGGGCATGGCTGTCAGCATTCAGGTCAACCCGCTCTTGCTGATGATACCGGCGACCCTGGCAGCATCGCTGGCCTTCATGTTACCCGTAGCCACGCCACCCAATGCCATCGTTTTCGGCAGTGGCTACATCCAAATCAGGCAGATGGTCAAGACCGGCTTCCTGCTGAACTTCGTTGGCATTATTGTTACCACCCTGGTCACTTACTTTTGGGGAGTACTGGTGTTCAAAATTGACATTGGCAGTTTTCCCGACTGGGCGACGACCATGATTGGCAACGGCTGACATCGTGGGCTGTGAGAAGCTTAAAGCAGATGCCATATTATGGGATTTCGACGGTACGCTGGCCGACTCAGCCAGCAAGAACATTGCCATTACTAAACAGATACTGGCGAAGGTCGCCCCCCAGCTCACTGGCAGCAACCTGCCCGCCTGGTTATGCAGTGAAGCTGAATACCACAAGGCCAACCACGGCGCCGAGAACTGGCGCGACCTGTACCGCAATTATTTTGGTATGAGTACAAAGGATATTGCAGCAGCCGGACCGATGTGGGAGGAGTACCAGGCGCGTGACACCACCGAGGTCAAGCTATTTGACGGCATCCGGGAAACACTCCGGAAGCTCTGTCAGATACCCATGGGAATAAGCTCAGCCAATTCCTCAGATAATATCAACAGAGTATTGAATAATAACAGGATAAAGTCATCTTTCAGGTCAGTTATCGGGTATGAGAACTTCCCGCCGGAAGCACAGAAGCCAGCAGCCAACCCCGGCCTGAAATGCCTGCAGGAGGTCCTGCAGGACCACCATGGAAAAACCATTCTCTACGTTGGCGACCACATTGCCGATGTTCTCTTCAGCCGTAACATTGCGGCCAGCCTGGGTTCGTCCAGTACTGTGATTTCTATCATCGTCACCTACAGCGGAGCGCAACCAGACCGGTGGCGGGTACAACCAGACAAAGTCATTGGCCACCCGGCAGAACTGGCCACCCTGGTCAGCCATCAGGAATCAGAGTAACAGTGTCAGCCCCGGTTGCTGCTGCCGGTGCGGGATACTGCTGACAACCAGTCCGCATATAACGCATTGCGCCGGACTGTTGGCATGGCGGGTTGAAATCTTTGTCCATCTTTATGCATTGCCTGTAACTCTTCCGGGCCGTCCCAGAATCCAACTGCCAGACCGGCAAGGTACGCACTGCCCAGCGCGGTTGTTTCAACCAACTCCGGCCGGCTAACCGGAACCCCGAGCAGGTCCGCCTGGAATTGCATCAGAAAGTTATTCTCAGAAGCACCACCATCGACCTTCAGTTCAGTCAGTTGGACCCCTGATTCGGCATTCATGGACTCAACAATATCACGTGTCTGATACGCAATGGACTCAAGGGCAGCCCGGATAATATGCGCGCGCCCGGTACCCCGGGTCAACCCCAGGATGGCACCCCGCGCGTCCGGGTCCCAATTGGGGGCACCCAGCCCGGTAAAAGCCGGTACAAAATACACGCCATCATTGCCTTCCAGTTGTGTTGCAATCGTCTCACTTTCACGGGCATCGCTGATTATCCCCAGTTGGTCACGCAGCCACTGGATTGCCGCACCGGCAACAAAAACCGACCCTTCCAGTGCATATGCCGGACGGCCGTACGCGTCACAACAAATGGTTGTGAGCAGGCCGTGTTGGCTGCACGGCAGTTCGCTGCCCATATTCATCAGCAGGAAACAACCGGTCCCATAGGTATTCTTGGCCTGTCCGGCTTGCCAGCAAGTCTGGCCGAACAGTGCGGCCTGCTGGTCACCCGCGATGCCGGCAATGGGTACGCCGGCCGGAATCCCATCGATCGCAGCGGTTTCACCGAACACGCTGGAACTGGCCTGCACGGCGGGCAATATGGCGTCCGGAATATCTAATAGCCGGCCCAACTCAGAATTCCAACGGTGCCGCCGGATATCGTAAAGCAGCGTGCGTGATGCATTGGTAGGGTCAGTCGCGTGAACTGCACCGGCGCTGGCAGTGCCGCCAGTAAGATTCCACAACAACCAGCTATCAATGGTGCCAAATGCCAACTCACCCGCCTCGGCACGATGCTGCAAATCTGCATCCTGGTCAAGAATCCAGCGAATTTTGGTTGCTGAAAAATACGGATCAAGCAGCAGGCCAGTGCGTTCACGGAACAAGGGTTCATGGCCTTCTTCGCGCAGACGCTCACAAATTTCACCACTCTGCCGACTCTGCCAGACAATGGCCCGGTACACCGGTTTGCCAGTTGCCCGATCCCATAGCACGGTGGTCTCACGTTGATTGGTAATACCCAGCGCCGACAGCTCACCCGGACCAAGACCTGAATCAGCCAACGCTGCCGCCATCACCTGCCGGCTGACCTGCCAGATCTCCTCAGCATCGTGTTCAACCCAGCCCGGCCGGGGAAAGTGTTGGGTGAATTCAGAATAGGCGCGGCCAAGAACCCGGCCTGCGCGCGACAAAACGAGTACAGTAGAGCCTGTAGTTCCCTGATCAATAGCAAGTATTGCAGACATTCAGACGAGTATACCCGAACCTATTTCATATCACTGTTCTGAGCTCGTTGTTCGGGGTGGGCAAGGTCCACCAGGAACGCGTATTCCTGCGCGGTCTCGAGATATCGCCGATAGCGCCCGGAAGCACCGCCGTGGCCTGCATCCATATTGATGTGAAACAGCAAACGGTTGTTGTCTGTACGCCGGTCACGCAACCTGGCAACCCACTTGGCTGGCTCGAAATACTGCACTTGAGAATCATGCAGGCCGGTGGTTACCAGCATATTCGGGTAGTCCTGAGCACTGACCTGATCGTAAGGTGAATAAGAAAGCATATACTCATAGGCGGCCTTCTCATGGGGGTTGCCCCACTCGTTGAACTCGCCAGTGGTTAAAGGAATAGAGTCATCCAGCATGGTGGTGACCACATCCACAAACGGAACCGCCGCCACCACCCCGTGGTATAACTCCTGAGCCATATTGACCACCGCTCCCATCAACAACCCACCAGCGCTGCCGCCCATGGCATAGGTCCGGCTCCTGTCAATAGTGCCTTGCTTCTGAAGGCTTTTGGTGACGTCAATAAAATCGGTAAAGGTGTTTTTCTTGTGCATTAAACGACCGTCTTCATACCATTTACGACCCATCTCCTGGCCACCCCGAATATGGGCAATGGCATAGACAAACCCGCGGTCAAGCAGGCTGATAACAGAATCATCAAACCACGGATCCATCGAACTTCCATACGAACCATAAGCATAAATCAGCGCTGGTGCAGTGCCATCCAGACGCGTGCTCTGGTGCCAGACAAGGGAAACAGGTACTTGCGCACCGTCACGGGCGACAACGACCATACGGGAAGTGCGGTAATTATCACGCTTAAAACCACCCAGTACCCGGTCAGACTTTAATAGTCGGGTTGTACCGGTATTGAGGTCGATCTCCCATACCTGCCCCGGCGTTGTCAGGCTGGAATATCCATACCGGACCGTATCTGTATGCACGCTGACATTGCTGTGCAACCACATGACAGACGCCTCTTCGCCAGCACCAAGATACCTGTCTGTACAGCCGTCGAGAGACCGTACACGAACCTTGCGCAGACCTCCTTCACGCTCACTGATCAACAGCCAGCGGTCAAAAACCTGGAAGTCCTGCACCATGGCATCATCCCGGTGGGCAATGACCTCCCGCCATGAAGACTTGTCTGCAGAACTCTCAAGGCTGGCGGACATCAGCCGGAAATTGCTGGCATTCCAGTTGGTACGGATAAAAAACCGGTCACCAACGTGATCAATAGCGTATTCATGGCCGGTTTCGCGCGGCAGAAATGGCTTGAACGTGCCAAGCGGTTCATCAGCAGGAAGTACCTGGACCTCGGTCGTGTCGGTATTCTGGTGGGCCAGAAAAATGTACGCCTGCGAACGACTGCGCCATACAGAGGTGTAGAAAGTATTGTCCGTCTCCTCATACACCAGAACGTCTTCACTGCTGTCAGTACCCAGCGTGTGGCGCATGAGCTGATAGGCCAGTAACGTTTCCGTATCCTTATTCAGGTAAAAAAGGTATTGCCCGTCTGCCGACCAGGCCATGCCCGATGAAGCATTATCAATGCTGTCCGGCAGGAATTTCCCGCTGTCGGTATCCAGTATCTGAATCCTGTTGATGCGTCGGCCAACGATGTCTTCTGCGATTGCCACGTAGCGCTGGTCATCACTGACCTCAAAGCCGCCAAGCCGGTAAAAATCATGTCCACGTGCGCGCTGATTGCCGTCAATGAGAAGTTCTTCTTCAGCCTCCATACTGCCTTTACGGCGGGCATAGATTGCGTACTCGCCGCCCGGCTCATAACGATAGTAATGCCAATACCCCCCTTGTTCGTAGGCCACGCTGGACTCATCGGGATCTAAACGTGCAGTCATCTCCTTGAAAAGCTCTTCCTGTAAGGGCTTTGTATGCGCCATCATCTTGTCGAAGTACTGATTTTCCTCCGCAAGATAGGCAAGCACTTGCGGGTCCTTGCGGCTGTCATCGCGGAGCCAGAAGTACTCATCTACACGGGTGTTACCGTGCAGTGTCATTTCGTGGGGACGTTTCTCAGGCATTGGCTGTTTCACTTGCACTTCAATTCTTTGGTCAGTATTGCAACTCACCAACACGGTGAAGCTGATAAGGACGACAAAATGGATTTTCATAGTAGGCGGAATACTACTGATGAATATCAAAGTTTACACGTGTTCTCGCAGAATTCACTGGAATAAATAACAAACCGGATGTTCAGGCAATAAAAAACAGCCCGACCCCCGCCAGGACCAAAGTGGAAGCTCTTTGATCCTGACAGGAGCCAGCTGTTATTCGAAGCTAGTCGATGCGCGTAGCAACAACCTTCTGGAACAGGTCACCGAAACGGGGTTCTTTACGCCAGGTGAATTTCTCTGGCTGGTCTGCCAGGTCTTTGATTTCGTTGCGCCACAAGCCCTTTGCAAAAGGCTCGAGCGTATCAAACACCAGGCTGGTAATGGGCTTAAGCGGATGCCACCAACGCGGCTTGTGGTAATCGACAAATACCACCTTGCCACCCGGTACAACCTTGCTCAAAAACAGGTTCACCGCTTCGCGCTTGTAGGTGTCGGGCAGCTCGTGCAGCAAGAAGTAGCAGCACACGGTATCAAAAGGCTCAAGGTCCATTTCCAGCACATTGCCGTAGTGCACCGTGGCGTTCGGGTAAGCGGCCAGCTTACGCCGCGTATTGACAACCTGTATCTCTGCTACATCAAAGACATCAAGCGTTCCTCCCGGGCCAATATGCTCTGCCAGGTTGGCCGAAAAACTGCCGTAGACACAGGCCGATTGCAGCACTCTCTGGCCAGCCTCAATTTCCACAAAAGCCGAGTTCTGCAGCTTGCGGTGCTGTTGCCAGAGGATCGTTCTGACCACAAATTCACGATCCAGAAGTTTTACGTTACGCGGGTTGATATAGGCCCAGTAGTAGACATCCTGCAGATAGTCCGGAACTTCGGGTACAGCGGCGACAGGTGCCAGTGACACGGGGGGATTTTCTGTTTGAACCCCGGCCGACACCGCAGTCCGGAAGGACGTAGCTGGTGTGCTGGAACGCGCGACATTACTCATGGTTCTTACCCTCTCCAAAGGTGCGTACAAGGTACGCCAGTTATTAAATCATGCCGCCAGACGCTATCCGCCATAACAGCGAAGAATTATTATTTAAGGGATGAATACCGGCCTTTTTACAACACATATCCAGATCGCTTCTTATCAGCCGGTGCGGGTACCTCCTTGTCCGTGTTGGATGCACTCTACCTGTAGCAAATGCCAGCGGCAATGATCTATGTCAACTATGTTTAACCCTTGTTTTGCAGCCTCTGAATCACCAGGCTTACGCTTTGCAAAAGTTTCCGCAATGGTACTGGTAAATCGTCCCAATCCATGCCGTCCATGGTGTTTTTTACACCCAGACCGAGCTCGGTATCACCCTCAACCCGAATTCTTCTCTGGAAGAAAAGCGTGTCAGGATCTGCCTGTCTGGTAGCCAGCAAAATAAAGTCCGGGCTCTCGCCACTGATACAAACATCAGCCTCAAGTTCCCGGTCGATTGGCGTAAAGCGGTCACTGCCAACATTGATCAACCAGTCCACACACAGGTCAGCGACTTTGATCCTCACTTTGGCACCTTCCAGAAAGTCCAGTTCGCCCTGTTTCAAGGGTTCCCGGAAAGCCTGGTTGAGAACGACCGCTAACACCTGTTTCTGGGCTGCATAGGGGATGAGTCGGCCGGGTAGTCCTACAACTTTTTTAGCAATAGGACGAACATAGTCGGTGATACTTGGCATAAGGTGACTCTAAGCGGAAAGAGAGATCAGTATATTTCCTCATTCCAGCAATGTATTGATACAGATCAATGTGAGGATATTTTCTCCAACTAGAATGTGTTGCCAATACCCGCAAACTGGAATAACTATGGAACTGGTGTGCCCTGCGGGGAACCTGCCCTCATTAAAAGCTGCTATTGATAATGGTGCTGATGCTGTATACGTTGGCTTCAAGGACGATACTAACGCCCGACATTTTACCGGCCTGAACTTCACTGAGCGTACATTTGAAAAGGCCGTTCGCTATGCACAGGATAAAGGCCGTAAGGTTTTTGTCGCCATCAACACCTGCCCGCAGCCCAACGGCTTCAAGCGCTGGCAGGCTGCCGTAGATCAGGCTGCCGAATACGGCGTAAATGCACTGATCCTTGCAGATATAGGTGTCTTGGATTATGCCAGCGAACGCTGGCCGGACCTGCGCCTGCACCTGTCAGTACAGGCCTCGGTTACCAGCGCAGAAGGCATCGGCTTTTACCATCAAAACTTTGCTATCAAACGGGTTGTTCTGCCCCGGGTGCTGTCAGTGAGTCAGGTCGCACATGTCATTACCGAATCACCCGTGCCAGTCGAAGTGTTTGGCTTTGGCAGCCTTTGCGTGATGGTAGAAGGCCGTTGCCTGCTATCGAGCTACGCAACCGGTCGCTCGCCCAACACCTATGGTGCCTGCTCACCAGCCTCTCACGTCCGCTGGGAAGAAACCCCGGATGGCACCAATACAAGGCTCAACGGCGTACTGATCGATCACTATGGGGAAGGTGAAAAAGCCGGCTACCCGACGCTTTGCAAGGGTCGCTTCCAGGTCGGCGAAAACACATACTATGCGCTCGAGGAACCTACCAGCCTCAACACCCTGTCAATCCTGCCTGAACTGCAAAGAATCGGCGTCAGCGCGATAAAAGTCGAGGGGCGGCAGCGCAGCCCGGCCTATGTCGCACAAGTCACCGCGGTCATGCGGGCAGCCATTGACCACTGCATGACAGATGCCGAAGGCTATCAGCCAAAAGATCAGTGGATGCAGGAACTGGCCAGCGTTTCAGAGGGCTCGCAAACCACCCTCGGCGCATACCACCGGCCCTGGCAATAGGCAGCCACGATGATGAAACTGTCTATTGGGCCAATTCAGTATTTCTGGGACCGCCAGCGCGTTCTGGATTTCTATCAGCAGGCAGCCGACAGCGCTGCAGAGATCGTTTACCTGGGTGAAGTTATCTGTTCCAAGCGACGACTGATCAAGTCTGCGGACTGGATCGCAATTGGCAATGAACTCAGGCAAAGCGGCAAACAGGTCATCCTGTCCTCCCTGACCCTGCTGGAAGCTGCTTCCGAGATGGGCAGCCTGAAAAAACTCTGCCGCAACGATGCCTTCATGGTAGAGGCCAATGACATTTCAGCCGTGCAATTACTATCTGCGGCGGACAGAGATTTTGTCACCGGCCCAAGCTTCAACATCTATAATGGCCGAAGCCTGCAGTTACTGGCACGCAAGGGCCTGAAGCGCTGGGTTCTGCCGGTAGAGCTTGGCCTATAAACACTAAAAGACTTGCAGTCACAGCGGCCTGAGGGGATGGAAACAGAAGTATTTGCCCTCGGACGTCTGCCGCTCGCCTATTCGGCCCGTTGCTATACCGCACGTTCGCACAACCTGCCCAAGGATGATTGCCAGTTCAAATGCCTCGACTACCCCAACGGTCGTATGCTGGAAACCCGGGAGGGTCAGGAGTTTCTTGTTCTCAACGGAATTCAGACGCAATCTGCCCTGACCCACCAGGTACTGGAGCAGCTACCGGAATTGCAAGCACTGGCTGTCGATGTACTTAGAATCAGCCCCCAATATTCCGGCACCATGAAGATTATTGAGCTCTTCGATGCCGCCCGTTCAGGTGGTGATTTGGGCTCACTGAGTAAGAAACTACTTACTTTGCTGCCTCTGGGTGCATGTAATGGCTACCTTGTCGAGCAGGCAGGGATGGATTTTGGAGCAGAGGTCCCCCATGACACTCAACAAGCTGTTTGATCACCATCGCCGTCAGATGAACAGAAAAGCCTGGGGCGATTTACGCCAGTTTTCCGATGAGCTACGGGCAAGTGGCCAGCTGATATCAGTGCCACAGGCGGTTGCGCCAGAACTCCAGGTCACAGCTTTGTGCCACCGCAGCCTGGTAAATGAAGGCCCTGCCCTGTGGTTTGAAAACCTGAAAGGTTTTGACATGCCCGTGCTGGGCAATCTTTTTGGCAACCAGCAAAGAATCCTCGCTGCACTCGAACTGGACAGCCGGCAGGCACTACGTGAACTGGGCCAGGAACTTGCTTTTCTCAGAAACCCGCACTTGCCCGACAGCCGGCAGTCAGCACTGGATTCCGTACCAGGATTTGCGAAACTGGCGCACGTCACACCCAAAAAGATGGAAACGGCCCCGTGGCAGGAACATGTTATTGAAGGCCCCGATGTTGACCTCGAAATTTTGCCGGTCTCAACCTGCTGGCCCGAAGATGCCGCACCCCTGGTTACCTGGGGTATGGTCATTACGCGCGGGCCAGACAAACCACGGGTCAATCTGGCCATCTACCGCCAGCAGGTCATTGGCAAAAACAAGCTGATTATGCGCTGGTTGGCTCACCGCGGGGGCGCGCAGGATTTCCGTGAGTTTCAGCAGGCTAACCCGGGCAAACCCTTTCCGGTTTCAGTCGTTATCGGTGCCGACCCGGCAACCCTGCTGGCAGCCGTAACACCAATACCGGACACCTTGTCGGAATACCAGTTTGCCGGCCTGTTACGGGGCCGCCGCAGCAAGGTGGTCAAATCCAGTTTGACAGGACTGCCCATTCCACACGGCGCTGAAATTGTGCTGGAAGGGCATATTTATGCTGATGAAACGGCCCTTGAGGGCCCGTTTGCTGATCACACCGGATACTATAATTCCTGCGCAGAGTTCCCGGTTTTCACTGTCGAGCGTATCAGCCACCGCAGCGACCCGGTGTACCTGACCACCTACATGGGTAAGCCGGGGGAGGACGAACCCTCAATCATGGCATCAGCCCTCAACGAGATGTTCATACCCCTGTTGCAAGAGCAGTTCCCGGAAGTCGTAGATTTTTATCTGCCACCCGAGGCGTGTTCCTACCGCGTCGCCATCGTCAGTATCCGCAAACATTATCCAGGCCACGCGCGCCGAATCATGTTTGGTATCTGGTCATGGCTACGCCAGTTCACTTATACCAAGACCATCATCATCACAGATGAAGATATTAATATACGCAACTGGAAAGAAGTGATCTGGGCCATTTCAACGCGCGCCGATCCGGTACGGGACACCGTGCTGGTGGAAAACACACCCATCGACTACCTGGATTTTGCCAGCCCCCGACCCGGACTGGGCGGTAAAATGGGCATTGACGCCACCAATAAAATTGGCTCAGAAACTGATCGTGAGTGGGGTCGCATCGCCAGCGTGGACAGCACCACAAAAGAAGCAGTGGAACAGATTGCACAGGCACTGGGACTCTGACCAACACGTTTTCGTGCAAAAGAAGCGCTCACTCTCGCACTACAGGTAAAAAGTGCGTTACCCTACGCGCATGCGACCATCGAAACCCGACACCCGTCAACACGACCCTGCACTGGTATCCACAGCCGCTGAAATTGGTGATTGTGCCCTACTGAAAGCCGTAAATGTGACCAAAGCCGGTACTTTCATGCAGTGGCGCGACGGGCAGGATTTGCTGGTACCCGTCAGTCAGCAGGTTTCGCCGATGGTTGCGGGAGAGTCATATATTGTCTACCTGCTACTCGATCCACAGCAGCGTGTTATCGGCAGCAGCAAGCTGTACAAATTCCTGGATGAACGCGCCAAAAATATGTCGCCAGGTGAGCAGGTGGATTTACTGATCGTGGGTAAGACAGATCTTGGCTATAAAGCTGTAGTCAACGGTACACACCTGGGCCTGCTGTACAAAGATGAAGTCTTCCAGCGCCTGCAGACAGGCGACAGGGTCAAGGGTTATATCAAAACGATACGGGATGACAGGAAAATTGATCTCGGCCTGCAACGACAGGATGACAAAGCACGCTCGGAACTGACAGGCCGCATCCTTGAATTCCTCAGCAAAAATGGTGGCAGCTCCACATTGACTGACTACAGCCCGCCGGAGGCTATTTATAAGCGCTATCAGGTCAGTAAGGGCAACTACAAAAAAGCCTTGGGCTCGCTCTACAAACAGCGCCTGATCAGCGTCTCAAAAGACAAGATTGAGCTCGTTTCAGCAGCTGATTCCAAATAGGCACTGGCTGGCGTGAAGTAACAAATATGATCTGCGCAACCCTGGAAAAATACACGCAACATGCCGGTATCAGCATGTTACGCCTGACCGTATTGCTGGCGGTGGTCTCTACCCCCGTTCATGCCGGACACTTCGACCAGCTTGAGGGTAAGCCTAAACTACGTTCTGCATCAGCGCTGGTTGTTGATGCCAATAACAATATCATTTACAGCAAAGACATAGACTCTGTCCGCCCGATTGCTTCCATCACAAAACTGATGACGGTGATGGTAGTTCTGGATTCCGGCATTGACCTGGATGAAAAAATTACCGTAACAAAAGCAGACCGTGACCTGGTTCAGTTGACCGGTTCCAGGCTGGAATACGGCGCTGCACTTTCCCGCCGGGAAATGATCATGCTTGCAATCATGTCATCAGAAAACCGCGCAGCGACGGCGCTGGGCAGGAACCAGCCAGGTGGTATGCAGGCATTCATTGCTCAGATGAACAAAAAGGCCACCCAACTCGGTATGCTGAGCAGCCAGTTCGCCGACCCGGCTGGCTTACATGTGGAGAATGCTTCGACTGCCCGAGACCTGATGAAGATGGTTTTGGCCGCGCAGACATATCCATTGATCAGGAAGGCCAGTACCACAACCCGGATTGAGGTTCACCCCTATTCCAAACGCGGGCCACTGGTATACGGCAATACCAACCGACTGTTGAAAAACAAGAACTGGAAAATCAACCTGAGTAAGACCGGCTATATCAACGAAGCCGGTCGTTGCCTGGTTATGCAGGCTGAAATCGAGGGTGAACCGGTATCCATTGTACTGCTGAACTCTTTTGGCAAGCTCACCCCTTTTGGCGATTCCAACCGCTTACGTCAGTGGATGCTGTCGAGTGGCTGAGCGCTATGCCCGGATAGGTACGGGCAATACAAACCTGATTTAACACAAAGGAATTTTATATGGCATTCGTTGGCAAACAGCTACGCTCCCTGATCAGGGAAGACAATACACTTGAACTCTCGCTGGTCGAAGTGGAAATGCCGGAACCCGGCCCCAATGAGGTCGTGGTGAGAGTAGAGGCCGCACCGCTTAACCCGTCCGATCTTGCTCTACTGCTGGGTCCAGCCGATATCAGTACCGCCAGGCAAAGTGGCACACCGGAATATCCACTTGTTCACTTTGACATCCCGGCCGGCTTTATGAAATTGGTTGCTGCCCGGGTTGGCCAGCCCTTGCCAGTGGGCAACGAAGGCGCGGGTGTGGTGGTTGCAGCAGGGAGTTCCGACGCTGCCCAGGCTTTGCTGGATAAAACCGTGGGACTGGTTGGCGGCGAAATGTATGCCCAATACCGGTGTGTGGATGCATCGACGTGCATGGCGTTACCCGCCGGCACCTCGGCGTCAGAAGGTGCCTCCTGCTTCGTCAACCCAATGACCGTTCTGGCAATGATCGAAACCATGCGTGCCGAAGGACACAAGGCCCTGGTGCACACAGCAGCCGCCTCGAACCTCGGACAAATGCTCAACCTTGCCTGTCTTGAGGACGGTATTGAGCTTGTCAATATTGTGCGTAAGCCCGAACAGGAGGAAATCCTGAGAAAGCTTGGTGCCAGATACATCTGCAACTCCACGGCTGACACTTTCTTTCAGGACCTGACCAGTGCACTGACTGAGACAGGCGCTACAGTTGCATTTGATGCGACGGGAGGCGGCAAGCTGGCTAGCCATATCCTGACCTGTATGGAAACAGCAGCAGCCCAATCCATGAGCGAGTACAACCGCTATGGTTCAGATGTATACAAGCAGGTCTATATTTACGGTGCGCTGGATCGCAACCCCACTGTGCTGTCGCGCAATTTTGGATTCTGTTGGGGCGTCAATGGCTGGTTGGTGATGTCGGCGTTGCAAAAACTTGGTATGCAGAAGACCGTGGAGATGCGGACCCGGGTTGCTGCCGGCCTCAAAACTACTTTTGCCAGCCACTACTCAAATGAAATCTCTCTCGCTGAAGCATTATCAATGCAGGCAATTGCCGTCTACAGCAAGCAGGCAACCGGTGAGAAATTCCTGATTAAACCCTAGCGCAGGAATACTCATCTACACAAAGCATTGATCAGTACGGCCCGGGTATCCGCCGGGTCGATCACAGCATCTATTTCAAGATGTGCGGCTGCCTCTGTTGCTTTGCCCGCTTCGTACATCCGGGCCACCAGCTTGTTGAACAGGGTTTCACGTTCGGCCGGGTCCGACACAGCTTCCAGTTCTTTTTTATACCCCAGTCGCACAGCGCCTTCCAGCCCCATCCCACCGAACTCGCCTGCGGGCCAGGACGCTGTGTAGACCGGGTTGGCAAAACTACCACCGGTCATGGCCATGGCGCCGAGGCCATAGCCTTTACGCAGGATTATCGCCACCATTGGAACCTTGAGGGCTGCGCCGGCGAGAAACAGCTCAGACATCCGGCGCACAGCGGCCTCGCTCTCGCTGTCAGGGCCGACCATAAAGCCGGGTGTATCGGTCAACGAAACCACCGGTAAACCAAAAGTATTGCAAACCTTCAGGAAGCGGGCAGCTTTTCCTGCTGATTCAGAATCGATTGCACCACCCAACTGCTGGCAGTCATTGGCAAGCAGGCCTGCCGGTCGTCCTTCCAAACGTATAAAGCCAGTAATAACACTGCGCCCATAGCGATGCTGAAGCTCCAGAAACGTACCCTCATCAGCGATGGTCTCAATGACTTTGTGAACTGAGTACGCCCAACGCCTGTCCTGCGGTATCACCTCACGCAGCACCGCCTGGTCAACAACACTCCAGTCCCTGGCCTGACCCTGGAAATAGGCTAGCAACTGCTGCGCCAGGCGGGTCGCATGTGCTTCATCTTCTGCAACAATATCAATGACACCATTCTTTTCCTGCACCTCAACCGGCCCAATCTCACCGGGTGCAAAAGATCCCAGCCCACCCCCTTCGATCATCGCCGGACCGGCCATGCCAATAAAGGATTTGCGGGTTGCAATGGTAAAATCTGCACAACCAAACAGGGCCGCACTGCCGGCAAAGCAGTAGCCGTTGGCAACGGCTATACGTGGCACCTTCCCGGCCAGACCTGCCCAACTGCTGAAAGACCTGAGGTTAAGTCCCGCAATCCGGGTAACAACATCAGCATCACCCGGCCTGCCACCACCACCCTCGGTATACATGATGACCGGCAATTTCAGTTCTGCTGCCAGTTCACAGGCACGATCCAGCTTTTTATGGTGAAAGTATCCCTGCGTACCCGCCAGCACGGAGTAGTCATTGACAACCACCACGGCGCGGGTCGCTTCCTTACCAAACTGGTTGGCATTGATCGTACAGGTTCCGGTAATAATGCCATCTGCGGCAGTGTTGGCTTGCAGGTCTTGATAGTCCCTGCGGTTACGCTGGGCTGCTACAGCCAGTTGCCCATACTCAAGAAAGGAATCCTCATCGACCAGATCATGCAGATTCTCCCTGGCGGTGCGAAAACCCTTGGTATGACGCACCTCCATCGCGGCCTGTCTTTGTGAGTCCAGGGTTTTTGCGAGGCGCTGGTGTAGTGCCTCTAGTTTGCTGGGGGTTTTACTGCTCACTGATATACTTCGGACATGCTGTACGGGTAGTCATGCTCTGACACCGCGCCCGGCTATGCTCCCTGCATCTTGATTTTCACAAGCTGAAGAAAATCAGCAACCTCAGCGCTCTCGACCCGTGTGTCGTTGTACTCCGCAGCAAATACTGC
The DNA here is from genome assembly GCA_024277815.1 of Gammaproteobacteria bacterium. Lineage (GTDB taxonomy): Bacteria > Pseudomonadota > Gammaproteobacteria > Xanthomonadales > SZUA-36 > SZUA-36. The sequence goes on from JAJRUM010000020.1 coordinate 116,649, forward strand.
CCGCAAATCCTGCAGACTCAGATATTCAGGGTGATGGAGCTCGGCGATAGAAGCGTATTGAAACTCAATGCCATGTTTGGCGACAAAAAGTGAATACACGTGAATTGCAGGCGAAGCGGAGCCAATGTCGCCAAAAACTGAAGCAATACCATCATCCCCGGGCGGGGCCTCTATCTCGCCAAAATACAGGTGGCGCTTGTTGATGACCCAGCCATTATTCCTGAATACGATGCCAATCGACTGGCCACTGATAATGGCCTTGTGTTCTTTACTGAAGGCCGTTTCAATTACGCCCGGATAGGCCACCACGGCAAAGGTGCGATTGGTTTTGACACCCCTACTGACGCTGTACAGATTGGACACGCGTATCGCCGGCCCATTCTCCAGTAACTCAATCCCGTAATTGCCGAATTTCAGCTGGATCCGGTCACTGTTTCCCAGCGCACGAGCATGCTTTTCTGCAACGGAAATTTCATCCTTATTCTCTATTGCGGAGCGGCTAACAGACATAAATGGATTCCAACCCAATACCGAATGCCCGTATTGTACTATTAGTGGCTGTACTCGGTAGCGGGAGTAAGCACATCTGTTGCCGCTAATTGTTCTTTTCTGGTCTATAATCCCCCGCCACCATCGGCTCAGGAACCCGTCAATGTTTAGAAATCTGCGCTTTTACCGTGTTACCAGCCCCTGGCCTGACAGCGAACAGGAACTGTCCGACATGCTGGCTGAAAATGCTTTCTCGCCCTGTGGCTCCTTTTCTGAGCGCAGTGCTGGCTGGGAAGCCATGGAGAACCATGAAGATGCGCTGTTGTGCAGACGACTCAATGGTGCCGACCTGTTACAGCTACGGACCCAGAGCCGGGTATTGCCGCTTGCCGCTGTCAAGGAGGCGCTGGAAGACAGGGTTGCTGAATTCTCTGCACGCATGGCCCAGGAACCTACACGTGCCGAACTGCGGCGCCTGAGGGAAGAAACCCGGGACAAGCTTTTGCCCAAAGCACTGGTCAAATCAGAGCGCAATCGTGCCTGTTTCCTGCATTCAGAATCGCTACTGGTAATTGATACGGGTACCCCGGCCAAGGCTGAATGGCTGCTGGACCAGTTACGGCCCTGTTTTGGCGAGTTTGGCTTCGTCCCGCTGACGTTCAATAACGCGCCTGCAGAATTACTGCGGCGGATTTTTATGGGTGATGCCCCGCTGGGTTTCTCACTGGGTCGCGAATGCCGCATGCAGGATGCATCAGACAGAAAATCCACTGTCAACTGGATGGATTTTGAGTTGAGTGATAACTCCATCCGTCAGCACGTTATCGAGGGTATGAATCTGACGCACCTCGGTATTGGCTTCGACGAAGTAATGCATGCTGTCATCAGCGACGAGGCTGTCATCAGCAAACTAGAATTCATCAGTGGTGACGCTGCTGATAATATGGACGGTGAGGATCCGATGGCACGCCTGGATGCTGATTTTGTTTTGTTAACCGGTGTGATACGGCGCCTGGTTGACGACCTGAAGAAATTACTCGGTGGCTACGCCAGTGGCGCATGAACCTGCACCGCTGCAACCTGAACAGAGCCATTTCCATTTATCGCCAAAGTGAGGCCTAGAAAAATGTCCGATCATGATTACACTGACAAAATACTGGATGCATTCAGGCAAATCAGCCAGATTCCCCGCCCATCGCGAAAGGAACAGAAAATAGTTGCCTGGTTGTTGAACTGGGCCGCCGGGAACGGCCTGCAGGCAAAAACTGATGACGAGTTGAATATTGTCATTGAAGTGCCTGCCTCGCAGGGTTTCGAAGATACACAAACGCTGGTCCTGCAGGGCCACCTGGACATGGTCTGTGAAAAGGCCAAAGGTTTCAGCCACGACTTCGATAATGATCCGATTGAGCTGGTCTATACGGATGATGGCTGGCTCACGGCCAACCAGACCACACTTGGCGCTGATAACGGCATTGCTATCGCTATGGCCATGGTGGCAGCGACGGATAAGACCATCGGGCATCCTCCTCTCGAGTTGCTTTTCACCACGGACGAAGAAACCGGACTGACCGGCGCAACTGCGCTGCAGCCCGGGTTTATCAAGGGCAAGCAACTACTCAACATCGATTCAGAAGACGAAGGTGTTTTCACTGTCGGATGTGCCGGCGGCGAAGATGCCAGGTTGCTGTTGCCTTTCACCACGGACGAATCCCTGCCGGAATACCAGGCCTTCAGGCTGGTCGGCGGCGGCATGTCCGGCGGGCACTCAGGCATTGATATCATCGAGCGGCGGGCCAACGCCATCAAGTTGCTGTTCCGGGCTATTCACGAGGTCTGCAACATCACTGATGCGCGTATCTCCACCGTCGCAGGTGGCACAGCCCGCAATGCCATTCCCCGCGATGCAGAAGCGATTCTTTTGATCCCGGCAAACGATGCTGACAACGCCCAGGCCAGCATCGCAATCCTGGAACGGAAACTGCAGGCAGAGTACGCCAAAACAGACCCGAACCTCACCATGACCCTGAGCGCCGCAGACGGCGACTTTCAGGCCGCAACGCGCGCCGTAACCCGCCGGGCGATCGATACCGTCTTTGCCTACCCCGACGGGGTGGCAGAAATGTCCAAGGATATCGCCGGCCTGGTGGAAACCTCCAATAACCTCGCCCTGGTCAAGGTCGAGGATGGAAAAATGGTCTTACTTTCAAACCAGCGCAGCTCCAACATGGACAGCCTTGCACTGCTTTGCGAGCGCATTATGTCAGTCGCCAGACTGGCGGGTGCCGAAGGCGAGACCAGTGGCGGCTACCCGTCATGGCAACCAAATATGGACTCGGAATTGCTGGCCCGTTGCCAACGGGTCTATCAGCAGCGGTTTGGCAAACAGCCGGTTGTCGAAGCGATCCATGCGGGGCTGGAATGCGGCATCATTGGCGCCAAGTATGATGGAATGGACATGATCTCCTTCGGCCCAACCATCAAAAACCCGCACTCACCTGATGAAAAGATCGAAATCGAGTCTATCGGCAAAGTGTGGGATTTCATGGTAGCGTTGTTCCAGTCCTACAAATAGCCGGAGCAAGCAGGCATGTACCTGATAACCAACCGTGTACTACATGAAGACCAGCAAGGCCTGAAAGTTTTTGGCAAAGAACCCAACCCGCTTGGCCCCAATGAACTGCGTTTGGTCAAAGTTGAAGGTGTGCGGAATCCGCAGGTAGAAGTACTGGCAGATGAACTGCCACTAACCGAAGCACAGGCACACTCAGACAAACACAAACTTGATCTGGATCTCAAGCAACAGTGGTATGCGAGTTTGCGGGTAGCCTGCGAGCTTTTTGACCTGGCCCGCACACAGAACAGACACCTGCTGTTTTTTGTGCATGGCTACAACAATGATATCGGCGATGTCCTTAAAACCGCCAACGAACTGGAAAAACTATACAAGGTCATCGTGGTGCCTTTCTCCTGGCCAGCCAACGGCGGTGGCAAGGTATCCGGTACCAGCGCCTACCTCGATGACAAGGATGACGCCCGCAGCTCAGCAACAGCTTTCCATCGCGCTGTGCAAAAAATCCATTTTTATCATCGCCTGCTGACCAAAAGTCTGCGTACTGAACTGCTCGCCAGAGCCGTTGATAAATATCCTGACAATGGTGAGAAAGCCCGTAGCATGTTTACGCGGGAAATGGACAAAAACTGCAAGGTATCACTCAACCTGATCACCCACAGCATGGGTAACTACGTGTTGAAATATGCTGCCAAACCCAGTGGCAGCAGCCTCAGAAAACTGGTATTTGACAATATCTGCCTGGTCGCAGCCGATGTAAATAACCCCGGCCATGCAAGCTGGGTTCAAAGCCTCCCTTCACGCGGAAGGGTCTATGTTGTCATCAATGAAAACGATGGCGCATTGAAATGGTCGCGCAGGAAGCCTGGCGAAGAACAACTGGAACGACTGGGACACCACTTGCGCAACCTGACAGCAAACAATGCTTACTACGTCGACGTCACAGGCAACCGTGGCGTGGGGAGTGAGCACAGTTACTTCAAAGGCCGCAGCGTTGACAGAAACTCAACACTGAAAAAGATTTTTACCCAAATGTTTGAAGGCAGAAAATCGGAAACCAGGCTCAAATATCATCCCGACATCAACGTTTATCGAAGTTGACCGTAGACAGAAAACTCAACTTACCTTGCGCTTTTTCATTTTGTTGTAGAGTAATCTGGCTAAATCGAGAATCAAACTGACAACAAACCCAACTACCATGTAATAGACAATCGTGATAATCCAAAACTGGTCAATTTCCTCATAGAAGAAATGTCGAAATGAAATTCCAAAAACTGTATAAATGACAGCGGTGTACATGGCCAGGGGAGCACCACGATCCTTAATCGTACTAAATCGATTGGCAATAAGATAAGCCACAAAAACAAGCGCAACTTCAATGGAGGCTGCAAGATTTACATTCAACTCATATATCATAATCAGTTACCCAACTCTTCGTGCCACCATTCACAAACTTGAAAATAGCCACAATTGCTAGAAAATAGACCACCGTTGCCCCCGTAGTTGAAAAACATCCACCCACCTCGTTGAACCGCCTTGTAGAACGTCTCAGCCAAAAACCAATGGCCTGCCTGGTTTATGCCGATCCAAAGCTCCAGATCACACATGGTTCGGTTGACCTGCCCCCAATCTCAGTACCAAAGTTTTCTTAGTTGAGCACCGGTCGAAAAACCCGCCAGAACCAGGATTATAAACAGTGGATGGCATTTACCGTCTAAGTACGGGCCTGTCTCATCTCCAGCAGCACCATCGTTTCGAAGTGTGCGGTAGCTGGAAACAAGTCCAGCAAATGAACAGACTTAATACGAAAACGCCTGCTCAGGCTGCGTAAGTCTCTGGTCAGGCTGGCGGGGTTACAACTGACGTAGAGCACATGGCGGGGTTTGATCCGGTTCACCCAGCTATTCAAGGCAGGAAAGCCACGGCGTGGGGGATCGAGCAGCAATGTGTCGAAACCGGTGGCACCGGCCCGGCGGGTGAAGAACGCCAATGCCTGGTCGTCATACAGGTCTATCTGCTGAACGTTTGTGGTCACCGCATCAACATACCTGTCAACCAGCGTGCGCTCACCCCCCGCCAGCGCATAAGCATCCGACAGGTTGCCGGAACCTGAAAACAGGTCCAACAAACGCGATGTGCCTGCTTCTGCCAACCGGTCTTGCACGCGAGCCTGCAACTGCTGGTTCATTGCCTCAAACACCTGCGAAAAGCCACCATGAGCATAAGCCTCATCCCAGCAAATACTGACCTCGCCGGACTTTAGGTACAACTCACAATGGCCATGTCCGGCATGCGACTGCGTCCAGCCACCCTGATACAGTTGATCAAGTACAGGTCGCAATTCCGGACGCACTATTTTGCAATCGGGTATCGGCAAAACATCGTTACTGACGGCGTCGAGCATACCGATATACTTGTGCCGATAGTGCAGTTGCACGCGATTCCGATAATCCAGCCGGTGCGGTGCAGGCACAACTTCAACGGACTCATCGGCTACGCCCAATGGCCCAAGGTAGCGCACCAACGCAGCTTTCTTATAGCCCAGCTCACTGTCATAATCAGTGTGCAAAAACTGACATCCAGGGCACTTGTCAAAGTGTGGGCAATACGGTTCTGTCCGGTTTTCTGCATGTTGCTCCAATTGCACAAGGCGTGCAAACTGAACCCCTTTGGCGCGTTTATAGACTCGGGCAGTGCCTGTTTCCCCGGGCAGTGTGGCAGCGATAAAAGTCACGCTTCCACCTGCTTTTGAAACCCCCTGTCCCAAGGGGTCAATATGGTCGATTTCAAACTCAATCACCCGGCCTTTTGCCGGGGTCACCCTGTTTCTGCGTTTCATTTAAACTGCTTTGGTTGCCCCGGGTGAGTTCTGCGTCAAGCGATTGTCCAACAATGTCAAGCAAAGTACCACCAGACCACATAAATTACAGGCAGATTGCAAACGTGCCAGGGTTACACATGCTTCGTACCACGTGCTATATTCATAAATTGTAATGAACCTCAAAACCACCCCCATTTTTGACAACAGTTATGCGCGGCTACCGCAGCAGTTTTACAGCTGCCAGCTACCCGAAGCTGTCAGTGCGCCCGGACTTATTCGTGTGAACCATGCGTTGGCCGGCTACCTTGGTTTTGACCCTCATTGGCTGGAATCTGCGGCCGGGGTAGAACTCATTGCCGGCAACTACATTCCAACCGGCGCACAGCCTCTCGCCACAGCCTATGCCGGTCATCAGTTTGGTGGCTGGAACCCACAAATGGGAGACGGAAGAGCGGTTCTGCTTGGCGAAGTGATCGCCACTGACGGCAAGCGCCACGATATCCAGCTCAAAGGCTCTGGCCGCACAGCCTGGTCCCGCAATGGCGATGGCCGGTCGCCTTTAGGTCCGGTATTGCGCGAGTATATCGTCAGCGAAGCCATGGCAGTTTTAGCTGTACCGACAACCCGTGCACTGGCAGCAGCGACCAGTGGCGAATGGGTGAGACGTGAAGAACGCTTGCCCGGCGCGGTGCTGGTACGCGTAGCCCGGAGTCATATCCGCATTGGCACGTTTCAGTATTTTGCTTCCCGGCAAGACCACGGTGCACTCAGGGCTTTGGTGGAGCACGTCATTCAACGTCATTATCCCGGGGCCGCACAAGCGGAAAACCCGGTGCGGGCCATGCTTGATGGAATCGTCGCCCGCCAGGCAACGCTGATTGCCCGCTGGCAATCACTGGGCTTTGTTCATGGCGTCATGAACACTGACAACATACTGGTTTCCGGGGAAACCATCGACTACGGGCCCTGCGCCTTTATGGATGCGTTCGACGCTGCTGCAGTATTCAGCTCCATTGACCAGAGTGGCCGTTACGCCTACCGCAACCAGCCACATATAGCGCACTGGAACCTGAGCATGCTGGCACAGGCGCTGTTGCCGATGCTGCATGAAGACCACGATCAGGCCATCAGCACAGGCCAGGCTGCAATAGATGTATTTCCTGACCTGTACATGGCCGCGTATCAACAAGAGATGCGCCGGAAACTTGGACTCACGACAGAACAAAAAGATGATAACGCGCTCATACAAGACCTGCTGGAGTTGATGCAGGAACACCAGACTGATTTCACCTTGGCTTTTCGGCGCCTGTCAGATTTGGCAGACCCGGAAAACTCAACGGCAAACCACGTTAGCTCAATATTTGAGTTCCCGGCAGCTTTTAACCCCTGGCTGGAGCACTGGAGATCAAGAACCGGCTCTGAGCCACAACCAGCCAAAGCACGGCAACTGGCTATGTATTCCATTAATCCAGCCTTTATCCCACGCAATCACCTGCTTGAAGAGGCAATTGCAGCCGCAGTCAGCCGGCAGGATTTCAGTGACTTCCATGCACTGGCAGACGTATTGGCACGACCCTTTGAGTTTGATGCCGAAAGGCAGCGTCATGCTTTGCCGCCGCGGCCTGAACAGATTGTAAGACAAACATTTTGTGGTACCTGAAAACAAGTGATGGTACCTCTGCTTTTGAGGAGAATAACAATGCAAAGAGACCACCAGATAAAGTGGGTTGGCGACCTCCGCTTTGTTGGCACAGGTGCCAGTGGCCAAAGTGTAAACATAGACGGTGAACGGCAAACCGGCCTGTCACCGATGGAGATGCTGTTGTTGGGCACCGGCGGGTGTGCCTGTATAGACCTGGTGATGATTCTTGCAAAAGCCCGCCAAAAGGTTGTCGATGCCCGGGTTGAGATTGGTGGCCAGCGTCGGGAGGAACCGCCCCGGTACTACACAGACATAGCGCTACATTTTGTGGTTAAAGGCTTCGCTGTAAAAGAGCATCACGTAAAACGGGCAATCGGCCTTGCCATGGACAAGTACTGCTCAGCATCCGCCCAGATGGCGGCACTGGCAGAAATAACCACCAGCTACGAAATTATTGAGGCTGACCCGACCGAGACAGTCCTGTAGGATAAGCGGGAAAATTCCAGCCAGATCAGTTTCGGGTTGCTTTTTGCTGCCAATCTCAGTTTCATATTTTGGAGATATCATGTTAACTTTGTTTCGCACTCTGCTGTTTTTATTCGTATTAATCCTCTCTCAGGCCGCACTATCCGCTGAGAAAGAAGAACAGCCCATTGCCGGCCTCAATGCAGCGACCCTTAAGGGTCTCGAGTGGCGCAGCATCGGCCCGGCCCTGACGGCCGGACGTATCGCTGATATAGCAGTCAACCCGCAGGATCGCAGCACCTGGTATGTCGGCGTGGGTAGCGGGGGAGTGTGGAAGACAAGTAATCGTGGTACCACCTCGAGCCCGGTTTTCGACACACAGGCCTCCTATTCGATTGGCAGCATTACTATTGACCCCAACAACCCAGCAGTCGTCTGGGTAGGCACAGGCGAGAATGTCAGTGGGCGCCATGTAGCCTATGGCGATGGTATATACAAAAGTCTGGATGCTGGTAAGTCGTGGACCAACATGGGTCTGCAGGACTCGCAACATATCGGCATGATCGCGGTAGATCCGCGTGACTCCAACGTAGTTTATGTCGCGGCCCAGGGGCCGTTGTGGTCAGCCGGTGGAGACAGGGGGCTGTATAAAACTATCGATGGCGGTGAGAACTGGGATCTCATTCTGTCTAAAGGCAAGTACACTGGCGTAAATGAAGTGCATCTTGATCCCCGTAACCCGGATGTGATTTACGCTTCCACGCACCAGCGTCTCAGAAACGTCGCAGCACTGATGGATGGCGGCCCCGAGTCGGGCATCTACAAATCCACTGATGGCGGCCGCAACTGGCGCGAATTGACCAGCGGCATCCCTGCCGAAGACAAGGGCAAGATTGGCCTGGCCATCTCCCCGGTCGACCCGGACGTCATCTATGCCACCATCGAACTGGCACAACGAACCGGTGGCCTGTGGCGTTCCACAGATGCCGGTGAAAGCTGGGAAAAACGCAGTGATGAAGTCTATAGCGGTACCGGCCCTCATTATTATCAGGAAATCTTCGCCAGCCCACATGACGTGGATACGGTCTACCAGGTAGCACCCACCCTGTACCGGACAACCGACGGCGGCAAGACCATGCAAGCCGTCAAAAATAAGTCCGTACATGGTGATTACCATGCCATTGTGTTTGACCCGGCGGACCCGGACTACCTGATGGTTGGCACCGACGGCGGGGTTTACGAATCTTTCGATGCCACGGAACACTGGAAATTTTTCGCCAACATGCCCATCACCCAGTTCTACAAAGTAGCAGTCGACTATGACGAACCTTTTTACAACATTTATGGCGGCACACAGGACAACAACACCCAGGGTGGCCCTTCCCGTACTGACAATGTGCATGGTATCCGCAATGGCGACTGGTTTATCACGGTGTTTGCTGACGGCCACCAGCCAGCCGTTGATCCGACCAACCCGGATATCATTTACTCTGAATGGCAGAAAGGCAACTTGATACGTTTTGACCGTAAAACCGGTGAAATCATATATATCCAGCCACAACCGGCCGCAGATGAAGAAGCCGACCGCTTCAATTGGGATTCGCCTATCCTGATCAGCCCACATGACCCTGCCCGCCTGTACTACGCCAGCCAGAGGGTCTGGCGCAGCGATGATCGTGGCGACAGCTGGCAAGCGATCAGCGGCGACCTCAGCCACGCCCGTGACCGCATGAAGCTGCCGATGATGGGTCGGGTCTGGAGCTATGACTCTGCCTGGGACCTGATGGCCATGTCGCAGTACGGCACCATCACGTCACTATCTGAATCACCTTTGGTGGAAGGCCTGTTATACGCAGGTACTGATGATGGCCGCATTCAAATCAGCGAGAACGGTGGCGCTAGCTGGCGCTCCACGGACCGCCTGCCAGGGATTCCGGAAGGCTTTTTCGTCAACGACATCAAGGCCGACCTGCATGATGCAGACACGGTCTATGTGGTGGTTGACGACCATAAATCCGGTGATTTCGAACCCTATATTCTGAAAAGCACCAACCGGGGTAAGAACTGGCGCAGCATCAGCGACGGCCTGCCGGAGCGCCACGTGGTCTGGCGACTGGTTCAGGACCACATTAACCCGGCCTTGTTATTCGCAGCGACCGAAAGGGGTGTCTTTTTCACTGTTGGGGGTGGTGTGTGGACCAAGTTGAGTGGTGGCGTACCCAATATTTCATTCCGCGACCTGGTTATCCAGAAACGTGAAAACGACCTGGTAGGGGCTACTTTTGGCCGCAGTTTCTACGTGTTTGATGATTACACACCGCTGCGCAACCTGACCGCAGAAAAACTCAAATCCGAAACCATGCTGTTCCCGGTACGGGATGCCTTATGGTATCTGCCGCGTATGCCGATGGGTGACTTCCAGGTGGGTGGCAGAGCCTCTCAGGGTGATAGCTACTTCGTTGCCGCTAACCCGCCTTTTGGTGCAGTGATCACCTACTATCTCCCCGAGTCTATTCTGACGACCAAACAACAGCGGCGGGAGAAAGAGAAAAAGATTGAACAGCAGGGTGGTGACACGCCCTACCCAGGCTGGCAGGCACTACGTAGCGAGAAAACAGAAGAAGAACCAGCCATTGTGCTGACGATTCGCGACAGCAACGGTGAGGTCATCAGAAAAATTGAAGGGCCGGCCAGCAGTGGTTTTCACCGCCTGGCCTGGGATTTGCGTTACCCGCAATCATACCCATGGACCAAGAAGAAGCAGGATGACTACATCCGGTTCAGAGGCCCCCTGGCCGCGCCTGGAGATTACACCGCCAGTCTGGCAACCCGTATTAACGGCGAGCTGAAAGATACGGGCCAGACCACCTCCATCCATGTAAAACTACTGCGTCAGAACAACCTGGCAACAGCCAGTCCGCAGGAGGTTGTCGCATTCGGACAGCGACTGGATAAACTGATGCGCCAGGGCACCGGTGCAGAGGCTGCCATGAAGACCCTGTTGACTGAACTGACTGCGATTAAGCAAACCTTGCTGCGCTCGGCTGCCAATACCGAATTACGACAAACGGCCCGGGCTTTGGAACTGGAAGTGATGGCCTTGCAGGTTCGCCTGTCTGGCGATGACGTGCGCGACCTGGCCGGTGACCCCGGGCCAGTATCCATCGAACAGCGAACCAGCGTTGCTCAACTCGGGACAGCATTTTCCACTTATGGACCGACGCCGACGCACACCCGCAGCCTGGAAATTGCCGAACAGGGCTTTGCTGAAGTCAAAGCTTCCCTTGACAGGGTTTTCGCTACCGAGCTGCCTGCACTGCGCAAGGCCCTCGACAATGCCGGCGTGCCCTGGACACCAGGGCGTGGGGTTCCGGCAGGCAATTGATTGACATAAGGATCTCTACAATGCGACTGAATACCATCATAGCTCTGGCAAGCCTCATCGCCGCCGCCCCTGCCTGGGCCGAAGAAGACCCTTACCTCTGGCTGGAGGAAGTTGACAGCGCCAGGGCACTGGATTGGGTGCGTGCTGAAAATGAATCAACCGCTGCACGCCTGGCATCCAAACCGCTGTTCAAAGCGCTTTACAGCCAGGCCATGGAAGTCCTGAATTCATCTTCAAGGCTGCCTGTTGTCTACCAACAGCAGGACTGGCTGTACAACTTCTGGCGCGACCAGGAGCACCCAAGAGGCATTTTCAGACGCACGACCCTGGAGGAATTCGCCGCAGATGAACCCCGCTGGGAAACAGTCATTGACATCGATGTATTGAGCAGCAAAGAAAATCAGCAGTGGGTTTTCAAGGGCATGAGTTGCTTGCCGAAGCACCCTGAGAACTGCCTGGTTCACCTGTCTCCCGGCGGCGGCGACGCGGGCGTCACGCGCGAGTTCAACGCAGTCAGCAAAACCTTTGTAGAAGATGGGTTCAGCCTGCCGGTGGCCAAGGGTTCAGCCAGCTGGATCGATGCCGACACAGTTTTTGTTGCCACTGACTTTGGCGACGGCTCAATGACAAGCTCCGGCTACCCGCGAATTGTCAAACGCTGGCGGCGCGGAACGCCACTCGACTCGGCAGAACTGGTTTACGAGGGTGATGCAACTTCCGTGGCCGCTTCAGCCTTTCGCTTGCACTCCAGTGGCGGCGATATCGACATGGTACGGGAAGGGAAAACTTTCTGGACTGCAGAATACTATCAATTGACAGATGGCGACAGGCAGCGCCTTGAACTGCCACGCTCAGCAAGTATCAACGGCGCTTTTCAGGGACGCCTGATAATCTCCCTGAAGGAAGACTGGACCCGCGCTGGCACAAGCTATGTTCAGGGTTCGGTACTGATTGCTGACACCACGGCGCTGTACCCTGGTGGCAAGGGGGAAATTGACGTGTTGGTCAGCCCTGATCAATCCACCATTGTTGAGTCAGTTTCAGCGACCGATGACTCCATACTGGTGACAGTACTGGATAACGTTCGTGGCAAGATCTACCGCTACACCACAAAGTCAGACGGAAGCTGGCAGCATCAGTTGGTGAACTTCCCCGACAACGGTACCCTTGAAATCACCAGCACCGACGACACCAGCGGCAGTTTTTTCGCCACTTACGAGTCCTTTACCAGCCCACCTGCGCTGTATTATGTGGCAGCACCAGGCTGGCAGCCACGCAAAATGAAAAGCCAGCAACCCACCTTTGACGGCAGCCGTTACCAGACGCTGCAGTATTTCGCGACCTCGGCCGATGGCACCAGCGTGCCCTATTTCGTGGTACTTGCCAAAGACGCAAAACTGGATGGCAGCAACCCGACCCATATCTTTTCCTATGGTGGTTTTCGGAATGCGCTGACCCCATCTTATTCCGGTTCCTATGAAAGCCTGTCAGGCGCTTACGGTAAGCTCTGGCTGGACCGGAGCGGTATTTTTGTGCTGGCTAACATACGTGGCGGCGGTGAGTTTGGCCCCGCCTGGCACGCGGCCGCCTTGAAAGAAAACCGACCACGGGCCTTTGAAGATTTTGAAGCGGTTGCTGAAGATCTGTTTGAGAGGAAGGTCACCTCACCCACCCACCTGGGCATCGAGGGTCGTTCCAATGGCGGCCTGCTGGTGGGCGCAACCATTACCCGTCGTCCTGAGCTGTATGGCGCCGCGATAATAGGCGCTCCCTTGCTGGATATGAAGCGCTACCACAAGCTGCTGGCCGGAGCCAGCTGGATGGCGGAATACGGCGACCCGGATAATCCTGATGAATGGGCATACATACAAAAGTACTCCCCGTACCAGAACCTGGCTAAAAACGTGGACTACCCCGCAACATTTTTCTACACCTCAACCCGCGACGACCGCGTGCATCCGGGCCATGCCCGCAAAATGGCTGCGCGCATGAAGGAGTATGGCCAACAGGTCTGGTACTACGAAAACATGGAGGGTGGACACAAGGGTTCCAGCACCAATGATCAACTGGCACATCGCCTGGCGTTGGCCTACACCCACCTGTGGACGCAACTGAAATAGTAGCTGGCTAAATAGCGTTACTTTGATAACTGCCGGCACAACGCTATGTTGTCGCTGGCAACGCGTTTGATCGGAACCGTGCCCTGCAAATTGATGGAGGGAATACTGTACTCAACCGTTCCCGCTGCACAATCGTCGAAACTCAGCACAATGGTGCCGTCTTCCGACCTGCTGATGTCACTTGCAGTATCGAACACCCCGTCAGAAGCGATCTCAATGGTCATATCCGAGCGGTTATCATTGATGTCACCCAGTGCTGTCAACCAACGATGGCCTGCATCACCCAGGTTCGCCACAGCATCCGTGGGTGGCAATTCAGTGTCATAGGTAAACCACGCCAGCAACACCAAACCGAGATCAGGAAATACGGTGATAAAAAAGCCCTGGCCATCTGTTTCAGGGTTATACCAGGCATCGTTGAGGCCGGCATTCATGCGAAAAACAGGGCAGTCATTAGCAAATACACAAGCCACCCACTGCGGGTTATCGATAAAGGGGTTGCGGTTTTGCTGGGCCTGGGCAACGGTTTCGTGATGCTGTCTCTCAACGGCATCGACCGGATCCTGCTCATGCCATCGCAACAACGTTGACAACATTCCCATGTACGCGACGGGCTCATTCTGACCGGTGTTGGCACCGGCAATCTTCAGTAAGTCGTCGGTCAGGACCAAATCCGGCTCACTGGCACCGGTGATGCCGTGTGTACCACCTGCGTAGCGCACATCCATATAAAACATGGCGCGGGCAATATCACCACGCCGGTCTTTCCAGACCTCCCAGCGCCCATTGGTAAACTCACCGTCCGTCCAGTTTGAGTCGCCCGGATAGGCTCCACCAACGCCGCCACGGCCACCGTTGAGGTCAGTCTTGTGTTCGGTGCAAGTGGCGTCACAGTCGGCAAACGGCTTATTGGAACGAAAGAAGTTGTAGTCGCCATCCGACAGGAACAGATGGTGCATATCGGTATACGGATAATTCATTTCGGGCCCGTTATCCGGGAACCCATAGGACTTGGGCCAGGTGTGCTCGCGATTATAAAAATTATTACCACCACCCTGCTTGGCGAAGCTGGCATTACGGTAAATGGTGACAATATTCGTGCTGTTTTCTGGATTCTGATCAGCTGTTTCAAGAATATCCCAGGTATCAGCCTCGAAAGAGGTATAGGGGAATCGCTGATGATCGTCTATTAGTTCGTGCAACGATTCGCGCATACTCCGGGGTGACCACGGGATTACTTCGTCATAGTAAGGTAATACCCCGCCTGGCAGAGAGCATGGCGCCGGGGTACAGGCGTTAACCTCTCGCGCAAACAACAAGGCAAACAAGAATACTGACAAGAACCTGAATCGAGACAAAATAATGTTCCTGATACTGCTCATGTGAGAGCTGATTATACCTGCTGGATAAGAGACAGGTAAGACCGTCAGTCGCTGGTATGCGCCTGCCTTGCAGCCAACCAGTGCAGTAGTAACGCAACGCCGCCAGGCAGGGCCTGAACAAAGAGTATGGCCGTACTGGCGGTGACGGCACCGTAGATGCCGGCAATTACCACGAAAAGCAGAAAAAAGGTTACCACATCACGCTTGTGGGCCAACACACCCCAAGTCAACCCAGCGGCAAGAAACGCGTTATACAGCCCCTGGTTAGCAGCCAGCACAGCCGTCGATGCCGCCTCCTCTGCGGTCATACCAAAGACAGACAGGCCTGCGGGTTGCTGCCACAACACCATTTCCAGAAGCATAAAACCGAGGTGCAATGCAGCGACAATCAGGACAGCAACGGGAGCTAATATTTTCATAGCACGCAGTGTAGTGTGAACCGCGCTGCCTGCCCAGTGCTTAGGTGGCTACCTGAGCAAGCTAACACGGTATACTTGTAACAGGCGAAAGCTGTTTACACACAGTCTGCCGTCTGTGAGAAAAAATTCGTCAGACCGCCTGATTGGCTAACTCGTGAAACAGAGCTGCCCATAGAAGTTTGAGATGCATATGGAAAAACAGAGTGCTGTGCAACAAATGGAAACTGCCTGGCTGCTGGTTTTCGCCGCCTGGGTACTGGTGACCACAGCAACGCTCAGTAGCCTGTTTTTCAGTGAGGTGGTTGGTGTGCCGGTTTGTGTACTGTGCTGGTACCAACGTATCGCCATGTATCCTTTGGTGCCGATCCTGGCAATTGGCCTGCTTCCTTTTGATCCCCGGGTGGTGAAGTATGCGGGTGTACTGGCGGCCACGGGCTGGCTTATCGCGTTCTATCACACCCTCGTCATCGCCGGGATCATTCCTGAAAAGCTGCAACCTTGTGTGCAGGGTATTCCATGCTCGGAAACCCATGTCGCCCTGTTCGGTTTTCTGAATATTCCTACACTTTCTCTTTTAACCTTTACCATCATTGGTATATTGCTGTTTTACGCTCACAGGACAAAACCATTATGAATCGGAAAACTCTCGTTATCGGCTCCGCCGGCCTGCTTTTGTTGATCTTTGGCGTGGCCACTGTGCTGTTTCAGAAAGACAGGGCCGCTGGTCAATACACATCGACAGGCGGCAATCAATCGGTACTGGAGCGCGAAGGCGCACCCGTTAAAGGACCCGCTGATGCCAGGGTTACCATCGTGGAATTTCTCGATCCGGCCTGTGGAACCTGTCGGGAATTCTATCCGCTGGTACGAAAACTGGCTTCCGGGTATCCGGGCAAGGTCAAAATCATGGTGCGCTATGCGCCACTCCACCCCGGTTCAGATCAGGTCGTAAAAATGCTTGAGGCTGCCCACCTGCAGGGCCAGTTTTGGCCGGCACTGGAACTGTTGTTCGAGACCCAGTCCCGCTGGGTAATCAACCATGCCTCCCAGCCCATGCGTGCCCGCAGCGTGCTGAACGCCCTGGACCTTGATCAGGACAAGCTAACAGCAGATATGGGCAGTGCTGCGGTCGCAGAGGCCGTGCAAAAAGATATTCAGGACGGCCAGACACTTAAAGTCCAGGCCACTCCGGAGTTTTTCGTTAATGGAAAGCCCATGCCCAGCTTCGGTTATTCGCAATTAAGTAATCTGGTCAAGGATGCCGTTGCTGACGCTTACTGAAAGGACCAGGACAAATAATCAGTTAGCGGCGAAAGCCGCTTTCTTGCCGGCTTGTGTAAGCTACAGAATCGCACCCCAGAACTTGTAAACCAGGGTGCCTATGAAGGTTCCCAGGGCATAGCCCAGCACCCCCACCAGCACGCCCGGCGTGACCAGATTTTTCCAGCCCTTGGTCGCCGCCAGTGCCGGGGCGGTGGTCGCCCCCAGAACTGCTGCATTAGAAGCGATAATCAATTCCGGCAAGCTGAGGCCCAACAACTTGCCCAAACCAAACGTCACCAAAGCGTGCACAGTCAGTAATATGAATACCAGGGCGATCAGTAACGGTGCAACCTGCAGCATGGCTTGAATGTTTGCGCCAGCGGCTATCGCAGCGAAAAACACGAAGGACAGCGCAACACCCGTCTCAAAACTGCCCGACAACTTGCGTGCCTGACCGGGCGCCAGGGTCGCAAAGGCCAGGGTTATCACGGTAATGGTGACATAGCGCCAACCCGCCAGTCCCAACCACGCTACCAGCGCATCGCCTACAGCAACGATCAGCAGCGCCAGGGCAATGGAAAGTGTTAACGACATCGCCGTAATCGGCGGGCCGGCCACCTCTTCCATGGGTGGTTCCTCACTGTGGGGCGTAAAGTGCCTGGCCAACCATAGCCAGCCCGGCATCAGGGCCAACATGCCCAGATAAACTGCACTAAAAAGGTTATCCGCAGCGGTCGCGGCCGAGAAAAAAGAGGCGTCAGCTTTCAAGCCCGTCAATTCGCCCAATGCTGCGTAATTCACCGATCCCCCGATATAGGTTGAGGTAAACAGACCCGCGATGGCAGGTTCCCGCTGGGCAGCCTCCAGTGGCGCGGCAGCACCCAATGCACTCAAATCTAAAGTCAGGGCCGCAATTGTCACACCTGCAACCGTTCCCACGCTCGCCAGCAAAAATGCAGCGGTAGTGCGTGTTGCCTCAAACAGAATACGCCGCATATCCGCCTGGAACAGAAACATCGGTATCAGAATTGGTACAAAATAGGTAAACACGAAATCATAGGCTGGCGCGCTGTGGGGAATAATCTTCAGATTGGAGGCAATGATCGCGCCGAGGATCGCAATGACTGCACCGGTAAGATGCGAACCGATGCGGGTCCGCTCCAACAGGAATGCCATACCTGATAAAACGAACAGGCTGGCCATGACTGCAATATGATTTTCGGCGGAAATCAGTGACATTGTTCTTCTCTCGTCAATTTTTTAGAATATGCGACAATTCAGTCACTGCTTGACTATATATTACTCAGAAGGAGACAGCGTAATGAGAGTTTTTAGTGTTATTGGAATTTTCGCCGGCACCGTTATCATGGCCAGCCTGTTAACCGCCCACTTCATGGGCCAGATAGACCTGACAGAAATGAGCTGGCTGTGGCTGACCTTTTTCGTCGGAGCAAACTTGTTCCAGATGGGCTTTACCGGCTTTTGCCCAGCGACAAAAGCACTCTATGCACTAGGCTTCAAAGACAAGCAGGCTGGCTGCAAAATTTAGTTCTACATTACCGGAACCTATGCAATGGCAGGTGTTTAAGTCAGTCAGAAAATTCAGAGCAGCCGACAATCATAATGCCGGGATTGGGTATGCCGTAACCGCGGGTTCCCGGCTTTTGTTGACCGGTCGTTGTGTGTTTTCCTCTCAAAACAACTAGCGAACAATCAATTTTCCCCCGGTTTTCCTTATCTCACTCTGCTCGGAGGACGGGGGGATTCTCATGCCGCAGATGACCGCTGGTCTTGCAGAGATGCGCTCAATCCAGGCATTCAGCGCACCCAGACCGGTGATGTTGACCCCTGCCCACTCGTATTCTTTAGCCCAGCACCAGTTAGCAATGTCAGCAATGGAATAACTGTCACACAGGTAGTTACGTCCGGTAAGGCGTGAATCAAGCACGGTCAGCAGGCGCAGTGTTTCGCGCTGATAGCGCTCAATGGCTGCCGGAATTTTCTCAGGGAAATAGCGATAAAAGACGTTAGCCTGACCCATCATCGGTCCCAGGCCACCCATCTGAAACATCAGCCATTGGATAACTTCAGACCGCTGCCGCTGCTCTGTCGGCAATAATTGGTCACTTTTCTCCGCCAGGTACAGCATGATTGCACCCGATTCAAATACCGTAAAATTGTCATTATCGCGGTCAACGATGGCGGGTATTCTTCCGTTCGGGTTGATTTCCAGAAAAGCGGGCTGTTTCTGTTCGTCCTGACCCAGATTTAAAGCATGCACAGTATAATCCAGGCCAATTTCTTCCAGCAGGACAGATATCTTGCGTCCGTTTGGCGTCGCCGCAGTGTATAAATCAATCATATATTACCCCAGTCAATAGGATTTCCCAGGCTACAGTATCAAGCTGTTCTGCGTTCACCGTGCCCGCTGCTCTTCTGCGATGCAGCGATTCGCTGGCGCTCAAGGTAATCGTGACGCGAGCGGAACCTGGAGAGTTTTCCTGAGGTGGTGCGCGGCAGTGAACCAGATTTAACCAGGTCAACCAGCACACTGATACCGAAATGGGTGTGTATCAGCTCGGATATCTGCTGCCTGAGCCTCGCGCGGCGCTCAGGGTCCCGCAAGCGGGTTTCCACGACCATGACGGTCACATCTTCGCTATCAAATCCGGCAACGGCAAAGGCGGTTACCCCGCCGAGGCGAACCCCTTCAATGCGATGGGTCACCACTTCCATATCATGCGGCCAGATATTCCGGCCCTTGATAATGATGACGTCCTTGCTGCGCGCCGTGATAAACAGATGACCATCCACCTGATAACCAATGTCACCTGTATCCAGCCAGCCGGCAGCATCAAGCACCGCCTGGGTAGCTGATTCACTCTGGAAATAGCCGCTCATGACACTCGGGCCGCGCAGGAATATTTTTCCGCACTGGCGCTGTCCGACTTGAGCACCCTGATCATCACGAATGGAAAATTCAAAACCCGGCAAAGTGACGCCACAGTCGGCATAACTTGCGACATTGGCGGAGAACTGGTCAACCGGCACCGCTTCCCCGCTGACCGTCATGATGTCCTGGTCCACATAGTCTACGCCCAGTCCAATATCCAACGGCGCAAAGCTAACAGCCAGCACACATTCCGCCATACCGTAACAGGCAACAAATGCCGCTTTATCGAACCCGCAGGGCTCCAGTGCCTCGGCAAATGCCTGCAACGGCACAGGGTTGATCTGCTCAGCACCCACACAGGCTGCCCGCCAACTGCTGAGATCGTAGCGATCATAGTCGGATGGCCGCAACCGGCGGGCACACAGGGCATAGCCGAATGTCGGGCTGGACGAAATCGTTCCACGGTTGTCTGAAATCAGTTTCAACCACAGTCTCGGGCGCATGGCGAAAGTCTGTGAAGAAAGGTAGTCCACCGATGACTGAGCCACCAGTGGCAGCAGAATAAACCCAATCAGCCCCATGTCGTGGTAGAAAGGCAACCATGACACGAACCTGTCCTCACGGGTCAACCCAAGGCCGTGTCGGGCGATCTCACGAATATTGTCCAGCGCCGTTGCGTGGTCAATTTCAACACCCCGGGGGAAACATGTGCTCCCTGACGTGTATTGCAGGTAAGCGATATCATCCGCACCGGGGTTAAACAGCTCTGCGTCACTTGCCGGCAGCGCGGCGAAATCTTCGGCGGTACCCGCCATAAGAAGATCCAGTCCTGCAGTAGCCTCCTCCAGAAAAGCAGCATGCGCCGTACCCGCCACAGCAACAGTAGCCCCACAGCTCTTCAACATGCGGGCAATCTGCTCCACGTAAGCCTCACGCGCGCCGAGCTGTATCCCAGCCGGCAAAGCAACCGGAATCAAGCCGGCGTACAGGCTGGCAAAAAAGAACCGATGAAACATCGGGCTGGTTTCGGCAACGATCCCGACACGATCGCCACGTTCTACCCCAAGGCCCAACAGGCGACCCGCCAGATCCTGCGCCTGCGCACGTAGATCCCGATAGGTCAGAACAGACTTCAGCGCACCCCGATGGTCATAAAAGTTAAAGCCACTGTCGCCCTCGGCAGCGTAGTCCAGCGCTTCCAGCAGGCTGCTGAAACCTTCTGTTCTTATTGCCAGGGACGTATTGACAGGCGTGGGCCTCAAGTGTTGCTTGCCATCATGCTTGTTTATCTCTTTCAAGTTACGATTTTTTTCCATGCCTGGATGCCTTCTTTGCGAATTAATTGCTAGCTGGAGCAAATAGCTTAGAGAAAAACCTGCCCGCCAGCTTGACAAACAAGGCCATGCACTTGACCGGTATTCGGGGTAAATAATGACAAAAACAACAGCACATTAATCATATCCATCCACCTCACCTTAAACCACCGTGAATCTTGCGGCTACTTTCGGTTGCGACTATCACGCAACTCCCTGAGTGCTACCACCCGCCGCCAGTTGTCGGCTTTGTGGACCAGTGCCCGCCATGGGTGACGCCACACCATGCGCGGGCCAGCATAACGCATAACCTGACGAATGCTCTCTCTCGGTTGCTTTTTATAGCAATGAACAGGACATTTTGCACAAGTTGGCTTGGACTGCCCGTATGGGCATTTAAGCAAACGCTTCTCCGCATAACTCATCAGGCCGGCACAGCGATGGCACAAGCCACTAATATGCCGCCCATGGCGATCGGCACAATAAATGGTGGTCATACACACCATTGTGTCGTACTCCCGCCTCAGCCTGCCTGTTAAAGCATCCATTTGCAGACTGTAGCGTGTACCGCGCTGTACCGAACTGACCGGGGTCAAATGAAATGCTTATTGACCGGGCGCTACGCTTTACTCCCCTGAGATTCTATCCAGGAGTATTCTCTGGTGTTTTGCTAAAACCTGATCTCCAGGGAAGCACCCAACAGTGGTGCAGGATCATAGTCGCTTTCATCCACGGCGTCACCCAATGTATCCTTGAGTTTGAGCGTACCGAAGACCTCAGCACCTGCAAAAACGGTCACTGAAAACTTCGCGCTGGGCTGTAGTTTTGCGGTAAACACCAGTGGCAGGGACTGATCGCGCCCAATTCCACCCGCCGCAACACCCTTGTCATCCAGCCGAAACTCAATGTACTCGTATCGACCGGCAAACCCGAGCGTCCAGGCATCAGTCAGCTTGTAACTCAAGGTCAAACCCGGCCCCTGAGAAGCCGCTAACCCGCGCCCGGTCGACAGGTTCCAGCGCTCGGAAATGTCCCACTCAATAGCGAGGATCGGAAAAAACCTGACACTGTCCTCAAGCCGTGAAAATACGCCGATACCGGGGCCGATAGTCAACTGCGGGCTAAACTGCCACGCGGCGGCAGCGTAAAGTCCATAAGTCATGCCATCCCCGGAACCTGCACCACTCTCCCCGTTCAGGCGCACCGTGGGGATCAGCGTAAACAAACCGCGTTCTCCAAAACCGGAACGCCAGGTTGCTGACAGCCGCGCATCATCGATCTCGTTCCACGGGTCACCGCCACCAAAGCTGCCGTCGCCCGCAAAGGTATAAAAGGACTTGCCGCCACCCACAGAAAACCCGAGTGAGCTGCGTGAACTCCAGACATAGTCCATGCCGACACTGACAAACCAGCGGTCTACTGCAAAATCCCCACCACTGTCGCTGAGGTCGGTGGAAGATTGATGGGCAATACCGGCATCAGCCCTGAAATGCACCGGACTCGATTGCTGTGCCTGCGCCACACCGGGCAGAACGTTGAAAATAGCAAATAATGT
Organism: Gammaproteobacteria bacterium; assembly: GCA_024277815.1. Taxonomy (GTDB): domain Bacteria; phylum Pseudomonadota; class Gammaproteobacteria; order Xanthomonadales; family SZUA-36; genus SZUA-36. The sequence goes on from JAJRUM010000020.1 coordinate 138,968, forward strand.
GCAAGCAGATACTAATATTATTGCTTTAATGCGAGTCATCAGGGAGGCCTTCCACAATCTGTTACAGGTTCGCCACCGAAGGTGGTTATCAGCCACCATTTTATAGAAAACCCGGCTGAAAGTCAGAAACGAAACAGCCAGTTACCCGCTTCGCCATTCCAGCCTTAAAGTTTTGGTGCCAACCGGTTTGCCCCATTCTGGTGCAGCGTCAAGCTGACAACTTCGTCATTTTGCCTGTTAAAGGTGATCTGCGCGTTGACAGCCTTGTAAAAGAAGCGATCATCTGCGAACGGAAACACAGGCAGCCATGCCTGACCGCCCAGCTTTATCATCAGTTGCCCACTGTCAGCACGCACCATGAAACGGGCACCGGGTGCCAGGTCATAACTACCGGCATACGCCTTCAGACTCGCCTTATTGATTTCAATTTCAACATATTTCTGAATATTTGCCGGCCCGGCAACCCGCTTTGCCGGCATAACCTGACCGCCCTGATGCAATACTGCACGTACGATTCCACCTTTGTCATCACGTTCGAAAACCAGCTTTGCATCAACAGCCTGCAAAGCAAACTGGTCCTTGCCAATGGCTGCAATACGCATGGCAGGCTGGCCGGTCGCCTGCACCAATAACAGGCCTTGCCGGGTAAAAATATGTAACACGAACTCCGGCGTGATCGCGAAATAACCGTAGTACTCACTGTAATCCTCCGGTGCCTGTACGGGGGCTTGCCGGGCCAACTCGGGTGAATCGGGAAACAGACCAAAAGCGAACCTGGTGATTGGAAAATCGCTATTGGATAGTACGATCCAGCCTTCGCCAGTAGACGGATTAAAGCCGGCAAAACTGCGAAAGCCCCCGGTTGCGCCGTTGTGCCAGTAAATCCGCTGCTCACCATCACCTGCCGTCATCCACACCCGGGTAACCGACATCTGGCCACCATCCGTGGCGACCACCTGCAAATCAACATCGCTATCATGGACCAGCAAATTCGGTCGGACTGCCAACCATGGGGAAAAGACACGGGCCAATTCGGTGGCGCTGCTGCGCAATGCACCAGCACCCGCCAATGCATCAAAATGCCAGTGTGAACGGGCTTCGCCAGCATGATGGCCCGGCAACAGGAGGGCACTGTCAGCCATGGTAACTGTCGTCATCCCAAGTGGTTGCAACACATATTTTTTGAGCGCGGCAGCATAACTGCTGCCGTCCGCTTCACCCAGCAGGTAGCCCAGCAGCCCAACGCCAAAATTCGAATAGGAGACGCTCTTGTTGAGTGCCTGGTCAGGGCGCGAATTACGTAACGCGCTCAGGAGGTCGCGGGTCATCAGCTGACATTTGGCCAAAGGAGTAAAACTCGACAGCATCGTCTTTGATACTAACGATGGCCAGTCCGGTCAGATCACCGGACTCAAGGTGCGCCTCAATCCATTGCTGCTGGCTGCTGCCCAGACCCGTTGCGCTGGCAAAACCTGGCAGTAGCAGGCAGATAACCAACAATTTACATAAGTGACTCACAAGAGATCCCCCAAGGCCTGGTTGTTACGCGGTGTACATTCCACAGTGACCAGACTAACCTTGATATTTGTGGTGAGTCAACGTGACCCGCTACCACGCGCCGCCAGACCCGAACCGTCTGTTATGCTTGGTCTGCCCCGGCAACGCCGTGACTTTTGGAGCCTCTATGAAATTTATCCGGATATTTCTCCTCATTGCACCCCTGATGCTGTTCGCCTGTAACCGCGAGGAAAACCCCTCATCCAACGGGCAATCGGCGGGAAACACCATCGCAACGGAGGCAGCCGATGAGTCTGCAACGACAGCCGGGGTCGTGCAACTCAATACGTTGTATGAGGAATACTTTGATCGCAACCTGGAACTTAACCCCCTTCGGGCCACTTTTATCGGTGACAATCGCTGGAATGACCGCTTCCCCAATAACCTTGGCCCGGAGCACCGCGCAGCACAGAAGGCACTTTGGACGGAGTACCTGGACAAACTACAATCGTTCGATGCCTCACGCCTGCAAGGACAGGACCGGTTAAACTATGACATGCTTACCTATAACCTAAAGATTAGTTTAGAAGGCTATGAAATACCTAGCTATTTAATGCCAATAAATCAGTTCAGGAACATGGCAAATTTCTTTGTACAGATGGGCTCCGGCAGCAGCGTACAGCCTTTCAAAACCGTTAAGGACTACGATGATTTCCTCGGGCGCATTGATGGGTTCCTGGTCGTCATGGAGCAGGCCAAAACCAACATGCGCGAGGGCATGGGAAAAGGTTATGTCCAGCCGCGCATCCTGATGGAAAAGGTCATCCCCCAACTGGAGTCACAACTGGTAGAAAGTGTTGAACAAAGCGCATTTTACCGCCCGGTGAAAAATATGCCGGCATCCTTCAGCGCAGAAGACCGCACCCGCCTGACCGATGCGTATGTCGACGCTATCGGTACCCGGCTGATTCCCGCCTACGCGGCCATGCGTGATTTTGTCCGCGATGAGTACATCCCTGCCGCTCGCGATTCGGATGGTATCGACGGCATACCCGGTGGACGGGACATTTATGCCTACCTGGTGCGTCGCACCACAACCACCGACATGACGCCAGCGGAAATCCATGAACTGGGCCTGCGCGAGGTTGAGCGTATACACGGGGAAATGCAAACCGTGATGAGCGACGTTGCATTTGATGGGGATTTGCCTGCATTCTTCAAGTTCCTGAACACCGACCCTCAATTTTACTTCGATGACGGCCAGCAACTGATTGACGGCTACAACGCCCTGCGCGATGAAGTGCATGGGAAGGTCATGGCACTGTTCCACCGTTTCCCCAAAGCAGAATATGAAATTCGCGCAGTTGAACCTTTCCGGGAAAAATCAGCAGCCGGAGGGTCCTACATGCGGCCCTCACCCGATGGTTCCCGGCCAGGCGTCTTCTACGCCAATACCTACGACATCAAGGCGCGACCAAAATGGTCAATGGAATCCCTGTTCTTGCACGAAGCTGTACCGGGCCACCACTTTCAGGGTGCTCTGACACTGGAGATCGAGGGCCTGCCACGCTTTCGCAAGTTTGGCGGTTTCACTGCTTACAGCGAAGGCTGGGCGCTCTATGCCGAATCCCTCGGCAAGGAAATGGGCATGCTCACCGATCCTTACCAGTATTTCGGTGCGCTGAATGCAGAACTGTGGCGCGCAATCCGGTTGGTGGTGGATACCGGTCTGCATTCTCAGGGCTGGACGCGCGAGCAGGTGCTTGAGTACATGTACGCCAACTCACCCACCAAACCTGCACGAGCCGTGGCCGAGGCAGAACGCTACATGGCCATCCCCAGCCAGGCACTGGCCTACAAGGTGGGGCAGTTGAAGATTGCAGAGTTACGTACGCGTGCTGAAACTGCGCTGGGTGATGATTTCGACATCAAGGCTTTTCATGCCCAGGTACTGGATGACGGTCCTGTGCCTTTGAGCGTGCTGGAAGCAAAAATAGACCGCTGGATTGCCAGAGAACTGCAGGAATAGATAAGGAGACGAGCTATGAAACTGACCAGCCCGAGCTTTAAAAACAATCAGCCAATCCCAAAAAAATACGCATTTGGAGCTACCGACCCGGTTAACCACATCAGTCTGTCAGACAACTGGAACCCGGCATTTGCGTGGACAGGGGTCCCTGCTGGCACCCGATCACTGGTTCTGATCTGTCATGACCCGGACGTACCCGTCAAGCCCGATGATGTCAATCAGGAGGGCCGTGAAGTTCCTGCCAGCCTGCCGCGCGTTGACTTCTATCACTGGATCCTGGTCGACTTGCCGACCACGGCAACGGGCATCAAGGAATGTGAGTATTCAAACAAAGTTACCGCACGCGGTAAAAGTACGGCATATTGCCCAAGTGGCGTGCGACAGGGGTTGAACAATTATACCGACTGGTTCGCAGGCGATAAGGGCATGGAGGGCAAATATTTTGGCTATGACGGGCCCTGCCCACCGTGGAATGACAGCATTATTCATCACTACGTATTCACCTTGTATGCACTCGATACAGAAAAATGCCCGGTGGATGGGGATTTCGGTGGTGTCGAAGTCCTGAGCGCAATAGAGCCGCATATTCTGGATCAGGCAAGCATTACCGGAACCTACACACTAAACCCCAGAGTGAATTTGACCGGTATGACTTAAGCCGGCTTCCCGCTCATTTCCGGAGTTGGCGATAGCACCCGGAACAACGGGTATAATCCACACAGTCACCCCGGCCGATGTACACGGGTCGCTTTCCCCGATTTGATTCGGGAACTCGTACACAGCCGGGGCGGCACTTGCAGCACGCCCGGGTTAAGCTTATGTTGGCTACTCGCAATTTTCAGATGAATGAGGAGGCCCCACATGACTCAGCAAACCCTGACCGGATCCTGCCTTTGCGGTGCTTTGCACTACAGCGTGGAAGGCGAGCCCGTACGCTTTTATCACTGCCATTGTTCCCGCTGCCGAAAAGCCACCGGCACCGGTCACGCGTCAAACGTATTTGTTGCTGGCGGAACGCTGCAGTGGACCGGTGACACCGACTCAATCGCAAGTTATAAACTGCCGGATGCAGAACGCTTCGCACGCACCTTTTGCAAGACTTGCGGCGGGCCGTTGCCCAAGGAAATCCCGGATATGCAACTGGTACTCATACCCGCTGGCACGCTGGACACCGAACCCAACATCCCGCCGCAGGCCCATATTTTCCAGGATTCGAAAACAGCCTGGTCCTGTAGTGATGACGTTATACCCTGCTTTTCAGCGTACCCAGAATAACCACAGGCACTACCTGCAATTGGCTGCACTATTTGCTTACATGACTACTTCAGGACTCTGGACAAATGACAAGAACCAGTAAGATTTTAAGCTTTGCACTCACAGTAATGTTTCTCATGACGCTGCCTGCATGCGCCAAGGTTGGCAGCAAGCGATGGTGCGAGAAAATGGAAAGTAAATCCGTAGCAGACTGGACACCCAGGGAAGCCAAGGATTACGCCAAACATTGCGTGTTCGATTGATACATAACTGGCAAAAGATTGTGAGTTTCTGGTTTGAGGAAATCGAACCGGCGCAATGGTGGATCAAGGATGAAGCATTTGATGCACTCCTGCATGAACGCTTCTCAGAACTGCACACCCGCGCAGCCCGGTGCGAGCTTTTTGAATGGCGCGGGGAACCCGAAGGCCGACTGGCCGAAGTCATCATACTCGACCAGTTCTCACGCAATATGTTCCGGGACTCGGCCAGGGCTTTCGCCAGCGATGCGATGTCATTGACGCTGTCGCAGGAAGCGGTCGCCTGCGGCGCAGACCAGGCACTGACCCCGGTGCAGAGAAGCTTTCTATATATGCCGTTCATGCACAGCGAGTCGTTGCAGATTCACGAGGTCGCTGTAGAACTTTTCCGCCAGAACGGCATCCAGAACAATCTGGATTTTGAGTTCAGCCATAAGAAGATCATTGAGCAGTTTGGCCGCTACCCACACCGGAATGAAATTCTTGGCAGGGAGTCGACAGCAGAAGAAGTTGAGTTTCTGACTCAGGCGGGGTCGAGTCTTTAAGCAGAGAGAAGGGCTTCAGATTCATCACCCAATCCCAGCAAAAACAAACAACGGCCCATAATCACCACCGTCTGCTGCCCTGAGTGCAGCAATATATTGTGTTCGTCGCTCATTCATTTGCTGCAGATCTTCGCCACCCGCCCAATCTATCGGCTGGGCCTTATGAACCTTTTCCATCAGTGCGTCTGCCATGATGCGTGCATGCCGGCCATTTCCATTGGGAAAGGGGTGGATACAGACCATTCTGTGATGAAACCGGACTGCGCCTTCGATCGGGTTATAAGTGCTGTTTTCAACCCAATAACGTACATCATCCAGCAAGCCCCTTAAGTGGATATTGATCTGTTCGGGGGCAACGCCTATATTTTTCTCGGTAAGCCGGTAACTGCCCGCCCATCTCCGTATCTCACCAAAAAGATGCCTATGTAAATTCTGTACAAACTGAGCGTTCAAAATATCAGGATTTTTTCTGCGTTTCAGCCAGAGCAAACCTGCTTCAATATTGGCTTGCTCCAGATGATCGAGTTCTCCCCGGGTGGTTACATGCGGGAACTTCAAACCCTCCATTTCGTCTGCGTCCAGCGGCGTGGCGCCTTCTGGATATTCCATTTCTTCCGCCATCAATCATTCCACAAATCTGCGGGCAACCGGTTTAAGAGCTCCTGCTGTAATCGCCTGATCTCGAAATCGATTTGTTCTTTGGACAAGCTTTGGGCCTCCAATGCCATATGTTTGTTTGCTGTCTCAACAACGGCCAGTGCTTTTTCCATAGCACGTCGGTTAATCATGTCCTGAACCGGCCCAGCCGGAACAATGGCATAGACAAATTGACAATCCATCGCCCCGGCCATTTGCTGCATGGCCTTTATCGTGACGCCACCTGACAGCTCCGCACGTTCGGTATTGGACACCAATGCACGGGTCACACCCAGCCTGCGGGCCAGCTGAGCTCCAGACATACCCAATGCTTTTCTGACGGTACGGATCCACCCTTCTTTCGGCACAGTCAATCCTCGCGCCGAAACTGCAGCACGATCCACAAGACTTTGATATTGGGCTGTTACAATCTTCTTTATGCTCATTTTGCACCTGTGAATATGTCAATACGCATACATATCGTATATTTATATATATACATTAATGGGTTATTTGTCAGTCTATTAATATACTTACTAGCAATTATTATATATTTATATGTTTACATAAATGCTTCAATATTTCTTCTGGTTAGAATGCCATGGAGGTGTTACATTTCCAGCGTTCTGACCAAAAGCCCTGACACCATAGAAAATGCTGTAAAAAGACACCCAACAGGACATTATTAAGGACACAACCAGCTTTATGAACGATTCAGACTTCGATACCTTAAAACATCGCCTTCGTGAATTTGCGGATATACGCGAGTGGAACCAATTTCATTCACCCAAAAATCTATCCATGGCACTCAGCGTAGAGACTTCCGAGATCATGGAACATTTCCAATGGCTCACTGAGGAACAAAGTAAACACCTACCCCAGAACAAGCTGGATGAAGTTGCGACCGAGCTTGCGGACACGCTGCTTTATTTAGTCCGCTTAGCGGATAAACTCGATATTGACCTGCTGACTGCCGCCCACGATAAAATCGAACTCAACGAGCAAAAATACCCTGTGAATAAAGCGAAGGGTAATGCAAAAAAATACACGGAATTTGATAGTTGATTGTCTATTCAGCAACCAAAGCAGACTTCCACAATGACGTGATTTCCAATGCTATTGCTGACAAAATACTTGCACGTTTTAAAGCACGGTTAGGTCACTCGACCAGTAAATCAGAAATCGAATCATGGAAAAATTCCATGATGTACATGAACAACATCCTCAGTGATAAAGCTATTCCCAGCAATGCGGGTGTTTCTATCGAATACAAGGTTCCGCAAACCTCTAATCGCATCGACTTTATACTTACTGGAAAAGATAAAAACAAAGCTGATACTGCAGTGATCGTTGAACTAAAACAATGGACAAACGTAAAACGTACTTCCAAAGATGCAATCGTGGAAACCTATCTCGGCAAGGGTGAGCGTGAAGTCAGCCATCCTTCTTATCAGGCATGGTCCTACGCTGCACTACTTTATGATTTTAATGAAACCGTTAGAGAAGAGAACATTACCCTGAGACCCTGCGCCTATCTTCACAACTGCGATGCCAACGATGTTATCAACCATTCCTTTTATCAGGCACACACGAAAAAAGCGCCCGCATTCCTGAAAGAAGACTCTCGGCGACTTCAAGATTTTATCAAGCAACATGTTAGATACGGCGATGTTGACAACATCATGTACCGCATTGACCACGGTAAAATAAAGCCCTCGAAGAATCTTGCCGACAAACTGGTTTCGTTGATGGAGGGCAATCCTGAATTCATCATGATAGACGATCAGAAACTGGTCTTCGAAACTGTGTTGGAACTCGCGAGAAAATCAACACCCGAAAACAAACAGGTGCTCATTGTTGAAGGTGGTCCTGGTACAGGTAAATCTGTAGTAGCCGTGAATCTGCTAGTCGAATTGACCAAAAACGAACTCCTCGCCCAATACGTCACCAAAAATGCTGCCCCACGTGCTGTATATTCGGCAAAATTACAAGGTACTTACACAAAAAGCCATATTGATAACCTGTTCAAAGGCTAAGGCAGTTATCACAATAGTGATGCCAATAGTCTTGATGTCCTTATTGTTGATGAAGCTCATCGGCTCAACGCAAAATCCGGCATGTACCAGAATCTGGGTGAAAATCAGATTAAGGAAATCATCAACGCCGCGAAACACAGTGTGTTTTTCATAGACGAAGACCAACGTGTTACCTGGAAAGATATTGGCGAGACGCAGGAAATCATAAAATGGGCCAAACAGGCAGGCGCAAACGTGCAGCAATTGGAACTCGCTTCACAATTTCGCTGCAATGGGTCACAAGGCTATCTTGCCTGGGTTGACAATAGTTTAGATATCAAAAGTACCGTCAACAAGACACTAAAGGGAACTGATTACGATTTCCGTGTTTTTGATTCGCCCAATGAACTGCGTGACTACATATTCAAAATGAATCGCACCAACAACAAGGCGCGAATAGTCGCCGGCTATTGCTGGGACTGGGTCAGCACTAAAGAACCAGACAAGAATGACATCGTGTTCGAAGAACATAACTTTTCGATGAAATGGAACCTCAAAACAGACGGAAGTCTGTGGATAATGAAACCTGAAACCGTCAATGAAATCGGCTGCATCCATACCTGCCAAGGCTTAGAAGTAGACTACATTGGCGTAATTATTGGACCAGATCTGCTCGTGCGAAACGGCTGCGTCATCACCGATGCATCAAAACGATCGAAAAATGACAGTTCGGTAAGAGGTTTCAAAAAACTACTTAAGAACGACCCTGATAAGGCTTTGGCACGAGCCGACATTATTATTAAAAACACATATAGAACACTGATGACCCGTGGCCAAAAAGGTTGTTATGTATACAGCACCGATCCGGAAACAAATGCTTATTTTGCGGAAATGATAAATGCAGTTATTACGGAAGAAAAGCAAGAAACTCAGCCTTTAGCAACACGAGAACTTAGTGAAAGAACACCACCAGAACTATATCCGGGCTTAACACTCAAGTTGATAGATATCGATAAAGTAATGCCCTTCAAGAATTCCGTACCTATCTATGACCTCCAAATGGCAGCGGGCCAATTTAGCAATGAGCAACTGGTAGATGGCTTCGATTGGGTGGAGTTGCCTGATTCATTCAGGCCTCAGAAGGGTCACTTTGTTACCCGTGTGACGGGCGAGTCCATGAATAAACGAATTCCCAATGGCTCATGGTGTTTGTTTAAGGCAAACCCTGGCGGAAGCCGAAATAATAAAGTTGTCATTGTTCAGCACAGGGACATTCAGGATCAAGACACTGGTTCAGCGTTTACGATAAAGATATACAGGAGCGAAAAGGTAAGTGACGGGGAAGAGTGGCAGCATAGTAAGATTATTCTGAGTCCTGATTCCAATGTGGATGGGTATGAGGATTTGGTGTTTGATTCTGAGTCGGCCGGAGAGTTGATTGTAGTTGGTGAGTTTGTGGCGGTCATCGCATAAAGGTACTGACATGTCGCTGTTTAGACTAACAGCTTTTGTTCACTATGCTGAAAAATAGAAAAAGTGCAGCCAGGAGAAATAGCCCACTGAATATTGGCCAGATAGACGAAACTGCAGTTCCGAAGCCAACCAGGGTTGGTTTTGACTCAAAATAGATTTTGATCACAACAGCAGTGGGGTAATACAGAACCGCCAAACCAACGCCAACTTGCCATGGCATTTTTGAAATATCATCAAATATTGAAGATCGGTGCGGCAGGAAAAGCCAACCACGCAACATTAAATAGCCTACAAGAATTGAAGCCAATTGCCATATTAGCCAAGCGATAGCCGGTTTAAACTACCTGACCACGACAGATATGACGATAGCCAGCCCGGCAAAATATACCAAAACATGTATAATATACAAAATTCGATATAACTCATGAAGGAAGTAATGTTCATGGGTGACTCTTTGGCACGTATCAGGGTCTTTCCGTCAGACGCCCGACAGATGATAGATATGACCAATAAATTTGAAAATGTTTTCGATGCAATAGCAGCGTCTCCTGAAGAGGCTTTGAACATGAAGCTCCGCGCAAGCTTGATTCGTGAGATCCGTGCCAAAGTCATGGATGCGGGCTGGACGCAGTCGGAAACTGCTCATCAGCTTGGTGTTACTCAGCCCAGAGTATCGAATTTATTGAGGTGTAAATTATCCAAATTCAGCCTGGATGCACTGGTAAAAATACTTGCCAGGTTAGGCAGTGAGGTCGAACTGAGAGTCGCCTGACCAGCGCTTACATATTCCGCCGGTACTCACCCCCAACATCATAAAGTGCATGGCTCATCGACCCCAATGAACAGTCCTTCGCCGCATCCATCAGCGCCTCAAAGGTGTTTTTCCGTTCCCTTGCGACCTGTTGCAGGTGCGCCAGTTCCGGGCTGGCTTCAGTTTGGTGGGTCTGCCTGAAGCCTTCAACATTCTGTACCTGCTGTTCCTTCTCCTCATCCGTCGAGCGCATCAACTCCACTGCCCCACCCTCAACATGGCTTTCCTTGCCGCCCAGAAAGGTGTTTACGCCAATCAGCGGCAGGCTGCCGTCATGCTTCTTCTGCTCGTAGTACATGGACTCGTCCTGGATCTTGCTGCGCTGGTACATCGTGTCCATTGCGCCCAGCACGCCACCCCGTTCTGAGATGCGTTCGAACTCCTGGTAGACGGCTTCTTCGACCAGTTCGGTCAGCTCATCGACGATAAAGCTGCCCTGCCACGGGTTTTCGCAGAAATTCAGCCCCAGTTCCTTATTGATGATCATCTGGATGGCCACCGCCCGGCGCACGCTTTCTTCGGTGGGGGTGGTGATGGCTTCATCGTAGGCATTGGTGTGCAGCGAGTTGCAATTATCGAACAGCGCATACAAGGCCTGTAACGTGGTGCGGATGTCGTTGAACTGGATCTCCTGTGCGTGCAGCGAACGCCCGCTGGTCTGGATATGGTATTTCAACATCTGGCTGCGACGGTTGGCACCATAGCGCTCACGCATGGCGCGCGCCCAGATACGCCGTGCCACACGACCGATAACGGTGTATTCCGGATCCATGCCGTTGCTGAAGAAAAAGCTCAGGTTGGGTGCAAACTCATCGATATTCATGCCTCTTGCGAGGTAGTACTCAACGATCGTCAGACCATTGCTGAGGGTAAACGCAAGCTGGCTGATCGGGTTAGCACCGGCTTCAGCAATGTGATAACCGGAAATCGATACACTGTAGAAATTGCGTACGCCGTGGTCGACAAAATACTGCTGGATATCGCCCATCATGCGCATGGCGAATTCAGTCGAGAAGATGCAGGTGTTTTGTGCCTGGTCTTCCTTCAGAATATCCGCCTGCACGGTGCCACGAACTTTTTTCAGGGTCTCTGCCTTTATGCCTGCATAGGTTTCGGCATCTACCAGTTTGTCACCGGTGATGCCAAGCATTGCCAGTCCCAGACCATCATTGCCTGCCGGCAGATCACCTGCATAATGTGGTTGTTTTTTACCCTTGAAGTGCTTTTTGATCGTCTTTTCTGCGGCTTCCCACTGGCCACTCGCCTTCAGGTGCAGTTCTACCTGCTGGTCGATCGCCGCGTTCATGAAAAATGCCAGCACCATTGGTGCCGGGCCATTGATGGTCATCGAAACAGACGTGGTTGGCGAGCACAGGTCGAAGCCTGAATAAAGCTTCTTCAAATCATCCAGCGTGGCGATGGAAACGCCGGCGTTGCCGACTTTGCCATAAATGTCCGGACGGGTATGCGGGTCTTCGCCGTACAGGGTAACCGAGTCAAACGCCGTGCTGAGACGCACCGACGCGCCATCCTTGCTCAGGTAATGAAAGCGACGATTGGTGCGTTCCGGTGTGCCCTCGCCGGCAAACATGCGGGTGGGATCTTCACCGGCGCGCCGATAGGGGAAACTACCCGCAGTGTACGGATAAGCACCGGGGAGGTTTTCACGCATCAGGAATGACAATAAATCGCCCCAGTCGCGGTCTCTGGGCATGCCGATTTTGGGGATCTGTAATTTAGCCAGGGACTCCTTGTAGTTGTTGCCGGTTATTTCGCGGCCACGAACCTGGTAGCTGTATTTCTCGGTCCGCAGTCCAGCCTTTCTTGCTGGCCACTCTCTGAGCAGGTTTATGGCCTCTTTTGACAGTTCGCCCAGGGCAGCGTTGCAGCGCTGACGTAACAGCACCAGGGTGTGGTCAGTGGCCGAAGCAAGGGCTGCTGGTTGGTAGGGTGAAAAAGGCCCGGTCAGATCCGGATCCTGTAAATCTTTCAGGCATTCATAGTAGTGCTGCGCCAGGCTGGCGGCTTCGGACTGGCGCACGATTTCCTTGTTGATGTCCCTGCCCTGTTCAGCGATCTCCGCCAGGTATCGGGCCCGGTTGCCCGGGATCAGGATGGTAGCTCTGGGCGCACGCACGGAGGTATCGATATCCGGCGTCCATTGCTCCGCCGGCAAGCCCAGCTTTTCGCGCAACAGGCGCAGCAGATTAACAAACATCCAGCTCAGGCCCGGGTCGTTGAACTGGCTGGCGATGGTCGGGAAAACCGGCACATCATCATCGTCCATTGTGAAGGCCTGGTGGTTACGCTTCCATTGCTTGCGTACATCACGCAATGCATCTTCGGCAGCACGTTTGTCAAACTTATTCAGAATGACCAGTTCGGCATAGTCCAGCATGTCAATTTTCTCAAGCTGGCTCTGGGCGCCAAACTCAGAGGTCATCACATAACAGGAAAAATCGACCATATCGACAATCTCAGAATCGGACTGGCCAATACCGGCAGTTTCAACGATGACCAGGTCAAAACCAGCTGACTTAAGAAAGTCGATCGCATCCTGCAACATGGCGCTGGTGGCCAGGTGTTGTCGGCGGGTAGCCATCGAGCGCATGTAAATATTTTCAGAACGCAGGCTGTTCATGCGGATGCGGTCGCCCAGCAAGGCACCACCCGTACGCCTGCGGGTGGGATCTACCGCCAGCACTGCGATACGTTTGTCAGGAAAACTGGCCAGCATGCGGTTGAGCAGTTCATCAGTCACCGACGACTTACCTGCCCCGCCCGTACCGGTAATGCCAATGGCCGGGGCCACACCTTGTGTTGCGCCACCCTGCCACTCGCGGCGCTTGAGTTTGAGCTCGGCCTCGCTGAACAGCCCCGCTTCCAGTGCCGTCAGCATGGCCGCGATTGAA
>JAJRUM010000021.1 GCA_024277815.1 Gammaproteobacteria bacterium
ACCTTGGAATGCGGCACAGCCAGCATGGCTGTGGTTAACGGATACGTGACCTGATCTTCCACCACCTGTGGTGCCTGACCGGCATAGTCGGTAAATACGATCACCTGTACATCGGACAGGTCAGGGATGGCATCGAGCGAAATATTTTTTACGGCAAAGCTACCTGCTGCTACCAGGATGCCGGTAAAAATAAGTATGATCAGCTTGTTGCGCAGACTCGCGTCGATAATGTTAGCGATCATCAGTCAAACCCTTTTTCACCACAGAGGACACAGAGTTACACAGAGGAAAGGCAAAATCGTTTACCTCAAAGACGCAAAGACACAAAGGAAGACTATCATCAGTAATCATTGCGCTCCCTCCATGTTCATGCCTTTCATATTCATGCCGTCCATTTTCATATTGCCCATGTCCATGCCTTGCATATCCATTTTTTGGTTTCCTTTGCTTTTAATATTGGCAGGCCTATCGCGCACCGGGGGCGCCGATGCTTGCTCCTTTGCGGTAACAGCTTTTGGTGCAACCATTTTGGCAGCGGCTTCGCGAATGGACGATTCGGAATCAATCAAAAACTGACCACTGGAAACCACAAGTTCGCCGGCTTCCACACCTTCGATAATTTGAACCAATCCTTCTGCCCTGACACCTGTTTTAACGGTGCGCGGTTCAAACCGGCCGGGTTCGGTTTGCACAAATAAATGTGCTTTTTTACCGGTAATCAATACCGATTCTCTGGGAACAAACACTCCGGATTTACTGAGGCTGGCTACGATAGTCACATCACCAAACATGTCCGGCTTGAGCAACCCTTCAGCATTGTCGAATTCAATACGAACCTTGTTGGTACGTGTCTTGGGGTCCAGGTAAGGGTAGATATAGGTAATGTGTCCGGTGAAATCATGATCAGGCAATGATGGAATACGCAATTTCGCTTCATCCCCCACCTTTACCCAGCCAATTTCGTATTCATACAGATCAGCCAGCACCCAGATGCTGGACAGATCAGCAATCTGGTATAATTCGGAAGCGGGTGTGACATGGGCCCCTTCCCGCACACCGATTTTTGTCACCACTCCTGCAGCAGGAGCGTGAATATGCATGCTTTTACGCACCTTGTGTGTTTGTTGCAATTTTCTGATTTGATGTTCGGCAACATCAAAGAAGCGCAACCTGTCCAGTGAGGAGTCAAGCAGTCGTTTGGCCCCATCCCGAATATCGCTATAGGGGCTGTCTTTCAGCTGTTGCCAGTTACTTAGAGCCAACAGATATTCATTCTGCGTGGCCACTAGTTCAGGCGAATAGAAGGAGAGTAACATGGTGTCCCGTTTGACTGTTTCCCCGGTCTTGTCAACAAACAGCTTATCGACCCAGCCATCCACCTTTGGATGCAGAGTCACCAGTTTCGTTTCATCAAATGTGATGCGCCCGACCGTGGTGATTTCACGCGACAGTTTTTTTTGCTCTGCCTTGCTCAGACGCACTCCGATAAGTTGCGTGATCGTCGGGTCGATAATGACCGTACCGGCCGGTCCGCTGCCACCACCGGCCGCATCTTCAGCGCAGACAGGCACATAATCCATACCCATGGGGTCTTTGGCCGGGGTTGCACTGGTAATCGACGGATTCATCGGATTACGCCACGTTAATGGCTGTGCTCCGTTTGCACACGGGCCATCACCTTTGGCTTCCTTTTTCACAGTTCCGGACCCCTGCTGTGACAGCTGTTGTGTGGCGGAAATAAAATAGCCTCCGGACAACCCCAGACCAAGAGCACTAACAATTAATATCATATTCTTCTTATTCATGGGTTGTCTCTTCCTTATTTAAATTCACTTTTCCTGCCGCCGCAGCCAGTCGCGCTTCAGCCTGATGAAGCGCTGAAATCTGCTGCCAGTATTGAATATCCATATTGAATTCACTGAGTTGGGCACGAACCAGGTTGAGGAAATCCACTTTATTGACCTGGTAACCCGCCAGCATGGAAGCTGTTGTCTGTCGGGCCTGTGGCAAAATACCTTTATCAAACAATACCACCTGGTCACGCGCAAAATGCAAATCAGAAGCGGCAGCATCGATATCCGCATCCACCTGGTTGATGGCATCTTCGCGCGTGAATTGAACTTGTGCCTTTTCAGCCATGCGTTGATCGACTGCTCTGTCCTGTTTAGTGCCTGTGTACAGGGGCAGGCTCATCGTCAACATAATGGAGGCAAAGTCCGGTCGTGTTTGTCGATTGACAGGGTTGATACCCTGACGAAAACCGTAGCCGGCCCCGATATTGAAATCGGGGTAATAATCTTTTTCAGCCAGTGCAACCATCGAACCAGCAGCCTGCACCCGCGCATCCATGGCCAGCAGCATGGGCCGGTGTTCCCTGGCCCATTGTTTAAGAGCCAGGGTTTTCTCATGCATCGCTTCCAGGTTATGGTTGTTATTGCGCGTCAACTCTTCCAGATCATGTGCATTCTGTTGTGGCAATATAATCGCAGTACTCGCCGACCGACCCAACAGGGCATTCAGCGTAGCCGCCTCACGTTCACGTGCTGCCTGCAATTTCAGTTCCCGTTCCAGTAACTTGGACAGTTCCAGCTGAGCCAGTAATACGTCCTGCTGCAAACCCTTGCCTGTCTTATATTTTGTTTCGGCGATTTTCACCAGATTACGCAACAAATCCTGGTTGTGGTGGATGATTTCGAGCGCCTTATCCAGATAGGCCAGGTTCCACCAGTGAATGCGGGTATTGCGCAGCAACACCAGCCGGAACTCCTGCCGGTTTTGTAACGCCGCTGCGGCCATATGTTCAGCCGCTTCAGATTTCAGCCCCAGTTTACCGGGGAACGGGAGTTCCTGCGAGAATCCCAGTTGTATCTGGGTCATGTTTTCCTGTGTGGTGGACAAGGTATCTACCGGCAAATTGATGGCTTTAAACGACACTTTCGGATCAGGTAAACTGCCTACCTGCGAAGGAATTGCCGCCATGGCTTCGGCTTGTTTGCCGACCGCCGCCAGAGCGGGGTTCTGTTGTAGAGCCAGCGCTTCGGCTTGCTGTAGTGTCAGCGGAGGCTCCGCTGCGGTTGATAAAAAGGGCGCAGTCATGATGACTGTCATAATCGTTAAAGATGCCAGCCAATGCCGGACTTTGTTCTGGATATGCATGCAACCATGCCTCCGCTTCTTTTGATGCGCGCACGATTCGTTTATGAACAAACGTGCGCACCACAACTCAGTCGAGCCGTGGTGTCAGAAGACGGGGTGAATCAGACGCGTATGCGTTGTGTGGTTGTGTAAAGGAGAGATGATGAACGCGGTGGCCCGGTAGGCGTACGCGAAGAAAGCCGGCCCGTTGCGGTGCTGCCAAACTGTGGTGCAGCAGGCAAGCTGATAACAGCGAACAGTGCCAGCGCAATCGGGGCCATGGATGTGAAGGAAGAGCTGGACAGCTCATCAGGCTGATCACAATGATAGCAGTTACCGGAATGACCCGACTCTTGTCCTTGATTTGATATGGGACCAATCGATTTGGCACAATGAGCATCCATATCCGAGCTTTGAACAGATGCCGGCATTGTATGGGCTTCAGCCGTCAGCAGGCAGAAACCACCCACCACAATCTGCACGGCGAACATCACCGCCATCAGGCGGGAGAATCCACGAATATGCAGTTTGCGCGTCAGCATACGGCGCACATTAAGCTTGTGAAGATGA
>JAJRUM010000022.1 GCA_024277815.1 Gammaproteobacteria bacterium
CAACGATTTTCTGAACGCGTTCTTCAATACTGCTCATTTTCAAATGATCCTTAAGGTTTTGACACAGAGACGCTATTTTAATGAATCTGCGACCACTGTGCCAGTTTATAACTATTCGCCGCCGTATGTATGCATGGCGGTCACCATGTTAATAAATTGTTATCTCTATATTCACGCGATAGCACTGGCAAAAAGTTAACCCATATACATGCCGCCATTCACATGAATGGTCTGGCCGGTCACGTACGCTGCTGCAGGTGAGGCCAGAAAAGCAACTGCCTCAGCGATGTCCTCAGACTCACCCAGGCGCTTGAGCGGAATATCTTTCAGCATCGCCGCGCGCTGGTCTGCATTCAATTCACGGGTCATGTCAGTATCGATAAAGCCCGGTGCAACCACATTCACGGTGATGCCCCGTGAGCCAACTTCACGCGCCAGTGCACGGGAGAACCCCATCATACCAGCCTTGGCTGCGGCGTAGTTCGCCTGCCCCGCATTGCCCATCGACCCAATCACCGAAGCAATGCTGATAATGCGGCCCTGCCGCGCTTTCATCATGCCACGCAAACAGGCTTTCGAAAGCCGGTACACAGAGCGCAAATTTGTATTCAACACGGTATCCCAGTCATCTTCGCTCATGCGCATCAACAATTGATCCCGCGTCACACCGGCGTTGTTAACCAGAATAGTAGGGGTCGCGGCCTGTGCGGCTATCTCAGCCAGTGCAGCACTGATACTGTCAGGTTCGTTCACATTCAACCTCAGGCCGACCAAGCCGTCGACCCCGCGTGCACTGATCGCAGCCGCGCCAGCATCTGTGGTTGCTGTACCAAATACCCGCGCGCCATGGCCCGCCAGCACATCAGCGATGGCTGCACCGATTCCCCGGCTCGCGCCGGTGACCAGTGCGACCTGATCCTGTAAATTATTACTCATCATCGTCCTCTGTCTGCATGGCAGACTCAATCGCGTCACGGCTGTTCAGGGCAAACACCGTTGTTGGTTTTGAGATGCGCCGGTTGAGGCCGGCAAGCACTTTGCCCGGACCGCATTCAACGCAGCGCCCGACACCGGAATCCAGCAAAAACCGGATGGTTTCCGTCCAGCGTACAGGTTGCCACAATTGCCGTGCCAACGCCTCCCTGACCTGCTCGGCATCTGCATATGACCTGACATCAGCGTTCTGTATCACTGGCAAGGAGCTGTCAGAAAAGTGTACTGCCAGTAACAATTCGCGCAAGCGCGCCGCTGCTGGTTTCATCAATAAACAATGTGATGGCACGCTGACCGGCAACGGCAATACCCGCCGTGCACCCGCCTGCCTGGCCAGTTCAGAGGCTCTTTCAACAGCCTTCCTGTCACCGGAGATCACCACCTGTCCCGGTGCATTAAAGTTTGCACAGGCAACCACTTCACCGTCGGCAGCCTGTTTACATATTTCGACCAATACCGGGTCTTCTAAGCCCAGCACCGCCGCCATGGCACCGGTACCGGCGGGTGTCGCCTGCTGCATCAAACGGCCACGCTCAGCCACGATTGACACTGCATCGACAAACTGAATCACCCCGGCAGCCACCAGCGCAGAGTACTCTCCCAGGCTATGGCCGGCCAGGTAGTCAGGTTTGCCCCCCTTCAGCGCCTGCCAAACCCGCCAGGTCGCGATACCGGACACCAGCATGGCAGGCTGGGTCACTTCAGTTCTATTCAGTTCCTCTGCCGGGCCATCCTCAAGCAACGCCCACAAATCATAGCCCAGCACCGCTGACGCCTCTTCAAAGGTGGCCTTTACCTGGCTGTATTCACTGGCCAGTGCAGACATCATGCCGATGGACTGGGAGCCCTGCCCGGGGAACAAAAATGCAGTTTTAGTCATGCTCTATTCCGTTGGTACAGCCAACAGGCTGTTAGTATTTGATCAGTGCTGAGGCCCAGGTGAAACCGCCACCAAAAGCTTCCAGCAACAGAATATTGCCGCGCTTGACCTTGCCTGAACGTACAGCTTCATCGAGCGCCAGGGGTACAGACGCGGCAGATGTATTGCCATGCTTGTCCACGGTAACGATCACCTGGTCCATGGTCATGCCAAGTTTTTTGGCAGTGGCAGAAATAATACGATAATTCGCCTGATGCGGGATCAACCAGTCCAGATCGGTTTTTTCCATATTGTTGTGCTCGAGCGTCTCATCGACGATGCGGCCCAGCGTACGCACCGCAACTTTGAAAACTTCATTGCCCTTCATCTTGATCAGTACGCCACCGCGTGGCTCTTCCTTGAAGCCGGTGCCAACCCCGACATCCACACCCAGCAAATCACTGTGGCGACCCGCCGCATGAATGTGTGTGGACAGAATACCTGCCTCATCAGAAGCCTGCAGCACAACCGCACCTGCACCATCTCCAAATAAAACTGCTGTGCCACGGTCATTCCAGTCCACCATGGCCGTCAGCTTGTCCACACCAATAACCAACGCTGTTTGCACGTCACCACAACGGATATATTTATCGGCTACAGACAGGGCATACATAAAACCGGAACAGGCTGCATTAACATCCATCGCGCCACAGTCAGGCAGCCCGAGCCGGGCCTGCAGCAGGCATGCGGTACTTGGAAAAACCAGGTCCGGAGTGGTTGTTCCAACCACGATCAGACCAACGTCTTCGGGGTTAACCCCGGCTGATTTCATGGCACGCTGGGCAGCAACCTCAGCCATGTCGGCGCTGGTTTCACCTTCTTTGGCCACCCGTCTTTCCGTGATGCCGGTACGCTCCCGGATCCACTGATCAGAAGTGTCGAGAATTTTCTCCAGATCGGCATTGGTAACGATGTTCTCCGGCAGGTAACTGCCGGTGCCTGCTATTCTTGATTTTTTCATGCTTCTGCCTCGATAGAATAATCCTGGATCATCGACTCGATCAATTTTGGTACCTGTTGCCGGGCTTCTTCAACCGCTTCGTACATTGCATGGCACAGGGCTTCGCGATCGGCATTGCCATGACTTTTAACCACCACGTTACGCAGCCCCAGCAACGGCGCACCATTATGCTTGGACGGTTCAAATCTTGCCAGCACCCGCTGCAACGAAGAACGTGCCAGCGCACCACCCAGTCTGGCTTGCACACTGGCGTCCAGAGCCATATCCAGATGCCGGAAGAACATTTTTGCCAGCCCTTCCCCCGACTTCAGAATCAGGTTTCCGGAAAAGCCATCACAAACGGCGACGTCTGCCTTGCCGGCAAATATATCGTGGCCTTCGATAAAGCCCGTGTAGTTAAGCGGCAGCTCTTTCAGCATGGCGTGCGCCTCCTTGACCACTGCATCCCCCTTGCTGTCCTCATGTCCTACGTTCAGCAAGGCAACCGTTGGCTGCTCCCGACTGGCCACCGGGCTGGCCACTGAGCCCATGATGGCGAACTGCACCAGCTGATTAGCACTGACATTCAGGTTGGCACCAAGGTCCAGCAGGCTGGTATGGCCTGTAGCAGAGG
>JAJRUM010000023.1 GCA_024277815.1 Gammaproteobacteria bacterium
CCACGTATTTCCCTGGAGCCACTGGCAGACTTGAGCCATTGGCCGCGGTGAGCGGCGGCATTCTTCTGTGGTATGCCGCGCATTAACATGATGATTTCTGCCAGTGACAGTTCAGCAACGCTGCGCGTGTTGGCGAACGGGGCATTGAATACAGGCGTGCCGGTATGTGCGGCGCGTTGCAGATCAACCTGGTTGGTGCCAATGCAAAAACAACCAATAGCGGTCAGGCGGTCCGCGGCATCAATGGCGGCCGCATTCAGTTGTGTGCGTGACCGAAGACCAACAAAATGCACACCTTTCAGCGCTTTGTGTAATTCCTCCGGGGTTAGTGCACCTTTTTGCTCAACAATATTCGAGTACCCGGCTCTTTCAATCTCAGCCCTGGCTCGCGGGTGTATACCTTCAAGCAGGAGAAACTTGATTTTGTCCTTCCGGAGTGAGTGGTTGCGTTCTGAATTGTCCATGTGCCCCGACCATCAATTTGACGTAAGATTATGCCTGCATTGTCGCGCCAGAAAACTTCGATAGCAACCGTAAATCAGGAATACCTGTGGCTCACAAAAGTGAATTAATCAGCATACTGAAAGAGCAATGCAGTGAGCTTGAAATCAGCACCGATCCGGCAGTGTTGCAGAGCCATGGCTGTGACTGGACCCGGTTTCGTAAACCCAGGCCGGCTGCCGTGGTGTTTCCCCGCTCCATCGAACAGGTTGCGAAGCTGGTCCGTGTAGCCGCTGAGTTGCATGTTCCACTGGTTCCATCCGGCGGGCGGACCGGGCTGAGTGGTGGGGCGGTTGCGGGTGCAGGTGAGTTGGTGGTCTCATTCGACCGCATGCGCCGAATACTGGATTTCAATGCGGTGGATCGAAGACTGACCGTGGAGCCGGGCGTGGTGACGCAAGCAGTGCAGGAGTATGCGCTGCAGCAGAATTTGTATTACCCGGTCAGTTTTGCCGCTGAGGGTTCATCGCAAATCGGTGGCAATATCGCCACCAACGCCGGGGGAATCCGTGTGTTGCGCTACGGACTGACACGTGACTGGGTGGCGGGGTTAAAGGTCATTGATGGCCGGGGTGAACTGATTGAATGCAATGCCGGCCTGGTAAAAAATGCCAGCGGGTATGATTTCAGGCATCTCTTCATTGGTAGCGAAGGCACTTTAGGCATGGTTGTTGAAGCCACCTTACGCCTGACGGATATCCCTCCGCCTTCCCGGGTGATGTTGCTCGCTGTGACCGGCCTTGAAGCAATGATGCAGGTTTTCCGTTGTTTTAATAATGCGTTGACGCTGACGGCATTTGAGTTTTTATCTGATAATGCGCTTAGCCATGTAAGGCGGGGGCATGATCTGCCTGCTCCGATGGATGCTGACAGCCCCTTTTATGCACTGCTCGAGTTCGAATCTTCCAATGAGCAGCAGGAAGAGCTTGGCTTGCAGTGTTTTGAACAGTGCCTGGGTGACGGCACAGTAGTTGATGGTGTGATGAGCCAAAGTGAAGCGCAGGCTGCAGATTTATGGCGTTACCGGGAAGGAATATCAGAGGCGATTACGCCCTTCACACCCTATAAAAACGATTTGTCAGTAAGGGTTTCTGCTGTGCCTGCATACCTTGAGGGGCTGGACAGACTGGTCAAAACCCACTACCCGGATTTTGAGGTGCTGTGGTATGGCCATATCGGTGATGGCAACCTGCACATGAATATCCTTAAACCCAAGCACATGACAGTCGAGGCATTCGAATCGGCCTGCGGGCAGGTCAATCCGGAGATATTTGCACTTACCCGGGAGTACCAGGGCAGCATTTCAGCTGAACACGGTATCGGCCTGCTCAAGCAGGCTTATCTTGGTTATAGTCGTTCAGAGGTTGATACTGACCGGATGCGGGCCATCAAGGCCGTGTTCGATCCGCACGGGATTATGAATCCCGGCAAGTTACTGGGATGATAAAAACAACTTAGAAAACAGTAAGTTGTGTGCTGCCAATACCGTTTTCTTCCAGTAAAACAGGAATATTGTCCTGCACCGGATAAATGACCTTATGGTCTTCGGTAATCAAAGCTTCCTGCAGTGGCTCGGTGACTTTTTCACCACCTACATACAAAACCTCATCCTGGGCGATTGCAGCGTTCAGTTTTTCCAATTTGTCGGCACCAAGAACCGTTAGCGGGCTTTTACTAACCGGGCAGCAAAGAATTTCGAGCAGTTTTCCATCAACGGGCATGGTTGAATCCAGTTTGAAGTATGGGTGTATTGTATCAGGCATGTGGCTTTTGAAGAATACTAAAGCCCTGTCTGCGCAACCGGCACACTGTTACAATAGGATGCTTTCCTGCGGAGAGTACAGGTGGTAAACGAACAAGCACTGGTGGGCCTGATCATGGGCTCCAAGTCAGACTGGGAAACCATGCAGAATGCGGCAGACACCCTGTCAGCGCTGGGTATTCCCCACGAAGTCAGGGTTGTCTCGGCCCATCGCACACCCGATTTGATGTTCGAATACGCGGCGAATGCGGCAGAGCGTGGTCTCGAAGTGATCATTGCCGGTGCCGGCGGTGCGGCCCATCTGCCAGGTATGGTGGCCGCCAAGACCGTGGTGCCGGTGTTAGGTGTGCCGGTGAAATCCCGGGCACTGAATGGCATGGACTCCCTGCTTTCCATTGCGCAGATGCCTGCGGGTATACCGGTGGCAACACTGGCTATTGGTGCTGCTGGCGCAACCAATGCGGCGCTGTTGGCTGCATCGATTCTGGGTATTAAATACCCTCAGGTCCGGCGTGCACTGGAAGAGTTTCGGCAGGACCGCACGGATGCTGTGCTGAGCGAACCTGACCCGAGCGTGACATCGGCCTGAACAGGCCGCCTGCAGATTAGAAACAATGAAAACTATCGGCATTCTGGGTGGTGGGCAATTGGCCCGTATGCTGGCTCAGGCCGGCCAGTCAATGGGCCTGGAATTTATATTTCTTGACCCTGCCGCAGATGCCTGTGCAGCAGAGTTGGGTGAACATATCTGTGCTGACTGGGATGACAGCACTGCTCTCCATGAGCTCGGTCACCGCTCTGATGTGGTTACTTTTGATTTTGAAAATGTTCCGGAAGCTTCCGCCAGCCTGATTGCATCACTGTGTCCGGTATATCCGCCGCCGCAGGCCCTGTTTGTGAGCCAGGACAGGCTGCGGGAGAAATCATTGATGCAGGAACTGGGTATCCCGGTGGCCGCATTTTACCCCGTGTCTACACGCCCTGACCTGCTGGCTGCAATAGAACAGCTGGAACTGCCCAGTGTGCTCAAAACCCGGCGGTTTGGCTATGATGGCAAAGGCCAAGCAGTTTTACGTTTGCAGGAAGATCTGGAGCGGAGCTGGCAGCAACTGGGTGACCAGCAGCTTATATGTGAGCGTTTTGTCTCATTTGATGTGGAGTGCTCCATTATTGCTGCGCGAGGCAGGGATGGCCGGAGTGTTTTCTGGCCGTTAACCCGCAACCTCCACCGTGAAGGCGTACTGGCCATCAGCAAGGCCCCTTCTTTTGATCAGCAGATGCAATCAAGGGCAGAAGCACTGATACAACGGCTGATGGACCATTTCGACTATACCGGGGTGATGGCACTTGAGTTGTTCCTCAAGGATGGTCAGCTATTGGCCAACGAGTTCGCACCCCGGGTACACAATTCAGGCCACTGGACTATCGACGGCGCCAGGACTTCACAGTTTGAAAATCACTTGCGTGCTATCTGCGGGTTGCCGTTGGGTAGTACGGAGAGTGCTTCCAAAGCGCTGATGTTTAACCTGTTGGGCCATATGCCCGGCACTGCCACGGAATCCGTTACGATGGCGGAGCATTGGCAGCAGGTGCACTGGCATGATTATCACAAGACCGCGCGCGACGGGCGCAAAATCGGCCATGTGACGGTGACCGGGGAAAGTGAGTCGGGTTTACTTGCAAGAGCGGCGTTACTGGCCGGTGAATTGGGTGTGGCAGCCGAGATCAACCTTGAATCCCTCGCAGGTGGCTTGGACAGCGTCGACAAATGAGCCTGGTTTATACGTAGTGGGCATGGGTAGCATCGCGTCAGGCAAATCAGGCGGCGTTGAGCTAGGGCTGTTTGCCAGCAAAATTGCTGCCATTTGTGAGGAAATGGGCGCTTTGCTGGGCCGGGTCGCATTTTCTCCCAATATTCGTGACCGTCTGGATTATTCCTGCGCACTTTTTAACTGCCAGGGCCAATTGCTGGGCCAGGCCACTCATATTCCCGTCCACCTGGGCAGCATGGCCTACGCCATGGTTGATCTGGTCAATAGC
>JAJRUM010000024.1 GCA_024277815.1 Gammaproteobacteria bacterium
CTCCATTCGTCCTGGTGCAGGTTCAGGCTGCCGAGGTTGGTGAGCGTAACGTACAGGCCCAGCGGCAGAAACATTGCGATCGCAAGTACCAGCACGGTCATCATGGTGCCGACTTTATGCTGCAGCAACACGCCAAGGCTGGAAAAAAAGCTGTAGCTGTGGCGCCGCAACCAGGCACGGTTCTTACGCCGGATTTGCTGTAAGGACGCCACCCTAAACGCGCGCCGGGATGTCGTCTGCGAGCCGACCACCGGACAATACCAGCACCCGTTTGCGCATTTGCCGCACCAGGTCGAGATCATGACTGGCGATCAGCACCGTCACACCCTGCTGACTGACTTCCTCAAACAGCGCAAACAGCTCCCGCGACAATTTTGGATCGAGGTTGCCGGTTGGCTCATCGGCCAGCAGCAATGGCGGCATGGCAACAATGGCGCGGGCGATGCCAACCCTTTGCTGCTCGCCACCTGACAGCATCAGGGGCCAGGATTTTCCCTTGTCCAGTAAACCCACCTTGTCCAGTGCGGCACGCACGCGCTTGCGGATATCAGCATATTTGAGGCCGGCAATCATCAGCGGCAGCGCGACATTGTCAGCGACCGTTTTGTCTTTAAGCAGCTTGTGATCCTGAAAGATCATGCCAGTGCTTTGCCGCACCAGGGGTGCCAGTTTATCGGGGGTTTTACTCAGGTTGCGGTCGTTGACAGTGACCTGGCCGCGAGTCGCCCGCTCCAGCATCATGACCAGGCGTAACAAGGTGCTTTTGCCGGCACCGGAATGGCCGGTCAGAAAAACCATGCTGCCGGGCTCAATGGAGAAGCTCACATCGCTCAACGCACGACTGCCACCCGGGTATATTTTACTGACGCGGTCAAAGCGGATCATGACTCAAGTCGCCTGACGAAGGCCGGGCGCCATTGTAGCTGCAACATGACCAATACAGTCAGCGCCTGCCACCATGGCCCTTGTTATGCCGGCCCGAGCCACGGCGATTGCCCTGGTGCCGCTGATGCTTGTCGCGCTTGGGTGGTGGCGGAATGGTGATTTCAGCCATCTGGTCTGCTTCTGCAGAATCTACGATAATCGGATAACCGATGTAAGCTTCGATTTCAGGCAGGTAAAAGGCAGAATCTTCGCAGGCAAAGCTGATCGCTTCACCACGCGCACCCAGGCGGGCGGTGCGGCCGATGCGATGGACATAGTCGGGCGCATCCTGGGGTAAATCGAAATTAAATATGTGGGTCACGTCCGGGATATGCAGGCCCCTGGCCGCCACATCGGTCGCCACCAACACCGGGATGTCACCATCGTGAAAGCGCTTTAAAAGTTTTTGCCGTTGCTCCTGGCGCACTCGCCCGGAAATAACGGCTGATGAAATCCCGTTGGCGTTCAGGGTTCGCCCTACCTTGTCTGCCGCCGCGCGCGTATTGGTAAACACGATCGCATGGAACTCGCCAAGGCCTCTCATCAAGCCGATCAACAAGGGCAGTTTCTCGTCATTGGCGGGATAGAACACCCGCTGCTCAACGTGTTCTGCAGTGATGTTCTCAGCCTCAACCTTGAGTGTCTCCGGGCTGTTCATATGCTCGTAGGCCAGCTCCATCACACGATGTGAAAGCGTCGCAGAAAACAGCAGCGCCTGGCGCTTATCCGGTGCCGGCGTGCGGCGCAGAAGAAAGCGGATATCACTGATAAACCCAAGGTCGAACATGCGGTCTGCTTCATCCAGCACGGCCACTTCGATATGGCTGAGGTTATAAACTTTCTGTTTGAAATAATCGATCAGCCTGCCGGGGGTGCCGATCAGGATATCCACCCCATCCTGCAGGATTTTGCGTTGCTTTTCGTAGTCAACACCGCCGTAGGCCAGCGCCGCCTTGAGGCCCGTGTCTGCGCCCAGCAGCAGGGCGTCACGGTGAATCTGCAGCGCCAGTTCGCGGGTGGGTGCAACCACCAGCGCCCGCGGGTTGGTGCCGTAATTATCAGTGGCCTGCTTCAGCAACTGTTCAAATATAACCAGCAGAAAAGCTGCTGTTTTGCCAGTGCCGGTTTGTGCCTGACCGGCAACATCCTTGCCTTCCAGTGACGGCGGCAGCGCCAATGCCTGGATGGGCGTGCAATGCGTAAATTTCGCGTGATCGAGGCCGGAGAGAATCTTCGGGTGCAGGCCCAGACTCGAGAAAGTGACATCGGTTAATGGATTGGTAGAACTTTTTTCGGTCATTGTCTGCTTACAGTCCCAGGCAAGGTTGGTTTTTTTAACAAGTGGGCCAGAAAATCATGACAATCACCTTGAAATTGCCGCTGAGGTGCTTATATTGATAGCCCTTGATTCCGGTTTCTGCCTCTGCTCTTTTTATAAAGATTTTTTACAGCAGCGATCCGAATATGGCATATTAACCGCGCTGCCAACCTTAAACCAGCCCGGATACAACCTTAAATCCAGGAGAGAGACATTGAGCGATAAAATTATCCACGTCACCGACGGTAACTTTGAAGAAAAAGTATTACAAGCAAGCGGGCCCGTGCTGATCGATTACTGGGCTGAATGGTGTGGTCCGTGCAAAATGATTGCACCGCTACTCAATGAAATAGCAGATGAATATGATGGTAAGTTGACCATTGCCAAGATGGATATCGATTCCAACCGTCAGACTCCGGTGGCCTACAATATCCGCGGAATTCCGACCATGATGATTTTCAAGGACGGCCAGGTTCAGGCTACCAAGGTCGGTGCGGTGTCCAAAGGGATGCTGACCGCATTTGTAGACGAGAATATCTGACCGTAAATTAGCCGGCCTCTGGCAACAGCGGCCGGGCAAGCCCATTTTTTCATTAAATTCGCTGGACGCGGGTCAGTGAACATGATAATTTTGCTTTATCTTAAGCGGGTATCCCACTCGGCCTGAATACCGATCTCACTCTGACTCTGTGACAAAGCTACGTACTAATTCCGGGTCAGACTGTATGAGTTTGAAGTCGTATTCACTGCCGTGGTTAACCGCAAAATCCTGACAACAACCTGATCAAACGGGTCTATTCAAACACTTCTATCCAACCCTGGGCATAAGCCCGCCAACAAAAGTATACAAGCATGAACCTTTCAGAACTAAAGCAAAAATCCGTTGCGGAATTGCTGGACCTTGCCAACGAAATGGGTCTGGAGGGCGTCGCACGCTCTCGCAAACAGGACGTCATTTTTTCCATACTCAAAGCACACGCCAAGAGCGGCGAGAGCATTTACGGCGTGGGCGTGCTGGAAATTCTGCAAGATGGATTTGGCTTCCTGCGCTCAGCAGACAGCTCCTATCTTGCCGGCCCGGACGACATCTATGTTTCACCCAGCCAGATCAGGCGGTTTGCGCTGCGTACCGGCGACATGCTGGCCGGCAAAATCCGGCCACCCAAGGATAGCGAACGCTATTTTGCTCTGCTGAAAGTTGAAGAGCTCAACTATGAATCACCGGGTGCGGCCAAACAAAAGATCCTGTTTGAAAATCTGACTGCGGAATTCCCGGTCAGGCAGGCCTCACTGGAGCGCGGTACTGGCAGCACCGAGGACCTGACCTCACGCATCATCGACCTGATCTCACCGATCGGGTTTGGCCAGCGCGGACTGGTGGTGTCACCACCTAAAGCGGGCAAGACCATCATGCTGCAGAACATTGCCAGCAGTATTCGAGCCAACCATAAAGATTGCAAAATGATCATTCTGCTGGTCGATGAACGGCCCGAGGAAGTGACCGAAATGAAGCGCTCCGTCGATGCCGAGGTGGTATCCAGCACCTTTGACGAACCCGCTTCACGCCACGTTCAGGTCGCTGAAATGGTCATCGAACGCGCCAAGCGCCTGGTTGAGCACAAGCATGATGTGGTCATCCTGCTCGACTCGATCACCAGTCTGGCCCGCGCTTACAACACCGTCGCACCGTCTTCCGGCAAGGTATTGACCGGTGGTGTGGACGCCAACGCCCTGCAGCGTCCCAAACGCTTCTTCGGCGCCGCCAGGAATGTTACCGAAGGCGGCTCCCTGACCATTATCGCCACGGCCCTGGTTGACACCGGTTCCAAAATGGATGAAGTGATCTACGAGGAATTCAAGGGTACCGGCAATATGGAAATACACCTGGCGCGGAGGATCGCGGAGAAACGCGTTTACCCGGCCATTGACATCAACAAATCAGGCACCCGCCGTGAAGAATTGATGATCAGTCAGTCCTTGCTGCAAAAAGTCTGGATTCTGCGCAAACTGCTGCACCCGAT
Organism: Gammaproteobacteria bacterium; assembly: GCA_024277815.1. Lineage (GTDB taxonomy): Bacteria > Pseudomonadota > Gammaproteobacteria > Xanthomonadales > SZUA-36 > SZUA-36. The sequence continues at coordinate 4,264 of JAJRUM010000024.1, forward strand.
GGACGAAGTGCAGGCCATCGAGTTCATGCTGGACAAGCTCAAGGCAACCAAGTCCAACGAAGAATTCTTCAACTTTATGAAGCGTTAGAAAAACGTCACCGCCCGATTGACGGTGGCGCACGCTGTATCCCGTTTAAAGCACCCAGTCTTCAACGAAGGCGGGGACGGCCATGGCCGCCAACGCCTGCTGCGATTCCACAGCCGCGCGAATAGTTGCAGCCTGTTGCTGCGGGAAGTGGTCCGATATCGCACTTTCAAATTTCTCTATCAGCACTGGTATCCCCTCTTCACGACGCCTTCTGTGGCCGATCGGGTAACTGATCTCGACCCGTTCTGATGCCGAACCGTCCTTGAAAAATACCTGCACCGCGTTGCCGATGCCGCGTTTATCAGGGTCAAAGTAATCGCGGGTAAATTTCTCGTTTTCGGTGACCTCCATAAGGTCACGCAGCCTGTCGATACGCGGATCGGCGGCAACTTCATCCGCGTAGGACTCAGCGCTCAATTGGCCAGTGATCATCGGCACTGCAATCATGTACTGGATGCAGTGGTCACGATCCGCATAATTTGCCAGTGGGCCGGTCTTGTCGATAATCCTGGCACCCGCCTCCTGGGTCTCAACAACGATCTTGCTGATCTCATCCAGCCGATCCCTGACCTGCGGGTGTAGTTGCATGGCGCATTCGACTGCGGTCTGGGCATGGAACTCAGCCGGGAAGGAAATCTTGAAGAGAATATTCTCCATCACATAGCTGCCGTAGCCACGCTGAAACCCAAATGGCTGGCCTTTGAACAACACATCGTAAAAACCCCAGACTTCCGCAGTCAACGCCGATGGGTAACCCATCTCACCGGCAACCGCCATCAATGCCAGCGTAACCGCCCGGCGACAGGCATCACCCGCAGCCCAGCTTTTGCGTGAACCGGTATTGGGTGCATGCCGGTAGGTACGCAGCGCGCCGCCATCAATCCAGGCATTTGAAACCGCATTGATCACTTGCTCCTTATCACCGCCAAGCATCTGCGTTACCACCGCGGTAGACGCCACCCTGACCAGTAACACATGATCGAGCCCGACCTTGTTGTAGCTGTTCTCCAGTGCCAGCACGCCCTGTATCTCGTGTGCCTTAATCATCGCGGTCAACACATCATGCACGCTCAGCGGTGCTTTCCCGCTGGCGACATTCTGCCGCGATACATAGTCAGCCACCGACAGGATTGCGCCAAGGTTGTCAGACGGGTGGCCCCACTCGGCCGCCAGCCACGTGTCGTTGAAATCCAGGTAGCGAATCAGGGTGCCCAGATTGAACGCGGCCTGTGCCGGTTCAAGTTCATAGCCGGTGCCGGGAACCCGCGCGCCGCCTGGCAGTGTAGCGCCGGGCACGATCGGCCCCAGCAAACGATTGCAGTCCGGGAACTTCATCGCCAGCATGGAGCAAGCCAGACTGTCCATCAGGCAATAATGTGCTGTGGAATACGCCACCTCGCTGTTGATTTCATAGTCACAGACATAATCGGCAATAGCCTGGATAACCTGATCAGGCTGAGGCCGGTCGGTGGTGCGAATTCCAATATTGGACATTTTTTCTGTTTTCCTTACCGCGATTCCAGCGGAATGTAGTCCCGGTCAGCGTGGCCAATGTACTCGGCTCCCGGGCGAATGATGCGATTGTCAGCGCGCTGCTCAAAGCAATGCGCCGCCCACCCCGTGATGCGGGACATGACAAAAATCGGGGTAAATAGCCTGGTCGGTATCCCCATGAAGTAATAAGCGCTGGCATGGAAAAAGTCTGCGTTGGCAAACATATTCTTCTCTTCTTTCATGATACGTTCAACGGCGTCGGATATCTCGAAAAGATTGGATTCCGGGTGCAAAGCAGAGAGCTTTTTGGACCAGCCCTTGATAATCGCATTGCGCGGATCGCGAACCTTATATACCGCATGCCCAAAGCCCATAATCAGCTCTTTGGCAGCCAGCTTGCGGTGTACGTCGGCAATAGCGCTCTCAACGCTGTCATACTGCTCGATCATGGCCATCGCAGCTTCATTGGCACCGCCATGCAGCGGCCCACGCAGGGAACCAATCGCTGCCGTGATGCAGGAGTGTAGATCTGACAAGGTAGAAGCACACACCCGGGCAGTGAAGGTAGAGGCATTGAACTCGTGTTCCGCATAGAGAATCAGTGATACATCCATGACCCTGACCGCCAGTTCGTCAGGCGCCGAACCATGCAGCATATGCAAAAAGTGTCCGCCGATAGTCTCATCACTGGTCTCGGTCTCAATGCGAACGCCATCATGGCTGTAGCGATACCAGTAAACAATGATGGACGGGAACGCCGCCAGTAAACGATCGGCAACATCTGCCTGGTTGGAGAAATCGCCTTCCGGCTCAATATTGCCGAGAAATGAACAACCGGTACGCATAACGTCCATCGGGTGGGCATCGGCCGGAATGCGCTCAAGCACATCGCGCAAAGCTTGCGGCAGGCCCCGCTGGGCTTTCAGGCTGGCCTTCCAGACGTCGAGCTCGGTGGCTGTGGGGAGATGGCCCTTTAATAGCAGGTAGGCTGTTTCATAAAAGGTAGACTGGCCCGCCAGATCAACGACATCAAAACCCCGGTAGCGTAGGCTGTTACCTTCGGCGCCGACTGTACAGACCGCTGTCCTGCCCGCTGACTGGCCGCGCAATCCTGCGCCTGAATTACTGCTTCCCATGGTTCAATCCTCCGTCTCTTTTTCGCTCCTGAACAACTCGTCCAGTTTGCGCTCATATTCGTGATAACCCAGGTGCTGATACAGCTCTTCGCGTGTCTGCATGCGCTCCAGCATGTCTTTCTGATGACCTTGCTGCAAGATTGACACGTAGGTGTCACAGGCGGCTTTGTTCATTGCCCGGTAGGCTGAACAACAGTACAAAACAATATCAACACCGGCCGCGCCCAACTCGGGCGTTGTAAACAGGGGTGTATGGCCGAACTCGGTAATATTCGCCAGTATCGGCACGCCCACCACTCGCCTGAACTCAGTGTATTGTTCAAGCATTTTAATGGCCTCCGGGAAAATCATGTCCGCACCGGCCTCTACACAGGCAACGGCCCGCTCAAGCGCACTGTCCATACCTTCCACCGCCAGCGCATCGGTACGCGCCATGATGACAAAATCATCATCGGTGCGCGCATCAACGGCAGCCTTGATCCGGTCTGTCATTTCGGCCTGGCTGACAATGGCCTTGCCGGGACGGTGTCCGCAACGCTTGGCTGCCACCTGGTCTTCCATGTGGATGGCTGCAACGCCGGCCTTGATCACCGCCTTGATGGTGCGGGCAATATTAAATGCACCGCCAAAACCGGTATCAATATCAACCAGCAACGGCAGATCGCAAACATCCGTGATACGCCGCGCATCCGTCAGCACGTCATCCAGGCCGCTGATGCCCAGATCCGGCATGCCCAGTGAATTGGCCGCCAGGCCTCCGCCGGAAAGATAAATAGCCTGGTGACCGACGTTTTTTGCCATCCGCGCGGTAAAAGCGTTGATGGTACCGACCACCTGCAGTGGCTGGTTGTCAGCCACTGCCCGGCGAAAGTTTTTCCCGGCAGATTGAATCAATGCCCTACTCCGTTATTGCCGGCCCCCGCCATGCAGGTGCCGGACATTGCTTCAGGCCAGCAGATCCTCGACCGCAGCACGCTCTTCGCGCAACTCTGCGTCTGAGGCGTCCATGCGTGCACGGCTGAAATCATCAATCTCCAGGCCCTGTACGATCTGGTAGTCACCATCACGGCACACGCAGGGGAAGGAGTAGATGATGCCAGGCTCGATGCCGTAGCTGCCATCTGATGGTACGGCCATGGAAACCCAGTCGCCGTCCGGCGTGTCCAGAGCCCAACTGCGCATATGGTCGATCGCCGCAGATGCAGCCGAAGCAGCACTGGACGCACCGCGTGCCTTGATAATCGCAGCACCGCGCTGCTGCACGGTGGGAATGAACACTTCCCGGTACCAGTCCTGAGCTGTCAGGTCAGTGGCGTTCCGGCCATCGACTTCAGCAAAATTGATATCAGGATACTGGGTGGATGAATGATTGCCCCAGATCAGCATTTTGCGTACCAGGCTGTGGTGAATGCCGGTTTTCTCTGCCAGTTGTGCCATCGCCCGGTTGTGGTCGAGGCGGGTCATGGCAGTGAAATTACGTGGATTCAGATCCGGCGCACTGGAACGGGCAATCAGCGCATTGGTATTGGCCGGGTTACCCACCACCAGCACCTTGATATCCCGGCTGGAGTGCGCATTCATGGCGGCACCCTGCGGACCAAAGATTTTACCGTTGGCAGTCAACAGATCGGACCGCTCCATGCCCGGGCCACGAGGTCTGGCACCCACTAACAGGGCATAGTCCGTATCGGCAAATGCAACGTTTGCATCATCGGTAAACACGACGTCCTGTAGCAACGGGAATGCAGCATCTTTCAGCTCCATGACCACGCCTTCCAGGGCACCCAGAGCCGGCGAAATTTCAAGTAATTGCAAAATAATGGGCTGATCGGGGCCGAGCATGTCGCCGGCTGCAATTCTGAAGCACAATTGATAACCGATTTGCCCGGCTGCACCGGTGATCGCTACACGCACAGGTTGTTTCATCGAACGCTCCTTGAAGGCGGTTTATGGCTGCCGTAAAAGCATCATGGAAACAGTCAGAAAGACTTGCTGCCGGCAGCCTGAATTTGCGGTGCTATTATACCTGATATTTGCAGTTAAGTACCCTGTGAAAACAGACAGAAACAGGCTTCAATGGGGAGCTGTGAGCAAGCCGGAAAAAACGCATGAAAATTGTTGCTGACATCAACATGCCCGCCCTCGAGGAGACCTTCGGCCGCCACGGTGAACTGCTGAAAGTGGCTGGCAGAAACCTGTGCCGGTCTGAGCTGGCCGATGCGGACATACTACTGGTCCGTTCAGTGACACAGGTCAATGCGGATCTGCTGGCGGGTACGCGGGTTGCCTTTGTCGGCAGCGCAACCATCGGTATTGACCATCTCGACACCGGCTGGTTACAGGACAACGGCATCATCTGGGCGCATGCGCCTGGCTGCAATGCCAACGCGGCGGCACAATATGCGCTGGCCATGATGTGGCTGGCCTGTGACCGCCTGCAACAGCCTTTTTTTCAGCAAAGTGTCGGCATTGTCGGCCGTGGCAATGTTGGCCGGCGTCTTGAACAACTCCTGAGGGTTCTTGGCATACCCGTTCAGGCATGCGACCCACCCTTGCAGGAGCAGGGTACGACCGGCCTGGTCTCGATGGACGAGGCTTGTGCCAACAGCATCATCAGCCTGCACGTACCGCTGACGACCACTGGCCGGTATCCGAGCAAACACCTGCTTGGGCCTGAACGACTGGCTGCACTGCGCCCAGGTACCCTGCTGGTCAACACCTCGCGCGGTGGCGTGATTGAAGCCTCGGCGCTGCTGACCCACTTGCGGTCAGGCCACCTGCAGGCCGCACTGGATGTATGGCCGGATGAGCCATTGATTGCGCCCGAACTGCTGGCTGCCGTGACGGTTGGCTCACCCCATATTGCCGGCTATAGCAGCGAGGGCAAGCGCGCTGGCACTGAAATGATCTACCAGGCGTTTTGTAAGGCCCTGAACATCAAACCGGCCGGGCCGCCACCCGGCAGTCTCAGCCAGCCGTCATCCTCCTTCGCTTCTTCATCCACCACCCACCAGGTACTTGAGCGATTACTGCACGCCAGTTGCCCGGTGGCCCGGGATGACGCAGCACTCAGAGCCCTGCCCCGCCTGCCCGGCGCGAATGGCTGCATTCAGTTTGATAAGCTGCGTGCCACCTACCCGCAGCGCCACGAATTCAAAGCCCACCATGTCAGGGGAGTGGATACCGGCACTGCAAAGCTGCTGAAGCACATGGGCTTCGTTGTCTCCTGAGTGCTGCCAGCAGGCCAACGGAGTCATTTATGCTGCTGTTTTCCCATAAAAAAACATTGCGTAGCGGGGCCAAACCGTGTAACTTGCGCGCGCTCAGCCTGCATATTGCAGCTGCCTCCCGCTTTTGGAATCCACCGTGATAAATAACCTCAGAAATATCGCCATCATCGCCCATGTAGACCATGGTAAAACCACGTTGGTAGACCAGTTGCTACAGCAGTCGGGAACCCTTGGTGAACGTGCAGCCACGCCTGACCGGGTGATGGATTCCAATGATCTTGAAAAAGAGCGCGGCATTACCATCCTGTCCAAGAACACGGCCCTCAACTGGGCCGATGGTGAGGAAAACTACCGCATCAATATCGTCGATACTCCCGGACACGCGGATTTCGGCGGCGAAGTTGAGCGTATCCTCAGCATGGTCGATACTGTTCTGCTGCTGGTCGATGCGGTTGACGGACCGATGCCGCAAACCCGGTTTGTTACCCAGAAGGCTTTCGACATGGGTTTTCGCCCGATCGTTGTCATCAACAAGGTCGACCGTGACGGCGCCCGCCCGCATTGGGTGCTGGACCAGACTTTTGAGCTGTTTGACCAGTTGGGCGCCAGCGATGAGCAGCTGGATTTCCCGGTCGTCTACGCTTCAGCACTGAGAGGCTATGCCGGGCTTGAAGATACAGTGCGCGATGGCGACATGACGCCGTTGTTTGAAACCATCGTGCGCGAAGTCAGCCCACCGGACGTGGACCAGGAGGGCTCATTCCAGATGCGCGTCACCACGCTGGACTACAACACCTATGTCGGTGTCATCGGCATCGGCCGGGTACAGCGCGGAAGCGTTAAGCCGAACCAGCAAATTGCAGTTGTCGACCGTTACGGTGAGCAACACAACGCCCGTATCCTGCAGGTGCTGGGCTTCAACGGACTGGAGCGGGTAGAAATTGCCGAAGCCAGCGCCGGGGACATCATCGCTGTGACCGGTGTTGAGAACCTGCGCATTTCAGACACACTGTGTGCCCGCGATGCAGTGGAGGCCCTGCCGCCACTGACTGTCGATGAACCGACCATCAGCATGACCTTTCGCGTCAATGCTTCACCGTTCGCAGGCCGTGAGGGCAAGTACCTGACCAGCCGGCAGTTGCGTGAACGGTTGCTGCGTGAAGCCAGCCATAACGTTGCCCTGCGCATTGAAGAAACGGCAGACGCCGAAAAATTCCGCGTCTCCGGCCGTGGTGAGTTACATCTCTCCATCCTGATTGAAACCATGCGCCGTGAAGGCTATGAGATGGCCATCTCGCGCCCGGAAGTGATTCTGCAGACCAAAGATGGCGAAACACAGGAACCCTATGAATTGCTGGTCGTTGACCTTGAAGCCGATTATCAGGGCGCCGTCATGGAACGGCTCGGCGACCGCCGTGGTGTGCTGCAGGACATGCAACCGGACGGCAAGGGCCGTATCCGCATGGACTACATTATTCCGGCCCGTGGCCTGATCGGCTTCCAGTCGGAATTCCGCACTGTCACCGCCGGCACCGGCCTGCTGTTTCATACCTTAGAGAAGTACAGCCCGTATAACCCGGCCCCGATCTCAACCCGCAACAACGGTGTGCTGATATCCAACAGCACCGGCAAAGCAGTGGCTTACGCATTGTTCAACCTGCAGGACCGTGGCCGCATGATCATTGAGGCCGGCGTTGATGTCTACGAAGGGCAGTTGATCGGCATCCATAACCGCGGCAATGATCTGACCGTCAATCCGTTAAAAGCCAAGCAGCTGACCAATATCCGCACCGTCATCAAGGATGACAACGTTCTGCTGGCCTCCCCGCATATCATGACCCTGGAGCAGGCGCTGGAATTTATCCAGGATGATGAACTGGTAGAGGTCACTCCCGAATCCATTCGTATCCGCAAACGTCACCTGAAAGAGCACGCACGTAAAACCGCTGGCCGGGCTGCAAAAAAGCAGGAAGTCTGATTATGAGTGATCCGGAGTCAGAGTCGTGACGCTGACCCCGGCTTGGTCTATTTGAAGGTATCCGCAGATGGCACGATTGTGACTTTCCTGACATTCAACGGATAAACAGCCACTTCCTCGTCCTCAGCCAGTATCTCCGGCGCCAGGCCTGTTTTCACCAGGGTTGAGTAAGTCATCGGTGAAGCCGTGTTGTTGATCAGGCTGTCAGCCAGTGGCTGGGCTTCACTTTTATCAGTGACGATGGTGACGAACATATTGTCGGTTTGCCAGTACTTGCGCAGCGCCGTATTAACATCCTCCAAAGTGGTTTTCTGCAACAGGCTGTCCAGTTCGGCCAGATAATCCTTGCGCCCGTAAAACCGTGAGTCCATCAGCCAGCCAAGTTGCTGGGCGGGGCTCTGGGCATAGAGTTTTGAATAACTGCGCAGAAAAGTCCTGGTGGACGCAAAATCCTCCTGGCTGAGGCCATTTTTTATCAATTGATCAAACTCCCGGACAGCCATACGCAAGGCAAAATGGGCATGCCCAATGCTGATATCAGCCAGTTCGGGGTACTGCGCTTTCAATTGCGTGGCGATCTGTACCGGACGGATCCAGACAGACCAGTAATTCGATGCCCTTGGTACCCCGGATGGTGGCAACTGATTGCGGCCTCCTGCACTGTACCACTCAATATATGAGTAATCGCCATAGTTCATTGAGCGGGCCTGGCGTATCTTCTGATACAGGCGCGAGTACGACTTCCGGTGTTCGCCCATCCACGAGTTGGCAATCATCAAGGCAGCAAATTCATCGTCTGCACGGGTGATCGGCAGCGGCGCGCCGGTAAAAATAGCCGACCCGAATGCACCGTCTTTGGCAATGATTTCAACCTCGATGCCATCAGCCTTACGCGCTTTCGCGGGAGTGACTGGCTCATAGGGCGTGTCAGGCAGGCCCTGCAGGTCAGATTTAAGTTGCTTTAATAAAGCAAGGCTGTAATTGCCGGCGATCCCCAGCATGACGTTGTTGCGGATGAAAACCTTCTGATAGTGCGATTTGATATCGTCCAGGCTGATGCTTTTCACTGCCGCAGAAGTACCTTGTACCAGGTGCTGCATATTGCTGCCGCGGAAAAGCAGGTGTTCCAGCGCAAACTTGCTGTAATCCTCATCAGACGAGGCACGCACCACCTGGTCTAAGTAGTTCTGCTGGCCTTTCATCACACGGCTGAAATCGTGCTCATCAAAATTCGGTGCCAGCAGCACATTTCTCAACAGGGGATAAAAATCATCGATGAAATCAACCGGCACCTGGAAGGTAAAAGTGGTGACCTGTTTGTCCACCGCAACAAAATAGGACGCGGACCAGGGCATCAACATGTCTTGTATATCAGCGAAACTCATACCACCGGCACCGCCCTGTGCCATCAATGATGCCGTCGCATAGGTCAGCCCCTGCTTGCCGGCCGGGTCGGAAATCGAGCCATTGTTGAAACGTATCTTAAAGACCACCTTGCTGGAGTTGTCCAGTTTCAGTTCCACAACCTCAATGGCCTGGGACTGAGTGGCAAAGGAGAACAATAGCAGGGTGGCTACGGTCTGCAGCAAACTTTTCATTTCAGTGCTCCCTGTTCGTCTTCGGATATGGTCGCAATAGTGAGATGATCGGGGTTAAAGTACTTGTTGGCCACCATCTTGATATCGTCCACCGTGACTTTGTCATACAGGGCATACAGGCGATTAACAGATTCGGGGTCGCCGGTCAGCTGAATGTAGTGACTCAGGGAACGTGCTATCGCATCCGGGGTGTCAACGCTCATGGCAAAACCATATTTCAGGTTTGACTTGGTCCGCTGCAGCAAAGCCTCGTCCACGCCCCCGGTCTGAACTTTTGCAATGGCCTTCTCAATTTCAGCCATCACATAGGCCATGTCCTCTTTCTCCACCATCGAAACCTGGATGGTAAACAGGCCAGGGTCGCGACTGTCAAAAGCCCCGCCGCCGATAAAGCGCACTTTTTGCTCTTCGATCACCAGTTTCTTGTTCAGCTCCGAAGTGTTGGAAAACACGATGGAAGACAAGACATCCAGTGCCGGCATATCAATCTTTGTGTCGCTGAAAGCCGGGGCCTTATAACTCATGCTGAAATAGGCTGGAATGCTGCCATTTTGCAAATGCACATAACGGGTTTCAGCCTGCTCAGGCTCTGCCGGCACGACAGATTTGTAGCTGCCACGCTGCCACGCACCAAAGTACTTCTGTGCCAGTGCGTTGACCTGCTGAGGCGTCACATCACCCACCACCAGCACAGTGTTGTATTCAGGCCGGTAATAGCGCTCAAAGAATTTCCTCGAATACTCATACTGGTTGGGCATATCCACGATATCTTTAAAGTAACCCATGGTGGTGTGGGAATAGGTATGCGTGGTGAATGCCGTTTCTGAGCGCTTTTCATTGATCTGGCTGTAAGGGCTGGCAAAATTCTTGGTGTATTCACCTTTTACCGCACCCGCCTCGGTCTTGAATTCGTGCTCGGAGTACTCGAGGTTCATAAACCGGTCAGATTCCAGCTCAAACATCAGTTCCAGCTTATCCGCATTACCGGTCATGTGGTACAGGGTCCGGTCCTGTGTAGTATTGGCGTTTGCGGCAGCGCCTGTGGACTTCAAGGCCGCGCTATATGCCTCTTTTGAATACCTGTCAGTGCCGCGAAACATCATGTGCTCAAAGAAATGGGCAAACCCGGTAACGCCGGGCTCAACTTCATTCCTCGCTCCAACACGGGTCACAATATAGAAAGCGGCGAGGCCGGGGGAAGCAAACGGCACGGTCACCACGTTCAGGCCATTGTCCAGTTGATGCTGGTAAATGGGGTAAGGCAATATCTTGCCCGCCTGAGTAGTTTGCAGATCCGTTCCGAGCGCCGTGCCGGATACTGCCAGCAGCAGCGTAAACACAACAGATTTAGTGATTTTCTTCATCATATATTCCGTCTGATTGACATAAAGTTAATGTTTTTCCTGCAGTTTCTGGCCGAGCAAACTCTGCAAGCGATTAATGTGCCGCTTACCAAACCCACTTTGCAGCACGATATCAAAGCGCTCCGGAACAGCTGTCTCAAGCCTGACTTTAAGTGTCAGGACCTGCCCTCGCCGTGCCACCAGCAAGGTGGTTCTCTGGCCGGGTTGATAAGCGGTCATCAGCTCCAGCAAATTGTCCGCCACCAATCGCTCGTCGCCGATGGCCAGTACCTCATCACCCGGCAGGACGCCGGCAACCGCACCACTGCTACCCGCCAATACTGACTTAACCACCAGGTCCTCGCTGGTATCATCCCAGATAACCCCAAAACCACTGATAGCAGGACTGTCTTTCTCCTCAGCGGAAGCCAACTCCGGATCCCGGGCCAATTCCAGCCCAAACCAGGCAAGTGCTGCATCGATATCAGGGTCAACGGTGGTATCCAGCAATGGTTCAAGAAACTGCACCGCGTCCGGCCCGCTGATGTCCGCGACAACATTCTTGAAGTCATCAAGCGTATAGGGCGTGTTTGCGTATAGCTTGTACATCTGCCGCATGACGTCGTCCAGCTTATGCCGACCCTTGCTCTCTTTCCTCAGGTAGGCATCCAGTACAAAACCAATGAGTGCACCCTTATTGTAATAGCTGATGGTCGTATTTATCGAGTTGGCATTGGGCTTATAGTGGCGTATCCAGGCATCAATCGACGCCTCCGTCACAGGCCGCAGTTTTCTGCCTGGCGTGGTCTCAAAGCGATGGATGTCCTTGGCCAGCAACTCCATATATTCTTCCGGCTTGATCAAGCCGGCACGTGACAACAGCAGGTTATCAAAATAACTGGTCAGGCCTTCAGCCAGCCACAGCTGGCCGGTATACTGCTCGTGTTGATAGTCGTAGGTCGCCAGTTCAGCGGGGCGCATGCGGCGCACATTCCAAACGTGGAAAAACTCATGGGCCACCACCCCCAGCCACTTGATATAGTCTTCGCGATCGCGCATTTGCCGGCGCCCGGTCATGATAACCGTACTGTGGTCGTGCTCCAGGCCGCCCCTGCCCCCGGTGGCAAAATTCAAAAACCAGAAAGGCCGCGACAGCGGGTTCACACGCCAGAACACCTGTGTTTCCGCCACAATCTTTGCCACATCGTCAGCAGCCTGCTGACCATCCCAGAACCTGTTTTCACCAACATTTAGCAGTACGTAGCCCTGTTTTTTGTGGCTGAACCGGTAGGCCGGGGCGTTGGCCACCACCACCGGGTTATCAACCAGTTCATCATAACTGGCTGCGCGGTAACCCGTGCCTGCCGGGGACGTTGGCATGGCAGTAAAAACCTGCCCTCTGGCCGGCGATGCGACGATATCGAGTTGCTGCGGAAAATCCCGGGTCGCTGTGGTGTAGAGGAACGCAGACGCACCATTTATCAGCGCAAATGTGGAATCAACCCAGCTGGAGTTTACGTTCATTTCAGGCGTGAACACCACGTACTCAACAACCAACTGACTGACATCCGTAGTATCGACCTGCCAGCGATCCCTGCTGACCTTCTTCACCGCCAGCGGTTTTCCATCTGCGGAAGTGGCAGACAGCTGTTCAACATTGGCTGCAAAACCACGCATCAGGTAAGACCCCGGGGTCCAGTTGGGCATATTCAGCTCCGTCAAAGCCTCACTGACGGGAAACTCAGAGCGCACCAGGATAGTCTGCTGCTTGCTCTGCGGGAAACTCAGGGTGTGCCGCACGGGTTCTGCAGCCAGCAGCGACAACGGCAGCCACAAGGCTATAAGGAGTACCGGAATAATACGGTTCCGGACCGGTTTTTGGCTGATTTTCACCCGTCCAGGCAAGCTCAGGTCAGCTTGTCAAATTTACTGACAATCAACATGGACAACTCCAGGGCCTGCTCATAGTTCAAGCGCGGGTCTACGATGGACTTGTACGCCCGCTTCAGGTCTGCTTCGTCCAGATTCCTCGCACCACCAGTGCACTCGGTGACGTTTTCACCGGTCAGTTCGAGGTGCGCGCCACCCAGCTGAGAATCATTTTGATGGTGTAATTCAATAGCTGTTTCCATCTCGTTCATGATGTTCCGGAAGCGACGGGTCTTGATCCCGGATGCCGTGGTTTCGGTATTGCCATGCATCGGGTCACACACCCACAATACAGGCGAACCGGTATCCTGAACCGCCCTGATCAGGGGTGGCATCCGGGCTTCGATATTGGCTACACCCATTCTGTGAATCAACACGATGCGGCCCGCTTCTGATTCCGGATTCAGTTTCTTCAGCAACTGTTCAAGTTGTGTCGCACTGGCACCCGGACCGACCTTAATACCGACCGGATTGCGGATACCCCTGAAATACTCGACGTGTGCACCACCCACATCGGCGGTGCGCATGCCTATCCATGGAAAGTGCGTGGTCAGGTTAAACCAGCCCTGCTGGCGTGGCACGGTGCGGGTCAGCGCCTGCTCATAGTGCAGGTGCAAAGCTTCGTGCGAAGTATAAAAATCGACCCGCTTCAGGCTACCCGCACGGCGGCCCGAAATGGTCTCCATAAAATTGACAGCCCGGCCGAGGCTGTCCGCCAGACGCTGAAATTCATCGGCCAGCGGCGAGTGCTGAACCCAGCTCAGATTCCAGTACTCGGGGTGGTGTAAATCAGCAAAACCACCATCGACCAGTGCGCGAACAAAATTCATTGTCATCGCCGAACTTGCATGTCCCTGGATCAGGCGGTGGGGATCCGGACGTCGGGCTGCTGGCGTAAACTCAACGGAATTGACCAGGTCACCACGGTAGCTCGGCAAGGTCACACCATCACGAGTTTCTACATCCGATGAGCGCGGCTTGGCGTACTGTCCGGCAAAACGGCCAACCCTGACCACCGGTTTTTGCAGACCGTGGGTCAGCGCCAGGCTCATCTGTAGCAAAACCTTCAGGCGGTTGGTGATCACCTCCGAGTTGCACTCGGTAAAGTTCTCAGCACAATCGCCACCCTGCAAAAAGAACCGGTTTCCGGCCTGCGCTTCAGCAATCTGCTTCTTCAGCGCAAGGATCTCCCATGAGGTTACCAATGGCGGTAACGCAGACAGTTCTTGCAGCACATTTTCAAGCTCATCCTGATCTGGATACTTCGCCTGTTGCTTAGCCTCCCACGCCTGCCATGAAGCGGGTTGCCAACTATTTTCTTCACCAGAAGAATCCACTTTGCCTGGCCCCTGGCTCATTCCGTCACTCTCACTTGTTATCACTGGCCTGTATCTCCAATTTGCTGCCTGAATGGTAAGCGATCCAAATCGCTGCGACGCCCAACCCTGTATACCAGATCAGCGTCCACATTGGCATACTCATATTGAAAAATGTCCACTTCACTTCAGCACAACTACCCGAGCCCTGCAGGACCGATGTGAGCACTTCTGCCAATGGGAAGTTTTCCAGCATGTAGTTAAGCCCCGGACCACATTCCGGTACATCCCCTGGCGGCAAACTTTGCAGCCAGATATGGCGGCCTGCAACCGATGCCCCAAAAGCCGCTGCGGCAACAACCAGCCAGGAATACATGCGCCGTCCGGTTCTGGCCGGGTTGTGTATCAAGGCCAGCAAGGCAAAACACGCCATCAGGAAAAATGCCAGGCGCTGAAAAATGCACAACGGGCAAGGGTCCAGGAAATCCACATACTGGTTATAGAAGGCAAAGCCCAGCAGCGATGCACAGCTCAAGGTGATTAACCCAAAACCCATTCTTGGTGTAATTTTACTCAGCATTCTGATTCCATAGTATTCGCGACTGGTGTGGCTGCCAGGGCCACTTTCACTGCTATAATTCGAACAAATCCATTCAGGGTAGTGACTGTACAGTAATGAACACAAAAAATGCACCTATAAAGGCCCCCACAGGCACACAAATTAGCTGCAAAGGCTGGCACCAGGAAGCCGCCATGCGCATGCTGATGAACAATCTGGATCCGGATGTGGCTGAAAAGCCGGACGAACTGATCGTTTACGGCGGTACCGGCAAAGCAGCACGTAACCGGCCGGCACTGGAGCGGATTATTGCCACCCTGAAGCGCCTGGAAAACGATGAGACGCTGTTGATCCAAAGTGGCAAGCCGGTCGGCGTATTCCGCACCCATGAAGAAGCACCGCGGGTGCTGATTGCCAATTCCAACCTGGTGCCACGCTGGGGAAACTGGGACGTATTCCGCGACCTCGAGAAAAAGGGCCTGACCATGTACGGCCAGATGACAGCGGGCTCGTGGATTTATATCGGTTCTCAAGGCATCGTGCAGGGTACCTATGAAACCTTTGCCGAATGTGCCCGCCAGCACTTTGATGGCAGCCTGGCAGGCCGCCTGACTGTCACCGCCGGTCTCGGCGGCATGGGTGGCGCACAACCCCTGGCCTGCACCATGAACGACGGGCACTGCCTCGCTGTAGAAATTGACCCATGGCGCATTCAAAGGCGGGTAGAAACCGGCTACTGCGACCGCATGACCGACAATCTGGATGAGGCGCTGGAGATTTTTTCCCGGGCCGATGGCCCGGTCTCGGTGGGTTTGCTGGGCAATATCGCTGAAGTCCTGCCCGAACTGGTTCGGCGCGACTTTACGCCTGACATTATTACCGACCAGACTTCAGCCCACGACCTGCGGGAGGGTTATATTCCGCTGGGTTATTCACTGGAAAGTGCCGCCGAGCTTAGAAAATCCGATCCGGAAACCTACGACAACAAGGTGCTGGATTCTATGGTCATACATGTCGAGGCGATCCTCGAAATGAAAGCCCGCGGGGCCATCTGCTTCGACTATGGCAACAACCTCAGGGGACAGGTCTCCGACCACAGAAACATGCCGCAGGCATTCGATTTTCCGGGCTTTGTCCCCGCCTATATCCGGCCACTCTTCTGTCGCGGTGCAGGGCCATTCCGCTGGGCTGCCCTGTCGGGCGACCCCGATGATATCCGTGCCACTGACGCAGCGATCCTTGAGCTGTTTCCGGAAAAACTCGCCCTCAGGCGCTGGATCGAAAAGGCTCAGCAACAGATCAGCTTCCAGGGATTGCCAGCGCGCATCTGCTGGCTGGAGTACGGCGAGCGTGCCCGGGCTGCCCTGAAATTCAACCAACTGGTCCGCGAAGGCAAGGTGAAAGCACCGATTGTCATTGGCCGCGACCATCTGGATGCCGGCTCTGTCGCCTCCCCCAACCGTGAAACCGAAGCCATGAAAGATGGCTCGGATGCCATTGCTGACTGGCCGTTACTGAATGCGATGCTGAACACGGCCTGCGGCGCAAGCTGGGTCTCAATCCATCACGGCGGCGGGGTTGGCATTGGCTATTCCCAACACGCCGGCATGGTCTGCGTTGCAGACGGAACGGATATGGCGGATCGGCGCTTACAGCGGGTTTTAACCGCTGACCCGGGCACCGGTGTCATGCGCCATGCCGACGCCGGTTACCAGGAGGCCATTGATACCGCCAATGAGCGCGGCGTAGACCTGCCGATGATTAACGGCGACTAACTATGGCCACCAACAATATCCGCCTGGCGCATCTGTATGCAGATCTCGGCGCCAGCATGTCAGGCCTGCGCAAGGATCATAGCGCCATCGGCGAGTCACGAAAGATTGTCGATGCAGCACTGCTCGACGGACGGGCGCACTACGGCATCAATACCGGCTTTGGCGTGCTGGCCAATAAGCGTATATCCGACGAGGAACTGACCATACTGCAGAAGAATATCCTGCTGAGCCATGCTTGTGGTGTCGGCGTACCCGTGCCGCCGGACATTACCCGCCTGATGCTGCAGCTGAAAATCCAGTCACTCAGCCTCGGTTATTCAGGCGTTTCCGAACAAACCTTTGCACAGTTATTGAAACTGGAAGAACACGACATACTGCCATGGGTACCCAGTCGTGGCAGCGTGGGGGCTTCCGGCGACCTTGCGCCGCTCGCGCATCTGAGCCTGCCATTGATCGGCCGTGGCGAGGTTTGGAACGCGGCTCACAGTAACAAGATCCCCGCAGCTGAGGCCTTGCAGGCCAGTGGCATCGACCCGATTAGCCTGCAGGCCAAAGACGGGCTTGCGTTGATTAATGGCACGCAAATGATGGCCGCCTACGGTGCTTTTGTGCTTCAACAGACGCTGGTACTCCAGCGTGAGGCCGATTTGCTGGCTGCCATGAGTCTCGAAGCACTGCAGGGCAGCGCGGTGCCATTTGATCGCAGAATACACGAGATCCGCCCCCACCACGGCCAACAGGTTGTAGCTGCCAATATTCGCAAATTGCTCAAGGGCAGCGAGATACTCGCCTCACACCGGGATTGCGGCAAAGTACAGGATCCTTACAGCCTGCGTTGTGTGCCCCAGGTGCACGGTGCCAGCCGCGATGCGCTTGACTATGCCCGTAACTGCATTGAAACAGAATTAAACTCGGTCACCGACAACCCACTGGTGTTCCAGCAAGGCGATATATTGTCAGGGGGCAACTTCCATGGCGAGCCACTCGCCCTGGCGATGGATTTCGCCGCCATCGCACTGGCAGAACTGGCCAGCATTTCCGAGCGCCGGACCTACCTTCTGCTTGAAGGCCACGATGGCCTGCCGAAATTGCTGATGAAAGATACCGGGGTTAACTCCGGCTTTATGATTCCCCAGTACACTGCAGCAGCGCTGGTCTCCGAAAACAAGGTGCTGTGCCACCCGGCCAGCGTGGATTCCATTCCTACCAGCCTTGGCCAGGAGGACCATGTGAGCATGGGCTCCATCAGTGCTTTTAAGCTGCTGGCTGTATTGCAAAACGTCGA
Organism: Gammaproteobacteria bacterium; assembly: GCA_024277815.1. Classification (GTDB taxonomy): domain Bacteria; phylum Pseudomonadota; class Gammaproteobacteria; order Xanthomonadales; family SZUA-36; genus SZUA-36. Next base: position 21,995 of record JAJRUM010000024.1, read on the forward strand.
GCAGGTACTGGCAGTTGAGCTGCTCACGTCAGCCCAGGCGCTGGATTTCCGCAGTTCATTATCACCGGGCCTTGGTGTCGCCGTTTGCTACCAGGCACTGCGCAGCAAAATCGAGCACGCTACCAAAGATTATGAGGTCAGGGGCGATCTGGACCGCTGTGCTGATATGCTGCATGCGGGCACCCTGCTGCAGGCTGTTGAAGACGAAATAGGCCCGCTCAACTAAGCGCGTACCCGGCCCATGACCTTATTGCGTAATATTTCCCAGTTGGCAACCTGCCCGCCATGTTCCGTGCAGCAGGATGCCGGCCTGATCGACCAGGCCGCATTGGTGATTGAGGGCACGCAAATTGCCTGGATTGGTAAACAACAGGATCTTCCTGCCTGCTACTCCGGTGAAGAAGCCATTGATTGCCAGCAAGGGCTGGTCATTCCAGGGCTGATCGATTGCCACACTCACCTGAGCTTCGGCGGCTGGCGCGGTGACGAGTTTGAAATGCGCCTGCAGGGCAAGAGCTACCAGCAAATCGCAGCAGCCGGGGGCGGCATCCGCAGCACGGTGGCGGCCACCCGCTCTGACAGCAGTTCAGATTTGCTCAGCAAGGCGAAACAGGCGCTGGATAGCATGCTGGACCTGGGCATCACCACCGTTGAGTGCAAATCGGGCTATGGGCTCGACCGTCCGACCGAGTTGAAACTACTGAAAGTTTACCGGCAACTGAACAGGCAGCATACCGTTGATCTGGTAGCGACCTTTTTGGGCGCACATATGGTGCCGGCAGAGTACCAGCAGCGCCGCGAAGACTATATCTGCTTGCTATGTCAGGAACTGATACCGGAATTCGCTCAGCAGGGTCTCGCGCAGTTCTGTGATGTCTTCGTAGAAGCCGGTGCCTTCAGTGTTGCGGAAGCACGGCAGATACTCATTGTTGCCCGCGAAGCGGGCCTGGGCCTGAAAGTCCACGCAGATCAACTCAGCAACAGTGGCGGCGCACAACTGGCGGCTGAGCTGGGTGCCGTATCTGCAGAACACCTGGAATATGTTGATCAGCAGGGCATCGCTGCACTGGCCCGGGCAGGAACCGTGGCGGTCAGCCTGCCGCTGGCGTCACTTTTTTTACGTGAGCGCTATGCACCGGCCCGGCAGATGCTGGACAACGGCGTCAAAGTGGCTGTCGCTACCGATTTTAATCCCGGCTCCGCCCCGAGTTATCACCTGCCCCTGGCGATGACAATCGCCTGTCTGAATCAACAAATGACCCCGCAGGAAGTACTGATGGGCACCACAACCATCGCTGCCCGGGCCATTTCCCTGCAGGGCCGGATCGGCTCATTGCAGCCGGGTTATCAGGCAGATATCAGCATTATCGACGCAGGTTCACTGAACCACTGGCTGTATCATTTCCGTGCCAATGCCTGTCTCGGGGTACTCAAATCCGGACGGTGGGTCAGGAAATTGCCCTGAAATCATTCAAATTAGATACAAATAGTCACTTTTAATTGATCTGGGTTATGTATTTCACACATCGATATGCTTTACAATGCACCTTGTTAATGCGAATAACTCTCATTTGCGTTTTAAAAGGATGATTTATGACACTTGCAGACCTGGCTCCCGGAGACACAGCCACACTGAAACAGATCAATACCACCGACCCTGGCGTTATCCGACTGATGGTACTGGGAATGGTAGAAGACATTACAGTCCGGCTTGAGAATATCGCCATCGGTGGTGACCCGCTGGAAGTGGGTTTTTTCGGTAGTTCCATCTCTCTGCGCAAAGAACAGGCGCGCTATTTTGAAGTCACGCGGATACCTGCAAGTGACTGAAACCCCGGATATAAAAATACCCGTTAGCGGTATTGGAATCCGACACAAAGCGAGGGCCACCGTCGCCCTGATCGGCAACCCGAATGCCGGCAAAAGCACCCTGTTCAACCGCCTGACCGGCCTGCGCCAGACCACAGCAAACTTTCCCGGCGTCACGGTTGAGAAACACCTGGGCACGGTGCAGCTTGAACACAGTGCGATCAACCTGGTCGACTTACCGGGCGTTTACAGCCTTGACGGCCATTCTGCAGATGAACGCATCGCTGTTGATGTCACCCTTGGCCGTGTAGCCGGTACCGAACGGCCTTCCGGCTTGCTGGTGGTTATTGACGCCACGCACATCTACCAGGGCCTGTATCTGCTGGAGCAACTGCTGGAATTGCAGTTACCCACCATGGTTGCCCTGACCATGATCGATGCCGCCACCGCCAGCGGCATCACCATTGATGTAGAGGGTTTACAAACAGCGCTCGGCGGCATCCCGGTATTCCCGGTCAGCAGTATCAGCGGCCACGGCCTGGATGAGCTGAAAGCGGGACTGGAAGACATTACCACGATCGACACACCGGACATTCCCGCATCCTGGCCTGAATTCAGTGAGACAGCCCGGCAATTAACCCGACAACTGGGTGACGACTGGCAGCGCATTGATGTTATCCAGGCCTTGCTGCAAACCCATCCCGACCTGGCTGGCAAACTCAGCCAGCAACTGGGGGCTGAAACGGTAGCCAGTCTGCGAGAGAAACTCTTTGGCGACTCCCCCCCTGCTGCTGCCGAAGCGCGGCACCGATATCACTGGGTCAAGGGCGTTATTGAAGAGGTTCAGGAGCAGGCTCCCCTGTACCGAAAAGTGGGTGTGCGCCTGGTGCGCTGGACCAACCAGCCCTGGCCAGCCACGCTGCTCTTCTTTGCCGTACTGATATTGGTGTTCCAGGCCGTATTCACCTGGGCGACACCGATGATGGATGCAATTGACGCGACCAGTTCCCAACTGGGGCGCTGGCTGGTCACACAGATGGGGCACAACGCTTTCAGCAGCTTTCTTGCCGACGGAGTCATAGCAGGGGTCGGCAGTGTGATCATATTTCTACCGCAAATTCTGATCCTGTTTCTGTTCATCATCATTCTCGAAGATACCGGCTACCTGGCACGAACATCCTTTTTAATGGACCGTGTGATGCGCTCGGTGGGACTTTCCGGGCAATCTGTGATTCCCATGCTGTCCAGCTTCGCCTGCGCGGTGCCATCCATCATGGCAACCCGCGTGATCCCGGACCGCAAAGACCGGATTGCCACCATCCTGGCCGCACCCTTTATGACCTGCTCTGCGCGGCTGCCCATTTATGCATTGTTGATCGCCGCCTTTGTACCGAACGACCCGGTGGGCTGGATGAACCTGCAAGGCCTGGTTCTTTTCGGGCTTTACCTGCTCGGAATACTGGGCGGACTGGGCACTGCACTGCTGCTCAAGTCATCCGCCCTGAAAGGGCCAAAACCCCGTTTTATACTGGCACTCCCGGAGTTCCGTAAACCCAACCTGCAAACCGTGGCCATCAAGCTGTATGGACGCGGGCGGATATTCCTGAAGCGGGCGGGTACAGTTATTTTTGTCATTGCTATCGGTGTCTGGGCACTGGCCTATTTCCCACGTATGGACGTCGCGCAATACCAGTTAACGCAGGTGGTAAACCCTGAAAGCAGCCAGTTTGAGCGTGACAACGCACAGGCTGCAGCACAGATGTCACAAAGCTGGCTGGGGCGCATTGGCCGTAAGATCGAGCCGGTATTCAAGCCGCTGGGTTGGGACTGGCGGGTCTCGTCGGCGGTTATTTCCGGTTTCCCTGCCCGCGAGGTAGTGGTGGCCGTCATGGGCACCATTTACGCGGTGGGCTCGGAAGCTGACGACCAAAGCCTTTCTCAAAAACTGAGATCAGCGACCTGGCCCGACGGTCGGCTCATATTTACCTTGCCAATGGTGCTTGGTTTGCTCGTGTTCTACGCCTGGTGTCTGCAATGCGTTGCCACGCTGGCCACCATACGCAGGGAAACCAACGGCTGGCGCTGGCCTATATTTGCGTGGGTGTACATGACCAGCATTGGCTATGGCGGTGCATTTGTTATCTACCAGGTCGGTAGCATGCTATAAAAAAAGCCCGGCAATGCCGGGCTTTTTTAAAACTTTTCAGGAAGGGTTCTTCCCGCCGTCAGGCTTCTTCTGTCTCGGCTTGCTCATCATCCAGACGCGGACGACCTATCAGCTCTACATAAGCCATCGGGGCTTTGTCACCCGTGCGGTAACCGCATTTCATGATACGCAGATAGCCACCCGGGCGTTCCACGTAACGCGGGCCCAGCTCTTCAAACAGCTTGCCAACAGCCTCTTTATCGCGAAGGCGGTCAAATGCCAGGCGACGGTGGGCAACACTGTCTTCTTTCGCCAGCGTAATAAGCGGCTCAGCGACACGGCGCAGCTCTTTGGCTTTCGGCACTGTAGTTTTGATGATTTCATGTTGAAACAGCGAGTTGGCCATATTGCGAAACATGGCTTTTCTGTGACTGCTGTTGCGGTTCAGTTTACGTCCTGATTTTAAATGACGCATGATTCTTTCCTGTTTCTGTTAACTGCTGTAGTGCCTGAGCTTCAGACGTCTACCAGAGCGGCCGGTGGCCAATTTTCAAGTTTTGTACCCAGTGACAACTCATGCTGAGCCAGCACGTCCTTGATCTCAGTCAGTGACTTCTTGCCAAGGTTGGGAGTTTTCAGCAACTCAACTTCGGTTCTCTGCACGAGATCACCGATGTACAAAATGCTTTCTGCTTTAAGACAGTTAGCCGAGCGTACCGTTAACTCCAGGTCATCTATTGGGCGCAGCAACACAGGATCTACTTCCTGTGATTTTTCTTCCTCAATAATTTCTGTACGTGCTTTAAAGTCAACAAATACTGCCAATTGATCAGCCAGTATATTAGCAGCCAGTTTGACCGCAGCTTCGCAATCCATCGTACCGTTGGTTTCTACGTCCAGGATCAGCTTATCCAGGTCGGTACGCTGTTCAACACGGGCGGCCTCAACGCTGTAAGACACACGGTGCACAGGACAGTAAGAAGCATCCAACATCAGGCGGCCAATCGGTCGGCTTTCCTCTTCAGTTGACAGCAACTGGTTGGCAGGTTGATAACCTACGCCACGCTGGATTTTCAACTGCATGTTGATGCTGCCATTCTTGGTCAGGTTACAGATCAGGTGATCGGGATTCACAATCTCGATATTGTGATCAATTTTGATGTCACCAGCGGTGACCGGGCCCGTACCTTTCTTGCTCAGGGTCAGAATGGCTTCTTCCCGTTCAAACATGCGCAAAGCAATACCTTTCAGGTTTAACAGGACTTCAATAATGTCTTCCTGCAAACCTTCAACAGCGGTGTACTCATGCAGCACGCCCTCAATTTCAACCTCTACAATCGCGCAGCCCGGTATCGAAGACAACAAAACGCGGCGTAAAGCATTACCCAGGGTATGCCCGAAGCCACGTTCTAAGGGCTCCAGCGTAATACGGGCACGGTTTTCGTTGATCTCGTCAACCGCTACCGCTCTGGGTCGTAACATGTTTTCAATCACATCCATCATGGGATGTACCTCACTCAATTAAAATATGGTGAACAACCCTGCCAATTTAGCAGCAGGGAAAACAGGACCTTACTTGGAGTAAAGCTCGACGATCAGGCTCTCGTTGATATCGGCTGGCAAGTCATTACGATCAGGGAAAGCTTTATAGGTGCCTTCCAGTTTTTCGTTATTGACTTCCATCCATACAGCAACCAAATCCATTTCCTGGCTCAGCGTAATGGACTCCTTAACACGCAGCTGGTTTTTGGCCTTCGCTGCGATGCTAACGACATCACCCGGCTTAACCTGGTAAGACGGAATGTTTACCTGGCTGCCATTAACATGGATGCCCTTGTGAGAGACCAGTTGCCGCGCCTGCGCGCGTGTAACGGCAAATCCCATGCGATAAACGACGTTGTCCAACCGGCTTTCCAGCAACAGCAGCAGGTTTTCACCTGTTGCACCTTTCTGGCTGGCTGCCTTCTTGTAGTAGTTACGGAACTGCTTTTCTAGGATGCCGTAAGTACGGCGAACTTTTTGCTTTTCACGCAACTGCAAAGCATAGTCGGATAAACGCTGACGCCGCGAAGCGCCGTGTTGCCCGGGAACCTGATTCAGCTTGCACTTGGATTCGAGTCCACGTGCAGGACTTTTCAGGCCCAGATCTACACCTTCGCGACGCGCGAGTTTGCAGGTTGGTCCAATATATCTAGCCATTTCTAAAACTCCTAAACGCGACGTTTCTTGGGTGGACGACAGCCGTTATGCGGAATAGGCGTAACGTCGACGATGTTGGTGATCTTGTAACCCAGTGCGTTCAGTGCACGGACAGAAGATTCACGGCCGGGGCCGGGGCCCTTGACGCGAACTTCGAGGTTTTTCAGACCAAAGTCCAGTGCAGTTCTGCCTGCGGCCTCGGCGGCTACCTGGGCGGCGAATGGCGTACTTTTACGCGATCCACGGAAACCAGCCCCACCGGATGTGGCCCAGGAAAGCACATTACCCTGCCTGTCACTGAGTGTAATAATCGTATTGTTAAAAGAAGCATGGATATGGGCGATACCATCGACCACAACCTTCTTGACCTTCTTTTTAGCTTTTGTATTTGGCTTAGCCATTTATATTCACCTGCACCACTTATCGCTTGATCGGACGGCGCGGACCCTTACGGGTACGGGCGTTTGTCTTGGTACGCTGGCCACGCACGGGCAAACCCCGGCGATGGCGCAATCCACGGTAACAACCGAGATCCATCAGACGCTTGATATTCATCGCCACGTCGCGGCGTAAATCACCTTCGACAGACAATTTAGCCACTTCGTTACGAATTGCCTCAACTTCAGGTTCCGTCAGGTCTCTGATTTTCTTGTCGGAGGCTACATTAGCCGCCTCACAAATCACCAAAGCGCGTGAACGTCCAACACCATATATGGTGGTCAAAGCAACCCAAGCGTGCTTCTGATCTGGTATGTTGACTCCCGCTATGCGAGCCATACTGCGTACTCCTGCTACTGTTGGTACTGCTTAACGTAAACAGTACATTATATCGAATCTGCCAGACTGGTAAAAGCTGCAATTAACATATAATTGCCCGCCCTGACCGGTCCCGGCTTAACCCTGTCTTTGCTTGTGCTTCTTGTCCGTGCATATGACGTAAACCACGCCTCTGCGACGAACAATCTTGCAATTCCGGCAAATCTTTTTGACTGAAGCTTGCACCTTCATGGCAGCTCCTCCTCAGATAACAAAGGCGGTCACGCTTTTCCGGCTACCCGGTCAGACGTATCCCGCCGACAAATACCATGACCGAAGCCATGCTCTCAAATACAGTCTATCGGCGCACTACGCCTGAACGTCCATAGGACTTCAGGTTAGCCTTTTTCATCAAGGTATCGTATTTATGCGAGATCAAATGTGCCTGCACCTGGGCAATAAAGTCCATTATGACAACCACAACAATCAGAACCGATGTACCACCAAAATAGAACGGTACTGCCCACATCACTCTCAACACGTCCGGCAACAGGGCCACTGCCACCAGGTAAAGCGATCCGACCATGGTCAGACGGGTCAATACATTATCAATATAATCCGCCGTATGGCGTCCTGGACGAATGCCGGGAATAAATGCACCGGATTTCTTCAGGTTATCTGCTGTTTCCTTGGAGTTGAAAACCAACGCCGTATAGAAGAAACAGAAAAATATGATCAACGCCGAATACAAAAGCGTGTACGGCAGGTTGCCCGGCGTCAACGCGGCTGAAACATCCGTCAACCAACTCAGGTTATCAGAGGTGGCGAACCAGGTTGCCAGCGTCGATGGGAAAATCACCAGACTGGAGGCGAAAATAACCGGGATTACACCCGCCATGTTCAGCTTCAGCGGTAAATGGGTTGCCTGATTCTGGTAGGCGACCCTGCCCTGGCGCTGGGCATAATTAACGGTAATGCGTCGTTGGCCGCGTTCAACCCGAACGATGAAGTAAACCACGCCGAGGACCAGTGCCAGAATAAACAGGGTTGCCGGTATGCTCAGCTGACCCGTATTAACCAGTTCGAGTGTGCCGGCAATGGCGCGTGGCAGACCGGCAACAATACCTGCGAAAATAATCAGCGATATACCGTTACCCACACCGCGCTCAGTGATCTGCTCACCGAGCCACATCAGAAAAACGGTACCTGCCGTTAACGTAACCACTGCGGTAAATATGAAACCAAAACCCGGCGCGAAAACAATGGACGACTGGCTCTGCAGGGCAAAGGCAACACTGCCACCCTGGAACGCCGCCAGCAGCACGGTGAAAATACGCGTGTACTGGGTGATTTTCTGCCTGCCGCTGGAGCCTTCTTTCTTCAACTGCTGCAACTTCGGCAAAGCGCTGCTCATCAACTGCATGATGATTGATGCGGAGATATACGGCATTACACCGAGGGCAAACAGCGAGAATCGCTGCAATGCACCACCAGTGAACAGGTTGAACACATCAATGATGGTCCCCTGCTGCGAATCCATAAACTGCATCAAAGCAGCAGGATTAACACCGGGTACCGGAATAAAGGTACCAATACGGTAGATAATCAATGCCACCAGTACAAACAGTAAACGCTGGCGCAACTCGGTCAAACGACCGATACCACCCAGTGTCTCTGCTACCTGTGAAGGTGACTTCGCCATTATTCGACCTTACCGCCCGCAGCTTCGATGGCCGAGCGCGCGCCCTTGGTCACAGCGAGACCTTTCAAGGTAACCGCACGACCGACTTCACCAGTGTTGATGACTTTGACCTTTTTTGCATCGTGCTTGACGATACCCGCGCTTTTCAGAACGTCGATATCGATCACGTCAGCATCCATGGCCGCAATATGATACAGGCGAACCTCAGCGTTATAGCGTGCTGTTTTCGATGGAAATCCACGCTTCGGAAGACGCCGCTGCAAGGGCATCTGACCACCCTCAAACCCGACTTTGTGATAGCCGCCTGAACGGGACTTCTGGCCTTTGTGGCCGCGTCCGGCAGTCTTGCCATCGGTTGAACCAATACCACGGCCCACACGCTTACGGTTTTTCTTGCTGCCCTCAGCGGGGCTGATCGTATTCAGTCTCATGTCTGTACTTTCCTAAATTCCAGGCTCGCAGAAGCTTAAACTTCTTCCACTCGTACCATGTAATAAACTTTGTTCACCATGCCGCGTATGGAAGACGTATCTTCCAGTGTCACAGTCTGGTGCATACGCTTGAGGCCGAGGCCACGTACGCATTCCCTGTGTTTGGGCTGGGCACCAATCGGTGAACGAACCAATGTCACATTAATCTGTTTTTTCTTAGCCATCATTCTGCTCAGCTATGGTTAGCCTGAATCTCTTCAACGGTCTTGCCACGCTTGGCCGCAATAGATTCCGGGTTGTGCATGGCCACCAGGCCCTTGATTGTCGCCCTGACCAGGTTAATCGGCGTATTGGAACCCACGCTCTTGGCCAATACGTTATGCACGCCAACTGTTTCCAGGACTGCGCGCATCGCGCCACCGGCGATAACACCGGTACCTTCGGATGCAGGTTGCATATAGATTCTTGAACCACTGTGGCTGGCTTTTACCGGGTGCCACAAAGTGCCATCTTTAAGCGAGATCGTCACCATGTCACGACGCGCTTTTTCCATGGATTTCTGGATTGCGACAGGAACTTCCTTGGCTTTTCCATAGCCAAATCCAACCTTGCCGTTACCGTCTCCAACAACACTCAACGCAGTGAAACCGAACACCCGTCCACCTTTCACAACTTTCGCAACACGATTGACGGCTACCAGTTTCTCCAGCATACCGTCGCTGTTTTCTCTGTCCATTCTCGACATCTTATTACCTGCTTTCCTAGTTCAGTCGGTGGGGTGAATTAAAATTTCAGCCCACTTTCGCGTGCGGCATCCGCCAATTCAGCGACCCTGCCGTGGTAGCGATAGCCGGAGCGATCAAATGCCACGTCAGAAACACCCGCCGCCACGGCCCGTTCGGCAACTGCTTTGCCTACGGCCTTGGCAGCATCCTTATTGCTGGTACTGCTCAGATCACTGCGCAGGTCTTTTTGCAACGTTGAGGCTGCAGCAATGACGCTACCCCCTTCAGCCGCGATAACCTGTGCATAAATATGACGTCCACTACGGTGCACCGTCAAACGGGGCATACCCATGCGACGGATATGTGCGCGGGTTTTTTTGGCCCGGCGCAAACGTGCTGTTTTCTTATCCATTTAGTCTTTCCTCTTAACCAGAGAAGGCATCAGGCCTTCTTGGCTTCCTTCCTTACCACACGCTCATCGGCGTAACGCACACCCTTGCCCTTGTAAGGCTCGGGTGGCCGGTATGAACGTATCTCTGCTGCTACCTGGCCGACTTGCTGTTTGTCACAACCGCTGACAATAATTTCAGTCTGTGAAGGCGTTTCAATCGTTACGCCTTCCGGTGCACCGTATTCAATCGGGTGCGAAAACCCAAGTGCAAGGTTCAGTTTGTTGCCCTGCAGTTGCGCACGATACCCCACGCCGACCAGCTTCAGCTCTTTCTTGAACCCTTCACTCACACCAATAACCATGTTGTTGATTAAAGCCCTGAACGTCCCCGCCATGGCGAGATATTTTTCGCTATCCGGCTTGACCAGGTACTGACCATCGGTCTCATCCAGGCTTACGTTAGGATGTAAATTCAGAGCGAGGTTTCCCTTCGGTCCCTTGACCTTCAGCTCCGAGCCACTGAGGTTAATATCTACACCTGCAGGCAAACTGATAGGATTCTTGGCTACGCGTGACATTGTTGTCTCCTAAGTGTCAACTGGCCCTAGGCCACGTAACAAATGATTTCGCCGCCATGACCGGCAGCACGTGCTGCCACGTCGGTCATAATGCCGCGTGATGTACTGACAATAACGACACCGAGGCCATCCAGAACGCGCGGCAAATCATCTTTGCGGCGGTACTGGCGCAAACCGGGTCGACTTGCCCGCTTCAGGCTATCGATAACACCACGGCCTTCGTAGTATTTAAGCGTAACCTCGAGGTTCGGTTTGCCATCATTTTCGTCCACACCAAAGTCCGTGATATAGCCCTCATCCTTAAGTACTGCGGCAATGCCGACTTTGACTTTTGAATTTGGCATGCTTACCACAACCTTGCCAGCGGCCTGCGCATTCCTGATGCGTGTCAACATATCGGCGATCGGGTCACTCATACTCATAATAAAATACCTTGTTTCTCATTAAAGCCAACCACCTGGACGGCTCGTATGCTTACCAGCTGGCCTTTCTCAAGCCGGGTACGTCACCACGCATCGTTGCTTCGCGCAACTTGTTGCGTGACAGTCCGAATTTACGGTAGAAACCACGCGGCCGACCGGTTATCTGACAGCGGTTACGCTGGCGTACCGGGCTGGAATCACGCGGCAGTTTCTGCAACGCAAACATCGCCTGCTGCTTTTCTTCAAACCCGACTTCCGGGTTCGCAATGGTCGCTTTGAGCTCTGCGCGCTTGCTGGAATATTTGCCAACCAGCTTGGTACGGCGCTTCTCACGATTGATCATGGATACTTTTGCCATGTGCCTTGGTCCTTACCTATTTATCCTTGAAGGGGAAGTTGAACGCTTGTAACAGCGCCAGGCCTTCCGCATTCGTTCGGGCACTCGTGGTAATGGTGATATCCATACCGCGAATGGTGTCGATCTGGTCAAAATCGATTTCAGGGAACATGATCTGCTCCGTGATGCCGAAACTGTAATTTCCCCGCCCGTCAAAAGACTTACGGTTCAGTCCCCGGAAATCCCGGATACGGGGAATGGAAATATTCACCAACCGGTCGAGGAATTCATACATGCGCTCGCGCCGCAGCGTGACCTTGCAGCCCACCGGCCAGCCATCACGAATCTTGAAAGTAGCAACGGACTTGCGCGCATTGATAACAATCGGCTTCTGTCCTGCTATCACTTCCATATCACCGGTCGCACGCGCCATCACTTTCTTGTCAGTCACCGCTTCACCAACACCCATGTTGAGCGTAACCTTGGTGATCTTCGGTACTTCCATGACGTTTTTAAGCGCAAGCTCTTCCACCAGCTGGGGGACGAGAGTTTCTTTATATATTGTCTGTAATCTGGCCATTTTCCTGATCTCTAGATATCTACGGCTTCGCCGGTCGATTTAAAAATTCGCACCTTGTTGCCATCTTCCAGTGACTTGAAGCCGACACGGTCTGCTTTGCCAGTCGCCGGGTTGAACATGGCCACGTTAGACACATGAATCGGGCCTTCTTTTTCAATAATGCCGCCTTGCTTATTACGACCCGGGTCCGGCTTGGTATGGCGTTTGACCATATTCACGTTTTCAACCAGCAAGCGCCCGTCATCGAGGATATGGAGTACATGACCCCGTTGCCCTTTACTGCGGCCCGTGGTCACAATGACCTCATCACCTTTGTTTATGCGTTTCATCTTCCTACTCCTCCCGCTTAAAGCACTTCAGGTGCAAGCGAGACAATTTTCATAAACCGCTCTGTACGCAGTTCACGCGTTACCGGCCCGAAGATACGGGTACCGATCGGCTCAAGTTTGGGGGTCAACAGTACCGCTGCATTGCCGTCAAAACGGATCAGCGAACCATCAGTGCGGCGCACGCCTTTACGGGTACGCACCACGACTGCGTCATAGACTTCGCCTTTCTTGACTTTGCCGCGCGGAATCGCATCCTTTACGGTTACCTTGATGATGTCGCCAATTCCGGCGTAACGCCGTTTGGAACCACCCAGCACTTTGATGCACATCACCTGGCGTGCTCCACTGTTATCGGCAGCTGTCAACATGGACTGCATCTGAATCATTTTTATATTCTCCGGATCTATCCGTTGGTCAGGCTATTGAGCCCGCTCCAAAATCTCAACGACCCGCCAGCTCTTCGACTTGGAAAGAGGGCGGCACTCAGCGATCATGACCTTGTCACCTTCGCCACAACTATTGTCTTCATCATGAGCAAGAACCTTGGTCGACCGCTTGATGTACTTGCCATACAAAGCGTGCTTGATCTGACGCTCGAGCAATACCGTGACGCTCTTGTCCATCTTGCTGCTGACAACCCTGCCGGTCTGCGTACGTTTAACTTCCTGTGTGGTGGTCATGCCGCACTGCTCCCATTAGATTTCTCAGTCATGATGGTCTTAACCCGGGCGATATCCCGGCGCACACGACGCAATTCGTTCATGTTGGTCATCTGACCCATTCCTTTTTGCATTCTCAGGTTGAACTGCTCCTGCAACAGGCTCGTCAGCTCGCCGCGCAATTCAACTGTGGTCTTGCCTTTCATTTCATTTACGTTCATTACATCACCGACCTGGATACAAAGGTGGTCTTAACCGCCAGCTTGGCAGATGCCAGCCGGAAGGCCTCACGGGCGGCCTCTTCGGATACACCCTGAATTTCATAAAGCACACGGCCAGGCTGAATGGGGGCAACCCAATACTCTACGTTACCCTTGCCCTTGCCCATCCGGACTTCAACCGGCTTCTTGGTAATTGGCTTGTCAGGGAACACGCGAATCCACAGCTTGCCACCACGTTTTACATAACGGGTAATGGCACGTCTGGCTGCCTCAATCTGGCGGGCAGTCACAAACCCACGGGTTGTCGCTTTCAAACCATACTCGCCGAAGCTGACACGGTTACCCACCTGTGCCAGGCCACGGTTGCGGCCCTTCATCTGCTTTCTGAATTTTGTTCGTTTTGGCTGCAACATCATTCAGTCTCCTATTTGGCGGATTTCTTGCTGCCGGCACTTTCAGTTTTGGCCGCATGCAGATCGAAAACTTCGCCCTTGTAAATCCAAACTTTCACACCGAGGATGCCGTATGTTGTGGCTGCCTCGACAACGCCATAATCCACGTCTGCACGCAATGTGTGCAGCGGCACCTGGCCTTCGCGATACCATTCGCTACGGGCAATATCAGCACCGTTCAAACGACCTGAAAGCTTGACCTTGATCCCCAGTGCACCGAGGCGCATTGAGTTGCCGACCGCGCGCTTCATCGCCCGGCGGAACATAATGCGACGCTCCAGTTGCTGCGCGATACCCTCTGCAACCAGCTGGGCATCCAGCTCAGGCTTACGAATCTCCGCGACTGAAATGTGTGTCGGAACACCCATCCGTGCAGTGACTTCGCGACGCAGGCGCTCAATATCCTCACCCTTCTTGCCAATCACGATACCCTGCCTTGCGGTATGGATCGTGATACGCGCCGTTTTAGCCGGCCGTTCGATCTGGATACGGCTCACTGCCGCTTGCTGCAGACGTTTCTGCAGGTATGCCCTGACCGCGAGATCAGAATTCAGCATTTCGGCATAATCGCCTTTTTCTGCATACCAGGTTGAATTCCAGTCCTTGGATATGCCCAGGCGGATGCCGATTGGATGTACCTTTTGACCCATAATATTTGTCCTGGTCTATTCGCTATCGGCAACAGTCAAGGTGATATGACTGGTCCGTTTTAAAATTCGTGTGCCACGCCCTTTGGCGCGCGCCCTGCCCCGTTTCATTGTCGGGCCCTCATCTACCATGACCTCAGATATGGTCAGCTCATCAATATCTGCACCATCGTTGTGCTCAGCGTTCGCTATTGCAGAAAGCAGCACTTTCTTCATGATGTGGGCTGCTTTCTTGGTGCTGAAAGCCAGCAACTGCTCGGCCTTCTCAACCGGCATGCCACGTACCTGGTCCGCCACGAGGCGTACCTTTTGCGCAGAAATTCTTGCGCCTCTTAATTTTGCTGTTGCATTCATGACTCTTTACCTACTTGGACTTGCGGTCGCCGGAATGACCCCTGAAGGTCCGGGTTTGCGCAAATTCACCGAGTTTATGCCCAATCATCTGATCATTGATCAGGATAGGAACGTGCTGCCGGCCGTTGTGTACAGCGATGGTCAAACCGACCATTTCCGGCAGAATCATCGAACGCCGTGACCAGGTCTTGATCGGGCGTTTGTTATTGGTTTCAACTGAGTCTGCTACCTTTTTGGCCAGGTGATGGTCAATGAAAGGTCCTTTTTTAATCGATCTTGCCATGTTCGCTATCCGTTATTTGCCTGACCGTGAGCGGACAATATACTTATCCGTTCTCTTATTACTGCGTGTTTTGTAACCCTTGGTGGGTACACCCCAGGGTGAAACCGGATGACGGCCACCAGAGGTACGACCCTCGCCACCACCATGCGGGTGATCAACCGGGTTCATGGCAACACCACGAACGGTTGGACGTACACCACGCCAGCGTTTCGCACCCGCTTTACCCAGTTTTTCCAGGTTGTGCTCGGAATTCGAAACTTCACCAATGGTTGCGCGGCAACGGGCTGGAATCTTACGCATTTCACCGGAACGCAAACGCAATGTTGCGTACTGGCCTTCACGCGCCACCAACTGTACAGCCGCGCCTGCGCTACGCGCAATCTGCGCACCCTTGCCAGGCTTCATTTCAATGCAGTGCACCACTGTACCTACCGGGATATTCCGCAATGGAAGACAGTTACCCGGTTTGATTGCAGCATCACGACCGCTCTTGACCGGATCGCCTGAACGCAAGCCTTTAGGGGCAATGATGTACCGACGCTCACCATCTGCATACAGAACCAGCGCAATATGTGCAGTACGGTTCGGATCATGCTCAATGCGCTCAATGCGGCCATCAATCCCGTCTTTATCACGTTTAAAGTCAATAACGCGGTAGTGCTTTTTATGGCCGCCACCACGATGACGCGTGGTAATACGACCGGCGTTATTACGACCACCTGTACGTGATTTCTTTTCCAACAACGCAGCGTGTGGTGCACCCTTATGCAGGTGGTCATGCTTGACCGTTACGACACCACGACGTCCTGGCGATGTTGGTTTTGCCTTAACAATTGCCATGAACAAATATCCTTAAACTGTGTCTGCACCCAGGAAGTCGATTACCTGACCTTCCTGTACGCGAACATATGCCTTTTTCCAGTCGCTGCGCTTACCCGCACGGAGCTTGAACGTCTTGCTCTTGCCCTTAACGTTTACAATGCGCACTGACTCAACATTGACCTCGAACAATTTATCAACCGCAGCCTTGATCTCGCTCTTATTGGAATCACTGGTTACCTTGAATACATACTGGTTACTGCTTTCGGCAATCATGGTTGACTTCTCAGTCATCCGCGGTGCAAGCAATACCTTGTACAAGCGTTCGTTGCTCATCCCAGCCACTCCTCAATCTTCTTGACCGCATCAACGGTCATGATCACTTTATCTGCCGCCACCAGGCTGACAGGGTCCAGGCCTGCAACATCCAATGCATGTACATTGGGTACGTTACGAGTCGCCAGGAACAGGTTGCCATCCACTTCCGCGGTTACGATCAGGCCTTTCTCAAAACCCTGTGCCGCTACTGTTGCCAGTAACTCACTGGTTTTGGGTGCTTTGAGCTGCAACCCGTCCAGCACGATCAGACGGTCCTGACGGACCAGCTCTGAAAGGATGGCCTGGAGTGCGCCACGGTACATCTTGCGATTAACCTTCTGCGCATGATCCCGGGGCCGTGCAGCAAATGTTCTGCCGCCACCACGCCAGAGCGGGCTACGGATGGTACCGGCACGCGCCCGGCCTGTACCTTTCTGTTTCCACGGTTTACGACCGCCACCACGCACATCAGAGCGTGTCTTTTGTGCCTTGGTACCCGCACGGGCACCCGCCATATAGGCTGTGACCACCTGGTGGACCAGCGCTTCAGAGAAATCACGACCAAACGTGGCGTCCGAGACTTTAATTGCGTTTCCGCCTGCAACTGCGAGTTTCATTATGCTTCTCCTCAGTGCATCTTCACGGCAGGACGTACGGCAACCTGGCCGCCACTGGCGCCAGGGACTGCGCCCTTGATCAACAACAGATTGCGTTCAGCATCAATACTGACCACTTCCAGGTTCTGGGTAGTGACACGCACGTAGCCCATATGGCCGGCCATCTTCTTGCCTTTGAATACACGGCCCGGTGTCTGGCACTGGCCAATCGAACCCGGCGCACGATGCGAAAGCGAGTTGCCGTGGGTGGCATCCTGCATGGCAAAATTATGCCGCTTGACCACACCGGCAAAGCCTTTACCTTTACTGGTTCCGGTGACATCCACCATCTGGCCAACTTCAAACTGGTCAACTTTCAGCTCCGCACCCGTTTCCAGGTCAGCGCCTTCATCATCATTCAGCCGAAGCTCCCACAGGCCTTCGCCCGCTTCTACTTCCGCCTTGCTGAAATGGCCAACCTGTGGCTTGTTCAGCAAGCTGGTGCGTTTGCCACCCAGCGTTACCTGCAATGCACGGTAACCATCGCTTTCTTTGGTTTTTACCTGCGTAATGCGGTTTGGGCTGACCTCAACCACCGTTACAGGGATACTGTCGCCCTGCTCGGTGAATACCCGGGTCATACCGCGTTTGCGGCCTATAATTCCAATCGTCATCGTTCTGCCTATTGTCCTGCCAATCAATCTGCTGCTTGCAAACCGATCAGTACAACTTGATCTGTACGTCTACGCCAGCTGCAAGATCCAGCTTCATCAGCGCATCCACGGTTTTATCGTTGGGATCAATGATATCCATCAGACGCTTGTGCGTACGGGTTTCATACTGGTCACGCGCATCCTTATTAACATGCGGTGAAGTCAGCACGGTAAAACGCTCAATGCGCGTGGGCAACGGGATCGGACCACGCACCTGGGCGCCTGTCCGCTTCGCGGTTTCCACAATTTCACTGGCCGAACGGTCGATCAAACGATGATCGAACGCTTTTAGCCGGATACGGATTCTTTGATCAGCCATTTCTTTAGCTCGCTCTACCTGTGTTATTCAATACTGTCTTATTCAAAGATCTTGGCAACAACGCCAGCACCAACGGTGCGACCACCTTCACGGATTGCAAATCGCAGGCCTTCTTCCATCGCAATCGGTGCGATCAGCTCTACCTTCATTTGCACATTGTCACCAGGCATTACCATCTCTACGCCATCAGGCAACTGCACCGCACCCGTTACGTCCGTTGTACGGAAGTAAAACTGCGGCCGATAACCCTTGAAAAACGGCGTGTGACGCCCACCCTCATCTTTCGACAGAATGTACACCTCAGCCTCAAACTTGGTATGCGGATGGATCGTGCCCGGATGCGCCAACACCTGACCACGCTCAACCTCTTCACGCTTGGTGCCGCGCAGCAGTACACCCACATTGTCACCCGCACGGCCTTCGTCCAGCAACTTGCGGAACATCTCAACACCTGTGCATGTGGTCTTGGCAGTTTCTTTGATACCGACAATCTCGATCTCTTCACCTACCTTGACAATACCGCGTTCAACACGGCCGGTTACCACTGTGCCGCGACCTGAGATTGAAAATACATCTTCAATCGGCAACAGGAACGGCTTGTCCGTGTCACGTTCAGGCTGCGGAATGTACGCGTCCATCTCTTCCATTAACTTCATAATGGACGGCACGCCAATATCAGAAGTATCGCCTTCCAGCGCCTTCAGCGCAGAACCCGTCACCAATGGCAGGTCATCACCCGGGAAATCATAAGAGCTCAACAGCTCACGGACTTCCATCTCCACCAGTTCCAGCAGTTCGTCATCGTCAACCTGGTCGGCCTTGTTCATATAGACCAGGATGTAAGGCACTCCCACCTGGCGCGCCAGCAGAATGTGCTCGCGTGTCTGTGGCATCGGACCGTCGGCCGCTGATACCACCAGAATCGCACCGTCCATCTGTGCCGCACCTGTGATCATGTTCTTCACGTAATCAGCATGGCCCGGACAATCCACGTGCGCGTAGTGACGGTTCTCCGTCTCATACTCAACGTGTGCTGTGGCAATCGTGATACCACGTTCACGCTCTTCCGGCGCATTATCAATCTGGTCATAGGCTATAAACTCGCCACCACGAGCCTCAGCACATATCTTCGTCAACGCCGCCGTCAGCGTCGTCTTGCCATGATCTACGTGACCAATCGTTCCCACGTTTACATGGGGCTTTGTTCTTTCAAATTTTTCCTTGGACATGCCTGTTTACCTCTTGTTAGCCGGTCCGGGACCTAGGCGGTCTTTTTGACGATTTCTTCAACAACACTGGCCGGCGCTTCGGCGTAGTGGTCGAATTCCATTGTATAAGTCGCACGACCCTGGGTCTGGGACCGCAGGTCTGTCGCGTAGCCAAACATCTCTGACAGCGGAATGTGTGCATTAACGATCTTGCCGGAAGGACAATCTTCCATGCCCTGCAGGATACCGCGCCGACGGGTCACATCACCCATCACGTCACCCATATAATCTTCAGGGGTAACCACTTCCACTTTCATCATCGGCTCAAGTAACACCGGTCTCGCAATCGATGCTGCATTCTTGAAGGCCATAGAACCGGCTACCTTGAAGGCCATCTCATTCGAGTCGACCTCGTGGTAGGAGCCGTCATACAGCTCAACCTGAACATCCACAACCGGATAGCCGGCAACCACGCCATTCTGCAGCGCTTCCTGGATACCCTTGTCTACTGAGTTGATATATTCTTTGGGTACAACACCACCAACAATCTTGTTGACGAACTCGTAACCCGCACCCTGCTCCATCGGAGCCAGGCGAATCTTGACATGTCCGTACTGACCGCGGCCACCTGACTGCTTGACGAACTTGCCTTCCGCCTCAACTGCTTTGCGGATCGTTTCACGATGGGCAACCTGCGGGCGCCCGACATTGGCTTCAACACCAAACTCACGGCGCATACGGTCAACCAGGATATCGAGGTGCAACTCGCCCATGCCGGAAATAATCGTCTGGCCGGACTCTTCATCGGTCTTGACCCGGAAAGAAGGATCTTCCTGTGCCAGTTTACCCAGCGCAATGCCCATTTTTTCCTGGTCACTCTTGGTCTTGGGTTCTACCGCAACCGAAATAACCGGATCCGGGAACTCCATACGCTCCAGCGTAATGATATCTTTCAGGGCACACAGGGTGTCACCGGTCGTTACGTCTTTGAGGCCAACCGCAGCAGCGATATCGCCGGCACGAACTTCCTTGATCTCTTCACGGGAGTTGGCATGCATCTGCAAGATACGGCCAACACGTTCTTTTCTGGACTTAACCGGGTTATACAGGGTGTCACCAGACTTCAGGACACCGGAATAAACCCGGAAAAATGTCAATGTACCAACAAACGGATCGGTGGCAATTTTGAATGCCAGCGCAGCGAAAGGCTCGCTGTCGTCACTGTTACGAACGCCGTCCTCTTCATTGTCAAGAATGCCGGTAATAGGCGGAACGTCAACCGGTGAAGGCATCAGATCGACAATGGAATCTAACAGCGCCTGCACACCCTTGTTCTTGAACGCGGTACCACACAGGCACGGAACGATATCGTTGTTGAGCGTACCCAGACGCAAACCTTCAATGATTTGCTCATTGGTGAGCACACTGTCTTCAAGATAAGCCTCCATCAACTCTTCAGACGCTTCGGCGGCAATTTCAACCATGTACTCGCGGGCCGCTTCAGCTTCCGCCTGCATATCCTGCGGAATATCGCGCGCTTCGTAAGTCACACCCTGGTTTTCGACATCCCAGTAAATGGCTTTCATACGAACCAGGTCAACAATACCTGCGAAATCTTCTTCCGCACCGATCGGCAACTGCACAGGAACTGCCCGCGCACCCAGACGGTCTTTGATCTGTTCAACAACACGCCCGAAATCAGCGCCGGTACGGTCCATCTTATTGACAAAAGCCATACGCGGTACGTTATAACGGGTGGCCTGGCGCCATACCGTTTCGGACTGGGGCTGAACACCACCTACCGCACAAAAAACTGCAACGGTACCATCAAGCACGCGCAGGGAACGCTCAACTTCAATGGTGAAGTCGACATGTCCCGGGGTATCGATGATATTGATCCGGTGCTCTTTGTACTGCTGGTCCATCCCGCTCCAGAAGCAAGTGGTAGCCGCAGAGGTAATCGTAATACCACGTTCCTGCTCCTGCTCCATCCAGTCCATGGTGGCATTGCCGTCATGAACTTCACCGATCTTGTGTGAAACACCGGTGTAAAACAGGATGCGTTCGGTCGTCGTCGTTTTACCCGCATCAATATGAGCCATGATGCCGATGTTGCGATACCTTTCAATTGGCGTATTACGTGCCACGATAGTTTCCTTAAAAATCCAATTACCAGCGGTAATGTGAAAAGGCTTTATTGGCCTCTGCCATGCGGTGCGTGTCTTCACGCTTCTTCACAGCTGAACCGCGCTGCTCAACAGCATCCAGCAATTCGCCGGCCAGTCGCTGAGGCATGTTCTTTTCGCCACGCTTACGCGCCGCATCAATAATCCAGCGCATCGCCAGCGTCTGGCGGCGCTTGGGACGCACTTCGACCGGCACCTGGTAGGTTGCACCGCCCACACGGCGGGACTTAACCTCGACCATCGGGCTGACATTATCCAGCGCAGCTTCAACCAGTTCTACCGGCGTAGCACTCTTGTTCTTTTCTTCAATGGTATCCATTGCACCGTAAACGATGCGCTCTGCCACTGACTTTTTGCCGCTATGCATCACCATGTTGACAAAACGGGTGATCATTTCACTGCCAAACTTGGGATCTGGCAGAATATCGCGGGCGAAATTTGAATGTTTTCTTGACATTGTGTTTCCTGATCCTTAAAGACCCGATTTAATTCTTGGGCCGCTTGGTGCCGTACTTCGAACGGCCTTGGCGACGATCGCTGACACCTGAGGTATCAAGACTGCCTCGAACGGTGTGATAACGCACACCCGGTAGGTCTTTTACACGACCGCCACGGATCAGTATCACGCTGTGCTCTTGCAGGTTATGGCCTTCACCACCGATATAACTGGTGACCTCATAGCCGTTAGTCAGACGCACACGGGCGACTTTGCGCAGTGCTGAATTTGGCTTCTTGGGCGTCGTTGTATAGACGCGGGTACATACGCCGCGTTTTTGCGGGCAACCTTCCAATGCAGGTACACCACTCTTATAAGCTTTCGGTTTGCGAGGCTTACGCACCAATTGATTTACAGTTGTCATAAATCCTTTACCCTGAAAAATCTGAATAACAAAATAAAAAAACGACAGACTGGACACACGTCCTGCCTGTCGAAGGCCGCGAAGTTTACGCAACCCCCCTAACAATGTCAAACGCCCAACCCCGGTTGATTAAAACCTGGATTGGGCAGCCACTAGCCCGGCCCACGCGCCGGCGACATCGGCTCTCCGGAGTAAACTTGAAACGAATCGTTACAGACGTTTTTTCTACCCGGCCCCTCGTTGTGAAGGGATTGCATTTGTTAGCCGAGCAATTATGACAGGGAAGCTATTTCTACGCAATAGCAAAATCAAAATTCTTGGCTGTTTTCAAGCGCACTTCATCGCAATCACTATCATCCAATAAAAAACCGGGGCCAGGACAAGTCCAGACCCCGGTTTTATCTGACGGTAAGCTACTCTTTGGCGGGTGCCTTGGCTTCTTCTTCCAACTCGCTGAACTCTTCCGCAGCAACTGCGGCAGCCAGAGCCGTCAGGTCGATTTCCTGATCTTCTTCAGGTGGACGCTTGCGGGAGTTGTGATAAGCCATACCGGTACCTGCAGGTATCAGGCGGCCAACGATCACGTTTTCCTTCAGTCCCCGCAGATGATCCGTTGTGCCGCGCACGGCAGCTTCTGTCAACACCCGGGTGGTTTCCTGAAAAGAGGCCGCAGAAATAAATGACTCTGTCGCCAGTGAGGCCTTGGTGATACCCAGCAACAAACGCTGGTACTCAGCCGGTTGGCCACCATCTTTCTCAACGGTCCTGTTCTCGTCCTTGACGCGCACCAGGTCAAGCTGTTCACGGGCCAGCAGTCGCGTATCACCGGATTCACGAATTTCAGCCTTGCGCAGCATCTGCCTGACGATAACTTCAATGTGTTTGTCATTGATCTTAACGCCCTGCAGACGATACACGTCCTGAATTTCCTTGGTCAGGTAATCAGACAACGCCTCAACACCCATCAGACGTAAAATGTCATGTGGGTTCGGCTCACCATCCACAATGGTTTCACCCTTCTCAACGCGCTCGCCTTCAAACACGATCAGGTGGCGCCATTTGGGAATCAACACCTCATAGGTATCGCCATCATCCTTGGAGATAACCACCCGCTGTTTGCCCTTGGTCTCTTTGCCAAAGCTGAAAATACCGGAAACTTCTGCAAGTATTGCTGGCTCTTTCGGCTTGCGGGCTTCAAACAAGTCAGCAACGCGCGGCAAACCACCGGTGATATCACGGGTCTTGGAAGACTCCTGCGGGATACGTGCAATGACGTCACCCACGGCCACTTCCTGTCCATCCTGGATACCTACAACTGAAAGGGCCTGCAGGAAGTACTGGGCCGGAATTTCGGTACCGGCCAGATAGCGGGGCTTGCCTTTTTTATCACTCAGACTGACCATCGGCTTCAGGTCCTTGCCGGCGCTGCCACGCTGCTTCGGATCTGTGACGATCAGACTGGTCAGGCCTGTCACCTCATCCACGGTTTCACTGACGGTGACACCATCAATGAAGTCATGGAAGCCGATGATACCGGCAACTTCAGTCACAATCGGATGTGTATGTGGATCCCAGTTGGCCACGATCTGGCCGGCTTCAACCTCATATTCATCGCGGATAGAGACAATGGCACCGTAAGGAATTTTATAACGTTCCTTTTCACGGCCATGCTCATCAATAACTGACAGCTCACCCGAACGGGAGACCGCCACCAGCTTGTTATCAGCATTAACCACCGATTTCAGGTTATGCAACCGTACCGTGCCGGCAGATTTGGTCTGCACATGGTCGACGGCCGCAGCACGTGATGCTGCACCACCGATATGGAAAGTACGCATGGTTAACTGCGTTCCCGGTTCACCAATGGACTGCGCCGCGATCACACCAACAGCTTCGCCAAGGTTGACCAAATTACCACGCGCCAGGTCACGGCCATAACAACTGGCACAAACACCATAACGGGTTTCACAGGTAATGGTAGAACGCACCAGCATCTGGTCTACGCCCGCTGCTTCCAGCGTTTCTACCCACTGTTCGTCGAGCAGGGTATTGCGTTCACACAATACTTCTTCGGTACCCGGTTTCAGCACGTCCATCGCAACCATCCGGCCCAGCACACGCTCGCTCAGCGGTTCAACCACATCACCACCTTCAACGATAGGCAGCATGGTCAGGCCGTTCTCGGTACCGCAATCCACTTCAGTGGTCACCAGGTCCTGGGCTACATCCACCAACCGGCGGGTCAGGTAACCTGAGTTCGCTGTTTTCAACGCGGTATCCGCAAGACCTTTGCGGGCACCGTGAGTCGAGATGAAGTATTGCAGTACATCAAGCCCTTCACGGAAGTTTGCCGTAATGGGCGTTTCAATAATTGATCCATCCGGCTTGGCCATCAGTCCACGCATACCGGCAAGCTGACGAATCTGCGCAGCAGAACCACGCGCACCGGAATCGGCCATGATGAAAATTGAATTCATCGAGTCTTCTTCCACCACTTCGCCCTTACTGTTGGTTGCCGTGGTTTTACCCATGGTATCCATCATCGCGCGAGCGACCTGCTCATTGGTCCGCGACCAGATATCAACAACCTTGTTGTACCGCTCACCTGCGGTTACCAGACCGGAAACATACTGATTTTGAATTTCAACGACTTCATTTTCAGCCGCTTCAAGAATGGTTTTCTTCTCTTCCGGAATCCGCAAATCATCAATGCCGATTGAAACACCCGCAATGGTGGCGTAGCGGAAACCGGTATACATCAGGCGATCTGCGAACACCACCGTCTTTTTCAGGCCAAGGCGGCGATAGCAGGAGTTGATCAGACCGGATATCTGCTTTTTCTTCAACGCCTGGTTCAACAGGTGGAAGGGCATGCCCTCGGGGCGAATCTCTGCCAGCAAGGCGCGGCCAACGGTTGTTCTTACCAGGTTGGTTTCATGCCGCTCATCACCGTGCTCGGAGATGATCGTCTCCTCGATACGCACCTGGATCGTTGCATGCAGTTCAACTGCCCGGTTTTCATAGGCACGATGCACTTCCGCGATGTCAGAAAAATACATGCCTTCACCGGCAACACCCACCAGTTCACGGGTCATGTAGTACAAACCAAGCACAACATCCTGCGTCGGCACGATAATGGGTTCGCCATTGGCCGGTGAAAGGATATTATTGGAAGACATCATCAAAGTGCGTGCTTCCAGCTGTGCCTCAATTGACAGGGGTACGTGTACCGCCATCTGGTCACCATCGAAGTCAGCATTGAATGCTGTGCATACCAATGGATGCAACTGGATAGCCTTGCCTTCGATCAGCACCGGCTCAAATGCCTGGATGCCCAGGCGATGCAGGGTCGGCGCACGGTTCAGGAGTACCGGGTGCTCACGGATAACCTCCGAAAGAATATCCCAGACTTCAGCCCGTTCGGCTTCAACCATCTTCTTGGAGGCCTTGATCGTTGCCGCCATCCCACGCAATTGCAGCTTGCTGAAAATAAACGGCTTAAACAGCTCCAACGCCATTTTCTTTGGCAGTCCGCACTGGTGCAGCATGAGTGTTGGCCCAACAACAATCACCGAGCGGCCAGAGTAGTCGACGCGCTTGCCGAGCAGGTTCTGGCGGAAACGGCCCTGTTTACCCTTGATCATATCTGCAAGAGATTTCAGCGGACGCCTGTTGGTACCGGTAATCGCCCGACCACGACGGCCGTTGTCCAGCAGCGCATCAACCGACTCCTGCAGCATGCGCTTCTCATTGCGCACGATAATATCCGGCGCATTGAGCTCAAGCAGGCGCTTCAGGCGGTTGTTGCGGTTGATGACACGACGGTAAAGGTCATTCAGGTCAGAGGTCGCAAAGCGGCCACCATCCAGCGGTACCAATGGGCGCAAATCCGGTGGCAGTACCGGCAGAACCGTCATGATCATGAATTCAGGGCGGTTGCCGGAATCAATGAATGCTTCGACCAGCTTGACCCGCTTGGACAGACGCTTGAGCTTGGTTTCAGAGCGTGTTGCACCGATGTCTTCGCGCAACTGCTTCAATTCCTGTGTCAGATCGATGGTACGCAGCAACTCAAATATGGCTTCGGCACCCATCTTGGCAGTAAACTCGTCGCCATACTCTTCGACTGCGTCCAGATACTGCTCATCCGTCATCAAAGTACCACGCTCCAGCGTGGTCATACCTTCATCAAGCACGACATAGGACTCAAAATACAGGATCCGCTCTATATCACGCAAAGTCATATCCAGCATCAGGCCAATGCGCGAAGGCAGGGACTTCAGAAACCAGATGTGCGCCACCGGGCTGGCAAGATCGATATGTGCCATACGCTCACGCCGAACCTTGCTCAGCGTGACTTCGGTACCACATTTCTCACACACAACACCACGGTGCTTCATGCGCTTGTATTTGCCACACAGACACTCGTAGTCTTTGACCGGGCCAAATATTGAGGCACAGAACAAGCCATCACGCTCCGGCTTGAACGTCCGGTAGTTGATGGTTTCAGGCTTTTTCACCTCGCCAAAGGACCATGAACGAATCAGGTCCGGTGGCGCCAACCCGATACGGATTGCGTCAAAATTCAGCGGCTGGCGCTGACGATTATAGAGATTAAGTAAGTCTCTCACCGCATATCTCCTCGGATCACGTTTCTTCAAGTTCGATATTAATAGCCAAAGAGCGGATTTCCTTCACCAGTACGTTGAAGGACTCAGGCATGCCTGCCGCCATTTGATGATTACCATCGACAATATTTTTGTACATCTGGTTACGACCGGAGACGTCATCGGATTTAACCGTCAGCATTTCCTGCAGCGTATATGCTGCACCGTAAGCTTCCAGTGCCCAGACTTCCATCTCACCGAACCGCTGGCCACCAAACTGGGCTTTACCACCCAGCGGTTGCTGCGTCACCAGGCTGTAAGGACCGGTAGAACGGGCATGCATCTTGTCATCAACCAGGTGGTTGAGTTTCAGCATGTACATGTAGCCAACGGTGACCGGGCGATCAAAGGGATCACCGGTACGGCCGTTGTACAGTGTCGTCTGGCCGCTGGTCGGCAGCTGGGCGAGTTCCAGCAAACGCTTGATCTCGACCTCTGGCGCACCATCAAATACCGGTGTTGCCATCGGCACGCCTGCGCGCAGATTATTGGCCATCTCCCTCACTTCAGCAGCCGAGAAACTGTTCATGTTGACCCGGCCTTTCTGGTCACTGTTATAGATGTCGCTGAGGAACTTACGCACATCATCGGTCTTGGCCTTCTGGTCAAGCATTTCGGATATCCGGTGCCCAAGCCCCTTGGCCGCCCAACCCAGATGTGTTTCCAGCACCTGTCCGATGTTCATACGTGACGGCACGCCCAACGGGTTCAGGACCACGTCAACCGGTGTGCCATCTTCCATGTAAGGCATGTCCTCCTGGGGAACGATCATCGAGATAACACCCTTGTTACCATGACGTCCGGCCATTTTGTCACCCGGCTGAATACGGCGTTTGACCGCCATGTATACCTTGACCATCTTGAGCACGCCTGGCGCAAGATCGTCACCACGGGTGATTTTGCCTTTCTTCTCTTCAAACCTTGCATCAAAGACTTCGCGTTGCTCTTTGATCTGGTCAGCCAACTGCTCCAGCAGATCATTGACGCTGTTGCCTTTCATGCGCAGCTTGAACCAGTCTTCTGTGTCCAGGCCGGCAAGGAACTCCGCCGTTATCTTAGTGCCTTTCTTCAGGCCTTTCGGTCCCTTGTCAGCAACTTTGCCGACCAGAGCATTTTCCAGTCGCTGGTAAATGGCACTTTCTACGATACGCAACTGGTCATCAAGATCCTTTCTGACCTGCTTCAACTGCTCTTTCTCAATTGAGATTGCACGCTCGTCTTTATCCACACCATCACGGGTGAACACCTGCACGTCGATGACGGTGCCATCGGTGCCGGATGAAACACGCAGGGACGTATCCTTAACGTCCGATGCCTTTTCACCAAATATTGCACGCAGCAATTTCTCTTCCGGCGTCAACTGGGTTTCGCCCTTGGGCGTTACCTTGCCCACCAAGATGTCACCGGTCGAAACCTCAGCACCGATATACACAATACCGGACTGATCGAGCTTACTCAGATTGTGTTCACCGACATTCGGGATGTCCGCAGTAATTTCTTCGGAGCCCAATTTGGTGTCGCGCGCAATACAGGTCAGTTCTTCGATATGGATGGTCGTGAAGCGATCTTCTTTGACCACGCGCTCGGAAATGAGGATGGAATCCTCAAAGTTATAGCCGTTCCAGGGCATGAATGCGACCAGCATATTCTGTCCCAGAGCGAGTTCGCCAAGATCGGTAGAAGGCCCGTCAGCGAGTACATCACCCCTGGACACAACATCACCAACGATCACCAGCGGACGCTGGTTCATGCAGGTATTCTGGTTGGAACGCTGGTACTTGACCAGATTGTAAATGTCCACACCCGGATCACCCGCAGGCACTTCATCCTCATTTGCACGGACAACAATACGTCCGGCATCTACCTGATCGACAATACCGCCACGTTCAGCCACGGCCGTAACGCCGGAGTCAGTAGCAACAACGCGCTCCATACCCGTACCCACCAAAGGCTTTTCAGCTATCAACGTTGGCACAGCCTGGCGCTGCATATTCGAACCCATCAGGGCGCGATTGGCATCATCATGCTCGAGGAAGGGGACTAACGAAGCCGCCACGGAAACAATCTGCTTGGGTGACACGTCCATGAAATTGACTTCAGAAGGCTCTTTCAGCGTGAACTCACCCATGTGCCGGCAGGGAATAAACTCTTCCGTAAACTTGCCATTGCTATCCAGTTCTGCGTTCGCCTGTGCGATCACATATTCACCTTCAACAATTGCTGACAGGTATTCAACGTCATTGGTGACCTTGCCCTTGGCAACTTTCCGGTACGGAGTTTCCAGAAAGCCGTAATCATTGGTCCTGGCATAAACCGCCAGCGAGTTGATCAAACCAATGTTGGGTCCTTCAGGGGTCTCAATCGGGCAAACCCGGCCGTAGTGAGTCGGATGCACGTCACGGACTTCAAAGCCGGCCCGTTCACGCGTCAAGCCGCCTGGCCCCAAAGCAGAAACGCGACGCTTATGCGTTACCTCTGACAATGGGTTGTTCTGATCCATAAACTGGCTGAGCTGACTGGAACCAAAGAATTCCTTGATCGCTGCAGCAACCGGTTTGGCATTGATCAGTTCCTGCGGGGAGAGGTCTTCGCTTTCCGCGACCGACAGGCGTTCACGAACAGCACGCTCTACCCTGACGACACCCACACGGAATACGTTTTCCGCCATTTCGCCAACGCTGCGTACGCGGCGGTTGCCCAGATGGTCAATATCATCCACCGTGCCTTTACCGTTGCGGATATCAATCAGTACCTTGAGTACCGCCAAAATGTCTTCACGGTCAAGCACGCCGGGGCCGGTAATTTCATTACGCCCCACGCGCCGGTTGAACTTCATCCGGCCAACACCGGAAAGGTCGTAGCGTTCTTCGGCGAAAAACAGATTCTTGAACAAGCTCTGGGCTGCCTCCTTGGTGGGTGGCTCGCCAGGGCGCATCATGCGGTAAATCTCTACCAGCGCTTCGAGTTCATTAGTGCTGGAGTCAATATTCAGAGTATTGGAAATATAAGGGCCCTGGTCAAGATCGTTGACGTATAACACCTCAAGTTTCTTGATACCCGCTTCACGCAACTGCAATAGCAGTTCTTCGGTGATCTCTGCATTGGCACCGGCCAGCAACTCTCCTGACTCTTTATCAATAATGCTGTGGGCGATAATCTTGCCAAGCAGGTAGTCATCCGGAACCTGCAGGGCTTTCATGTGCGCCTTTTCGATCAGTTTTACATGCCGTGCGGTAATCCGCATGCCATTGGCAACAATAACCTTGCCTTTCTTGTCAGTGATATCAAACAGTGCTGACTCGCCACGCAAACGGCCTGGAACCAGTTCCAGTTTGGCGCCGTCTTTAAGCAGCGTAATATTGCTGGTGTCAAAAAAGGTGTCCAGTATCTCTTCGTTATTCATCCCCATGGCACGCAGCAATACCGTCACGGGCAACTTTCTGCGGCGGTCAATGCGGGTAAAAATCCCATCTTTGGGATCAAATTCAAAATCCAGCCAGGAACCACGGTAAGGAATTACCCGGGCTGAAAACAGTAGCTTTCCGCTTGAATGGGTCTTGCCCTTGTCATGGTCAAAGAACACACCCGGCGAACGGTGTAACTGGGAAACGATGACGCGTTCAGTACCATTAATGACAAAGGTGCCGGTATCGGTCATCAGGGGCAGGTCGCCCATATAGACTTCCTGCTCTTTCACATACTTTACGGGCTTCTGCTTGGCAGAGCTTTCCTTGTCATAAATGACCAGGCGTACCTTGACGCGCAGCGGCGCGGCATAGGTCATGCCACGCAGCTTGCACTCGCGGACATCAAATGGCGGGTTACCCAACTTGTAGCTGACATACTCAAGCGCAGCATTCCGGGAGTAGGAAACAATTGGAAATACGGATTTCAGCGCACCATGCAGTCCACGTTCACGCCGCTCATCGAGCTTGGTATTCGTTTGCAGGAATTCCGCATAAGACCGTATCTGGGTCTGCAACAGGTTAGGTACTTCCAGTACCGACTGTCTCTTACCAAAGTCTTTGCGAATACGTTTTTTCTCAGTGAATGAGTAATTCATGTTACCTACCGCCTCTGTGCGACCCGGGCAATGGTCGCTTCACTTTATAAACAAACAGGAACAGGCCGGGGATATACATCCCCAGCCAATTCCTTCTTACTTCCAGGTAAATCAAAAAGTTTGATTTACTTGATCTCGACGCTAGCGCCTACCTCTTCGAGCTTCGCCTTCAACTCATCAGCCTCGCCTTGCTCAATGCCTTCTTTAACACTGGCGGGCGCGCTTTCAACCAGGTCTTTGGCTTCTTTGAGGCCAAGACCCGTGATTTCACGAACAGCTTTGATCACCGGTACCTTGCTGGAACCGAACGAAGTCAGAACTACGTCGAATTCTGTCTGTACTTCTGCTGCAGCGGCTTCACCACCAGCTGCCGGTCCGGCAGCAACGGCGACCGGAGCCGCAGCGGAAACACCAAATTTTTCTTCCATGGCGCTGATCAGGTCTACAACATCCATCACGCTCATGTTCGAAACTGCTTCTAAAATATCATCTTTTGAAACGGCCATTGTCGTCTCTCCTAAGTGTCGATTAAAGTAACCTTGCGGTTACCGGGGTTTAGTTAAATTTCTTCAAGCTGCCTGTTTTGCATCACGTACAGCAGCAAAACTACGAACCAGTTTGGTATGCGGCTCAACCAGCGTACGGACAAACTTCTCGATCGGTGCTTTCATCACGCCCATTAACATTGCAATCGCCTGGTCGTAAGTCGGCAGGCTGGACAGACGGTCCAGTTCAGAGGCTTCAAACACCTCTCCACCAACAGCAACAAGCTTTGTAATGAGTTTGTCATTGGACTTGGTGTAGTCTTTGACAAGGCGTGCCGCAGCACCCGGATCTTCCATACTGAAAGCCAACAACAGTGGTCCCGTCAGGGATTCCTGCATGCATTCAAACTCGGTACCTTCTACAGCACGGCGTACCAGCGTATTCTTGGCAACCTTGAGGTAAACACCGCTTTCACGTGCCTTGACACGCAAATCCGTCATTTCCTCTACAGTCAAGCCGCGATATTCCGCTGCTACTGCAGCCAGTGCGGTCCGGGCAACTTCTGCCACTTCCGCAACGACTGCTTTCTTCTGCTCAATACTCAGAGCCATTTGATACCTCCAAGAGTCAAATAGCCGGTTACCCGGCGCGAAAAACGACTCATGACAGATGCTCACGCAACTGTCACAGGATTGTTTCCAACCCTTCAGTGGTTACCCCGCTTCTCAATTGTGCTCTTCCGAACCCGATTGAGAAGCGGGGGCTCCACCATCTGCGCAGGCAGTGACCGGTTTCCCGGAACACGCTTAAACCGGATCGCTGTATATTTGGCGATCCAATACCTGCGGTCTCTGACGGCCTACCTCCACCTGCCTGCAAACCGGTTAATCCGATTGCATCCAGGCCGAAGTCAGCCCGCCTTTCTACCAGCTAACGCCGGTAAAATCCTTACAATTTAAATGGCGCATGATCCACAACCAGGCCGGGGCCCATGGTGGTCGATACAGCAACTTTCTTTAAATACTGGCCTTTGGCTGAAGCAGGCTTCAGTTTCTGAAGGTCTGTCAACAGTGCCGCCAGATTTTCGCGTAAAGCGTCAACCTCAAAATCTGCCTTGCCAATGGTGCTGTGGATGATGCCACCCTTGTCAGTTCTGAACCTGACCTGGCCGGCTTTGGCGTTTTTAACCGCCGCCGCAACATCGGGTGCCACCGTTCCCACTTTGGGGTTCGGCATCAGGCCACGAGGCCCCAGTAACTGGCCAAGCTTACCCACCACACGCATCGCATCCGGTGATGCAATGACAACATCAAAATCGATGTCGCCGCCTTTCATCTGGTCGTGCAGATCATCCATACCAACGACGTCGGCGCCGGCTTCCAGGGCTTTTTCAACATTCTCGCCCTGGGTGAATACGGCAACACGAACCGTCTTGCCGGTGCCGTTCGGCAGTACGGTAGAACCACGTACATTCTGGTCAGACTTCTTCGAGTCAACGCCGAGCTTTACCGCAACATCTACAGACTCGGTAAATTTGACCTTGCTGAGATCTTTCAACAATGCCAACGCCTCATCAACGGCATAAACTTTACCAGGCTCAACCTGTTCACGGATTGCTTTGAACCGTTTGCTCATCCTAGTCATAGGTAACACCCTCCACGTCCAGGCCCATGCTGCGAGCCGAACCTGCAATCGTCCTGACAGCAGCATCCATATCAGCAGCAGTCAGGTCAGGCTCTTTGGCCTTGGCGATCTCTTCCAACTGCGCGCGCGTAACCGTTCCAACCTTCCTGGTGTTCGGTTCGCCACTGCCTTTGGGTATACCCACTGCCTTTTTCAGCAACACTGCTGCTGGCGGGGTTTTGGTGATGAACGTAAAGCTGCGATCAGCGTAGACGGTAATCACAACCGGCAAGGGCAAACCAGGTTCGGTCTTCTGCGTCTGAGCATTGAATGCCTTGCAGAATTCCATAATGTTTACACCATGCTGTCCCAGCGCAGGACCAACAGGCGGACTAGGGTTCGCCTGGCCTGCAGGTATCTGCAACTTGATGTATGCAGAGACTTTCTTAGCCATTTTCTTACTCCCCGGGTGCAAACGCCCGCCGACTTGCGGCCAGGCTCCCCGTCATTGTTAAGGCAAGCAGCGGGTACCCACAGGTGCCCTCGCTTGCCAGATCCAATTACCGCCCGGCATACGCACCGGCGATAAATCAAAAACTACAGATTCAGCCCTTCTCGACCTGGTGGAAATCAAGCTCCACCGGGGTTGAACGACCAAATATGAGTACTGCCACCCGCAAGCGGCTCTTCTCGTAATTAACTTCTTCAACCGTTCCATTGAAATCGTTGAACGGCCCATCCACCACTCGAACCATCTCACCCGGCTCGAACAAAATCTTCGGACGTGGCTTATCAACGCCCTCCTGCACCCGGTCCAGAATCGTGGCAGCCTCTTTCTCGGTAATCGGCGCCGGCCTGTCTGAGGTACCGCCGATAAAGCCCATCACTTTGGGCACATCTTTCACCAGGTGCCAGGTTTCATCGGTCATTTCCATCTCCACCAGCACATAGCCGGGGAAGAACTTCCGGTCAGAGCGGCGCTTCTGGCCACCCTTCATTTCAACCACTTCTTCTGTTGGCACCAGGATCTCGCCAAACAGGTCTTCCATACTTTCGCGCGCAATGCGCTCCGCCATCGACTTCTGTACCTGCTTTTCGTAGCCCGAAAAAGCATGTACCACGTACCAGCGCTTGCTCATAATCCTTAACCCCCACCCAGCAGACTGCGAACCAAAGAGCCTAACGCCCAGTCAACCGCTGCCAGAAACAGGGATATGATGATCACCACGACCACCACCATCAATGATGTCTGCACAGCTTCCTGATGTGTCGGCCAGACCACTTTCCGGCGCTCTATGTCCGACTCTTTCAGGAAACGAAAAAATGCTGCGCCCTTTTGCGACTGAGCTGCAACCCAGGATGCCAGCAAGGTAACGACAATCAATGCCGCAACCCGCACTGGCGTAATCGCCAGTTCCTGGTAAAAGTAGTAAGCAGTGATACCACCCAAAAGCATAACGACAGCGATCAGTAACAATAAGGTGTCACCAAATCCTGACCCGCTTTTTTCTACTTTGCTGTTCATTTTCCGCTATTTATCCATTTCAGCCGGCTCGCCGGCTTATGATTCATTCCAATCTGCAGTATTGGCAGGCCAGGAGGGACTCGAACCCCCAACCTGCGGTTTTGGAGACCGCTGCTCTGCCAGTTGAGCTACTGGCCTATCACTACTACAGACCAGAAAGCCGGCCGGCCTTTATGGCCGCCAGCTTCCTTAACAACAACAGACTTTACGGTCTGCCTTATTCAAAGATCTTGGCAACAACGCCAGCACCAACGGTGCGACCACCTTCACGGATTGCAAATCGCAGGCCTTCTTCCATCGCAATCGGTGCGATCAGCTCTACCTTCATTTGCACATTGTCACCAGGC
>JAJRUM010000025.1 GCA_024277815.1 Gammaproteobacteria bacterium
CCATTTTATAATATCAATACACCCGAGGATCTGAAAATTGCAGCGCATTGGTTTGACCGACTGCCCGCCTGAATCAGACTTTTTACTAAAAGGTAAACACCATGCACCAGCCAGCTGATTTTGTCCCATTGAATATTGCCGTATTGACGCTGTCAGACACGCGTAACAGCGAAACGGATACATCAGGCCAGGCATTGGTGGATTTATTGCTGGCTGCAGGCCATCGACTGGCTGCCCGCGACTTGTGCGTAGATGATATTTACATCAGCCGGGCAATTGTTTCCGCCTGGATTGCCGATCAGGGTGTTGACATTATTCTTACCACTGGCGGTACGGGGCTGACCGACAGGGACTCTACACCCGAGGCGCTTAGCCCGTTATTTGATCGCACTGTTGAGGGTTTTGGCGAGCTTTTCCGGCAAGTTTCTTTTCAGGAGATCGGCAGCTCTACACTACAGTCCAGAGCCCTTGGCGGATTGGCAAACCAGACATTGATTTTTTGCCTGCCGGGCTCAACGGGTGCCTGTCGCACTGGCTGGAATGCCATCCTCGGCGAGCAGCTTGACAGCCGCCACAGGCCATGTAATTTCGCTGCCCAGACGCGCTCAGGTGCACACCTGAGATGAGCATGATCAGCGTTGCCGAAGCAGTCTCCCGGTTATGTGAAGACAGCGGTGTGAGGGTTGCTGCTGAAACCTGTGGTTTGAAAGACTGCGCCGGCCGGGTGCTGGCCGCCGACATTGTCGCTGGTATCAATGTGCCGCCTGCGGATAACAGTGCTATGGATGGGTATGCTTTACGCCGGGAAGACTGGCAAGGTCCTGATCATATTTTGGAAATCAGCCAGCGCATTATCGCGGGAACACCCCCAGAGCCGTTACAGGCAGGTACGGTGGCGCGAATATTTACCGGCGCAGAAATCCCTCTGGGTGCGGATGTGGTGATTATGCAGGAGCACTGTGCGGATGATGGCCACGGTGTACGGATAGAGAAAATCCGTCCGGCGGGTGGCAATATCCGGCCCAGGGGCCAGGATATCGAGCGTGGTGCTGTCGTATTGCGTGCCGGTCAGCGCCTGCGTCCCCAGGACATTGGCCTGGTGGCCTCGCTCGGCTTTGCCAAAATTGATGTCTGGCAGCGCCTGAAAGTTGCGCTGGTTTCTACCGGGTCAGAACTGGTTGAGCCTGGCGAGCAGATCCAGCCAGGCCAGATTTACAATTCAAACCACTATATGCTCGATGCGCTGCTCAGCAAGTGGGGTTTTGAGGTGGTGGACTTTGGTATAACTCTGGACGATCCGCAGATGCTCAGCGAGGTAATGCTGCAAGCCAGCCAGCAGGCAGATGCCATTGTAACTACCGGTGGGGTATCAGTCGGTGAAGAGGACCATGTCAAAGCCGTGGTTGAATCACTGGGCCGGCTGGATTTGTGGCGGGTTGCTATCAAACCGGGTAAACCGTTTGCCTTTGGTGATGTTCAGGGCACACCCTTTCTCGGCTTGCCCGGCAACCCGGTATCTGCGCTGGTCACGATCCTGGTGATTGCCCGGCCATTTCTTTTCAACTGTCAGGGTATTGAACACCACGATATCGTGCCGCTCCGGCAAACGGCATTGTTCAGCCAAAAGAGCTGTGGCCGTGAGGTCTATCTTCGGGTCAGATCGGGTGTGGACGGGGTAGAGGCATTTCCACAACAAAGCAGCGGGGCCTTGTACTCGACTTGCTGGGGTGACGGCATGGTAGTGCAGCATTCCGATCAGGATATCAGCCATGGCGATGTCGTAGACGTGATCCCCTTCGTGTTGTTTAACTGAAGCCGTGCCTGCCGGCGACAAGCAATCCTCTGTGATGCCTGCGGGACTGCCTGATGGCCTGATATTGCTGGATGGCAGCATGGGTCAGGAACTGATCAACCGCAAGGCTTCCGGCCAGGGGGTATTGTGGTCGGCCAAGGCCTTGTTTGATGCGCCCGATGCCGTGCAGGCCATCCACCAGGACTATATTCGTGCGGGCGCCAATATTATCACCACCAATTCGTACTCGTGTATCCGCAATAATTTTGAACCCGAAGGACTGGCTGACCGCCTGGGAGAAATGAACCGGCTGGCTGCTCAACTTGCCCGGCGTGCGCGGGACGAGTGTGGTGAACCCGTGTTGATTGCAGGCTCGATGGGTCCTCAGTATGGCAGCTACCGTCCCGATCTGGTGGGCAGCTATGCCGAAACAGAGGCCTTATATCGTGAACAGGCGGAGTTTCTTGCGCCCGGTGTCGACCTGTTTATTTGTGAGACCTTGTCGTGCAGGCTGGAATCCCGTGCTGCCGTTGCGGCCGCGCTGTCGACCGGTAAACCGGTCTGGTTGTCATGGTCAATTGAAGACACCGGTGCGGCCCGGCTTCGAAGCGGCGAGCCCATTGCTGAAGCCTGGCAGGATATTGATGGTTCGGGTGTCAGTGCCGTACTGCTGAATTGTTCACCGCCGGAAGCGATTGGCAAAGTCCTGTCAGAATTGGTTGCACTCAGTGACATTCCTGTGGGTGCCTATGCGAATGCTTTCACGCCAATACCGGACAAATGGGATTACCATGGTGATGCATCCATTCCGCCGTCAAGGACTGATGTAACACCCACAGCGTACGCAGCACATGCGGCCGCATGGGTTGCGGCCGGTGCCCGGATCATCGGTGGTTGCTGCGAGGTTGGCCCGGCCCATATTGCACGGCTGCGCCAGACCCTGTTGATTGAAAATATCTAGTTGTCAGATTTGTCCCGTGCCTTGTCCAGACCATCTTTGAGCACATTGGCCCAGTCTTCCAGGATACGGTTGGCGGCAGCCCGGTTTCTGACCGTCGTTTGCCATTGGAAGTAGCCGGTTTCCCGGTCTTTCTGGTTATCCATGGCCTTGGCGATCAGGGCGTCTGTGACCGAATCATATAACTCCAGGTAGAGGGTCATTTCGCCCCTGCTTTCGGAGAATGTCCAGCGTTCGCCACTGGACATGTTGCGGGGTGCTGTAAAATCCAGGTTGATAATGGCAGGTTTGATGATAAGGACATCTTCGCCCCGCTCGGAGACAAGTTCATAACCGCCTTCCTCCAGAACCCGGGTGAAGACGTCTCGGAACAGCCCCGCCAGTTCGGCCTTCATTTTATCCATGTCTTTGCTGGAGATTTTGTGTAACGCCGACTGATTCTGGTCCCGCAACCAGTTCTTCTTAAAAGCAACATAGGTATCTACCAGGTAAATTCGCCGATATTGGCTCAGGTCCGCCCCCGGATCTTTGTAAACCAGGGCCAGTTTGGCATCTTTTACCCGCTCAAGACCCTCAACAGTTGTCTGCGGTGGCTTTCCTTTCGCCATTGCGACGTTGGTCGCTAACCCCAGTGAAAGTGCGAGCAACAAAGCAAAAAAGATCCTGGATTTCATAAAACCTACTCCGATATTAGCCACAAAGTGAGCAACCTGCGCTCCGTGTCACAAATATACTCCAAATGCTGGTGTAATTGAGCATAAATCCGAAAATGACAACGCAACCGCTGCCGATATTGAAGTACAATTCGCTAACAGACCTGCCCCATGCAGGTAGCCACTGACAGATCATTAGAATGTATAAAATCCGAACATTTAACAGCCTCGCTGCGAAGGGCCTTGACCGCTTCACAGCTGATCGCTACCAGGTGGGCCCCGAGGAATCGCCCGCTGACGCATTGATGCTTCGCAGCCAAAAATTGCACAATGAAAGCATTGACGAAAGCGTCATTGCCGTCGCCCGTGCCGGTGCTGGCGTGAACAACATTCCGGTGGACGAATATGCGCAGCGCGGGATCGTTGTATTCAATACACCGGGTGCCAATGCCAACGCGGTCAAAGAGTTGGTGGCTGCGGCTTTGTTGCTGGGCTCGCGGGATATCTTTGGTGGCATGAACTATGTGCAGTCCCTGGGCGAGATCAACAACAGCGCGGAGATGCACAAAATTCTGGAGCAGAATAAAAAGCATTTTGCCGGCGCAGAGATTAGTGGGATGACACTGGGCGTGGTTGGCCTGGGTGCGATTGGTGCCATGGTCGCTAACATGGCGCTGGAACTGGGCATGCAAGTGGCTGGTTATGATCCGGCGATATCCATAGAGGCAGCCTGGCGGTTGTCCAGTCGGGTCCAGAAGGTTGATAGCCTGCAGGCACTGGTCAGCAGGTCAGATTTCATCACCCTGCATGTGCCGGCAATGCCCCAGACACAGGGTCTTATCAACGCAGAAGTCCTTGAGCGCTGCAAGCCAGGTGTGCGCCTGTTAAATTTTGCCAGAGATGAAATCGTAGACTTGCCTGCAGTAATTGCGACACTTGATAGTGGCAAGATGGCAGCTTACATCAGTGATTTCCCGCACCCGGAGTTGCTGGGCCGTAAGGATGCTTTGCTGCTGCCTCATATCGGTGCCAGTACCCGGGAGGCCGAGGAAAACTGTGCTGTCATGGCGGCGGAGCAACTCAAGGATTTTCTGGAAAACGGCAATGTTCGCAATTCAGTCAATTACCCCGACACCTGCATGGCGAGGAATGGGGGTTATCGAATAACATTCTGCAATGAGAATATTCCGAAAGTGCTTGGTACTGTCTTATCTGTATTGGCTGATCACAATATCAATGTTATTGACATGGTGAACCTCAGCCGTGGAGATTTCGCCTACAGCATCATTGATGTTGAAGCTCGCGATACGGGTGTCATGACCGCTATTAACAAGGCCGAAGGTGTTATACGGGCAAGACTGCTCCCACCGATTGACCAGCCCGGTTGATTATTAGCAGTCAGCGTTTCCTGAACATGCCAAGGAATATATTCCCGACCAGCAGGGCGATACCCAGCACCAGTCCGCCCACGCCGAGCAGGGTGAGCAGTTTCGCGATCAGATGTTCGTGTGCGGCCTCACGTCCTATTGAAGGTGCGAGCAGGTAAATGCTGTACCAGGCCAGTGGGTAGGCACCGCTCAGTCCGATCAATACCGAAGTCAGCTGCTGCATGGATGCGCGCATACTGGTAAACATGGTCAGTATCACCAGGCCAAGGGCAAAAGATGAAATGCCGGTTGCATGGAAATGGGCCCGTTGTGCGAAACGCCATATTTTGCCCGCACTTTTTTCATCGTGCATGGTCGGGTTGGCCGCAATGCCGGCCGCAATGCTGGTTTTGTAGCCTTCCTCGTTAGCACCAAAGGAAACCCCCATCGCTATGCCGAAGGCCAGGCTGAGCAGCACCAGTGCCAGCCCGATTTTTATGTTGTTGATTTCAATGTTCATTGCCGTCTCCGGTGTTGAGGTTGTCTCAGGATTTAATACCAAGCCAGTATAGCTGGCTAGCTATTTTAGAGAACTTTGAGTTGTGATGTGGCGATTTTTGCTGCAGGCATTGGTGCTGCAATTCGTCAAGGGCCGGTAAAAAAGTTATTCTTGCGCGAAGCGTAACCAGTAATGACGCATGGGGAGAACGATTTGCCAGCCAACGAAAAAGAAATTTTACAGCCGACCAGGCCTGGACAGGCCGGAACTTCACCACCGCGTTATTCCAGCGGCACAGGCTGGCACTGGACGAAATCGTGAGGTTGTTTCTGCGCCTGAATCTGTTTTATGGAATCCTTGCCCTGCTGATCTGGGGGGGGTACCAGTTGGTTCCTGACCTGCACCGCTACGTTCCGCTGGGTGTGGTTGAGCAGTTGATTGGAAATAGTGATAGCGGCGCTAACGATCTTGGTGGAATTGTCATTCACGCCTCAAGCGTGACGGATGAGGTCGGCGGTTTGCTGTGGCTGGTGATGGCTATCGTCGGCGCAGTTGCTCTTATGGTACCCGTCTCGTGGACCTATCTGGCCATTCGCAGTGAGTCAAAGATGGACCAGTCCCTGCTTGAGACGATCCTGATACTGCCAATTGCAGTTACAGGCATTGTCCTGATTGTGCACAACAGCCTGGCCCTGGCATTCAGTCTTGCGGGTGTCGTTGCCGGTGTTCGCTATCGTTATGCATTAAAAAGCACTGCGGATTCATTGTTCATATTCATGGCGGTGGGTGTTGGTCTGGCCTGTGGTGTCGGAATGTTGCTGGTGGCGGCCGTTATGACGGCTATTTTTAATTACACATTCCTGATTTTATGGGAATTGAACTATGGCGGCAGGGATGATGCCAAACATTACATGCGCCACAGTCCGCGGGCAAAAGAACGCCAGAAAGCCCAACAGAAAGATACCGGTATATTTGATTGAATGGAGGTTAGCCAGAAGATGTCTATGACCCGGAAGTTTTCCAAAAGCTTTAACATGCTGTTTTTAGCCATGTTATTGCTGGTGCCCACCAGCGTGTTGGCGCAACCAGAGAAACTTGATGATTACCACTGGACTGGTGTCGAGCGGGTAATTGCCATTGGGGATCTGCACGGTGACTGGGAGCAATACCTTGCTGTCATGCGATCTGCAGGTTTGATAAACAAGCACAATAAATGGAGTGGCGGCAAGACGCACCTGGTCCAGACCGGTGACATTCCTGATCGTGGGGATGACAGTCGCAGAATCATCGATCACCTGGTCAAATTGGCCAAACAGGCAAAGAAAAAGGGTGGTTACGTCCACCTGCTGGTAGGTAATCATGAAGCCATGAACGTGACGGGTGACCTTCGCTATGTGACCGCCGGTGAGTTTGAAGCATTTCAAACCAGTAAATCCGGGCGCTACCAGGATATGCAGTGGCAGCGGCAGCTTGACTGGATGCGTGCCAATACACCGGAATTCGAAACGCTGGATCTTGATGCCTATCGCAAAGAGTGGGAGCAGCGTGTTCCACTCGGCTGGGTGGAACACCGGATTGCCTGGCGTTTTGGTGGTGAATACGGCGATTGGGTCAGGGAAAACCCGGTGGCTATCCAGATCAATGACAGCATATTCCTGCATGGTGGCATCAGTGCCAAGTACTGTAAGTTCAGCCTGCAATCATTGACCCGGCAGGTGATGGATGCGTTGGAGAATTATGATCCGGCGGTACTCACAACCATCGTCGATGACCCGCTTGGCCCGTTGTGGTACAGAGGTCTGGCGATGGAGGATGAGGAAGAAGGCGTCTACAGTCAGACACTGGATAACATTCTCAAGCGCTATGGTGCCAAACGCATCGTCGTGGGCCATACGCCGACAGGTGGGGCGGTATGGCCGCGCTTTGATCAGCGGGTGATTGTCAATGACACCGGCATTGCGGCGTACTATGGCTCGCACAAGGGGGTGCTGGAGCTAAGTGCAGAGGGCGCTGTCGCGATTTACGGCGAGCGCAGAATCCCATTGCCGGCAGAAAACAGCGGTCGTGAAGATTACCTGCGTGCGGTGATCGAAGCAGACGCAAACAATGGTTTGATCAAAAAGCGTCTGGCAGCACTGTTGGCGCCTCCGGTAGAGGCAAGCAGCCTGCCTGCCGATGGTGAGCCTGCGGGTGAGCAAGATGACCAGGCGGCCACGCCGGTTGCTGTTAGCCCCGGCACTTGTCAGTAATTTCCCGCTTGAACATCTCAGGGTCATCAAGTATTTCGTAAAAGGCTTCGAGATACCTGATGGCCCTTTTGCGGCTTGAATTGGTCAGGTGCGTATTTTCTTCGAACAATGCCATGATTTCCGGTCTCTTCTGCCTGAAAAGGTCAGCAGACTGGGGCAGCGTTTCGTTCTGTGCACAAAAACCACGGTAGAGCCGTTCGCGCACGGTCCGCACGCCAAGCTTATCCGGTGGAGCGGCGTAATGGGCGTTAACCAGTCCGGTGGAATCAAAATCGTAAGGGATCACATATTTCGGGACATCGTCAACGCCCGTACCAATGATCTTGGCGTTGTGACAGCATTTATCTTTGTCGGGACCGCCCGTGGCTGCCCAGTCAAGGTTGCCGATCATGTACTGAAACAGTGCAAAATTACTGGTTTCAACGGCGTGTAGTTCAGCCGGTGGAACCTTGCCAATGGTGAGTTTTTTAAGGTCGTTGCGGTCTGCCACTTCATCCGCGTCTTCGATCAGGAAACTGAAACGTGTTACCGGCTTCCAGTTTCTTTCGCTGTCTTTGTAGTCCACCATCAGGGGCTTTACCCTGAAACTGTATTCGGTAATCAGGTTATAAATCCGGTATGTCAGAAACTCCTTGATGTAATACTGCTCATACTTTTTATTGGTATCGCAGTAGGTCACCAGCTTCAGGGATTTGTTGCCCCGCATTTCGGTACCTTTCATTTCCTGCTTGTCAAAGTAGATCTTCAATGGGGGAAAGTCACATATCCGGCGACGGGTTAGCGCGCGTGGTGCGACTTCAATATCAATCGTAACTTGCTCGCCATTGTCCCGCGGGTAAGTCAGTTGTGCCGGATAGCGCGCATCTTTCGACGACCGGCTCTCTATTTTGTGCCAGGGACCTGTCAGTGTGACGCTCCATTCGCTGCTGTCGCTGAACAGTTTTTGTGGTTTGTTATCTTTTTTCGCAACGGAGGGTGTGGCAAAAAGCAGTGCACAAAGCAAGGCAAGGCCCGGTATAAGCAAGTTGAACAAAGCCGGGGGCTGTTTTGGTCTCACTACATCTTTCACGGGTTCAGTATCCATTGCCAAGTATGCAGGCAACCTTACTATAAGGTTGCCTGTGGAGGTAGTGGTGGCGGGTCCGGGTTACTGCAGTATCCGGGTCCGGATGGTGGCAGGTATCTTTGCGATGCCCTGCATCAAGGCAGATGCTTTATCCGATTCAACATCCATCACCACGTAGCCAATGTCGCCGGCGGTTTGCAGATACTGGGCGGCAATATTGACCTGGTTGTCAAAAAACACCTGGTTGATGCTTTGCAGAACACCGGGCTCATTGCGATGAATGTGCATGATACGGCGGGTGTCGCCGTGGTCCGGCAGCGAAACCTGTGGGAAATTGACCGCAGATCGTGTTGTGCCATTGTCACTGTAACGAACCAGTTTGCTGGCAACTTCGACGGCAATATTTTCCTGTGCCTCGAGTGTGCTGCCACCGATGTGTGGTGTGATCAGAACATTGTCCAGCCCGACAAGGGGTGACACAAATCGATCATCATTGGATTTCGGTTCCAGTGGAAATACATCAATCGCCGCGCCGGCAACGCGGCCTGACTTCAGGGCCTCGCTGAGCGCCTCAATATCCACCACGGTGCCGCGCGATGCGTTGATCAGAAAGCTGCCTTCACGCATATCGCTGATGGCACTGGCCGACATGAGGTTGCGCGTCTCAGTTGTGTCCGGCACGTGCAGAGAGACAACATGTGCCTCTTTGAGCAGGGATTTGAGGTCGGCTCTTGGTTCTGCATTTCCCAGTGGCAGTTTGCTTTCAACATCCTGAAATATTACCCGCATGCCCATGCTTTCAGCGATGATCCCCAGTTGTGAACCAATATGTCCATAACCGACAATTCCCAGTGTCTTGCCACGTATTTCCCTGGAGCCACTGGCAGACTTGAGCCATTGGCCGCGGTGAGCGGCGGCATTCTTCTGTGGTATGCCGCGCATTAACATGATGATTTCTGCCAGTGACAGTTCGGCAACACTGCGCGTGTTGGCAAACGGGGCATTGAATACAGGCGTGCCGGTAAGTGCGGCGCGTTGCAGATCAACCTGGTTGGTACCAATGCAAAAGCAGCCAATAGCTGTCAGGCGATCCGCGGTATCAATGGCGGCCGCATTCAGTTGTGTGCGTGACCGAAGGCCAACAAAATGCACACCTTTCAGCGCTTTGTGCAGGTCCTCCGGGGTCAGTGCACCGCTCTGCTCAACAATATTTAAGTACCCGGCTCTTTCAATCTCAGCCCTCGCCCGCGGGTGTATACCCTCAAGCAGGAGAAACTTGATTTTGTCCTTCCGGAGTGAGTGGTTGCGTTCTGAATTGTCCATGTGCCCTGACCATCAATTTATCGTAAGATTA
Organism: Gammaproteobacteria bacterium; assembly: GCA_024277815.1. GTDB lineage: Bacteria > Pseudomonadota > Gammaproteobacteria > Xanthomonadales > SZUA-36 > SZUA-36. The sequence goes on from JAJRUM010000025.1 coordinate 9,939, forward strand.
AGCCTGCATTGTCGCGCCAGAAAACTTCGATAGCAACCGTAAATTGGGGATACCCGTGGTCCACAAAAGTGAATTAATCAGGATACTGAAAGAGCGATGCAGTGACCTCGAAGTCAGCATCGATCCAGCACTGTTGGAGACCCATGGTTGTGACTGGACCCGGTTTCGTAAACCCAGGCCGGCTGCTGTGGTGTTTCCCCGTTCCATTGAACAGGTTGCGAAGCTGGTTGGTGTGGCCGCTGAACTTCATTTTCCGCTGGTGCCATCCGGGGGGCGAACCGGCCTGAGTGGTGGGGCGATTGCGGGTGCAGGTGAGTTGGTGGTCTCATTCGACCGCATGCGCCGAATACTGGATTTCAATGCGGTGGATCGAAGCCTGACCGTGGAGCCCGGAGTCGTGACACAAACAGTGCAAGAGTATGCGCTGCAGCAGAATCTGTACTACCCGATCAGTTTTGCCGCCGAGGGTTCATCGCAAATAGGTGGCAACATCGCGACCAACGCCGGGGGAATCCGTGTGTTGCGCTACGGACTGACACGCGATTGGGTTGCGGGGCTGAAGGTCATTGATGGCCGGGGCGAGCTGATTGAATGCAATTCAGGCCTGGTGAAGAATGCCAGCGGGTATGATTTCAGGCATCTCTTCATTGGTAGCGAAGGTACTTTAGGCCTGGTTGTGGAAGCCACGTTACGCCTGACAGATATCCCGCCACCCTCCCGGGTGATGTTGCTCGCTGTTACCGGCCTCGAAGCAATGATGCAGGTCTTCCGTAGCTTTAATGACGCACTGACACTGACGGCATTTGAGTTTTTATCTGACAATGCGCTTCGCCAGGTAAGGCAGGGGCATAATCTGCCTGCTCCAATGGATGCCGACAGCCCCTTTTATGCCTTGCTCGAGTTCGAATCTGCCAATGAGCAGCAGGAAGAGCTTGGCTTACAGTGTTTTGAACAATGCCTGGACGATGGCACAGTCGTTGATGGTGTGATGAGTCAAAGTGAAGCGCAGGCCGCAGATTTATGGCGTTACCGGGAAGGAATATCAGAGGCAATTACGCCCTTCACACCCTATAAAAACGATTTGTCAGTAAGAGTTTCTGCTGTGCCTGCATACCTTGACGGGCTGGACAGGCTGGTCAAAACTCACTACCCGAATTTTGAGGTGCTGTGGTATGGCCATATCGGTGATGGCAACCTGCACATGAATATCCTCAAACCCGAAGAGATGACAGTCGAGGCATTCGAATCGGCCTGCGGGCAAGTCAATCCGGAGATATTTGCACTTACCCGGGAGTACCAGGGCAGCATTTCAGCTGAACACGGTATTGGCCTGCTCAAGCAGGCTTATCTTGGCTATAGTCGTTCAGAGGTTGATATTGATCGGATGCGGGCCATCAAGGCCGTGTTCGACCCGTACAAGATTATGAATCCCGGCAAGTTACTGGGCTGATCAAACTGGCTGGAAGTCAGTAAGCTGTGTAGTGCCAATGCCGTTTTCTTCCAGTAAAACAGGAATGTTGTCCTGCACCGGGTAAATGACCTTATGGTCTGCTGTGATCAATGCTTCCCGCAGTGGTTCGGTGACTTTTTCACCACCCACATATAAAACCTCACCCTGGGCGATTGCAGTGTTCAGTTTTTCCAGTTTGTCGGCACCAAGAACCGTTAGCGGGCTTTTACTAACCGGGCAGCAAAGAATTTCGAGCAGTTTTCCATCAACGGGCATGGTTGAATCCAGTTTGAAGTATGGGTGTATTGTATC
>JAJRUM010000026.1 GCA_024277815.1 Gammaproteobacteria bacterium
ATGCCGAAGTCATAGGCCACAACATGGAAGGTTTCACCGCCTGCACCCCAGGACTGTGCATCAAGGTCATAACTGCCTTCACGCCACTGGTAGGTGGTTTCAGTGGTAACCACACGGGCAAGATCCTGGCCCTGCATACCAGGAAACTCCCGCGCTTTCTTCAGCGCCAAATCGGCATCCACGTCTGCACCGGCCATGATGCAACCGCCCTGTGCACCCTTTTCCCGCAATATACGGGTCAGTTTGCGGGTGTCGATATCTGCAATCGCAACAATGCCGTGACGCTGCAGGTAGTCCCGTAGCGACTCGTTACTGCGCCAGTTGCTGTACAACAAGGGTGCATCGCGCACGATCAGGCCGGCGGCCATTGGCTGGCCGGACTCCTCGTCAACAGCATTACAGCCGGTGTTGCCGATGTGTGGAAACGTCAGGGTGACGATCTGCTTCGCATAGGAGGGATCGGTCAGGATTTCCTGGTAACCGGTCATCGAAGTGTTGAATACAACTTCACCGCTTGTATCGCCGACAGCACCAATGCTTTGGCCATGAAACACACTGCCGTCTTGGAGTGCCAGCACTGCCCGCTGTATCAAATCCCTACCTCCGGATGCACAAAACGGGAACGCTGTACTCAGCTATTCCCGCTTAGATTGGGTCGTTTTAAATTATGTTCTAAGCTATAGGATTCTAATGGAACGGGCTTCACCTGTCTAACAAATTTCGCCGCTCAAGGCCCTAAACCCAACCATTCTGAAGTGCTGTAGTTACCCGTTGGCTGTTCAACCAGCCATGCACCGGCTTTAAGTGCGCCTTTGGCAAATACCGCACGATCAAGCGCCTGATGACGTAGCTCGATCACTTCGCTGGGCAGTTCGAAACGAACTGTGTGTTCGCCGACCACTTCACCTTCGCGAACGCTGGAATACGCCAACTTGTAAGCGTCGTCTGCTGGCCGGTTTTGCGCGAGCCCTTCTGTCACGGCCACACCCAGCGCCAGGGCGGTACCAGAGGGCGTGTCGATCTTATGCTGGTGGTGTATATCGGCAATTGAAACATTGGCTGAGACACCCAGCGTGGCGGCTGCCTGGCGCACCAGTGCCGTCATCAATGCCACGCCGTAACTCAGGTTGGGTGCCCACAATACCGGCACTTTTGCAGCCGCTCTCGTGAGTGCTTCGCTATCCTCCGGAGACAAGCCGGTTGTACCACTGAGCAAGGCCACACCATTGTCCGCACACCATTCTGCAGCCATCCGGGTGCCGCCAGGCAGCGTGAAGTCGATCAACAGGTCAACATCCGCTTTGCAAGCTTCCAGTGAGGGGTACCACTGCGCATCCACATCGCCAGGCTGTGTTCTTGCAACCACTCCAATCAATCTGAAACCGCCGGTTTCCTGCAACTGCACCAGAACCTCTCTTGCCATGCGGCCTGCGCCATGTATGAGGGTTCGAATCAAGATGTCATCCGGTCAAAAAAATCTTTTACACCATCCAGCCACGAACTGGATTTTGGGTTGTGCTCGGTATTGCTCTGTTCGTAGGAGTCCTGGAACTGCGCCAGCAGCGCTTTTTGTTCCTTCGAAAGCCTGACCGGCGTCTCGATCACTGTTTTGCACATCAGGTCACCCTGACGGTGACTGCGAACTGACTTGACACCCTTGCCCTTGAGCCGGAATACGCGCCCGGTCTGGGTTTCATTCGGTATTTTAAGCTTAACCTGACCGTTCAGTGTCGGTATTTCCAGTTCTCCACCCAAGGCTGCTGTGGTGAAATGGATGGGTACCTCGCAATACAGGTCATTGCCGTCACGCTCGAACAGCCGATGCGGTCTGACGCGTACTTCCACGTATAAATCGCCTGTCGGCGCACCGGCCATGCCGGCCTCACCTTCACCGGCCAGCCTGATGCGATCCCCATTGTCGACACCCGCCGGAATTTTTACCGACAGCATCCTGGTTTCACGCACCCTGCCCTGGCCATGGCAGGAAGTGCATGGGTTTTTGATGACCTGCCCCACGCCCTTGCAGGCCGGGCAAGTCTGTTGCACCGAGAAAATCCCCTGCTGCATACGTACCTGACCAATTCCACCACAGGTAGTGCACGATGTCTTTTCACCATCCTCCGCACCACTGCCATCACAGCTCTTGCACTGGCCAAGTGTGGGGATACGGATTTCTCGGGTGATGCCGGCCACTGCTTCTTCAAGGTCAAGGTCCATTGAGAAACGCAGATCTGAACCACGTTGCTGCTGCGGCCTGCCGCGCCCACCCCGGCCACCAAAAATGTCACCGAAGATATCGCCAAAGATATCGCCAACATCGCCTTCGAAGCCCGCCGGGCCACGTGCGCCCGGATTGGTAGCTGCATGGCCGAACTGGTCGTAGGCCGCGCGTTTACGCTGGTCTTTGAGAACCTCGTAGGCTTCCTGAGCTTCTTTGAAGTGCTCCTGTGCATCAGCATCATCCGGATTGCGGTCCGGATGGTGCTTCATCGCCAGTTTTCGATAGGCTTTCTTCAGCGTGGGCTCATCAGCATTGCGTTGCACACCAAGCACTTCGTAGTAATCGCGTTTTGCCATATTTATTGTCTGTCTAACTGCTTTTCGGTCTGCAGCAGATTTGCGGTCTGGCAGTGGTTAATTCAAGCGCAGATCATCACTTTAGCCATATTAGATGCAAAAAAAACCCCGGCGGGTGCCGGGGTTAGTGGGTACTTTAAGCTGAGGAAAATGGATTACTTGTCTTCGTCTTTACGCTCGTCGACTTCTTCAAACTCAGCATCGACCACATCATCGGTAGCAGCTTCAGCTGAAGGCTCAGCACCTTCTGCACCGGCCTGCGCTTCTGCTGCCGCCTTCTCATAGATAACCTGTGAGGCTTCAGTCAGCTTGGTGGTGGCCGCCTCAATGGCGTCCTTGTCGTCTTCCTTCATGGCCGCCTCAACGCCTTCGATCGCGGTTTCGATATTCTTGCGCTCGTCATCGCCGATTTTGTCACCCAATTCCTTCAGGCTGGACCGGGTTGCGTGCACCATTGCATCTGCATTGTTGCGAGCAGTGACCGTTTCGTGGAACTTACGATCCTCCTCAGCATGTGCTTCAGCATCTTCCACCATTTTATCGATCTCTTCTTCCGACAAACCGGAACCGGACTTGATCTCGATCCGTTGCTCTTTGCCGGTCGCACTGTCTTTGGCACTGACGTGCATGATAGCGTTGGCATCGATATCAAAGGTCACCTCGATCTGCGGCATACCGCGCATAGCCGGGGCAATTCCTGCCAGGTCAAACCTTGCGAGAGACTTGTTGGCGCTGGCAATTTCACGCTCGCCCTGCAGCACATGTACCGTCACCGCGGTCTGGTTATCTTCTGCGGTTGAGAAAATCTGTGATGCCTTGGTCGGGATCGTGGTGTTCTTCTCAATAAGCTTGGTCATCACTCCGCCCATGGTTTCAATACCAAGGGACAGCGGGGTCACGTCCAGCAACAGCACATCTTTGACTTCACCTGACAATACGCCACCCTGTACCGCAGCACCGAGAGCGACCGCCTCATCCGGGTTGATGTCCCGGCGCGGTGCCTGGCCAAACAACTCCGTTACAGCCGCTGCCACCATCGGCATACGGGTCTGTCCACCGACCAGAATCACATCAGCGATTTCGCTGATTTTCAGGCCGGCATCATCCAGCGCAGTGCGACAGGGACCAATGGTCTTTTTAACCAGATCCTCAACCAGTGACTCCAGTTTGGCGCGGGTCAGCTTGATGTTCAGGTGCTTTGGTCCGCTGGCATCAGCTGTGATATACGGCAGGTTGATCTCAGTCTGCTCAGCGGTGGACAATTCGATCTTGGCCCGTTCTGCACCCTCTTTGAGGCGTTGCAAAGCAAGCGGATCATTGCGCAGGTCAACGCCCTGGTCTTTCTTGAACTCAGAGACCAGGTAGTCGATAACCCGCTTGTCAAAATCCTCACCACCGAGGAAGGTGTCACCGGAAGTCGACAACACTTCGATCTGGTGTTCACCATCGACATCTGCAATCTCGATAATGGATACGTCAAAAGTACCGCCACCGAGGTCATATACAGCAACCTTGCGCTCGCCACCTTTCTTGTCGACGCCAAAAGCCAGCGCGGCAGCTGTCGGTTCAGAAATAACCCGGCGGACCTTCAAGCCGGCAATTTTGCCTGCATCTTCGGTTGCCTGGCGCTGGTGGTTGTTGAAGTAGGCCGGTACGGTGATAACAGCTTCAGCGACTTCTTCACCCAGATAGTCTTCGGCCGTCTTTTTCATTTTCATTAACACACGGGCAGAAATCTCCGGCGGCGCCATTTTCTTGCCACCGGCCTCGACCCATGCATCGCCATTGTCTGCTTTGACAATGGTGTAAGGCACCAGGTCCATGTCCTTCTGCACAACATCTTCACTGAACTTGCGTCCAATCAGACGCTTGATAGCAAACAGCGTGTTGGTCGGGTTGGTAACCGCCTGGCGTTTGGCCGACTGGCCCACCAGCACTTCGCCGTCTTTGGTAAAAGCGACGATAGAAGGCGTTGTACGGTCACCCTCTGCATTTTCAATAACCCGGGGCTCACCACCCTCCATCACCGCAACGCAGCTGTTGGTGGTTCCCAGATCGATACCTATGATCTTAGCCATTTAAATTCTCCAAAATAAATACTGATAATTTGATGTTCTGAAACATGGGGTCGCAAGCGCTGTTTTCAACGCTGGTAAAACCGGTTCAGGGTTTGCGTGAGACCACAACTTTTGCCGGCCTGATCAGCCGTTCATGCAACTGGTAGCCTTTCTCGAGCACATCTATCACCGTATTTTCTGCATGCTCGGCCGAAGGCAACATGGTCATGGCTTCATGTTTTTCAGGATCAAAAGCTTCGCCGACCGGATCAATGGTCTGCAGGCCGTGGTCGCCCATAACCTTGATCAACATTTTCATGATCAGCTGCTTACCTTCCCGCAGCGCCTCGACCGTGGCTGCCTGGTCCGCTGCGGCCTCAAGGCCGCGCTCAAGGCTGTCACGTACCGGCAGCAGATCACCCATGAAACGTTCTAGGGTGCGGCGGCGGGACTTCTCATGCTCCCGCATCAACCGCTTGCGCAGGTTTTCCATATCCGCCTGCATCAGCAACATGGCCTGTTTGGCATCAGCGGCTTCCTGTTGTGCCTGGCTCAATTCGTTCTTGAGTATCTCAAAAGGGTCGTCTGAAGCCTCTTCTGCTTCAGGTTCTCCACCCTGCTCTGCCAACCCCACCGTTGATTCATCTTCACTGCCGTCAGTCGGGTACTGGTTGTCATTTTTATGCTCTGTCACTGTCATTGCTCCTGGATTGTGGACGACATTCCTGTCCACATTACTGTCACGCCCTGATATGGGGATTGGCAACGGCGATTCAAGCAGCGATACTTACGCCATGCTAAGTCATCTGCATATCAGCAACTTTGCCATCGTGCCGGAACTCGAGCTGGAATTCCGTCAGGGGTTTACTGCGATCACCGGAGAAACTGGCGCGGGGAAATCCATATTGGTCGATGCGCTGGGCCTGCTGCTGGGAGACCGTTCGGATAGTGGCTGGGTCCGACCGGGGGCGGAGCGGGCTGAACTGACAGCCGAGTTTTCAATCGAGAACAATGCCGCTGTACAGGACTGGCTGCAGACATCTGAACTGTCTGCAGGTGTGCAATGCCTGCTGCGGAGGACGATCAACAGCAGCGGGCGTTCACGCGCTTTCGTTAACGGTTCACCGGTAACGGTTGCGCAGTTACAAACACTTGGCAATCTGCTGGTTGAGATACATGGTCAGAATGAACACCTACGACTGGTGCAGCCAGCTGAGCAGTTCAGGCTGCTGGAGAGCAGTGGCAGTTTTGCCGACGAGATCAAAGCTGTCGAAACTGCTTTTTATGTGTGGAAAGACCTGAGTGATGAATTGAATGCCCTTGATGCTGATACGGCGATTTCGGCTGCCGATCTGGAATTCCTGAATTTTCAGTTGGAGGAACTGCAGCAACATGTGCTGGCGGCTGATGCGGTTGCCCGCCTGCAAACAGAACATGATCGCCTGGCCGCCGGCGGAGATTTACAGGAAACGCTTACCCGTGCCATTGACCGGCTGGAGCCGGAGACGGCTGCAGCGGTGCCAGGTGTCAATGCAGGGCTGGCCATTACGTTGGGGCAACTGCAGGAGTTTACCGCGTTGGACAACGATATTTCCGATGCTTGTCAAATGTTGCAGGAAGCCACTGTCAATTGTGGCGAAGCGCTGGTTGCACTGCACGCAGCACGTGAGCGCGTAGATCTGGATCCGTCACGGTTTGACGAGGTCGCTGCCAGGCTGAGTAACCTGAGTGACCTGGCCCGCAAGCACCGCGTTCGCATGGACGGGTTAGAGGCAGTCAGGGACAGGCTGGCAACCCGTATCGAACGGGCTGGAAGCGCGGAGCAGCGCCGCGCTGAACTGGCCAAAGAACTGGCAGACACACTGAATGCTTATCGACGCACAGCCCGTCACTTACATGCACAACGCAAACGGCACGCGGCTGTGCTATCTGGCCAGGTCATGCAGCTTATGTCTGATCTGGGGATGGAAGGTGGCAGCTTTGAGCTTGCGGTTACTCATACGCCCGACAGCACCCCTTCGCTGCGGGGTGATGATGATTTGCAAATCAATATCAGCGCGAACCCCGGGTCAGCACCCGGCCCGCTGAATAAGATCGCATCGGGCGGAGAGTTATCCAGAATCAGCCTGGCCATCAAGGTGGCGGCTGCCGGGAGCAGCGACCATGTGACGCAAATCTTTGATGAAGTAGATGCCGGTATTGGCGGCGAAACTGCCAATTCAGTCGGCGAGCTACTGCAACGCCTGTCACAAAAAGGCCAGGCACTATGCGTCACTCACCTGGCACAGGTTGCCGTGTGTGCCACACATCAACTGCAGGTTCGCAAAGAGTCCAGCGAGATTTCAACGCTGGTGGATACCAGGCTTCTGGATAACGCCGGCCGCATTGACGAGATCGCGCGTATGCTAAGCGGAAAGATTTCGAAGCAAAGCCGGGCCCACGCGCTGGAGCTGTTAGATGCTGCTAAGCCCGCCTATTTGGGACGCACATAGATCACCAGGCTATGATCGATTATTTCGTAACCATGTTCTGCAGCGATCTTTGCCTGCAGGTCCTCGATTTCCTGGTTGATGAATTCAGTAACCTTGCCGGTTTCCAGGCAGACCATGTGGTCATGGTGCTCACCGGAGTCCAGCTCATAGTAGGCCTGGCCGCCTTCAAAATTATGTTTTACCACCAGGCCAGCCGCTTCAAACTGGTGCAGGACACGATAAACTGTTGCCAGCCCGACGTCCTCACCCAACTGCATTAATTCGCGATACACATCGTCAGCTGAAAGATGCTTGGTGCCCGCATCTTCCAGCAACTCAAGTATCCTTTTTCGTGGCTGGGTGACTTTCAGGCCAACTTTTCGGAGATCTCCACCATGCACTGTTTTATCCTCACATCAAATTATTTTTGTTGCCCTGTTTTTAAGGGCTGCTGACTATTGTATCATTCACCGCCTTGATCTTTATCAGGAGCGTGGCGGAAATGCCCGCAAGCTCCCAATCGGCCTTTCACTGAAGGAAAAACATGACCAGGTTCCTGTTTATCGCCCTGCTGACCGTCGTTGGTATCACCGCGGGCTGCAATCCCATCTACAAGCAAAACGTACAGCAGGGAAATGCCCATGAGCAGGATGATCTGGACCAGGTGACCCTGGGTATGAGCAAGAAGCAGGTCGCTTACCTGCTGGGCACGCCGGCAATCCATGACCCTTTCCATCAGGACCGCTGGGACTATATTTCGCTGTTAAGCCGGCGCGGCAACGATCCGGTGCGGCGCCTGGTGACTTTGACCTTTGAAAACAACCTGCTGGTGGCAACCGATGGGATCGGTGATTCAAAAGGTGGTGATATCAAGGCGCTTGGCGGCACCATAGCGGCCGTAACTGATATGGGTGACAACAGCAAAGCCCGCAGGTCGACGCTGGTTACTGATGACGGGGTGATTAACTGGACCTTGCAACTGGGTGCATTCAATACGCGCCAGGAAGCCCTGGACTTTGCCGCAATGCTCGAGGAAAAGGGCTATACCGCCAAACATGCCCGTCAGGTTGTACCTGGGCTGGGTACCCGCCACCAGGTGCGTTTCGGCCTCTATGACACCTTCAACGAGGCTCGTGCGATGCTTGATAAAATTGAAAAAGACCTGAAGATTGTTGGCATTACCGTGCCGGTTGATGTTCCGCTCGAAGATAACTGACAGCGGCCTTTATCCCCCGGCTTGTTGCAAAGCCCGCTGCCTGCGGACTTCTTTTGGATCGGCCAGAAGTGGTCGGTAAATCTCAACGCGGTCACCATCGCGCAAGGTATGCTCCCTGGTCGCTTTTTGACCAAAAACCCCGACCGGGGCCGCGGCCAAATCAAAATCATTGAACAGCGCGGCAATACCGGATTGTTCAATGGCATCGGCGATGCTTGAACCCGGCGTGATATCCAACCCGACCAGGGCCTGCCTGGCAGGTGTTGCAAACACGACTTCCACGTGAATGGTAGCTGCGGCCTTAACTGCTGACATGGCTGTACACTTTGTCGGCCCGCTTACAAAAATCATCCACCAGGCGGTTTGCAATTTTGCCGAAACCCTTACCAAAGATGTTGGCTACCGGGCCTTTTCTCATCTCAAAGTCCAGGCTCAGGCTGACCTTGCAACCATCCTCACCAAACTGGGTGAAGGACCACTCGCCCCGCAAATCCCTGAACGGCCCTTCCAGCAGTTTCATGCCCACACACTGGCCGGCCTGGAGGGAATTGATGGTTGTGAATTGTTGCGTTACACCGGCAACCGAAACGGTCAAAGACGCACGCTGGCATTCAGCGGTTTGCTCATGCACAGTTGTCGCCACACACCAACTGAGAAACTCCGGGTAAGCCGCAACATCCTGTACCAACTGGTACATCTTATCCGCGCTGTGAACCACCAATGCTGTGCGCTCAATCTTCATGGGAAAATTTTACACGATTAGCACCACACACAGTAAAATAGCTGTTGATCAGGAAAGCAATGATGAAGAAAAAGACCACCAGAGGCAGCAAAACTATCGCGCTCAACAAGCGTGCCCGATTCGAATATCACATTGATGAGCGGATCGAGGCCGGCCTTTCCCTGCAAGGCTGGGAAGTCAAATCCCTGCGCGAGTCACGGGTGCAGTTCGCTGACAGTTATGTTTTGCTGAAAGACAACGAGGCTTTCCTTTTCGGCTGTCGTATTGACCCCCTGCCCACGGTTTCCACCCACATCACACCGGACCCCACCCGCACCCGTAAACTGTTGCTGCATCGACGCGAAATCGACCGCATCACCGGACTGGTAGATCGCAAGGGCTTCACGGTTATTCCCACCGCCCTGTACTGGTCTGCCGGCAAAGTCAAAGTTGAAATCGGCACTGCCAAGGGCAAGAAGGCGCATGACAAGCGGGCCGATCAGAAAGACCGCGATTGGCAACGGCAAAAAGCCCGTATACTCAAGCACGGCTGACTGGCAGAACTGATGTGACCCTGGCCCTGATATTCCTCGACCCTGACAGCAAACTGAATTTGCAAAGCCAGATTCGCCAGAAGCTGGTTGAGGCAATATTGAATGGCACCTTCCCGGCCGGCTCTAAACTTCCTTCCACGCGTAAACTCGCAGAGCAGTTGGGCGTAGCACGCAATACCGTGGTGCTGGCCTATGACCAGTTGATCGAGGAAGATTTTCTGGAAAGCCGGCAACGCAGCGGCATGTTTGTGAGTCCGCATATCCTTGAAGGCCGGGTCGGTTTCCAGGGCAAACCTGCAGGCAAGGCAGTGCTTGATTCACGCTGGTAAAAACGCATCCGCCTCAACAGTCGCCAGGCAGAGCAATTCCACTGGCCTGCCAACTGGCAACGTTACCCTTTCCCGTTTATTGACGGACATTTCGATGCTTCTTTGTACCCCGCCGCCCAGTGGCGTGAGGCCAGCCGCCTGGCGCTGGGCACTCGCATTATTGATGAGGGTGAAGGGGATGAGGGCCACGCGGACCACCCTGCCCTGATTGAGGAAATTCGCACCAAGATGTTGCCGCGTCGCGGCATCACCGCCAAGGCAGACGAGATTTTGATCACTCTGGGTGGCCAAAATGCCCTTTACCTGCTGTCTCGCTTACTGGTTGACAGTGACACTTCGGTTGTTATGGAAGAACCTGGAAATCCCAAAATGCGACAGTTGCTAAACCAGGCAAATGCGAAAATAATCAATTGCCCGGTTGATGAACACGGCCTGGTCATCAATAGCCGCTTGCGGGCTGCCGATGTCATCTATGTGACGCCCAGCCACCAGATACCGACCGCTGTCACCATGCCGAATCAGCGCCGCCGGGGCTTGCTGCGCCAGGCCAGCCAGCATGACCAGATCATCATCGAGGACGATCTTGAGCACGAGAACAATTACCTTGGCCAGCCCCATCCGGCCTTACGTGGCCTGGACAAGGACAACCGGGTCATTTATGTCTCCGGCCTGCCGAAGGTGCTCTCACCTGGTTTACGCATCGGCTTTATTGTTGCCGCCCCGGAACTGATCCGCCAGGCCCGCAGGCTCAGGCAGATTGTCATCGGCCGACCCAGCATGATCACTCAGCGTACGGCAGCATTTTTTCTGTCATTGGGGCACTACGACGCTTTCATGGCGCGTTTGTACAAGATCATGGGACAGCGTTGGGAAGCATTGCGGCAGGCGTTAAACCACTACTTGCGGGACATTGAAATTGAACTGCATACGCAGGGTGGTGCTGCATTGTGGGTCCAATGCCCGACTGAATTAAATGTAAAAACACTGGTATCCGAGGCCGCCAAGCGTGGCATTCTGATCGAACCGGACAGCCACTACTACCGCAGTGGCAACCATCCACGAAATCACTTTCGCCTCGGCGTTACCAGCATATCGGAAGAGAATATCCGTCAGGGTATCGATCATCTTACGCGGCTGATCCGGGAGTTGTGCGCTGACCAAATCCCCAATCTGGAGCCATCAGACCCGGCCTTGCTGACGGGGGATCAATTGCGCACGACCATGAGTGGCGCGACCATCATTACACGCACATTCTATGGCGGGCCCTGCACCATCGAACTACACGAAGATGGCAGCATGACCGGCCGTTCCGGCCATGCAGATGAAGACTGTGACACGGGTGCCTGGTGGCTGGAAGGTGATGTCTGGTGCCGCCAGTGGAAAGAGTGGGGCACAACGTACCCGCCACCCTTATTGGGAATACATACTCGAGCCAGGCAAGGTTTGGCAGGAACCTGCCGATGGTGAGTGGAGTCGTGCATCACTGCCTTTCACCTTGAAGGAAAAAAATCAGAACTGCCTGCATAACGGCTTGCTGACATTTCTGTTCAAGAATGATGGCTCGGTTTCACGTGTCGCCTACCAGGTTGGCAGTGAAACCTGCCAGTATCTGAAAATCAACCTCTGGGGGCTGGCCAAGGCACGGTATCTTCCCGGAAACCCCGCCAATGAAGCTGAGGTTATCAAGGCCTGGCAACAGGAAACTGCCAGCCAGATACCGGTTGAACCGCTCAAGGCACTGGCCGTCCGTTATCCCGGCTTTGACCCCGACAAACTGCTGCCGCCAGCGGCCCGTGACATCACCGTCTACGGCCTGGTAGCCGATGGTGTGCACTACCGTAGTGACTGCCCGACCCGCTTTGGCCCCTATCCCTACTGCGATGTCATTGATCTGCCTTCCTACTCAACCGCCAAGAGCGTTTTTGCAGGCCTGGCCTATATGATGATGGTCAGGCAATGGCCGGAATTTGAGCGCATCAATATCAGCTCTCTGGTGCCAGCCTGCCGCCTGCGCGATGGACGTTGGGATGATGTCACGCCATGGCACCTGATTAACATGATGACCGGTAATTACGGCTCAGACGTTTTTGCGGCAGATGAAGATTCTGCTGCTATGTCGACATTTTTCCTGGCAGAAAGTCACGCGGATAAGATTCGTTTCAGCTGCCAGGCCTGGCCCAGACAGCAAGCGCCGGGTACGCGACTGATCTATCACACCACTGACCATTACCTGTTAGGAACAGCAATGGCCCGCTTTTTGCATTGCAAGAAAGGACCCGAGGCAGATATTTTCCGTGACCTGATCGACAAGCAGATATTTACACCGCTTGGGCTCAGCCAGACAAGTCGGGTGAGCCAGCGAACCTACGATAAGGCGGCCCAACCGCTGGCGGCCTATGGCTTGTTTTACCGGCCAAATGATATTGCCCTGTTGGGTGGGTTCATCCATGGCGACCATGCGTATCCCACGCTGTTCAGATACCAGGAATGGTCTGCCGCGATGTTCACCGATACCAGCCACCTGAAG
>JAJRUM010000027.1 GCA_024277815.1 Gammaproteobacteria bacterium
CCAACAACTGTCCACCTTGCTGGGTGCAGGCCTGCCACTGGACCGTTCTCTGCAGGTATTGCTGGAACTGGCAGAGAATGAGCGCGTCGAGCAAACCATAACCGCTGTGAGGGACCATGTCAGAGAAGGTGGAAGCCTGTCGGACGCGCTGGATGCGCAGCATGGTTCATTCAGCCGCTTGTTTATCAATATGGTGCGTGCTGGTGAGATCGGCGGCTCACTGGATAAAACCCTGGACCGCCTGGCAGATTACCTGGAACGGTCCAAAGACCTGAAAGACAGCGTGGTTTCCGCCATGATTTATCCAGTTATGCTGATGGTGCTGGCGGGCGGCTCACTGGTGCTGTTGCTGGTTTATGTGATCCCCCAGTTCACACCCATATTTGAAGAACTGGGCGGTGATTTGCCGACCATCACCAAAATTGTATTGGCCGCCGGTGGCCTGTTACAGCATTTTTGGTGGGGCATTCTGGGCCTGACAGCACTGGCTGTATTTTTGTTTCGCCGCATGCTGGCCAACCCGGAGCAGCGTTTACGCTGGGATACCCGGGTGCTCGGTATGCGCTGGGTGGGTGACCTGGTGGCCAAAATGGAAATTGCACGCCTGGCGCGCACGCTTGGAACCCTGCTGGTCAATGGTGTACCGCTATTGTCCGGCCTCTCGATAGCCCGCAATGTGATGACCAACAGCCTGTTACGGCAGACGGTTGAGGAAACGGCCAAGCAAGTTAAAACAGGTGGTGGTCTGGCGCATAACCTGGCGGAAAGCGGGAATTTTCCCCGGCTGGCCCTGCAGATGGTCAGTGTGGGTGAGGAAACAGGGCAACTGGATGTCATGTTGCTGAAAGTGGCGGACACCTACGACAAGGAAGTACGCAACACGATTGACCGTTTGCTGGCGATATTTACACCGGCAATAACTTTGCTGATGGCGGTCATGATTGGCACTATCGTGATGTCGGTACTGATGGCAATTATGGGTATAAATGAACTGGTTGGTTAACAACGCAGTCACAGATTAGAGAAACAGAACCGGTACTGCAGCAGGGGGCGGGCCGGTCGAAGATTCAAAGCCCTGGCAGGAGACTTGTGTAATGAATGACAGAAAACTTAAAACACCGGGCAATTACCGGCAGGCGGGATTCACGCTGGTCGAATTGCTGTTAGTACTGGTAATACTGGCATTAATTGCCGGCCTGGTGCTGCCGGGGATCATCGGCAAGGCTGAAAGCGCAAAAGCCAAGGCGGCTTCCTCGCAAATTAGCCGGATATCAATGTCGGTCGAAAGTTTTTACCTGGATACCGGCAATACCCCATCATCGCTGGAAGAGTTGGTAAACGAACCCGGCGGCGTTGCCGGCTGGAATGGCCCTTATATCAAAAAATCACTGCTGAAGGACCCGTGGGGGCAGCCCTATTTGTATACGGTGCCAGGTGAGCATGGGGACTTTGACATCGAAAGCCTGGGCGCTGACCGTCAGCGTGGCGGCGAAGGGAAAAACGCTGACATCAATAGCTGGGACTAGGTGTGGGCTCTCAGCTTGAACTATTGCAAGTCAATAAGATATCGAAAAGGCCGGGGGTTCACACTGGTCGAATTGATGGTGGTCATGGTGATCATCGCACTGGTCATGGGCCTGGTGGCAACCTCCATGTCGCGCAGCATATCCGGGGCAGAAGCCCGGTCCGCGGCGCGCAAGCTGGTAGCCAATATACGTTACACCAGAGCCAGGGCCATCATTGACAAATCGGAGCAGGTCTTCCAGGTCGATACAGACAGCCGTAGCTATCAGGCGCCTGGCCGCAAAGCGATCAACCTCCCCGAGGGCGTCGAGGTATCGATAACCACCGCGCGCTCGGAAATAACCTCAGAATCGGTTTCCGGAATACGTTTTTTCCCGGATGGGGGCTCAACCGGTGGCCACATTGAGTTGCTGGTCAACGGTCGCGAGTATCGGGTGAATATTGCCTGGCTGACCGGCGAGGCGAGCATCGAGAGAAAAGAAGGATGACGCCTGTGAGGACGCCTTTCAAGGGCTCCAGTCGGCATGCCTCACAGGGCTTTACGTTGCTGGAGGTGATGCTCGCCTTCGTTGTTTTCGCGCTGAGTTTCGCGATTGTTCTGGAGATCATGGCCGGTTCCATGCGCAGTGTGCGTCGGGCCAGCGATGACACGGAAGCTGCATTGTTTGCCCAATCAATCATCGAACTGGTGGGTACTGAAATTCCACTCGAAGAAGGCCAGTTCAATGGTGTGGGGCTGGATCGTTTTGAGTGGCAGTTGGGTATTTCCCTGCTTGCCGTCTCTGAGGAAGATGTCCGCACGCAGGAGTTGGCGGATATGTCCGGCGTTGAATTGTATAAAGTTGACCTGGATATTGACTGGGCCGCCGGCAGGCGCCAGCGGGAACTGCACTTCAGTACCATCCGCAGTATTATGGCGAACCGCAGATGAAGGGCCGGCGCATGACGGCCCCGCGCCGGGCGATTGCTGGCTTTACCCTGGTTGAGTTGCTACTTGCAGTCACCTTGATGAGTATTTTGCTGGCGCTGACATACACCGGCTTGCGTGCCGCAACGCGCTCTGCAGAGCGCGGTGAAGCCTTGCTGGCAGCGGGCGGGGAAATACGCGCTGCCAACCAGTTCCTGCGTCGACAGCTGAACCAGATATTGCCACTGCCTTTTGCGGTGGCCGACAACAATGAGCAGACCCGTATCGTTTTCGCCGGTGACGCGGCCCGTATCCAGTATGTTGCACCAATGCCGGGTTATCTGGGCACGGGTGGCCCGCAGGTGCAGTTGCTGGAGTTGGTACAAGGCTCTGATGGCGGTGTGTTGCAGTTCAGCAATGCATTGCTACAGGGGTTCGAACAGGCGAACCTGTATGTCCGGGACCCGGTGGTATTGTTGAAAGGTGTTGAGTCAGCGGGTTTCGAGTTTTTGGGTCGTGATGATAACGGGGATTTGACCGGCTGGGTAGCAAGCTGGGACCAGCCCGGAATACTACCGGTAGCAATCCGCCTGAATGTTGAGTTTTCAGGGGCATCAAGCCTGCGCTGGCCAGGCCTCGTGGCTGGCGTCCGGATAGATGAGTCTGCGGTCAGCGCAGGGGCTGGCAGGCCCACTTATGAACAAACCATTCGGAATCTGATCATGCGTAAGGATCAGCCCAGGTCATGAACAACTTCAAGATGCAAAGGGGCATAGCCCTGGTCCTGGTTTTATGGGTGCTGTTGCTGCTGACGATCATCACTGGCGTGTTTGCCCTGATGGCCCGCATGGACAGGCTGGAAGCCAACACATTGCTGGCTGGTACGCAGGCTCGTTTGAGTGCTGAGGCAGCTATCAATCTTGCCGTGCTGGCACTACGCGACCCTGAGGATGAGACCCGCATGCTGGCAGATGGCAGGGTTTATGCGGTTGATATCGATGGTGTGCAGGTAGAGGTAAGTGCTATCGATGAACGTGGCAAGCTGGATATCAACGCTACGGATGAGGTGACCCTGACCAACCTGTTTATTGGCAACGGCATGGAGCTCACCGAGGCGGAGTCATTGGCTGCCGCAGTGATGGACTGGCGTGACGAGGATGAACTGGAGCGCGTCAATGGTGCTGAAGAGGATGCTTATTATGCTGCCGGCCTGCAGGTGGGCCCGGCCAACAGGCCGTTTATGATGACGGAAGAGTTGTTGCAGGTCATTGGCATGCCTTTTGAACTCTATCGCAGGCTCGAGCGCGGTATAACGGTTTTTTCCAGGGTTGCCGAACCTGACCCTGCATTTGCACCGGTAGAAGCATTGATGGCGTTGCCGGACATTACTTATGAGGAAGCGGTGAACTTTGTAAGCGAACGGAACTCTCAGCAACCTGGGGATTCTCTCGGCACCGAATTGCCGAATGGTATCGTAGCCATGGAACAAGGCAGAGGGGTCACGTATAGTATTCAGGCCAGGGCAACGATGCCCAATGGCGTTTGGGAACAGTTGCAGGCCACCATCCGGCTGGGGGGAAACCGTAGTGGTAACCCCTACCGCGTATTGCGTTGGCGTGAAGGAATTCAGAACTGAACATACCGATGGCTATCGCACTTAACAATACCATCCAGAATATCCGCCTTCGGTTCGTTAACGGCCCGGCAGGGCAGTTCTTCCAATGGTGGGGGGAAGAACTGCGTGGCATGATGCCTGCCCAACTGCGCGCCCGCATGCAATACGCACGCCGCCGTTTGTTGATGCAGTTGGATGACAACGAAATTGTACTGAGTATTGATGGTACCGACGCAACCCAATCTCTGGATTCACTGTCAGTCAACAAGGATCCGGAATTACAGCGGCAACAAATCCGGGAACTGCTCCAGCAGCATGAACTGACTGAAGTGGGTCGTGACCTGTTACTTCAGGATGCAGAAATTTTACGCACTGAAGTGGTGATGCCCCTGGCCGCAGAGGCTGATTTGGGGCGTGCACTGGCCTATGAGATGGATCGCCATACACCGTTTCAGGCTGAGGAGGTTTTTTACACCTGGCGGGTACTGAGTCGTGACCGGGACGCGGGCCAGCTACACTTCGAACTTTTCGTAACGCCGCGCGAACCGGTAGAAGCAAAAATTGAGCAGCTCAATCGGCTTGGCCTTGCTCCCGGTGGTGTGGATGTACTGGCCGACAACAAACCCCTGGGCCTCAATTTGCTGCCACAGGCCTTGCGCCATCGAAGCATCAATCAGCAAGCGCGAACAAACTGGGTATTGGGTGCTGTGGCACTGTTGTTGCTGGTTTTTGTCATGGTGCAGTCTTTGTGGTTGCGGGAGTATCAGATCCAGGCCATCGGGAAGGCCATTGAGGGTGTGCGTGCCGAGGCCATGGCGGTACAGCAGATTCGCAAACAGATCGAAGATGCAAGTGATGCTGCCGGGTTTTTACAGGAGCGTAAAATCCAGAACGGCTACAAGGTCGAGATGCTCGCTGAGTTGACCAGGATTCTGCCCCAGGACACCTATCTTGACCGCTTGTCCCTACATGCGGAAACCACACAAATGCAGGGCAAATCGGACAACGCGCAGAAGCTGATTGAGCTGATTAACGCGTCACCTTATTTTGAGAACGCTTCCTTCCGTGGGCCAACGCGGCTGGATAATCGCAGCGGCAAAGAGATTTTTGATCTGAGTGCGAGCAATACACAAAGGGATGCCGACTGATGCAAGTCATTCCTGACCAGAAGAACACCAGGACAACAGCTATTATGTTGCTGGTAATTGCATTGTTGCTCGTGTACCTGGTGTTTTTTCACTGGTTCATTTTGCGCCACTGGGAGTTTGCTGAGGAGATAAGCGACTTGCGAACCCAACTGGGCCGGTTTCAGGTCGTCGCTTCCCAGCGTGAGTCCCTGCAGGCGCGGCTTGGAGAGATTCGTAATTCGCAACAGGATGCAGATTTGTTTATGAAAGAGCCGGAGTTTGATGAGGCTGCCGCCGCCATGTCGGACCGTATTGGTGCGATGGTGCGCACACAGGCCGAGGATTCTTGCCAGATTGTAAGCCGGCAGCCCATTCGCCCGAAGGTGCAGGAGCGCTTCGAAAAGGTCACAGTCAATGTTCGTATGCGTTGCGGGGCTGAGGATTTCCTTAAAATTTTGTATGGCATGGAAACCGGTATGCCGCTAATGCTGGTAGATGACCTGAATATCATCAAACCACGGGCACGGCGCCGCACCCGGGGTGGTCAGGTTGATTCGCCAGCATCGCTGGACATTCGCTTTAACGTTTCCGGGTATCTGAAATGAAGTGGCTGCAAGACAACCCCCTGGGTATATCGCTGGCCGGATTCAGTGGTGTACTGCTGGTGGTCATCGCTGTACTGGCACTGGTCCGGAGTTTGCCGGTTACGGTTGAAGTAACCGACCCGGACAGCCAACAGGCCAGTGTTAGTGAACTTGCTTTGACGGCCCATCAGGTTGGGGCGTTGAAAGAATATGAAGTTATCAACCAGAAGCCTGTGTTTAATGAGTCCCGCTTGCCGGTGGTGGCACAGCTCCAGGATGATGAGCAGGTGGAAGACAGCACGATCGAAGTCCAGGACGCGCCCGATGTCCGGCTGACTGGCGTTATCATTACACCCGAGTTAAGAATGGCCTCCCTGACGCCGACTGATGGAAAAAAAGGTGCTACCGTCACCGCCCGTGAGGGTGAGGCACTGACTGGAAAGTTCGTGGGTTGGCAGGTCAGCACGGTCAGGCCGCGAAATGTGCTGCTGGAGTCGCAGGATGGGCAGAAACTGGACCTGGAATTGAAAGTTCATGATGACACCATAAAAGCACCCCGCAAACCCAAGCCTGCCAAAGCAGCAAAAACTGCTGCTGGCGGCAAGGCGGGTGCCGCCGGGGAACCGCCGCTAAGTCGTGCTGAGCAGATTCGCCAGCGCATTGCTGAGCGCCGTGAAGAATTGCGTCGTGAGCAGGAAGACCAGCAGGCGCAGGGCAGGAATACCCGGGGTACGCAGAGTAAGCAGAGCAACGGCAAGCAGGCCCAAAATAAGCCTGCTGCGCCCAGTGACTATCAAAACGCTATTAATGCCCTGATGAACAGTGGCAGTAATAACCAGACCAGCGGTGAGAAGAAAGATGGATAAAGCACAGAACAGCGGGAGTGTTAACGAATGAAATCGTTAATTTATATGGCAGCGATACTGTTGCTGGTGAGCGGTTGCGTTCCAAACAAGGGTGTGCGTGAGGTCTCTCATCAGCGCCTGAACACAGAATCTGCCAAGGATAATTCCGAGCCCATTTTTACTACTACGGTCAATGCTTCAGAGGCGGGCGGGGTCGAAGCCGTGGAGATCAAGGTTGGTGAGGGTTCCTTTATCAACGAGAAAGCTGCCAGGCGCCAGCTTAGTGCTGTCTCGGAAGACGGTGAAATCGTCCTGAATTTTGAAGGTGAATCGCTACAGTCCGTAGTCCACACTATTCTGGGAGAAGTGCTGCAGGAGACATTTGTGATTGGTCCGGGTGTCAGTGGGCAAGTGACATTTTCAACTTCCAAGCCGGTTTCGCGTGAGCAGTTGATGCCGATACTTGAGTTATTGCTGCGCTGGAACGGCGCCGCGATGGTTTACACCGAAGGCCGCTATCATATTCTGCCCATATCAGATGCGGTGCGTGGCAATCTTGTGCCGGTGCTGAGTTCAGAAGCTCAGGCGATGGGGTACGAAGTGCGGGCCGTGCCATTGGAATATATTGGTGCGCTTGAGATGGCCAAGGTCCTGGAGCCCTACATGCGTGAGGGGGCTTTGGTACGTGTGGACCCCGGCAGGAGCATGTTGTTCCTGGCTGGCACCCAGGATGAGTTGCGTAACTACGAGCAAACTGTAGAGATATTTGATGTGGATTGGCTGGCGGGTATGTCGGTGGGGATTTACCCCTTGCATACCGTAGATGTGGGTTCCATAACGACTGAGCTGACGACTATTTTTGGCACCGATACGGAATCGCCGTTGGCGGGCATGTTCCGCTTTGTGCCGCTGGAGCGACTGGCTTCCATTATGGTGATCACGCCCCAGGAGGCTTATCTCGAAAAAGCCCGGACATGGATAGAGACGCTTGATCGCGGTGCTTCTGGCTCGGGTGTGCAGCTATATGTATACCGGGTGAAGAACCTGGAGGCAGAAGTTCTGGCCGGTTACCTGGCGCAGTTATTCGGTGGACAGGCATCGGCGCCGAAAAAGAGCAGCCCCCTTGGGACGCTTGCACCGGGCCTGCAGTCAGTAGAAAGAAGCTCAGTGGGCGATTTTAATGCCAATCGCCAGACAGCAATCAGCCGTGGTTTTGCATCCGATCGTTCTACCGGTGGGGTGTTGTCTACCGGGGAAGGTGATATTCGTATTACTTCGGTGATGGAAACCAACTCGCTTCTGATACAGGCTACCCAGGCACAGTACTCTTCGATTCAGGCAGCAATTGAGCGCATTGATCAGGAGCCTTTACAGGTACTGATTGAGTCGCAGGTGCTGGATGTTGAGCTGAATGAAGAACTGGCCTTTGGTGTTAACTGGTATCTGAGTAACAATCCGGATTTCGTACCAGTGGCCGGTGGGGGTACTATCAGCAGTGATTTCAATACCACGATATTTGGCGGTAGCACCAATTTCTTTTCTACCGTTAAAGGCGCGCTGGGTTCTTCGTTTGTGCAGGCGACCATTACGGCGCTGGACAGCGTTACCGATGTACGGTCAATTGCGGCACCCTCGTTACTGGTGCGCAATAATGCTACGGCAACCATTACCGTGGGTACGCAGATACCCGTGCAGTCATCCAGCATTTCCACCGGCATTGGTGGTGGTAACGTCATTAGCAGTGCCCAGTATGTTTCGACCGGTGTCACACTGACAGTAACGCCCAGAATCAATCCTGGCGGGTTGGTCTACATGGATATTACCCAGGACGTAAGTCGGCCCGGTGCGCGCGACCCGGATATTTCCACTTCAGGAAATCCGCCGATTAATAATAAAACAGTAACCAGCCAGGTGGCGGTACAGTCAGGCCAGACCATATTCCTGGGCGGTCTGATATCTGAGCAAACCAGCCGGGGCCGCACCGGTGTGCCCTACCTGAATCGCATTCCCGGTATTGGTATGCTGTTTGGAAGCACCACTGACACCACTTTCCGTAGTGAGACAATCGTGATGATTACGCCCACCGTAATAGAAAGCACGGCGGATCTGAAGGTGGTCAGTGATGATATTCGTAAGGAGTTCAGAAAGGTGCCACCTATAAGACATGCCACATTACAAGGAGAGGACTAGCCAATGATCAAGCTTCATGAAACCCGGGGTGTGCTGATATTTGTTTTGGGTAGTGCAATATTACTGATGTATGCATGCTCGACCACTCAGCCCATGGCCGTGGAAGACACCATCGAGCAGCGCGCTGTGGCACGTTGGGACGCTTTATTGGGCGATGATCTGACCGGTGCCTATGAGTACTTGTCCCCGGGTTACCGCTCCAGTGTGTCGTCAAAGCAGTACCAAAGGTCTTTGCTGCTGAAGAAGGTCAAGTGGACCAGCGCGGAATATATTGCAAGTGATTGCACAGAAACAATCTGCAAGGTAACGATTTCTTTAGGTTATACCGTTTATGGTGCGGTTCCAGGTGTCAGAGCGTTTAAGGGCACCGAGAAGGTTGAAGAGTCGTGGCTGCGCATTGATGGCAACTGGTATCTGGCACCCAAACAATGATGCTATATTTTATTGCTATGCGCCTTGATTTATCGTAAGATCACCCTGCAATTGTGCAAAAACAATGTGTAAACGCCGCTATGTTGGCGGTCTAAGGCACACGTGTTATACATATATAAAGCCCTGTGTACACAATAGGAGTGTTGTAATGAACAGAAAAAATCTAACAGCAGCAGTACTTGCAGGACTGGCGGGAGCCGCCGGTATTGTAGGATCTGCTCAGGCTGTAAATATTAACCCAGATGGCCTCGGCCAGGTGTTGATTTACCCTTACTACACAACGAATGGTGGTAATGCCACTCTTCTTTCAGTAGTGAATACATCTGAACAAGCCAAAGCCGTTAAGGTTCGTTTCATGGAAGGCCAGAACTCGCAAGAAGTTCTTGACTTCAACCTGTATATGTCTGCCTACGACGTATGGGCCGCAGCCATCATTGATAATGCTGGCACCCCGACCCTGGTTGTTAATGACACATCATGTACTGTTCCATATTTGTATGATAACCCTAATGGCATGCAGGCTTTCCTGCCATATCAAATGGCACTGGACGGTGGCTCATCTGATATTAGCCGTGCCGCTGAAGGTCATTTTGAAATGATCGAAATGGGTACCTTGGTTGATGATAACCTTATTGAGACTGCTCAAGGCTCAGCGTCTGCAGCAACTCATGGTACAAACGGCAAGCCTGCTGATTGTGCTCAGTTGGTCGCAGCCTGGACAGACCCTGATAACACAATACTTGGCGATGAAGGTTATTGGCTGAATACGACGACTGCTGGCGAAGGCCCGCTGACCGATCTGTCAGCACCTTCCGGTGGCTTGTTTGGTGGTGCAGCGATTGTTAATGTATCTGGCGGTGCTATGTACAGCTATGATGCAAAAGCAATTAATGGATATGCATCCGATGTAATTGCTGGCAATAATATCCTGCATCAACAGCCAGGAAAGTCATCACCCAGCCTCAACAGTGGCGATGGATTTGTAGCTACTGTTTTTCTTGATAACGGTGCAACGCTAAATTCTGGCGCTTTCACACGTGGTGTTGATGCGATTTCCTATCTGTTTATGCATGATCAGATCATGAATGAATACACGACGGAATCCGTTGTTAATGCTGGTACTGAGTGGGTTATTACGTTCCCGACCAAGTCTTTCTATGTTTATGAGGACTTCAGTGGTAGCACAACCCCAATAGCGCCATTTACCCGTCAGTGGGATAAATCGGTTGGTGGTGATGCTTGTGAAGTCGTCGTACTTGACCGTATCTGGGATCGTGAAGAGGCAACTCCGGGCAAAGTACCGGGCGAACCTGTACCGCCAATCGTTTCACCGGCACCGCCTGATCAGGAAATTCCTGGTGTGGTTCCATTCCAGCTTTGCTACGAAACCAGCGTAATTCGCTTTGGTAGCGTAGATGATGCAGGCATGGCGACGGAGATTCTTGGTTCCAAGAACTTCCACAACATCGACAACGAAGCCCTTGGGTTTGAGTTTGGTTGGGCGCGCCTGCAGTTGGCTGCACATCCACAAACTGATCCCACTACCGGTGAGATTGTTGTAGGTGGAGCTACGCTTTACCGTTGGTTGGATAGCCTTACAGGCTTGCCCGCTACCGGTTTTGCAGTGCAGCGTTTTGCAAATGGTACCCTGGGTGGTGGAGACGTACTGGCCAATTATGGCGGTATCTACCAGCACAAAGGAACCCGTATGTTGAGTGCTAATATTCCGCCCCAACCATAGCGGACTATTTACTACGGTAAAGTGAGAGAGGGCCGTTCAACGGCCCTCTTTTACGTCAGGCTTCCCGATTTATTAAGAGTTTATTAAAAGTTTATTAAGGATTTATTAAGAATCAGGTTATATCCGGTAATGCTGAAACATACTTAGATCAATATTCAGCACCCGTCATTGGGCGAAACCAAAGAGAGAGGAATTATGATTACTTTAAATGGATTTAGATTATTAAACGGATTTAAGATTATTTCCGCGTTGGCGATTATAACGATTGCCCTGAGCAGCACTGTCAGTGCTGATATCAATATTGATGGTCAGGTCATACCCGCCATTGATATCACATCTATTTCAATATTGCCGGCCAGTGGTGATCTTAATGTCATTACCATCCCCGGTTATACAGTCACCAAGGATGGTTTACCACCACCTCCGGGCGTGGTTGCCATTACTGCGTTCAGTGCTTCACCTGCAACCATAGACGAAGGTCAGTCCACGACATTGAGCTGGACAACAAGTAATGCGAATTCTTGTACAGCATCACAAGGTACAGGCGGCTGGGGCGGAGGCGTTGCTGTAAGCGGTAGTGCAAATATCACCATCGCTACAGCTGGGACCTATACATTTACATTGACCTGCGATGATGTTCAGGCCAATACAGATTCCCGCAACGTTACCGTTACAGTCAATACACCGGCGCCACCGCCAGGCCCCGATAATTGCCCAATACAACCACTGACAGGAACTCAGGCTACGTGGATGGAATTATGGGGTATAGGTTTTCCAAAACCGGGCTATGCTACCCGCAACGATATAGTGCCATTCTCAGGTTATAGAGCGTATGAATTCTATACTGGGAATATAGTTGATAATGGTTTTGTAACCGAGGTAGGTAATACGCAGACATCGGGTCTTAGAAGAGGTTCTATCAGTGAATGCCCAGGTGACTTCAATGTTGCGCCTGAGTGTGATCAAGTATGGGGCATTGGCGGAGGAATAGGCTGGGCAACAGACGGCAAAGCCGGTTCTTGCCAGTTAAAAGCCAATACAACTTACTATTTCAATATGACATTTACCGATGGATTTGATTCTAAATCATCAACATGTGACAGCAATCCGTGTGTTATATCCGTGCAACATGTAAATCGTTAGACAGCGGTTAGTTATCAAGTCGGGCATCCTGTCAAGGATGCCCGGCTTTTTTGTTTTCGTGTTCTAGTAAAAAAATTCAGGAGCGTTACATGAAATTCCAAGTTTATCTACTTTCCATCACAGTGTTAGCGCTGAATCAGGCTACTGCAGCAGTTACAACTGATGAAGATATTATGGCGCAACGCGGTAATGGTATTGTTACTCAGGGTGAATTTACCGCCCGGGTAGATAAAATTCCTGAAGACATCAGGTTTTCCACCTTGCGGAATGGCAACAGGCTAAGGGATGTCATTAACTCCCTGCTGTTGAGGGCTCAACTGGCTGCTGATGCACGCGAGGCAGGCTTTCAGAACAAGAAGGTTATCCAGGAAAGAATGCGTCTGGCTGCAGAGGCCGAACTGGGTGAGGCCTGGCTACAGTACTACGTAGCATCGCAGCCACCTGCCGATTACGAAGCGCTTGCGCGTGAGAGTTACCAGTTAAACCAGGATAAAATGCTGTCCTCTCCGCAGATTGACGTCAGCCATATTCTGATCTCGACTGACGAACGATCTGATGTTGAGGCGCAGGAAATAGCGGATAAAGTCAAACAAGAGCTGAACGCTGATCCGTCAGCGTTTGACACATTGGTCGTAAAATATTCTGAAGACCCCAGCGCTGCCACCAACCACGGAAAATTCAAAGCGGTTAAAAAAGGCGACATGGTGAAATCATTTGAGGATGCCGCATTTGCATTGGCAGAAGGCGAAATTTCTCAACCCGTCAAGACATCTTACGGCTACCACATCATCCGCCTGGACGCGCATATCGCTCCAAAAAAACGTGAATTCAGTGAAGTGAAGGAGCAGTTAATTGCCGTCGAACGCAAACGCCATGAAGAACGAATCCAACAGGATTACATCAACAGTCTGACTTCACAGGACACCCTGCTGACGCAGGAAGCACTTGAGGAGATGGTAAGAAGACAGTTTGGTGATGAAGTTGTTGATGGGCCTGCAGGTGATGAACCCGACAAGTAAACCATTGCTGTACTTGAACTGACGGTCAGGACGCGACAAGCTAAGGCATGTTACCAACGATTGTCGTTCCGGTGTTTGACGCGTATGAGCATCTTGCAATCTGCCTTGATGCCATTACGCGTACAACGCCGGTAGATACGCGGGTAATTGTCATCAATGACGCGTCAACGGACAGTCGTGTGCACGCACTGCTGCATCACTGGGTACAAGAAGTTGACGCCAGTCGCTCATTGATCACGCATGAACGCAACCGGGGGTTCGTAGCGAGCGTAAATCACGGTATGCGCCGGGCCGACTCAGATGTCGTGTTACTGAATTCAGATACACAGGTGACTATTGGCTGGCTGGAAAGCCTGGCCAACTGTCTGGCGGCAGACAGCACTGTGGCTACCGCCACTCCCTGGTCCAACAATGGTGAAATAGTATCCATCCCGGAGTTCTGCCAGGCCAATCCCCCGCCATCGGATCCGGATGCAGTCGCTGCAGCGATTGCCTGTTGCGGCGACCCGGTCTATCCGGATATGCCGACGGCTGTCGGCTTCTGCATGGCGATCCCGGTAGCAGCATTAAGGCAATTGGGCCCGTTCGATGAGGCCACATTCGGCAGCGGTTACGGGGAAGAAAATGATTTCTGTCAAAGGGCAGAAAAAGCCGGCTGGCGCAATGTTCTTTGTGACGATGCCTATGTTGTACACCATGGCGGTGCATCATTTGGCCCCCTTGATATGAAACCGGATGAAAACAGCATGCAACGCTTGCTGGCCAAGCACCCGGGCTATCAGAAAAAGATCTCAGAATTTATTCAGGCGGACCCATTGGCTGCGCGCAGACAGCAGATCCTGTCGTGCTTGCAGCGCTCAAGCGCAGGAATGGGTTAAAATCCTGTCTATCTAATTACAGGCCAACCCAGTGTCAGAGTCTTTAGAGTTCACCGGCGAAAGATTTACCCCTGAATGCGTACGTGAAATCCACTATGAGCATTTTCACCGCTATGCACTGGCGACACGCTGGTGCGCAGGTAAACGGACATTAGACGCCGCTTGCGGTGAGGGGTATGGGTCAGCGTTGCTGGCAAGCCAGGCTGCCTCAGTTGTAGCTGTTGATATCTCAGAGCAGGCGATCAGCCATGCCAGGCAGCGTTATGCGCAAACTGAACAGCTGGACTTTCAGGTCGCCGACTGTACATCACTGCCTTTCCCGGACAACGAGTTTGATTGCGTGGTGTCGTTCGAAACACTGGAGCACCTGGCTGAACATGACCTGTTACTGGCAGAATTCAGAAGAGTCCTGAAGGCAGATGGGTTTTTGTTGCTTTCATCGCCGGATAAGGCCGTCTATTCAGACCCGCATGACACCAACAACGAATACCATGTCAGGGAATTGTACCGGGAAGAGCTTGAGGCCCTGATCAAGCGACATTTTGGTGCTTTTCAACTGCTCGGCCAGAAACTGGCCTTTCACTCAGCGATCTGGTCGTTGGAACCATCGGGCACGGTTATGTTTGACCAGGCTGCTGAAGGCAAGTTGACACAGCTGGACGGCATAAATCAGCCGCCGATGTACTTTATAGCACTGTGTGCCGCTGAAGCCGACGCGTTGCCTGATAGCAGTGGCTGCCTATGGCTGTTTGATGATGCCGGTGAGTCTGTCTATCAGCATTATCACGGTGAGATCAGGCGTAACATGGCCGCTGGTGGCATTATCGCAGGCTTGGAAAAAGAGCTCGAAACGTTAAAGGCCGGGGCAGAAAAGACTGCGAAAATTCAGGTGCCCTGGTGGCAGCGTTGGTTGGGTAAGACCTGAGCTGCCCGTGTCTGTTACAACTATTATTGTCAACTTCAATGCCGGCGAACTGCTGCAGCAAAGTGTCGGAGCCTTGCGTAACAGCACGGCCCACACAACTATCATTATTGTCGACAATGCGTCCAGTGATGGCAGCGCACAAAAACTGCGTCACCTGTACGGTGATACGCAAAATATTGAGTTCCTGTTTAACCCGTCCAACCTTGGTTTCGCGGCGGCTGCCAATGCGGTTGCGGCACGTGTCAGTACCGACTACATATTGATTCTGAATCCGGACTGCATACTCGATGGCGCGGCGCTGGAGCGGTTGCTTGCAGCACTTGAGAGTGACAGCGGTGCTGCGCTGGCTGGACCGGCAGTGTATGACCGCCAGGGCAGGGTACAACGTGCAACAGTACGGAGATTCCCGGCTCCCTGGAAATCCCTGATGACGGCCAGTGGGCTGTGGCGGCTGGGCAGATGGTTGCCGGTCTTCCGTGGTGTAGAGGTTGATGCCGGGTCGCTGGGCAATGGCGTTGAGACGGTCGAGGCAGTCAGTGGTGCTTGTATGCTGGTGCGACGGGAGGCCCTGGTTGCAGTCAACTACCTGGATGAAGGTTATCGAATGCACTGTGAGGACCTTGACCTGATGTACAGACTGGCTGAGAAGGGCTGGCACTGCCTGTTTGTGGCACAGGCAAGCTGTGTCCATCAGCAAGGGAAATCCAGTAGCAGCCGGCCAACCTGGGTGCACTTTCAGAAACACCGGGGGATGGTCCGGTTTTATAAAAAATTCCAGGCTGAAGCAGCGGTGCTTCCCGTGCGTCTGCTGGTCTACGCAGGAATATGGCTCAGGTTTGCAGTTTTATGGCCATTGGTATTGATAAGGCGGTGACTGGCTCCACAGTTCTCGTACTGGGTGCAAGCAGCCAGATTGGAGTTTTTGTAATTCCACGGCTGGTGGCCGCAGGCTTGCGGGTATTTGCCGTCAGCCGCAAGGGCAGGCCAGCGTACTTTCCGCATTCTGAGCAGGTTGAATGGCTTGACCGTATTGATGGTGTGGCTGGTAAACACGTTGAATACCTGTTGTCCGCTGGTCCCATAACGCTGGCGCACGAGGCTCTGGAGGCAGATACGCAACTTCGTTCGGCAGTCGTATTCAGCAGCACCAGCGTGATCACTAAACAGGACTCACCACAGCAGGCAGAAAGAATGCAGATTCAGGATATTCTGGATCAGGAGTCAGCACTTGAAACATTGGCATCCAAACGGGGGTTCAGGCTGGTGATTCTGCGGCCAACCCTGATCTATGGCTGCGGTATGGATACCAATATCAGCCGCCTGGCCGGCTGGGCGAAGCGTTACGGGTTTATCCCGGTCAATGGCAAGGCCAGTGGGCTCAGACAGCCGGTACATGCAGATGACCTGGCAATTGCCGCAGTTGCGGCCTTGTTGAACAAAGAGTCACTACCCCGCTACCTGGTGCTGGCCGGGGGCAGCACCCTGAGTTACGCAGATATGGTCAGCAGGGTTTTTGCAGCATTGGGTAAACGGAGCAGGTTGTTGCAGATTCCTGAGTGGTTATTCATTTTCCTTGTCCGCCTGTTGGTGGCGGTAAGGCCGGCGCTGGGTATTAATGCTGAAATGGTGCGCCGGCAGTCCGTTGATCTGGTCTTTGATGATAGCCAGGCCAGGGTGCTGCTGGCTTATCAGCCGCGCCCGTTTAAACCCTCAGAGAAGGACTTTCTCCTGCCGGAGTTTGATTGAAGCGCGAGTGAGCACCTGACCTATATTTTCTTGTACTTGACCCGGTGCGGGTTCAGGGCTTCATCACCGACCCGGCGTTTCAGATCCTGCTCGTACTCTGAATAATTGCCCTCAAACCAGGTCACCTTGCTGTCTCCCTCAAAGGCCAGCATATGGGTGGCAATCCGGTCCAGGAACCAGCGGTCATGAGAAATAACCACCGCACAGCCGGGGAATTCAAGCAGCGCTTCTTCGAGCGCACGCAGGGTCCCGACATCCAGGTCGTTGGTGGGCTCATCCAGTAACAGAACATTGCCGCCAGCGCGTATCAGCTTGGCCAGGTGTACCCGGTTCCTCTCTCCGCCGGACAGGTCCTTGACCCGCTTTTGCTGGTCAGAGCCACGGAAATTGAAGCGGCTGACATAGGCGCGTGACGGCATTTCAAAACGTCCTACAACGATAGTTTCCGCACCGTCGGAGACCTCTTCCCAGACGGTCTTTTCGCCGTCAAGGCTGTCGCGGCTCTGGTCAACATAGGCAAGTTCCACGGTTGAACCTATGGTAATCCTGCCACTGTCGGGTTGCTCAACGCCGGTCAGCATTTTGAACAAAGTAGACTTGCCCGCGCCATTACCGCCGATGACCCCGACAATGCCGCCGCGTGGCAGTTGAAAGCTCAGGTCAGAAATCAGCAAACGGTCGCCAAAGCCCTTGCTCAGGTTCTCAACTTCGATAACCTGGTCGCCGAGGCGTGGACCGGGTGGGATATAGATCTCGCGGGTTTCATTCTGTTGTTGATACTCGCGGCTGTTAAGCTCTTCAAAACGTTGCAGCCTGGCCTTGCTTTTTGCGCGCCGGCCTTTCGGGTTGGACCGTACCCACTCCAGTTCTTCGCGGATGGCGCGTTGATGCGCCTTTTCGCTGCGTTGTTCATGTTGCAGGCGCTGTTCTTTCTGCTCCAGCCAGGATGAGTAGTTGCCTTTCCAGGGGATGCCGTGACCACGGTCCAGTTCCAGTATCCATTCGGCCGCATTATCAAGAAAGTAGCGGTCATGCGTTACTGCCACCACGGTGCCCTGGAATTCGGTCAAAAAGCGTTCGAGCCAGGCGACTGATTCTGCATCCAGGTGGTTGGTGGGTTCATCCAGTAACAACATATCCGGGCTGGCAAGCAGCAAACGGCACAGGGCGACCCGCCGCCTCTCGCCACCGGACAGGTGTGCAATCTTGTCATCCCAGGGCGGCAGGCGCAGGGCATCGGCGGCAACTTCCAGAGTCCGTTCCAGTTCCCAGCCATTACTTGCTTCAATGGCTTCCTGCAGATCTGCCTGTTCCTGCAGCAGCTCATTCATCTGCTCATCATCCATCGGCTCGGCAAATTTCATGCTGATTTCATCAAATTTCTGTAACAGGCTGCTGACTTCCGAGACACCTTCCTCTACGATTTCACGCACAGTTTTTTCATCATCAAACTCAGGTTCCTGGGGCAGGAAACCGATCCGGATGCCCGCTTGCGGGCGCGCCTCACCATCAAAGTCCTTATCCACCCCGGCCATAATGCGCAGCACGGTAGATTTACCGGAGCCATTGAGGCCGAGCACGCCAATTTTGGCACCCGGGTAAAAAGACAAGGAAATATCCTTGATGATGGTGCGGTTGGGTGGCACGGTCTTGCTTACGCCGATCATTGTGTAGATATATTGGGCCATGAATTAATCCGGGTTAGGTTTGACGCGGATTATCCATGATGGA
>JAJRUM010000028.1 GCA_024277815.1 Gammaproteobacteria bacterium
ACCCTGCACCCCAGTCTCAGGGCCTCGGTTACTTCCGGGTTGTGTGGTGATATTGCATCACTGATAACAACGACTTCTGCACCGCTGATGTGTGATGCTTCATGGGTGTTAAATACAGTACAGCCGCGGGAGACCAGGCTGGAAGTCGCATCGTTAACGCAAGTATCGCTCCCGGAAATAGTCACATCTTTATCGAGGAGATAGTGCGCAATCGAACTCATACCAGCACCCCCAATGCCAACCAGGTGAACATGCGCTGGATTTTTACAGATACGCTTGAGCAAAACTATATTTCTCCTATATCGCCTCTTAGTGAGTAGATCCCGATCGACCTTAGCTCGGTAAGCACACGTTGTTGCCCCTGTTCAGACTGCCACCAGGTGGTCGACTGTAAGTCTGTTGACCCCGTCGTTGGCTGCATCAGAAGTTTCACTTCATTTGGCCAGTGACAGCGCGCAGTCATCAAGGCTCGTCGCATATGCAATGGCTTGCCCGCAATTGCGACGCTGAGGGTATTCTCCCAGCCAAATTGCAGTTTTATAAGTTCCGCAGTTTTTACAAAATTTTCCAATGTGTTGGCGGCCGTTTTTTCAACAAAAACAGAATGGGCTGGTATTCCCGCATCCAGGGCTCTTTCCCTGAGTCCGGCATATTCCGGCACAAACCCTCTTTGGGTTTCCATTCCTTTCGGCCCAAACCCTGAAATAATAATGTTTTTTACAAAACCTGATTGATAAAGAAAAATCGCCGGATCAATATTGGTAAAAGACGGCGCGCCCAGAACCACACAAAGATCTACAGGCTGTGGCGCATCAGAGATGAAGAGAAACTGTGATATTTCATCCCTTAACGTCAGAATGCTCTCGTTGAGCGGGTGTTGATAGCGCAAGCGGTGAAGCAGTTTTTGCAGGCTGATGCGGCCAGAGTTTCGGGGGTCATCAGAAATTTTGTCTGTTTCCTTCTGTTTCAACTTCATGGTACCCGAATTTGCATGGCTCATTACATCCCAACGCGGCTAACCCAACGCGGCTAATTGATAAGTTTTTCAGGTGCGACATAGTCACCCACAACTTCCTAAGTTACACTTTCCGGGATGTCACCTCCAGCCGTTTCAAAGCAAGCCTCCCACACACCGCTGATGCAGCAGTATTTGCGCATCAAGGCAGCTTACCCCGACACCCTGCTGTTGTTCAGAATGGGGGATTTCTACGAAGTTTTTTATGACGATGCACGGCGTGCTGCCAAACTGATGGATATTACTTTGACCAGCCGTGGAGAGTCTGCCGGAGCACCCATCCCCATGGCTGGCATACCTTTCCATGCACTTGATGGCTACCTGGTGAAGCTGCTGCGCAAGGGTGAATCCGCCGCCATATGCGAACAGGTCGGTGAGGCGACGCCTGGTAAGGGCCTGGTGGAGCGCCAGGTCGTACGCATCGTAACGCCCGGAACAGTCACCGATGAGGCCCTGCTGTCCGGCCAGCACGACAACCTGCTGGCGGCCGCAGCGCAAGTTGGCAAGTCCTGGGCACTGGCCTGGATGGATCTGTCTTCAGGCCGCTTCATCACCCGTTTACTGGCCACGCAGGCCGACCTGGAAACCCAGCTGGAACGGCTGCTGCCTACCGAACTGCTGATCTCTGAAGAAGTAGACTGGGCGGCATCGCTGTCCTCACAGAAGGGATTAAGAAAACGTGCACCCTGGCATTTCGAACAGGAATCCTGCTACCGGCTGTTGACCGAACAGTTCGGCACCCGGGACCTCCGCAGCTTTGACCTTGAAGACGAGCCGGCGGCCATTGCAGCGGCAGGCGCGCTGCTGCAATACGCTCAGGAAACCCAGCGCACCGCCCTGCCCCACCTGCGCTCAGTGCGCATGGAAAACCCGCACAGCCACCTGCACCTCGATGCCGTCACGCGCCGCAACCTCGAGTTGTTACAACATCCGGACGGGCGCAGCGAACATACGCTTGCGAGCATCATGGACAGCACCGTCACGCCAATGGGCGGGCGTCTGCTGCGGCGCTGGATTGCGGAACCGATACGCGACCGCCAGCGGCTGCAAAATCGCCATCAGAGTATTGGTGCTCTGCTGGATACACGTTCGTACGAAGATTTACGCAAACTGTTCCGCGGCATCGGTGACATCGAACGCATCCTGGCGCGCGTCGCGCTGGGTTCCTGCCGCCCCCGGGACCTGACCACCCTGCGCCAGGCCCTGGCCGTACTGCCGGACATCAAGTCCTGCCTGGAATCCTCGGGCCATGAATCATTGCAAACCAGCGGCCAGGCAATTGAATGTTTACCGCCGGTGCTTGAGTTACTGCGCGCGGCACTGGTTGATGAGCCCCCGGTGCTGGTTCGCAACGGTGGGGTCATTGCCAGGGGCTTTGATGCCGAACTGGATGAACTGCTGGCCCTGTCAGAAAACGCCAATGAATTCTTACTTGAATACGAACAGCGCCAGCGTGAAGAGTCAGGCATCCCCGGGCTGAAAGTGGGCTACAACCGCGTACACGGCTATTTCATCGAAATCACCCACGCCCACACCGATAAAGTCCCGCTGCATTACAAGCGCCGCCAGACGCTGAAGGCTGCCGAGAGATACATCACCGAAGAACTGAAAACTTTTGAGGACCAGGTCCTTTCGAGCCGGGATCGCGCCCAGGCCCGTGAGTTGTATTGCTATGAGCAAGTGGTGGAACAACTCCAGGCAGAGCTTTTACCGCTGCAGGCCATAGCTGCCGCCATTGCACGCCTGGACGTGCTGTGTGCATTTACCGAACGGGCCATCACGCTGGATTTCTGCTGCCCGGAGCTCAGCGAGCAAGCCGGCATCGATATCCGGACCGGCCGCCACCCGGTGATAGAACAAACCCAGTCAGAACCCTTCACCCCCAACGACACGGCACTGAACCCGCAGCGCAGAATGCTGATCATCACCGGCCCGAACATGGGCGGAAAATCGACTTATATGCGCCAGACTGCATTAATTTGCCTGTTGGCCTATTCAGGCAGCTGGGTACCCGCGAGCAAAGCCGTGATCGGCCCGCTGGACAGGATTTTCACCCGCATCGGGGCCGGCGACGACCTCAGCCGGGGACGCTCGACTTTTATGGTGGAAATGACCGAAACCGCCAATATTCTGCATAATGCCAGCCAGCACTCACTGGTATTGATGGATGAGATCGGCCGTGGCACCAGCACCTACGACGGGCTGGCACTGGCCTGGGCCGTAGCCGAGTATCTCGCCCGCCAGGTCAAGGCTTACACCTTATTCGCTACTCACTATTTCGAGTTGACCCACCTGCCGGAACAACTTGAGGGCATCTGCAATGTGCACCTGAAGGCCGTTGAACACGGCGAGAAAATTGTTTTTCTACACTCAGTTGATGAAGGACCAGCCAGCCAGAGCTACGGACTGCAGGTGGCCGCGCTGGCCGGCATCCCGAAGAATGTGTTGCGTCAGGCCCGCCACCAGCTTTCAAAGCTGGAACAGGGCAATACGGAAAGCCCGCAACTGGGTTTGTTTACAACCTATGCAGAACCCGAACCAGAGATGGAACCTGACAACCCGGTACTCGATCGCCTGGACGAAATTGAGCCGGATGAACTGACACCAAGAGCCGCCCTGGACCTGTTGTATCAACTCAAATCACTCACGGGCCGGAAACCGGGTTGAGCGGCAATATGCACCATTGCCGCTTGTGTCATCCGGATGATTTTTTCCGGTTTGCGGAACCTGGCCCGGCCAAAGCAGTCCAACAGCCAATCATGCCAATTTCCAGCCGATCCATTGCAGCCGCAAGAATGAATCCTTAGATGGCAAAATTGCTGCTGTGTTTAAGCTTCCTTGTCGCTTCCTCGGTGAGTGCCGGCGATCTGCTCACACTCAACTCAGAAGGCTCTCTGGAAGAATGTTTCACCAGTCTGGAACAAAGTGATGTCGACAGCTATCCACCACTCGAAGAGCCACAGGATTTTTGTCCCGGCCCGGCCCACGCGGTCACTGCTCACTGCATGATGTGGGTGTCTGGTACTACCGGACACTTGCACCCTTCCCAGCCTTTCCGTTGCCTGCCAATCCGGGCACCACCCCCGTTGCCTACCTAGACTTTTTCTGTCAGCTCAGACCACCAGCACAATTGATCGATAGCTGACTGGCCTGGCGGCAGCACTTCCAGGCCAGGCGATGTGCCAGCCATTCTGTCGAAGAGCCCGCCTTTCGAGGGTGAATAGATTATGAATATCGTTTTCCATTATTCACGATTATTAACCAGTAACCTGCGCTGGAACGGTCCGTATCTTTTATACTCACCCATCATCACCGGCCTGCCTGGCCGGTATTTTTTAAGGACTGATATATGAAAACCGGTTTTTATTTATTGTTGTATTTATCCTCCGCAGTACTAGCCCTTCCGACTGCACACGCAGCCGACCCGGGCCAGCGCGCCTCAGCGCCATCGGACGGGACCACGGCCCACGACCTGCAACAAGAGCTGTCAGCAGCGCAAGACAAGGTGGCCCGGCTTGAGGCCGAGCTCCGCGCCGCCCGACTCAGTGTTGCAGAATTGGAAAACGCCACCGGAACAGCACCCGAAAATCACACTGCAGCAGTCGCGCAAATGGTTGATGGCCGACCCCTGTACGACAGTGACCATCCACGATCACCTGTGCAGCAAGCCGATGTTATTGCCGACCGGTTTACCCCGGCAAGCCAACAGCAGGCCGGTGCAGTCACGCGCCTGCTGGCAGATGATATAGAGCGTGCCGGTATCCGGGATATCAGCCGGATCGCCACCATGGTGCCCGGCATGCAATACGGCCAGTCAGGCAATG
This sequence comes from Gammaproteobacteria bacterium, assembly GCA_024277815.1. Classification (GTDB taxonomy): domain Bacteria; phylum Pseudomonadota; class Gammaproteobacteria; order Xanthomonadales; family SZUA-36; genus SZUA-36. The sequence goes on from JAJRUM010000028.1 coordinate 4,840, forward strand.
AAGCGAGGATTTCAATGCGCGGCGCACGCACCAACCGCACCGGACCCGAGGCCGACCCGGTAGTGGCGATCTATGAGGACGGTGTCATTGTTCCCACCACGACCCAGGCGCTGGGGCCTTATGTTGATATCCAGCAGATCGACGTGTTACGTGGTCCGCAGGGTGTCATGTATGGTCGCAACGCGTTGGCCGGCGTCATCAATGTCATCAGCAACAAACCTGATCTGCGCGGCTGGGACGCTGCGGTGGAAGGCACGCTTGGCTATGGTGACCGTTCGCGATTCGAGGGCATGCTGAATGTCCCCGTCAGCAACACCATCGCCATGCGCATAGCCGCCCGCGCGGATGTGCACTCCGGTTACGTCAACAACCACGTTCTGGAAGGCGATGCGGACGACCTGCGCGACCGCAAACAACAGTATGTCCGCTGGATGACCAAATGGCAGCCCGGCGAAAACTTCAACATGATTCTGAACCTCGCCTCGCTCGACCAGAACCAGACCGGCTCAGGCATCTGGGGTTACCAGCAAGTCGGTGCCTACGAAAACGGCCAGTACCTGCCGGGCCACCAGTTTGCACCACCGGGATCGGTTACCGATTTTGGCCCGTTGAACGTTGCCAGGAATTTTGCTTCGCTGGAGGATCAGGAAAACCTCAGCGGTACCCTCACGCTGAACTGGAACATGGGTTTCGCCGGATTGAAATGGCTGATCAACCGCTCCAGGTTTGAGAGCCAGCAAGTGTTCGACAGCGATTACAGCAGCGGCGGCGACCCGTTCAACAGTGACTTCAATGGCTGGGATTCATTCCGCGACACATTTTCAAGCGAAGTCCGCCTGACCTCCAATAACAATGGCCGTTTTGACTGGCTGGCCGGTTTATCCGTATTTAACATGGAATCAGACTGGGGCTGGCTGGAAACCCGCGACAATGTCTTTGAGCAACCCGCCTGGGATGCCACTGGTTTATACACCGCTGACTCAACCGCAGCGTTTGCCAGTGCAGGCTATCGTATCAACGACGCCTTGCGCCTGTTTGGTGGTGCGCGCTGGTATGACGACAGCAAAGAACTCCGCGATGGCAGCAAAGGCAGTTGGAGCGGCACCTTGTGGGATGCCGGTCTCGAGTATGCGTTCAACGAACGCCTGAATAGCTACTTCAAGGCTTCAACCGGCTATCGCCCGGGCGGGGTCAACGAACGCAGTCTTACCGCAGTGCCCGGCATACCTGCCAGCTACGGCCAGGAAAAAGTCACGGCTTACGAGCTTGGCCTGAAAAGCATGTCTGCAGATGGCACCATGGTGCTGAACCTGTCGGCCTATTACAACGACTACAGCGATGTTCAGGCGCAGTCATTCACATTACTGCCGCTGCCGGGCAGCGCCGGCCTGATGGATTACATGCGCACCGGCGGGGACATGAAAGCAAAAGGTGTCGAGGCTGAATTTCAATGGCTGCCGGGTTCCCGCTGGAACATCTCCGCCCACCTGGCGTGGCTGGATGCACAGTTTTCCAACTACCAGGTGCCGGCCATCACCGGTCTGGACGGTAATGAAAACGGCACGCTGTCACTTGATGGCTGGCGACCGGCGCTGTCGTCTGAATGGTCTTTTGGCCTGCAGGCCAGTTACATCTTCAACTTAGGTCCCTGGGGTACATTCACCCCGATGATACAAACCAACTATACCAGTGACTACTACGCCAACGACCTGAACCTGGGGGGTGCGTTACAGGCCGCACAAAACAAGACCGATATACGCGCCTTCTGGGACCTGCCGGGTGACAAGGTCAGGCTGCAGGTTTACCTGGAAAATGCCAGCGATGAAAGCACGCTGAACAGCATCAACGTTTACAACCCGAAAGAACGGCCGGAAATTGCAACCTTGCTGGCAAACTGGGGCGACCCGCGCACCTACGGCATGATTCTGTCCTACCGCTACTAACCGCCAACACACGGGTACGCCGGTTCCGGCGTACCCGATTGCTGTCAATCTACCTACACAACACGGCGTGGATCGCTCTGTTGGATTCCTTTTTGCCCCCCTAAACTGTCGGTACACAACACGCAGAAGCACTGCTGTTGTACACGGAGTTTTTATTAAAAAGTAAGGGGGAAGTTTTATGAATATCAGAAACAGGCAATCAGGAAAAGTACAGCTGGTGGTTGCAACAGCCTTAACGCTGGTTCTCAGTGTGATACAGCCGGCTGAAGCCAGTGTCTCGATGGTATACGGCAGTAACTTGAGTTTTATTGATGGCCGGCTCGACCCGGGCCCGGTCACACGCTTTACCAATGCAGATGAATCAGCATTCGAAGAATACTCAGATATCGATGTCGCACTTACCAGAGATTTTGAGTTGGGTGAAATGAGTATCATTGAAATGCCTGCCAGCGAAACCAGGCGCACACACTTCAACTTCAGGTCTTACGCCACCGACGAGTTACTCGCGGCCACCCTGGTCACCAGTGGGGAAACTTACTCGCTGACTTTGGATTTGCCAGCGGGCCAGGTGGTGCTCGAAAACGATGCGATCAGCGTGCTGACCGCCAGTGACTTTGCCCGGGTTGACCTGTCGGGCAGTGAGATATCAGAAATGGGCAACGGGCATTTTGTCGCGATGCTGAATACCGCGCTGGAAGGTGCCGACCTGTCAGGCTTCAACCTGTCGCTGGCCGAGTCCCTGGCTGAGGGAGATTTACTGGCGCTTGATGCTATCGTGGAACAAGCGTCCAAGAGTGGCCAGCCGTACGCTGATGGCGGATGGGGTTGTGCCGGTGCATTGCTCGCTCTGGCGGCAGCCAATGCGGCACTCGCAGCAGCGATTGCGGCCACCTACGTCACCGTTGGCGCTGCGGCGGGAGCGATTGCCGCTGCCGTTACTGCTATTGGTATCGCCATAGTGGCTGTGGACCAATATTGCATGCAAAAATAATGACTTGGAGAAAAGGGTGCATTTGTGTGCCCTTTTCTCCGGTTTGATGCTTATAATAAACAGGACGAATGGGGAACCAATATTATGCACTTAAAAGTCAAATTCTTCGGATCTAACAACCCTCTCAAGACTACTTTCTCGGGGAAGGAACATTTTTTTGAAGTGATTGAGCGGGAAATCAACACCTGGCTACTGACTAAGCAGAACATTGATATCGTGGAGATCAAGCAGTCCGCATCCGGCGGAAGCCTCTCACATTCACAGGTGATGATCTCCGTTTGGTATCGGGAGAATAAAGAGAGCCAGGCTTAAGCAATTCCCGCTAATCTATTTCTTGCTTGAAGCGCACCAGTCGCCGCCGCTGACGTTTATCCGGGCGCCGTTCACGACTGGCATGTTGCTCACGCTCCAGTTTTCTTTGTGCCGCCAACTGCTCTCGCCGTTCGCGGCTTTCGGCGGTTTCTGCATAGAGTGTTTGTGCAACGGATGCGGGACCACGTCGCGCTGACAACTCAAGCACCGTGATGATGGTTTCATCCTCACCGCGCTGCACCCGCAAGCTGTCGCCCGGCTTGAGGGCCCTGCCCGGCTTAACCCGGTAGCCATTCAGATGTACCTTGCCGCCCGAAATGGCTTCACGTGCCAGCGAACGGGTTTTAAAAAACCGCGCGGCCCACAGCCATTTGTCAATTCTTACCGGTGAATCCATTGCCAGAGTTTACCCGCAAAACCAGCCTTCAAGCGAACAACGGGGCCAGAGGAAAAGTCTCCGGCCCCATGCTGTTATCAGGCAGTTTGCAGCATTAGACGATTAACACGCTGAACGAAACCGGCCGGATCTTCCAGTTGGCCGCCCTCCGCCAATACCGCCTGCTCATACAACAGGGACGCCCAGTCACCAAAGTCTTCATCAGACTCAACACCTGACAACTGCTGCAGCAGCGGATGCTCAAGGTTGATCTCCAGTATCGGCTTGCTGTCCGGCATGGCCTGGCCGGCCTGCTCCAGCATGCGGCGCATGTGCAAGGCGAGTTCCTGCTCACTCAACACCAGGCAGGAAGCTGACTCGGTCAGACGCTGGCTGGCACGCACTTCGGCGACATCTTCTGCGAGTGCGGTCTGCAAGCGCTCCAGTAACGGATCCTTGTCCGTGTCCTTTTCATCCTCTTCATCTTTCTTTTCTTCAGATTCACCGAGATCGACATCACCCTTGGCGATGGAGCGCAGTTGCTTGCCGTCAAACTCGGTGAAGTAACCCATTGCCCATTCGTCAATCCGGTCTGACATCAGCAGCACTTCGACGCCTTTCTTGCGGAAGATTTCCAGGTGCGGTGAGTTGGCAGCGGCCTTGCGGTTTTCAGCCGTGACATACCAGATCACATCCTGACCTTCTGGCATGCGCGAAACGTAGTCTTCAAGACTGACACGCTGTTCAGTTGCAGCGTCACCCGTGGATGAGAAACGCAGCAGCCTGGCAATCCGTTCACGGTTGCCCATATCTTCGACCAGCCCTTCTTTGAGTACATTGCCGAACTCATCCCAGAAGGTGTTGTATTTTTCCGCCTCTTTCTCTGCCAGGCGTTTCAACAAATCCAGGCTGCGGCGGACGACGGCTGAGCGAATTTTCCCGACCAGTTCATTTTCCTGCAGCAGTTCACGCGAAACATTGAGTGGCAGGTCGTCAGAATCCACTACGCCACGAATGAAACGCAGGTAATGTGGCAGTAACTGCTCTGCGGCGTCCATGATGAATACACGCTTGACGTACAGGCGCAGGCCATGGCGCTCATCACGCTGCATCATCATATCCATCGGTGCCTTGGAGGGCACATACAACAACGAGGTGTAATTTTGCGCACCTTCGACATGGTTATGGGTCCAGCTCAGGGCATCTTCAAAATCATGACTGACGTGTTTGTAAAATGCCTGGTATTCGTCAGAGCTGATTTCCGATTTCTGCAGCGTCCACAAAGCTGACGACTGGTTGATGGCCTCCCATTCCGGCTTGACCTCCTTTTCTTCAGCATCATCCTCACTGGCCACCGGTTCATTCTTCATATAGATCGGAAAACCGATATGGTCTGAATATTTCTGGATCAGGGAGCGCACCGACCACGATTCCAGAAATTAGCTGGCGTCCTCGCGCAGATGCAGGACCACCTCGGTGCCATGTTTCGGCATATCTTCCTGTGCCAGCGTGTACTCACCACCGCCGTCAGATTCCCAACGCACGCCAGCGGACGGCTTGCTACCGGCAGGCCGTGTCCGCAGGGTTACTTTGTCCGCAACGATGAATGACGAGTAGAAGCCCACCCCGAACTGTCCGATCAGGTTGGCATCAAACTCTTTGTTGTCAGCAGCACTTTCAAGAAACTTCTTGGTGCCCGAGCGGGCAATGGTGCCAATATTTTCGACCACTTCGTCACGCGTCATGCCGATGCCGTTGTCCCGCACGATCACCTGACCTGCTTCTTTGTCGACTTCTATTTCAATCTTCAGTTCCTCATCGCCCCCCATCAGGGATGCGTCCTGCAGCGCTTCGAAACGCAGCTTGTCACAGGCATCCGAGGCATTGGACACCAATTCGCGCAGGAAAATTTCGCGATTCGAATACAATGAGTGAATCATCAGGTTCAGTACTTCACGCACCTCTGCCTGAAACTCGTGCTTTTCAGCTTTTTGGGTTTTGGTCTTGGTCTTGGTCTTGGTCATTACATTACTCACAAAATTTAAAGGCTACTGCACCAAAGTTGGGTCAACGGCGCATCTTTCAAGTAAAAAAAAAGCCCGCATCGCGGGCTTTTCATGTACGTCACAGCAGGTCTCAGCCCAGCTTTTCTTTAATCCGGGCAGCCTTGCCTTCCAGACCGCGCAGGTAATAGAGCTTGGCGCGACGAACATCACCCCGGCGTTTTACCTTAACTGAATCAATCAGCGGACTGTGGGTTTGAAAAACACGTTCAACGCCCGTGCCATGTGAGATTTTGCGTACCGTAAAGGCGGAGTTGATGCCACGGTTCTTGATGGCAATAACAACACCCTCAAACGCCTGCAGGCGTTCGCGGTTGCCTTCTTTTACTTTAACGCTGACGATGATGGTGTCACCGGGACTGAATTCCGGTAGTTCACGGGTCATCTGCTCTGCGTCGATTTGCTCAATGATATTCATCGTTCTGTCCTTTCCATAAAAGCCACATATGGGCTTTCTCAATAAAAATTCTTAGCCAAAATCCAATTCGCGGCGAAACTCCTGCAATAAAATCTTCGCCTCTTCATCCAGTTCCCTGCCTGCCAGCAGGTCCGGGCGCCGTTGCCAGGTACGACCCAGCGCCTGTTTTCTGCGCCAGCGACGTATCGCTTCGTGGTCACCGGATAGCAACACTTCCGGAACCGTCTCGTTACCCGCTGTTTCCGGGCGGGTATAGTGCGGATGGTCCAATAAGCCACCCACAAAAGAATCTTCAACGGCTGACTGCTCATCTCCGAGCACCCCCGGCAATAACCGGGTTACCGCATCAATGATGACGGCTGCTGCCAGCTCACCACCACTTAAAACATAGTCACCAATCGACCATTCTTCATCAATGTCTGACTTTACCAGCCGTTCATCGATACCTTCATAGCGACCGCAGACCAGGATCAACCCATCTCTGCCAGCCAGTTCATCAATACCCGCCTGATCCAGCTTGCGCCCCTGGGGGCTCAGCAGGCTGACACGGGCTGTTTTGCCCTGCCCACCGGTTGCGTGAATGTGCGCTTCACGGGCGGCGCGAATTGCCGAACCGAGGGGTTCAACCTTCATCACCATGCCCGGCCCGCCACCATAGGGCCGTCCATCTACTGTCCGGTGCCGGTCTTCAGCAAAATCCCGGGGGTTCCAGGTTTTCAACGCCACCTGGCCTTCCTTGACAGCACGGCCGGTAACACCCAACCCGGTCAATTCAACCATGGCTTCCGGAAACAGCGTTATCACATCAATACGCATGTCAATTGCCCTGCTGGTCCGGCGACTTAAAACTCCGGATCCCAGTCAACGTCCATACGTCCGCCAGCCAGGTCTATATTGGTCACATACTGCCCCTGGACAAACGGTACCAGGTGCTCACGCTTACCACGGATAACCAGCACATCATTGGCACCGGTTTCCATCAGCCGTTCTACCCGGCCGAGTATTTCGCCGCTGAGGGTATGGACTTCCAGACCCTCAAGATCTGACCAGTAATATTCGTCTTTCTCGGTTGCAGGCAACTGATCGCGTTTTACGCAAATCTGCTGGCCGACCAACGACATCGCCTGTTCACGGTCTTCTGTGTCAGGCAACAGGGCCGCAAGACCCTTACCCTGCCGACGCCCGTCAACGATGGATACCGGTTTTTTCGACTCTCCCAGCAACCAGGGCTGGTAACCCAATATGGCTTCCATCGGGCGGGTCCAGGAATGTACCTTTACCCAGCCCTTCAGACCATGAACTGCAGATATATAACCGAGGGCAACGTGCTTTTCACTCATCAACCCACCCCATCAATATCAGCAGTCAGTCACGTGCGGCAACAGCCCCACGGACTTCAACCACAGCTACACGCTGCTCAGGCAGCAGTAGCCCGGGCTTGTGAAACCAGGTTAGCCACCCGCTCGCTGAGCTGGGCACCAACACCGGTCCAGTAATCAACACGCTCCAGGTCAAGGCGCAGACGCTCTTCCTGACCTTTGGCCATCGGGTTGAAAAACCCGATCCTTTCAATACGTCGCCCATCCCGTTTGTTGCGGCTGTCCGCTACAACAATGTGATAGAAGGGCTTCTTTTTAGCGCCACCGCGCGATAGTCGAATCTTTACCATTCTCAAAAACCTTATTAAGAAAACTTATGTTAGCCGCCACGAAACCAGCCATCATCTTGATGGCTACTGAGCCGACTCCACGAAACCGCACATTTTAGCTGTATTTGCAGCAAAAGAAAACAATCACATACGCTTTATTTTAACTGTTTGTGCTTTTTCGGGTCAAACCGGCCCTTTGTGCCACGGACCGGTGATCGCAAAGGTCATGCCCGGGTTGTAAATATTGGCAAACATCCACTGTCCATCCGCTGAAAAACACACACCCGCCCACTCGGCTGTGACTGCGGTATTCTGCAAAACATGGCCCTTGTATTTTGCTGCCAGTTCGGGGTTGGTCTGGCAAAACGCAAACAGGTCACCCGCTGGGGTCAGACCGGCAATGTGCTGGCCCGCCTTCGTCAGGCCAATGCGGTCCTCACAAATCATCAAGCTGCCCTGCGGGCTGACGATGATGTTATCCATCCCGGAAAAGCCATTGCGGTCTACTGCCTCAAAAATCAACTGCAGCGTACCCTCGGGCAGGTTCAGGCAATAAATTTGTCCGGCCTCAGCCTGACCGCCTTTTTTAGACGTAAAGTACACCAGACCGTGATCGAAGGTGCAGCCCTCCAGCGAAGTAAAAGCGGTGCCGCCGGCTGCCATCCCCTGTGCCACCACGCCAGCGCCGTCATGCGTACCGGGGCTATGTCCCCGGGCAGGGTCAGCAATGTCCACCCAGCCAAATGTCATGGGTACATTCAAAGCGACGCTTTGATTCAATTCCGCATGCCCTGTAACGCTCAGCATCTGTAATTTTCCACCTGCCTGCAGGTTACCTGGCACATCCGGTATATAGCGATAAAGACCGGCGTAGGGCGCCCGGTCTTCGGTCATGTAAACAATGCTGGTCTGTGGATCTACCGTGGCGGCTTCGTGGTAGAACTGCCCCATCGGAATGATCGGCCGGGGGTTGCTCTCACCCTCCGGGTGGACCTCGAAAACATAACCATGAGACTTGCGGGCATTATCGAGATACCAGAATTTCTGCCGCAGTTCGGGCCCAAAGTGTCTTAGTTCAGGGGTGACCGGGGCTTCCTCGCAGGACAGCCAGGTTCCCCACGGGGTCACGCCACCTGCACAATTGTTGACTGTGCCGGCCAGGCTGGTTCTCGACTCAACCAGGCGCTCCTGGCGGGTATCAAATTTCAGCGTGGTGGTTCCACCACCGGTATTGTCCCAGGCCAGACCCGGGTCTCCGAAGGCACCGCTGGAGCGGCTTAATTCCTGATTCCGGATCAGGGTAACAACACCCTCCTCATCAGCTACCACGCCCATGCCGTCACAGGCACCCGGGGCAGCATAGCCGTCATCCATGATGTCTCCCGCCCAGGCAAAACTGTGGTAACGAAAACCTTCCGGCAACTTGAGAATGGGCAGACCGCTGGTTTGGTCCGGCACCGGACGCAATGGCCCCAGCGACGCATGCATGCCCGGTGCCGCACCCTGCCGGGCCAGCTTTGACCAGGCAAACATGCCAAAACCGAGGGCGCCGGCAGCGACCAGGCCATGTTGCAAAAACTCGCGTCTGTCGACAGGTGCCACAATAAAGCTCCTGCTCAGGAAAACCGTCCCGGCGGTACCTGGCCTTTTAATGCAGCCATCTTGCGCATCATGCCTTTCATGCCACCCTTGCCAAACTTCTTCATCATGCGTTGCATCTGGGAAAACTGCTTGAGCATGCGGTTAATATCCTGAATTTGGGTACCGGAACCTGAAGCAATGCGCTTTTTACGGGAACCGCGAATGACATCGGGAAAACGCCGCTCCTGCGGTGTCATTGAGTTGATAATCGCGATCATGTGGTTGGTCTGCTTGTCATTGACACGGTTTTTCACCTGATCTGGCAACTCACCCATGCCCGGCAATTTATCCACCAGGTTACTGATGCCGCCCATATCCTGCATCTGTTCGAGCTGGCTACGGAAATCATCGAGGTCAAAACCTTTGCCGCGTTTGATCTTGCGGGCCAGTTTTTCCGCTTTCTTTTGATCAACGTGGCGCTGCACATCTTCCACCAGGGACAACACGTCACCCATTCCCAGGATCCGTGAAGCCACCCGTTCAGGATGAAACGGCTGCAAGGCGTCGATCTTCTCGCCAGTACCCACGAATTTGATCGGCTTGCCGGTAACTTCCCGTACCGATAAGGCTGCACCACCGCGGGCGTCACCATCGGTCTTGGTCAGAATCACGCCGGTCAGGGCCAGTGCTTCGTTGAAGGCGCGGGCTGTATTGGCGGCATCCTGGCCGGTCATACTGTCCACCACAAACAGCGTTTCATGCGGCTTGACAAGATGGTGCAACTGCTTGATTTCATCCATCATTTCAGAATCAACGTGCAAACGCCCGGCAGTATCTACCAACAGGACATCAGCGAACTGCTTGCGCGCCGCATCGACTGCACTTTTTGCAATATCTGTTGGCTTGTCGGTGGCAGAAGACGGGTGAAACAGTACATCTACCTGTTCCGCAAGGGTCTTTAACTGTTCGATAGCGGCAGGCCGGTAGACATCGCAACTGACTACCATCACGGTTTTCTTGTGCTGTTCTTTCAGGAGTTTTGCCAGCTTGGCAGTGGTGGTGGTCTTACCGGAACCCTGCAGCCCCGCCAACAACACCACAACCGGTGGACTGGCCTTCAGGTCCAGCGCCTCGTTGGCCTCACCCATGACCCGTACCAGTTCATCGTGGACAACTTTTACCAGCGCTTCCCCGGGCTTGAGGCTGCCGATAACCTCTTTGCCCAACGCCCGCTCCTTGACCTGCCCAATGAACGACTGCACCACCGGCAACGCCACATCCGCTTCCAGCAGGGCAATGCGGACTTCGCGCATGGTTTCCTTGATGCTGTCCTCGGTCAGGCGGCCTTTGCCACGCAGTTTCTGCATGCTCTGGCTTAAGCGTTGGGTCAGGTTATCAAACATTATTTACTCCACAATTCAGCAGTCAGGTATTATAGCGGTTGACCATGTCCAGACGGCACTGAAATTTCCATGCATGACAAGATATTATTGATCACCCTCGCCAGTTACCTGTCTGCCGTAATTTTTCTGTATGCGGCCGTTGCACAGGGTTCGAGGCTGAAGCGCACCATCGCGATAGCGTTCACCCTGCTGGGCGTACTGTTCCATGCCTGGGCCCAGGCACAACACTGGCTACTGCCGGCAACACCCCAGGTCAGCCTGCTGAATGTCTGGTCCCTATGTGCACTGGTAACGGTTGCCATACCACTGGCAACCCTGCCCATGAACCGGAACCTGTTTGATGCCAGCCTGGTCGCCTTGCCGCTGGCTATCCTGATCCTGATTGCGGAGATCGGCGTGGTTGCTCCCAGCCTTGAAATCACCCAGGGCTCCATGGACATCACCGTGCACATTGTTACCTCCGTGGTGGCCTTCGGCATACTCAGTATTGCCGGGGTATATGCCATGTTTGTCGCGCTGATCGACTTCATGCTGCGCCACCACCGCTACAACAAACTGGTACAAACCCTGCCAGCACTGGATACGCTGGAGGAGTTGCTGTTTCACCTGATCAAGGCCGGCTTTGCCATTCTGACCGTTTCATTGTTTACCGGCCTGGTGTTCATCGATGACCTCTTCGCCCAGCACCTGGTACACAAAACCCTGCTGTCAATATTTGCCTGGCTGGTCTTCGCCTTGCTGTTATGGGGCCGCTGGAAGCGCGGCTGGCGCGGACGCGTCGCCGTGCGCATGACACTCGCGGGCATTGCACTGTTGCTGTTATCCTATTTTGGCAGCAAGCTGATACTGGAAGTATTCCTGCAGCGCAGCTGGCACGGCTAACTTTGCAGAAAGGAAAATAACTCCGCCTTGGACGATATCCCGCTCGGCACGCTTTACACAGCGTTGGTCATCCTGATCATACTTTCCGGCTTTTTTTCCAGCGCGGAAACCGGCCTGATGGCCATCAACCGCTACCGCTTGAAACACCTGGCAAACAGCGGCCACCGTGGCGCACGGCTGGCGCAGAAACTACTGACCCGGCCTGACCGGCTGATCGGCCTGATCCTGCTGGGCAACAACATGGTCAATATCCTCGCAGCGTCCATTGCAACCGTCATTGCCATGCGTGAGTTTGGTGACAATGGCATCTGGATTTCGACGCTGGTAATGACCGTGGTCGTGTTGATATTTGCCGAGGTCGCACCCAAAACCGTCGCTGCGCTGCACCCGGAAAGAATTGCTTTCCCGGCATCCTATGTGCTGGTCGTGCTGCTGAAACTGCTCAACCCTGTTGTCTGGCTGGTAAATTCGTTCGCCAACTTCCTGCTTAAGCCATTTGGCGTGAAAACGGATGTGGAAGCACTTGAGCGCCTCAACCGCGAAGAACTGCGGACCCTGGTGACCGAAGGCGGCCAAATCTCCAACGAGCATCAGCGTATGCTGGTCAATATCCTCGACCTTGAACACGCCTCAATCGAAGACGTGATGGTGCCACGTGGTGAAATTGTCGGTATTGATCTCGACGATGAATGGTCAGTCATCCTCAATGAACTCACCCAAACAGTGTATACACGCCTGCCTGTTTACCGGGAAAGTATAGATAACGTGGTGGGCCTGCTGCATATACGTACGGTTATTTCCAAGCTCTCACTGGGTGGTTTGACCTTTGCAGATCTGGAACACTCGGTGCGCCAGCATTACTTTGTACCTGAAGGCACGTCACTGACCCGGCAACTACTGGAGTTTCAAAGCAAGGAACAGCGTATGGCGCTGGTGGTTGATGAGTACGGCGATATTCAGGGCCTGGTAACGCTGGACGACATCCTCGAAGAAATTGTTGGTGAATATACGCCTGAGGGCCGCGGACGATCACGTGCGATGCGCCGGCTGGACGATGGCAGCTATCTTGTCGATGGCTCTACCAGTGTGCGCACCATCAACCGCCGCCTCGGCTGGAACCTGCCCTTTGATGACGCACATACACTCGGCGGCCTGTTGATTGAAGAGATGGAAGTGATCCCCGCAGGCAAGTGCAGCATCAGAATTGGCGACCACGTGATGACCATCGTCGACATCCGCGAGAACGTCATCCACAAGATACTGGTCAAGCCCAAGGCTGCCTTGAGCAGCTAAATTTAAACCGCTAAAGCCAGCACTTAAAAGGCGGCGGCAATGGCCTCATCAAGGTTACTGACGGTAGTTACTGTCAGGCCTTCAATCGGCTGCCTGGGACGGTTCGCAGTGGCAATAATCGCACGGCTGAACCCCAGGCCGGCGGCCTCTTTCAGACGTTCTTCGCCGTTGTAGACGGGGCGTACTTCTCCGGACAGGCCAACCTCGCCAAACACCACTGTTTTAGCGCTCATGACCCGATCACGAAAACTGGAAAGTATGGCCAATATGAGCGGCAGATCCGAGCCGGTCTCCGTGATCCGCATACCGCCGACAACATTGGCAAACACATCCTGGTCTCCAAGACTGACACCTCCGTGGCGATGCAGTACCGCCAGCAACATGGATAGGCGGCTGTGATCGAGCCCGATGGTTACCCGCCGCGGGTTGGCCAGATGACTTTCGTCTACCAGTGCCTGCAACTCGAGCAGCATTGGCCGGGTACCTTCCCGGATCACCGTAATCACACTTCCCGCAGCGGCTTCAGAATGGCCGGAAAGGAAAATTGCCGACGGGTTATTGACCTCTTTCAGGCCCTGGCCGGTCATGGCGAAGACCCCCAGTTCATTGACCGCGCCAAAGCGGTTCTTGAATGCCCGGATAACCCGGTAGCGACTGCCCTCATCACTCTGGAAGTACAGCACTGCATCTACCATGTGCTCCAGGATGCGCGGTCCGGCCAGCGAACCTTCCTTGGTAACATGGCCAACCAACACCATTGCACAGTTCATTTGCTTGGCATAGCGCACCAGTCCAGCAGCCGTTTCCCTGACCTGCGAGACCGAACCCGGTGTCGACTGCACCTGCTCTGAGTGCAGCGTCTGGATGGAATCTATCACCACCAGCTGTGGCTTTTCCTGCTCAGCGATGGCCAGGATCTGCTCAACGCTGGTTTCGGTGAGGCAGCGTAATGTGCCCACATCAAGGCCCAGCCGCCGGGCCCGCATGTTGATCTGCTGCAAGGACTCCTCCCCACTCACATACAGGCACTTGAGCTGGTCCATCAGGCCGGCCAGCACCTGTAGCAACAATGTGGACTTGCCAATACCCGGATCACCGCCGATCAGGATGACCGAACCCGGAACCACACCGCCACCAAGAACACGGTCGAGTTCATGGATGCCAATCTCGATTCTGGCGACCTTCTGCGCTGAAACCTCAGACAAGGCAGTAACCTGCTGGCTGCTTTCACCGGCATATCCGGCCTTGCGGGAAGCCCCCGGGACAGCGGCCGGGCGAAACTCCTTGACCGTATTCCAGGTTTTGCAGTCAGGGCATTGCCCGGCCCATTTGGATAGTTCGCTGCCACACTCGGTACAGTAGAAAGTTGTCTTTGTTTTCGCCACGACAGTCCCTGATTTGAAGTGCTGTTGTAGCAGATCAGGCCCGTGACCTCCAGCCCATGACAAAAATTTAGTAGATTTCTTACAATAGGGGTCGTTCAGTACGGTCATTGGCAGGGATAAGCAGTTTATGCGCAAACCGCAGGATCAACAGTTAATTGGTGAATCTCCGGCGATTCTTGAAGTGCTGGAGCACGTCTCCCGTGTCGCACCGTTAAACCGCCCGGTACTGGTCATCGGTGAACGCGGCACCGGCAAGGAGTTAATCGCCGCCCGCATCCATTTCCTCTCAGGCCGCTGGGACCACCCTTTTATAAAGATGAATTGCGCCGCACTGGCGGAGTCCCTGCTTGAAACCGAGCTGTTCGGACACGAGGCCGGATCCTTTACCGGTGCAGCCAAACGTCGCCTGGGCAGGTTTGAACTGGCCAACAAGGGCAGTCTGTTTCTGGATGAGCTCTCCAGCACCTCATCCGGAGTACAGGAAAAAATCCTGCGGGTTATCGAGTATGGCGAGTTTGAGCGTGTCGGCGGCAATGAAACCATCCGCACCGATGTGCGCATTATTGGCGCGACCAATGACGACCTGCCCATGCTGGCGCAGCAGGGCAAGTTCAGAGCCGACCTGCTGGACCGTCTCGCCTTCGATGTCATCACGCTACCGCCGTTACGCGAACGACCGGAAGACATCATGACACTCGCCGAACATTTTGCCGTAAAAATGACCGGTGAACTGGGCAAGGATATTTTTAACGGTTTCTCTGAACAGGCGCGTGACGCACTGCTTGCCTTTCCATGGCCGGGAAATGTCCGGGAACTAAAAAATGTCGTGGAGCGCGCAATTTACCGTTGCCAGGACGACGAGCAAGCGATTACCGACATTGTTTTTGATCCGTTTGAGTCACCGTGGCGACCCGGCGCAGCATCCGGGGAAGAAAACCCCGCGTCGATACAGTTACCTGACAAGCCTTATGACCTGAAGCAAAGCATTCAGGAAGAAGAGGTTCGCAGAATCAAAAACGCGCTGGAGCAATGTCGCTTTAACCAGAAGAAGACCGCTGAGTTCCTGGGGATGACTTACCACCAGCTACGTGGCTACCTGCGAAAATATGACCTGACTGATTCGGTTGCTCAGTGACGATCGTATTGGTACGCGCTCTCGGGTGCGAGATTGACAAAACGCAGCCAGGGCCCCTGGAATGCCAGGTGTACCGTTCCGGTTGAACCATTACGGTGCTTGCCAATGATAATCTCGGCTTTGCCTTTCTCACTGGTTTCCGGGTTATAAACCTCGTCCCGGTAGATAAATACGATCAGGTCTGCGTCCTGCTCAATCGAACCTGATTCCCTGAGATCAGCCATCAGTGGCCGTTTGTTCGGGCGCTGCTCCAGCGCCCGGTTAAGCTGGGATAGTGCCACCACCGGCACGTTGAGTTCCTTGGCGATTGTCTTCAGTGAACGGGAGATTTCTGCGATCTCAGTGGCACGGTTTTCACGTGTATCAGGTACCGCCATCAACTGCAGGTAATCCACGATTATCAGGTCAACGTCGTGCTCGCGCTTCAGGCGCCGCGCCCGTGCACGCAGTTCTGCGGGTGACAATGCCGGTGTGTCATCAATGAATATTTTGCTTTTGTGTAGCAGATTCATGGCCGAAGTCAGTTTTGGCCAGTCCAGGTCATCAAGGGTACCGGTACGAATACGATTCTGCTCAATCTGGCCCAGCGAAGAAAACAGCCGCATGACCAATTGTAAAGATGCCATTTCCATACTGAACACCGCCACAGACTTGCCATGCTTGATGGCAGCATTTTCGGCAATATTCATTGCGAAGGTGGTTTTACCCATCGCGGGGCGGCCAGCCACTATGATCAAGTCAGAAGGCTGCAACCCCGCTGTCAGGCGATCAAAATCCTGGTAGCCGGTCGGAATGCCGGTGATATCACCTTCAAACGCATTGAGCTCCTCGATTTTTTCCATCGCTTCTTTGAGCGTATCCTGCACGGACACAAACCCGGAGCCGCGCCGGCTACCCTTGTCGGCTATTGCGAATACCAGACGCTCAGCCTCTTCGAGCAGAGTCTGGCTCTTTTTACCATCGGTCGAAAATGCACTGGAAGTGATTTCGGAGCCTGCATCGATCAGGCTTCGAAGAATACTTTTTTCACGCACGATATTGGCGTAGGCCGCAACATTGGCAGCGCTGGGTGTGTTGTTGGCAAGCTGCGATATATAGTTGCCGCCATCGACTTGCTCGACCTTGCCGTTGGACTCGAACCATTCAGTTACAGTCACCGCATCACAGGGCTGGCTGGCCTCATGCAGTTCGCTGATGGCCCGAAAAATCAGCCGATGATCCTCACGATAGAAGTCCCCTTCCACAATCACATCAGCGATTTGATCCCAGGCGCCAGCACTTAGCATCAAGCCACCCAACGTGGATTGCTCTGCCTCCAGGGAGTGCGGCGGTACTTTAGGGTCCTTGACGGACGCTGGATCAGGTGCAGGCATGGGCAGGTTTCATCAATAAACAGGGCAAAAAAAACTGCGAACCACCCACTGGCGATCCGCAGTTCAGAGCATAGATGTTGCAGCAGTCTGCCGCAACATAAAATGCTTATTCCGGATTGACAATCACCCTGACGGTGGTTTCAACGTCGGCGTGCAGTTGCACCACCACATCAAATTCACCAATGGTCCGAAGCGGGCCTTCGCCCATAATGACTTCACTCTTGTTAATTTCATGACCCTGGTCTGAGACCGCTGATGCGACTTCACGCGGGCCGATCGAACCATACAGCTTGCCTTCATCACTGGCATTTGCAGTGATTTCAACAACCACTTCGGCAAGTCCGGTCCGACGGGCTTCTGCTTTGCCAAGCAAATCTTCGGCGGCAGCCTCCAGTTCAGCTCTGCGGGTTTCGAATTGGGCCAGATTATCTTTGGTTGCAGGCACAGCTTTACCGGTGGGTACCAGGTAATTCCGGCCGAAGCCCGCTTTTACCGTTACCAGGTCGCCGAGATCACCAAGGTTCTGCACTTTTTGAAGCAGGATAAGATCCATGATAGTTCTCCCTGGGAATCAGTGGTTATCAGTATATGGCAGCAAAGCCAGGAAACGCGCCCGCTTGACGGCGGTCGCCAACTGGCGCTGATACTTGGCTTTGGTACCGGTAATGCGACTGGGCACAATTTTTCCGGACTCACCAACATACTGTTTCAAAATATTGAGATCCTTGTAATCGATCTCGACAATACCATCAGCCGTAAACCGGCAAAATTTTCTACGACGAAATTCACGTGCCATGATTATTCTCCTGTTTCCGGTTTGGTTTCAGTTTTTTCTGCTGCTGGCTCGGCCGGCGCTGCAGCTTCTTCTGCCACTACTGGCTCAGCGGGTGCTGCAGCTTCTTCTGCCGCTACTGGCTCAGCGGGTGCTGCAGCTTCTTCAGGTGCTGACTCTTCAGCCGTTGTTTCAGCTACAGCCTCTTCGCTGGCGGGCTTAGCTGCTTCGTCACTTGCCTCTGCCGACTCTTTAGCAGGTGCATCAACCTTAGCAGGTGCATCAGCCTTAGCAGGTGCATCAGCCTTAGCAGGTGCATCAACTTTAGCAGGCCGGGCTTCGGGGGCCGGTCGGCGGCGATCGCCCTGATCCCGACTGGAACGATCCTTTTCCTCTTTAACCTTGAGCATTTCTGACTGTTCGGTCAAAGCGGTCTGCCGGCGAACGGTGAGGTGGCGCAAAACCGCATCATTAAAGCGGAACACACCCTCCAGTTCGTTCAATGTCTCACTATCGCACTCGATATTCATGAGTACATAGTGAGCTTTATGCAGTTTGGCTACAGGATACGCGAGTTGACGGCGGCCCCAGTCTTCCAGACGGTGGATGCTGCCTTTCTTCTCTTCAATAAGACTGCGATAGCGTTCCAGCATGGCTGGAACCTGCTCGCTCTGGTCCGGATGAACCAGGAAACAGATTTCATAATGACGCATTGGTAAACTCCCTGTGGGTTTTCCAGTCCCGCAAAATGTATGCAAGACTGTCAAAGCCTCCGACAACCCAACCATTGGGTGCGTGAAGCAAGGATAAAACGCTCTGCCATTAACAGAGCCGACGGATTATATCAGTGCTGGATTCCAGCTGGCAAGGCTTGTATGCGAACAATACAAGTCAGGAGGAGATCGTGAAGCTTTCACCACAGCCACACTCGTCCGTGGCATTGGGGTTCTCAAACTTGAATGTCCTGTTCAACCCACTGGTGGTGAAGTCAATTTTTGAACCCTTCAAATAAGGCAGGCTGTCGTGGTCAATAACAATCTTGACATCTTTGTCTTCAAAGACCTCATCGTCCTCGTTAAACCCGGCAGCGATGCTGACTTCGTAGGCCCAGCCTGAACAACCGGTTTTCCTGACACCCAGCCGCAACGCCAGGCCATTTTCCTGCTCAAGAAACCGTTTTACCCGTTGTGCCGCATTGTCAGTTAGTTCAATACTCATTACTTAATCTTTACCTTGCTGAAAAATTACCCGCAGATGGCCCAAAAAGACTGTGCGCATTGCCCCGGGTGATTTATTATCTTGGGCCAATTCATTAGAGATCAACCATAACATCATGTCAGCGGTCAGCATAAAAAAAGCACTCAGTGGTGAAATAGCCAGTGGTACACAAATAAAAATCCGGGGGTGGGTGCGTACACGCAGAGATTCCAAGGCTGGATTTTCATTTATTTCCACTCACGATGGAAGCTGCTTTGATCCTATCCAGGTTGTCGCACCTGCTGAACTTGAGAATTACAGCAGCGAAGTGCAAAAACTTACCAGTGGCTGCGCCGTTATATGTACCGGTGAGCTTGTCGAATCACAGGGCCGTGGCCAGAAATTTGAAATCCAGGCCTCCAGCGTAGAAGTTCTGGGCTGGGTGGAAGACCCGGACACCTATCCTATCCAGCCCAAGCGCCATAGCTTTGAGTTTCTGCGCGATGTTGCCCACTTGCGGCCACGCACCAATACGTTTGGAGCCATTACCCGCGTTCGCCACGTCGCTGCGCAGGCCATACACAGATACTTTCATGAAAATGGATTTTTTTGGGTCAACACACCCATTATTACCGCCTCGGATGCCGAGGGTGCTGGTGACATGTTCAGGGTCAGCACGCTGGATCTCGCCAACCTGCCATATAAAGAGAATGGCAGCGTGGATTTCGACCGGGACTTCTTTGGCCGCGAAACCTTCCTGACCGTTTCCGGGCAATTGAACGTAGAAGGCTATTGCCTGGCACTTTCAAATGTCTACACATTCGGCCCCACTTTCCGCGCGGAGAACTCAAATACCACCCGCCACCTGGCTGAATTCTGGATGATTGAGCCGGAGATCGCCTTTGCTGACCTGGATGATGTGGCCGATCTGGCTGAAAATTTTCTGAAATATGTCTTCAAGTCCGTATTAGATGAGTGCCCGGACGATATGGCGTTCTTTGCACAGAGAATTGAACCGACCGCTATTGAGCGCCTGGAGCGGCTGATTGATGCACCCTTTGTCCACATTGACTACGCCGAAGCGATTGGGATCCTCAAGGCCTCGGGTAAGAAATTCGAATTTAAACCGGAATGGGGCCTGGATTTGCAAACAGAGCACGAACGTTACCTGACAGAGAAGCATTTTAATGCCCCGGTTATAGTTAAAAATTATCCAACAGAGATAAAAGCGTTCTATATGCGACTGAGTGATGATGGCAAAACAGTGGCCGCGTTGGACGTTTTAGCCCCCGGAATTGGAGAAATTATAGGTGGTGCACAACGCGAAGAACGACTTGATGTACTCCAAAAACGAATGTTGGAGCAGGGAATGGACGCGGAAACTTACAGTTGGTATGTGGACTTTCGCCGCTATGGAACCGTACCTCATGCCGGCTTTGGGTTGGGATTTGAGCGCTTGATTACTTATATAACCGGTATGTCAAACATCCGTGATGTGATCCCTTACCCCCGTGTTCCAGGCCGTGCGGACTTCTAAGTCGGCCAGTCTTAAACAGCTGTAACCCGCGCCACTACTCACTTTCTGCATTTCATACAGGCAAAAAAAAGCGGCTGGGACAGCTTCCGTGTTGTCCCGAACCGCTCTGCGGACGTGTCGCCACCCGCCAATCGCTTCCTTGCCTATCGAGACTCAGCAAATCCTTTTGCCTTGCAGTTCCTTCTGCTCCCGAAAACGACATTCCTTGTCTGTTTCGTTTCTCGATGAAACATACTATAGCCAACTTTGGCTAAATACACAAGTGTCTATTTACAAAAATGTCTAAATTCTTTTTTGGCTATTTACTTTTATGGCTATAGACATAATTGTACAAAGATGGTAACTTGATCATCGAAGGTAAGTCTGCCTGCTCCAGGGGGCGATGATTATTTGGTTATGATCGCCGGATTAAATTGGAGAGCCAGGGTAAATCTGACCTGTCTTCAACAAAGGGACTAGCTGAACAGGCTACTTGTATAGTTGTGTCTGTTCTGAAATTTAAATGACGGCTCGCGATTGCGAGGCTGGCACGCTTGATGGCAGGTATAACCTTTAGATGAAAAGTCCTATCGGAAATAATTTAATTTTACAGTGCAAGTCATTGAAAAATGTACTATCCTGCGCTGTTCATCAAGATTTATACATAAGTAGTGCTTACCAATATCAAGGAAGCAGATATTTGGTTCACCCTAAGGATGGCATTCGGTATGTAAATACCAAAGTGAATTTTTGGAATATTTAATGGC
>JAJRUM010000029.1 GCA_024277815.1 Gammaproteobacteria bacterium
GAAATCATGTATGGCCGTGTACCTCCTGGCTCAGTCGTTGTGCCTGGCAGCCTGCCCGCCAAAGATGGCAGTTACGCCCTGTACGCCGCCATAATTGTCAAGCGAGTGGACGAACAGACACGTGCTAAAACCAGTATCAATGACTTGCTGCGGGCTGGCGTTGAAGCTTGAGAGGCAGATACCATCGTGTTGACCGTATACGGCATCAGGCAATGTGATACCTGCCGAAAAGCCCTGAAATGGCTGACGGCCAGGGGTATTGAACACCGGCTTCATGACTTCCGTAGCGATGGTCTCGATTTGCAATTATTGCAGGAATGGTTCAACTCGCCCTTTGCTGACAAACTGGTCAACCGTCGCAGCACCACCTGGCGGCAATTGACCGATGAGCAGCGGGTGTTGCAGGGAGAGGAAATGTTACTTCTGTTGCAAGCGCGTCCGACGCTGATCAAGCGACCGGTTTTCGTGGCTGATTCGATTGTCGCAGTTGGTTTTAAACCGCAAGAGCTTGAGGAGCTTTAGCCAGTGAGTACAACGCTTGAGCTTGCCTGTGAACTGATTAACCTGCGGTCAGTAACCCCCGATGATGCCGGTTGTCAGAAATTACTGGTCGACAGACTGGCCAGGGCGGGGTTCACGGCCGAGTGGCTGCCATTCGGTGAGGTCAGCAATGTACTCATCACCCATGGCGGGAAGCAACCAGATGGCCCATCATTATGGTTCCTGGGACACACGGACGTGGTGCCCTCCGGGCCGGTGGGTGACTGGACCTCAGCCCCATTCGAGGCAGAAGTAAGGGGAGATAAACTGTATGGCCGTGGTGCTGCCGACATGAAGGGTGCCGTGGCAGCCATGGTGACGGCTGCTGAGGCTTTTGCCGGTGCCCGGCCTGATCACGCGGGGCAAATCGGCATTCTACTGACCAGTGATGAGGAAGGCATTGCGGTTGATGGTATTGCCCGGGTGGCAGAACTTCTCAGTACCCGCGGTGATGCGCCGCAGTATTGCCTCGTTGGTGAGCCCAGCAGCCAACAGACTCTCGGCGATACTGTCCGTATCGGACGGCGCGGGTCTATTCATGGCCGTCTGAAGGTTCACGGTGTGCAGGGCCACAGTGCTTTTCCGGACCAGTCAGATAACCCGATCCACAGGTTTGCACCTTTTCTCAAAGCATTGACCACTGAACAGTGGGACGGCGGTGATGACGACTTTCCACCCACTCAGTGCCAGGTGACCAATATCCATGCCGGTACCGGTGCGGAAAACGTTACCCCCGGTGAACTCGATGTCCGGTTCAACCTGCGCAATTCACCGGCGTCGCCATCGGCGCAGATCAAAGCCCGGGTCGAGGCACTATTGAAACAGCACGGGGTCGATCGCTACGACCTGGACTGGCGGGTTTCAGGGGAGCCCTTCTGCTCCGCCGCCGGTCAGCTACGAGTCGCCGTGGTTAATGCCATTGTGCGGGAATTGAGACTGGAGCCAGCGTTGAATACAGGTGGCGGTACATCCGACGGCCGTTTTCTTGCACCACTGGGAACAGAGGTAGTCGAGCTTGGCTTACTCAATAGCAGTATTCACCAGGTCGATGAAAATACGCCGGTGGCAGACCTCGAAAAGCTGTCAGGGGTTTATGGCCAGGTGATATTGCAGCTTCTTAAAGGCTGACAAGACGGTGAACTGTCAGGCGTACCCGGTAGAACTGAAAAAAAACCGGTGCAGTCAGCTGCACCGGTTTTTTGTCTGTGACTATTACCCGTTTTAAGTGCTGGCTTTCGAGCTGCGCTTGCGCCAGCCAAACCAGGCCAGGGCGAGAGCCAGTGCCATCAGGCTGTACAGGCTCAGCGTGGGTATCGGTGATGGCGGAGACATCGTCTGCTCGACTATCGAGAATCGTGCCGCTGGAAAGTCCAGCCCGTCAGAAAAAACAATATTGAATGCAAAGAAGCTTGCCGGCGCAAGACCAAAAGGCACACCCAGTTGTTGAGCGAAAGTGTCGCCGACACCGCTGTCGGTTATACCTGATGGCCACCCAAATCTATGCTCAATGTTAGCGAAGGCAAGGGATGGTCCGCCAAGGGGAAATCCACTGCCCCCTATTTGAAAAGTGATGTTACTACCGAATGCATTGGTAACGTAGTTGGAGCCTGGCAGATTAAAAGTGCCGCTGGGTGTCCAGCTACCGACATTGCCCGGTACAGCAGCCATGTTAAAACTTGTCGCCAGGCCGGGGAATGTCCCGGCACCTACAGATGCGTTGATATCAACCACAGAGTCATCTACGACCAGGCTGACCACGAACTGGTCACCTATGCTTATTGTCGTTACGCCAGCGTCAAGTGAGGTTGCTGTCGCGATAAAATTCAGTGTGATGGAGGCAGCGTTAACTGGCGAAGCGAATGCCAACAATACCAGCAACAGGCCGCTGAGCAGTCCAACTGAAAGGTTGTTGTTACTGCCGGTACGGGTACTTGTTTTTTTTGTGGAAATTATCATGACTCAGGTCCCTGATTTTTGAACTCGGGCGAATTGTGCAGCAGTTAGTGTCTAAAAGCAAGATTCGAGTGTTCTGTGGCATGCATGCCGCTGCTACTCAAGCACATATAGTTGCCACAGGTCCTTGCGTGTCATCTGTAAAAACGGGCGAATTGCCAGTATGCCTGTTTTGCCGATGCTTTTTTCAAGGTACCGCAGTTCTTCAAATTTCTCCCTGGTACGCTGGCCCACGGGTGTATCCAGGCCGTTCTCACGCATCATCAAAACGCCTTTTGCCCGCAATGCGAGTTCGGTGTATAGACGCAAGTAACAAAGCATATCCACGACCATTGTCCCGGAAAACTTCTGCTTCAGGTCCCCCAGAAACCGGCCGATCTTTGATGAGCTGAATTCGCCTGAATTGATTTGCTCCAGCAGCATGGCATCCTCATCAAAATCCACCTCCAGCCATTCGTGCATGGAACGGGCACTTTTTTGAAACACAAGTAACAGGATTGGCGGCAGTATCAGCAGTGTGCCTAATGTCGTCAGAATCGGTGTGCCAGGAAAATGATTGAATGCAGAGTGAACAGTGACAGCAAGAACAAAGCCAGGCACATACAGCAGCGGATTTATTTTCATGCTGCGCTCAGTTAAAACCTGGGCCATGACACTAAACAGCGCCATTGCACCGCCATGCATGATGGCTGTACCAAAACCACGCACCACCCAAACTGCGATATGGGCATCGGATGCCAGATACAAATAGTAAAAGTTTTCAACCACACCGAAGCCGGCACCCACGGCAAAGCCCAGGATCGCAGCGTCAACCAGGAACCCTATGCGATTGGTTCTAAACAGGAAGATCATAACCGAGGCCTTGAGGCCTTCTTCAACAATTGGCGCTGCATAACGGGAATAGGCAGGTAAATCCCAGCCCAGGGCTGCAATGGTGTGGCCGTTTAACCAGTAGCCAGCAACAGGCAATAATGCACCTGCCAATATGACCCACAAGATGATATGCAAGCCGACCAGTTTGTAGCTGTCCATATACAAGAGCACAAGCAGGAAGATCACCACAGGCAGTAACCCTACCGGCGCCCTGATTAGCAAATCAGTCAACATGAATCAGTAAAATTCCTTCAGGGTCGTGTCAGCACACTATTTTGCGTGATGTAACCTGTTATTCACAATATTTTCAGGGAAATCATTATTTCGTCATTCTGCCTGTTACTACCCCTGAAACCGGCAGCATAACCTGCAGACAAAGTCATTGCATGCCTGTGTGCCACGGTGAAATGGAGATCTATTTGAAATCCGGCACTGGTGAATGTTCGGTCAAAGCGCTCCCCAGGATCGGTCCATAGGGCGGCTACAAATAGTGCCGGACGAACCCAGCTTAGGAAGAACCCGGGTGTGCCCAAAGACTTGAAACGCACTGGCGGGAGATTCCATTCAGCCACAGACTTGACAAAATCACGCGCGCTGATGCCATCAATTTCAAAACCAGGCATCGAGTAGAACTTGCGATAGCGTTTTACTTCACCGTCATCCACATAGTTATTGCCAAAGCCGCCAAAGTAATAGTTGGTTAACGTATTCAGGCGATTACCATCGGCAATACCGGCAGAGTTATAAAGCCAAATGGAGGAATGTTTCCACGGTAGTGCAAGGCCAAAATCCAGTCCGATGCGTAGTTTGGGAATGGTCTTGTTATTTGCGTAGTCTGCTCTCGCTACAATATCCCAGCGCCAGCCTTTTTCATGGTCAACAGCGCCTAGTGATTTACGTGTATTGGTATAGTTGAACTCGACCTGTCCACGCAGAATATCTTCAAAAAACAAAGTGGGAATATTCTGGTTGCCTGGCAGGGTATCAAGGCCGGTGTAGTAGGCGACATCAGCAGAGAAATCCAGCACCCTCGGTTCATCAAAGATCAGTGCTTTCTGATAACCGACAATAAATGTATCACCCTTGCGACTGCGCTTGGTCGGCCCAAACAGATCATAAAAATCAGCATCATTGTGCCAGTAGCGTGCGTGCCAGTTCAATGCCCTGTATTCAGCGCTGAAATGCAGGCGCTCCCCGGAGTCCAGAGTGCTATCTGGTGAGTACGACGCACTGATATCCAGATTGTGCAGCTGGGCGGGATCCTGAAATTTCATGGCCCAGCCTAGCGCCGCAGAATCCCGGTATCCTTCCATGACTGGGTAGCCCGACTCATATTCCAATTCACGGTATGGTCGGTATTTCCCCTGATAGGTCACCTTGTCCTGATAATTGACTTCAGCAAGTGAATTGATGACATTCCAGTCGCGCACGACAGGGTGTTTTTTAGCGATCTCATTGCCCAGGAAGGTGATCGCGCTGAGATCTTCCAGTGGAATGGGGTCGATAACTACCGGTACGAAGCCGCTGCCGGTAAATTCAAACACGATCAAAGAGCCATCATCACGGGGAATGGGGCGGAAAAATCCGGTTTCAGCGTTACTTACCGCTTGCATATCGCCGGTCTCGATCTCAAAACGGAAAATGTTGGAGACCCCGGTAAGGAAAGAGCTGCCAAACAGGTAGCGGCCATCCGGGGAGAATACAAAGCCTTCCGGAACTGAGGTAACAAAATCGTATTCAGCTACAGGTTCCACATGGCCCTGTAACAGGTCCTCAGTGAGGAACACCCGCAGATACTGGCTGGCATCAATTTCTCCCAGTGACATTGACAGCATGCTGCCGTCTGTTGAGACATCCAACTCGTAGGGCACCTGCCCATAGGGCCAGGAATAGACCTGATTCCATTCATTGTAAGGCGGCGGAACACGCACCAGGGACACATAGCCATTCAGGTGCCTCAGGCCCCATATGGACCCGTCTGCGGCGTTGAAAGCAAGGTCACCGACACGGGCGTCCTTGATCAGCATGTGCTTTTTGCCCGTATTCAGATTCACAGCCATCAGGTCCCGGTAGGCTGGATTGTCCGCAGTGAAAAACAACGTATTGCTTTGTGGGTCGTAGGCCGGTGATGTCACACGGTATTTCATTGGGCCCTTGATATCGGTCACGTGCCTCACGCGTCCGTCATTCTTCGACCCACCGCCAATGGACATGACGCCGATATGCGCCACGACACCGGGATAGCGGAATGCACCAATCATTTCACTGCCATCGGGTGAAATGAATGAGCGCGAGATTGAACCAAGCGTCTGTTGTGTCAGCGGCTGTGCAGGTGTCAGTGCCTCTTCGTTGACCCTTGCAAGATTAGCCGCCTGGAAAGTCTTCTCCCAGGCAATCCAGTGATTCCATGCTTCATCCAGCGGCATGCCAAATACCTGTTCAAATTGCTTCGCATAATAGCGTTTGCTGCCCTCTTTACGCCCCAGCCATTCAACCAGGTGTGTTGGCGAGTACTCCAATGCCAGGTATGAGATGAAACGGGTGCCATAAAGGTAGGCATTCACTCCGGTCTGGAAATCCACACCCACACCTTCAGAGACGATACCGAGATTACTGTAGAAATGTGCGTTATCCCGGACCATGGCACGGAAAACCATCTCATCAAACGCACCTTGCGCCCGGCCAAGACCACCCGACATCCAGGTTTCCATGAAGACTGCAGCGCCTTCGAGGTACCAGCGCGGTACCGTTAATCGAGGTGTAGCAAGATAGTTATAGATCATGGATTCAGGGTGTTCGCTATTCTGGCGTGGTTTGCCACCAAAAAAGCGCCGCCACTTGAAATCCTGTTTGGTCGCCATGTCCATGTTGGCGACGTGCACCAACTCGTGGTTCATCAACATGAAAACACGTTCACTGCTGGGCATGGTTTCGAGAGTTCTGCTGGCGGGTGCAATAAATACAGATATGCCATTTCGTGGTGATGCGGCGGCACCGGCATTGCCGTAATCGCTCAGGTCAGTGAGGATGACGGTGGTTTTTTCTTGTGGCTGCCAGCCGTATAGATACTTCTGGAATTCGTATGAGTTATGAAAGTTTCTTACAACATGTGGAACAAGGTAGGTCTGAAAAGGATCAAAATAGAGTAAGCGTAAATCATCAGTTTCCAGCACATCCATTTCGAACGGTGCAGCCTGAATCGGGGTATATGCCATGCAGGAAAAGACAATCATCAATAATGCTTTCAATCGCATTCTGCATCTCCCCATGATCCAATGTCGCAAATCAGCCTGTTGAATAACTTATTTGTGATCTCTTGATGAAAAAACCGTCTGCCAGGTGGCAGACGGTGATTCCAGACTTTCTGGCCTACATGTTGCCTTTCAGCCCGATCTCCCCCTCACTAAAGGTTTATTGTGCCGCACCCCGAAGTGCCTCGCTGGCCATAGCGCTGCGGAAGGCATCACTTGACAGGGCAGCACGGAAGGCATCGTTCGCCATAGCGCTGCGGAAAGCGTCGCTGGCCATCGCACTGCGAAATGCATCGCTGACCATAGCGCTGCGGAAGGCGTCGCTGGCCATGGCTGAGCGGAAGGCTTCGTTTGCAAATGCACTGCGGAAGGCTTCGTTTGCCATTGCGCTGCGGAATGCATCGCTGGACATCGCGCTACGAAAAGCGTCGCTGGCCATGGCTGAGCGGAAGGCTTCATTTGCAAATGCACTGCGGAAGGCGTCATTCGACAGGGCCTCACGGAAGGCGTCATTCGCCATCGCCGTGCGGAATGCCTCATTGGACATGGCTGAACGGAAGGCTTCATTGGACATGGCATCTGCAAGCGCGGCATCGTTTGCCAGGGCATCGCTGAAAGCAGCGTCATTGGCAAACGCGGTACGGAACGCCTCGTTCGCCATTGCTGAACGGAAAGCATCGCTGGCGAACGCGGTACGGAAAGCGTCACTGGCAAATGCTGTGCGGAAAGCGTCACTAGCCATCGCGGTACGGAAAGCGTC
This sequence comes from Gammaproteobacteria bacterium, assembly GCA_024277815.1. Classification (GTDB taxonomy): domain Bacteria; phylum Pseudomonadota; class Gammaproteobacteria; order Xanthomonadales; family SZUA-36; genus SZUA-36. The sequence goes on from JAJRUM010000029.1 coordinate 7,378, forward strand.
ACTGGAAAATGCCGTGCGGAAGGCATCATTCGCAAACGCTGTTCTCAACGCATCATTCGCCATCGCGGTGCGGAAAGCGTCACTGGCAAACGCGGAACGGAAGGCATCGCTGGCCATGGCACTGCGAAATGCATCGCTGGCCATCGCGCTTCTGAATGCCTCAGAGGCCATTGCAGTCCTGAAAGCGTCACTTTGCATGGCTTCGGCGAAAGACGCATCGCTTACCATGACCTGAAACAGATCGGTTTGCATCAACTGCGCAATACTTTCGTCACCAAGCTCTACGTCACCGCTGGTGATTTGCTCGCCCCGATAGCGTTCAGCTGGAACAATCGTTCCGGAAGCCTGGTCGCTGCCAGAAGGGAAATCACTACCCAGAAATGCAACGCCGCCAGCGACTATTGCCAAACCTGTAACAACTATCCAGGTTTTCCTATTCATACTCATGTTCCTGCTCCTCTTTGAATTTCGCTCATACAGACCTATATCCGGTCTATGAACCCAGTACTGCCACGAAACAGAAAAGTTGGTGGGTATAGCAAATTTCTTACAATTTATTGTGTTTCGACCAACTCGGCTTCGTGGACAAGTACGTCGTTTGCAAAAAACTCCAACCTCAATGGGGTCTGGCTATCCACCTGAAAGTCTGCGGTATGTTTTAACCATAGTTCATAATGCTGCTGACCGCTGCTGGAAACACTGACCAAACCATTTTCTGTGACAACATCACCTGTTTGGCCCTGCAACCCGTTTATGCCTGCGTACTCCAGGCCCTGCCCCGAAAAATCAAGGTTAGTTACCGTCTGGCCATCGGACTTAAGGTATACATCTACCAGCAGAAACCCGCTTTTGCGAAGCAGGTCCGCTTTGCCATTCATCCATTTAGTATTGAATTGAGTGCTGTCGAGCAAGGTGCCTTTCAGGTCCTTCATAATGGTGCCGGTCATGCTGGAAGTGTCTTCAGGTGACAGGTTTTCCGAACCGGTCCGATAGATGCCCACGGTCAGAACCAGTCCTGCGGCCACTGCAAGCCCGGTTCGGGCCCACGGAGCAGACAACCAGGCACTGAACAGGCCGGGCTTGTTGCTTTCCGAACTCTTAGCTAAGGGTGCTTGCTCCTGGCTGGCAAGTACCCGGCTCATAATTACATTGTGCAGATACTCAGGTGGCTCCCGTTCCGGTAACCCATCAAGGGTGCTTGTCAGGGATTTCAACGCTTCACTAACAACCCGCAAATCCGCAGATTTGGACAGCAGTTCATCCAGCTCGGCCCGCTCTGCGGTACTCAATTCGCCATCAATGCCGCGGTTAAGCAGATTCAGAGAATGCTGATCAACCGGGGATTGTCCCGTGCGGGTATGCTCACTCATGACTGCCTGCCTGTGTCCCCGTAAGACCCTGTTGCCTGAAGTGAATTCTTCATTAACTGACGGGCCGAATACAGGCGGGACTTAACCGTTTTCTCCGGAATTTGCAGTATCTCGCTAATTTGCCGGTAACTACAGCCAGACATGTGCTTTAACACCACCACTGTTCTGTAATCCTCATTCAATTCCATCAGTGCACCCTGGACCCGGTTGCATAGTTTTTTTGATTCCAGATGCTCCTCAGGGCTTCGCCACGGTGAAGCCTGGCTATCAGCCAAAGGCTCCTGGTGACGACGCTTTTTAACCTGGCTAAGAGCTTCATTGATTGAAATCCTGTAGATCCAGCTGAAAAACCTGAACTTTGGATCATAGTCAGCAATATGTTCAAACACCTTGAGAAACACTGTTTGAGTAACATCTGCTGCATCATCCGTATTCCCCAGTATTCGGTATGCTGCGTTGAAAACCGGCCGCTCGTATTGATTGACCAATTGAGTCATTGCGGTACGGTCTCCCCGTACGCAATCGTGTACAAGGGCAGCATCCTTGTCCTTATGCATAATTACCTGCGAGGACGGGGAAAGTTGGTACAGATGCGAAAATTATTGTGGAAACTTGCTGCATATGCGGAGTTAGCTGGATGCCGGGACGATTTCGAACAGCTTGTCGAAGCCGGAATAGCGAAAAATATCGTGGATGTGGTGGTTTACATTGATCAGTTTTATGCCTTGATGAGAGTCCATCAAGCGTTTGTGTGTCTTGAGTAATACGCCCAGCCCGGCGCTGGAAATATAATCAAGCCTGGATAAATCCAGCACACACTGGCCGTCAATCTGATCAAGAAATTCCTGAGCTTTCACCGCCTGTGCAGCATCCAGTCGCCCCACCACAGCAATGTGGCCTGTATCGGTGAGTTCTATTTCAAACATGTTCAATGTCCTGTTCACAAATAAAGGTTATTTTGCTCTGCCGGTTTCGGTATTCATAATGTATGGAATCAACCATTTTCAGCACAAGGTATAAACCCAGTCCCCCGGGTGTACGCTCGCTCAGGGGTGCATCCACATCGACGATGCCAGCACTGGTCGGGTCAAATCGCTCAACATCATAGTCTGTCAGGCTGACTTTGATTCCATGCCCACACGGCACCATCTGGATAAGTATATCCTCATCAGATTCAGTATTGTACGTCACCATATTGACAAACAACTCTTCGCTGGCAAGATCAACTACATTGCGCAATCCTGCTGGTAAGCCTCGCTGCCGAAAAAACGCCTCGGTCATTGCGACAATATTCTTGAGTTCATCAAAGTTTCGACTGAATTTTTGTTCCATATTGCTCTCCAGTCACGCAGGTTCGGGTTCACGCCGCACCAGCACCAGGGTGATGTCATCTTCCTGGGGTGCGGTGCCGCCAAAACCCTTGACCGCTTGTATCAGTTTTTCGCCCAGCTCAGCCATTGGCAAGCGGTGGTGAGTACTGAAAACCCGGGCCACACGATCTTCACCAAATTCTTCGCCTGCAGCATTGTTGTACTCATAAACGCCATCAGATATCAGCGCCAGTATATCCCCCGGCTCAAGCTGCAAATTGGCTGACTCCTGCCTGTCATCTATTTCCATGATGCCGACAGGAAAACTGGTTGGTCTGTACCAGTCACATTTTTCACTGGCGGCACGGAAATGCAATATCGGCCCCTGGCCACCGGAATGGTAGTTGACCACGTGTTTCGCAGGATCCAGAAAACCCATAAATGCCGTGATGAACCGGTCATCAGGTAAATCTTCCGACAACTGATTGTTTACATGCATGTAGGCATGATCAAGGTCGGCGCCCAGCCTGAATGAAACCCGCAACATTGCCTGCATTTGTGTTGCTGACAGGGCAGGGCCAAAACCATGGCCGGTTGCATCTCCTAATAGCATGAATAGGCGCCCGTCTAACATTGCCAGATCATACAGGTCGCCGCCCGTGTGATCCGTTGGCTGGAAATGCCCACACAAATCATAGCCGGGCACTTCAGGCATGCTGTCTGGCAGAGTGCTCATTTGTATATCGCGTGCAACAGCAACTTCCTTGCTCAGCACAGCGCTGGCGAGTAGTTCATCGGTCATGTAGGCATGCTGTATGGCAACAGCAGCCTGTGCGGCCAGGGCCGGACCGACCCACTCATCGTGTTCATCAAATTGTCCGACCTCGGCCCCCAGCCATTGCATTACGCCCAACAGGGAATCATCCTGGCCGAGAATGGGTACGTTCAGCAGCGACCGGGTCTCATCGCCGGGCAAATGGATGGGGTGCTCCAGGAATAACTTGTCTTCGCGGCATTCACGGATATTGCTGATTTCGTGAGTGAGGGCACATTGCCCGGCCCAGGATTCTCCGAGTTCCATTCTGGCAGGCGGGTTGGCAGACGGGACGACCATAACAAGTTGCCGGGAGCTCTTTTCCAGCAGCCACAACACACCGGACTCTGCGACAATGGCCACTTTTCCAACCTCAATCACTTCTCTCAATAACTCCGGCATCGCCTCCGGCGAGGCGAGGCGATGCATGATCTCCAGAATGCTTACCAATGACTCGCGCGTAATCTCATTCGGGTGTTGAGGATGCTTCATGCGTTTCTCTGCTTCTTATTTACCTGATTAATTTAACAAAATTACTTACAGCGTGTTCAAAATATCGCATCGGACTGGGCAGTTCCGCAACTGACCCGCCGGTTCAGGCGCATTTCAGGGCGCTTGGCGTATTGGATACATTTGCTGTAACCAGAGGTGATTTTCGCTCCCCGGGTTGCTCAGCAGTCTGCGGGTTTTAGTGCCCGGAGAGGAATCGCAGCAAGCGAGACGCCGGCTCTCTGCCCGGCTGCTTTTCCGGGTGGGCGCAAAACAGAAGGGAATTTATAACAAACTGATATTTAACAGAATAAAAATTTCATTGGGGCGATCGTGTCATTTTCCAATGGCTTGATAATTGATGCCTTTGGCCGCAAATATTCCTCATCAGAGCCCGTTATCGGGCGGCGCCACTTTATGCAGAGGAATTGAAAATGAGAATGGACAAATTAACCAGCAAGTTCCAGCTGGCTCTGGCAGATGCGCAGAGCCTGGCGGTGGGGCTGGATCATCAGATGATAGAGCCGGACCACGTCATGGTCGCACTGCTTGACCAGGAAGGCGGCTCAATGCGCCACTTACTGACCAAGGCTGGTATCAATGTGAATGCCTTACGCTCCCGGTTGGGAGAGCGTCTGGATAACTTGCCCCGGGTATCGGGTGCGGCGGGTGAGGTCAATCTTTCCAATGACACCATCAAGATACTGACCGTAACCGATAAGCTGGCACAAAAGCGCGATGATCAATACATTGCCAGTGAGCTGTTTGTGCTGGCCGCAATGGATGTCAAAGGCGCGATGGCGGATATTCTGAAGCAAGCAGGTGCCAACCGTGACGCGATTGAAAAAGCCATTGATGAAATGCGCGGTGGCGAGCAGGTCAATGACCCGAATGCCGAAGAATCCCGTCAGGCACTGGAGAAATACACCATAGACCTGACCGAACGGGCAGAGCAATCCAAGCTCGACCCGGTGATTGGCCGTGATGAAGAAATTCGCCGTTGTATTCAGGTGCTGCAACGCCGCACCAAGAACAACCCGGTGTTGATGGGCGAACCGGGTGTGGGCAAGACGGCCATCGTTGAAGGGTTGGCCCAGCGGATTGTGAATCATGAGGTTCCTGAGGGCCTGAAGAACAAGCGGGTATTGTCACTGGACATGGGAGCCCTGATCGCCGGGGCGAAATTCCGTGGTGAATTTGAGGAACGGCTTAAAGCCCTGTTGAATGACCTCGCCAAGCAGGAAGGCAACGTTATTCTGTTCATTGATGAAATCCATATGATCGTTGGTGCCGGTAAAGCCGAGGGTTCAATGGATGCCGGTAACATGCTCAAACCTGCATTGGCGCGAGGAGAACTGCATTGCATCGGTGCCACGACGCTGGACGAGTACCGGCAGTACATGGAGAAAGACGCGGCACTGGAGCGCCGTTTCCAGAAAGTTTTTGTCGGTGAACCTTCGGTAGAAGATACCATTGCGATTCTGCGCGGTTTGCAGGAGCGTTATGAAGTACACCACGGTGTCGAGATAACCGATCCTGCGCTGGTGGCCGCTGCTACCCTTTCGCACCGTTACATCGCTGACCGTCAATTACCGGACAAAGCTATCGATCTGATGGACGAGGCTGCTTCGCGTATCCGTATGGAAATTGATTCCAAGCCGGAGAAACTGGACCGACTGGAACGGCGTTTGATCCAGCAGAAAATCCAGCGCGAAGCACTGAAAAAAGAGAAAGACGATGCCTCCATTCAGCGCCTTGCTGACCTGAATGAAACCATTGAAGAGCTTGAGCGCGAGTACTCGGACCTGGATGAAATATGGAAGTCAGAGAAAGCCGCGGTCCAGGGTACAACGCATATCAAGGAAGAGTTAGAGCGCACCCGTGCGGAACTGGAAACCGCTCATCGCGCTGGCGACCTGGCCCGTATGTCTGAACTGCAGTACGGGAAAATCCCTGAGCTTGAAAAACAGCTTAAAGAGGCTGAGAAGGGCGAAACAACGGAGTTCACGCTGTTACGTACCTCTGTGACCGAAGATGAAATTGCTGAGGTCGTTTCACGCTGGACCGGTATTCCGGTGTCACGCATGCTCGAGGGTGAACGTGACAAACTGTTGCGCATGGAATCCGCACTGCATCAGCGGGTGGTTGGCCAGGATGAAGCGGTGGTGGCCGTCGCAAATGCCATCCGGCGCTCGCGTGCCGGCTTGTCGGATGCCGAACGACCGATAGGTTCATTTCTGTTCCTCGGCCCCACGGGTGTGGGTAAAACAGAATTGTGCAAATCGCTGGCGGAGTTCATGTTTGACACCGAAGACGCCATGGTACGTATCGACATGTCGGAGTTCATGGAAAAACACTCCGTGGCACGTCTTATTGGGGCCCCTCCGGGATACGTTGGTTATGAAGAGGGTGGTTATCTGACCGAAGCTGTGCGCCGCAGACCGTACTCTGTGATTCTGCTGGATGAGGTTGAAAAGGCCCATCCTGATGTTTTCAATATTCTCTTGCAGGTATTGGATGACGGGCGTCTGACGGATGGCCATGGTCGTACCGTGGATTTCCGTAACACCGTTATCGTCATGACTTCCAACCTGGGTTCCGCCCGCATTCAGGATATGGCGGATGAAGGTTACGACGCCATGAAGGCGGCAGTCATGGATGTCGTTGGTCAGCACTTCCGGCCTGAGTTCATCAACCGTGTGGACGACCTGGTGGTATTCCATCCGCTGGATCGGGAGCAGATCCGTTCAATTGCCGATATTCAGTTGGGCATGCTGAAAAAGCGTCTGGAGAATGTTGGCCTGGATATGGAAATTACCGACGCCGGACTGGACTTGCTTGCCGATGCCGGGTTTGACCCTGTTTACGGTGCCAGGCCGCTGAAACGTGCTATCCAGCAGAAGATTGAAAACCCGCTGGCGCAGAAGATTCTGGCAGGTGAGTTTGCTGCTGGCGAAACTGTGAAGATTGGCGTAGAGGATGGTGAGTTCCGGTTTTCGCAGTAGTATCGGGTAGAAATGCCTTTGTGATCCATGGCGCGAAGCTTTTTGGACTTGCACGGTTTTTTTGTACACCGGCGCTATGAGATTCGCACCATTCGATCCGCAGCGACACGGGGGGTGTACACCCCCCATATCCCCGCTCAGGCTTGTGGTTTCAAACTGAGCAACCTGCGGATTCATTTCAACTATCGACCTGTGAGGCTACTGCCAGAGGTCTTGTGATACCACTCCATTACTCACGGGAACCCGCCGAACCAAGCGGAGGGCATGGGAAAGGCCTTCAGAGACCGTAGCCAACAGGGATGTTGGCTCCGAGCCCCCAGGGAAGGGTTCACGGCGTGTCTCTGAAGGCCTTACCCATTCCCCACCGCGAACGAATGGTGCATACCCAAAAGAATCATACCGTGTCGCCGCAGATCGAATTCTTCGGGGTCCAGGATAACTCCAATGATTCAGGTGCGAATTTGCCCTGAGCCCCTGACCACCCACTTATAGCTCGTCAACTCCGGCAGTGCCATCGGCCCACGCGCATGCAGTTTTTGAGTGCTGATACCGATTTCAGCCCCCATGCCAAACTGGCCTCCGTCGGTAAATGCGGTTGAAGCATTGGCGAACACTACAGCGGCGTCTACCATTTGCAGAAACTTTGTGATGGTTTCCGGGTCTTCGGCGAGGATGGCTTCCGTGTGCTTAGAGCTGTAACGATGGATATGTTCCAGCGCCTCCTCGAGGCCGGAGACCGTCTTGATGGATAGCTTGAGTGCCAGGAATTCAGTGCCAAAATCCTCAGCAGTTGCATGTTTCAGCGTTGCAGCATAGTGCCCGTTGAGTGCCTGGTAGGCATCGTCATCCGCAAACACCTCGACTTGGTGGTCCTCACCCATGGACCGCATCAGTGCGGGTAGTTCCGGCAGCAGGTCACGGTGCAGGATAAGGGTATCCAGGGCGTTGCAAACGCTGACCCGGCGGGTTTTTGCGTTGGTGATGATCGTTTTGACCTTTGCCAGGTCGGCGCTCTTGTCTACATAGGTATGGACGATACCTGCACCGGTTTCGATCACCGGCACCCTGGCATTGTCACGGACAAAATCTATCAGGCCTTTGGAACCACGCGGGATGGCCAGGTCGATGCTGTCGCGAGCTTGCAGGATCAACGGCAGCCACTTGCGTTCAGGCGGCGCCAGGAATACGACTGCCGGATCAATATCGAATGTTGCCAGCACCTCGTGCATCAGCGCTACTACCACCTGATTGGTGTCGTGTGCATCGCTGCTGCCTTTCAGCACACATGCGTTCAGCGTTTTAAGGCACAGGGCAAATACGTCGAAGGTGACATTCGGCCGGGATTCAAAGATAACCGCTACCACGCCCATCGGTACGCGGATTTTACGTAGCTTGAGGCCGACGTCCAGTTGTTTTTCTTCAAGTACCTGGCCGACCGGAGCGGGCAGGGCCGCAACCCGGCACAGGTCCCCGGCGATATCGGCGAGGCGTTGTGAGTTGAGTAACAAGCGGTCGTACTTGGGGTCAGATTCCGGCATCCGTGACAGGTCACTGCGATTAGCCTGCAGGATTTCCTTCTCAGATGCCAGCGTACGTTCAGCAAGGGCTTCGAGGACACCTTTGACGGTCTCGTCATCACAAAAGGCGAGTTTGCGTGCAGCCTCCCGGGCGTTTGCCAGACCCTGCTCAAGGTAATGTTGTTGCTCACTCATTGAATCTGTCAGGCTCCCAGGTATAGATAATCATAGTGAATCAGCGGCTTCTGTCCGTGCTGCCCCTTCAGGTCAGTTGCCCGCTGGTGGTCGTACTTTGCTTTGCCACAGCCCAGGACTGTTCCGGAAGCATCACGTATCTGAATGACATCACCGCGGTCAAAGTGCCCATCGACCGCTTCAATTCCTACCGGTAGCAGGCTGGTAAGCTGGCTGTTGTCCAGCAGCGCCCGTGCGGCACCCTCGTTGATCGTGACGGAGCCCGCTACATGGTCGTCCGTGGTGGCGAGCCAGCGCTTTGCTGATGATACTTCACCGGTTATCGGGAAGCGTGTGCCGGTGTTCTCTTTACCCAGGATGCGTTGCATGATTTGAGGATCCGTGCCATCGGCGATGACAACTTCGGTGCCGAGGTTGGCAATCTTGCGCGCAACTGAAATCTTGTTGTGCATGCCGCCGCGCCCCAAGGTCGATGTGCCGCGCAAGACGATATCTTCTATCTGGTAACGGTCATCATCCCAGCTGTCAATGCAGCGACTGGCCGGGTCATCCGGCTGGCCGTCAAACACGCCGGCAACGGTGCTTAGCAGGCAGAGCAGGTCAGCATTGACCATTCCCGCCAGCAAGCCAGCCAGCTCATCATTGTCGGTAAACATCAGTTCGGTGACCGACACTACGTCATTTTCGTTGACCACCGGTACGATACCCGCGCTCAGAAGCGCCTCGATGCAGCCACGCATATTCAGGTAGTGGCGGCGTGTCTGGAAATCGCTCTTGGTTGCCAGTACCTGGGCGACTGGCAGGTCATGTTGCTGGAAAAGTGACCGGTAATTCTCCATCAGCCGAACCTGGCCGGTTGCAGCCATGACCTGCTTGCGGGCAACCGGGTCAGAAATTCGCTGCATGCGCTCACCGGCCAGGCCACTGCCGGCAGCGACTGCACCGGATGAAACCAGCAATACCTGCCAGTCTTCAGCGTACAGATCTGCGAATTGACCGACAAGACTGGACAAAACCTGCTGGTTCAACGCGCCGTCATGGTCGCAAAGGACCTGGCTGCCGATCTTGATGACGATTCGTTTATTCATCGGTTTTTACTACAAGCCGAGAACTTCCCGGCCCTGTTGATAGACGATATCTACTGGAATGCTGATCGCATCCAGACGGTTCAGATCTGATTGCAACTGCGCCCCTACGTTGCCTTGAGACGCAACGAAGGCGGCTACCTTGTCGTAATCACCATCGCCTTGTAACACCAACAGATCATTGCTCAGGTCCTTTACGGCCTGCTCGAATTCCGTCACGTTGACACGGTAAGTGCCGGTCTCAGGGTCGCGCGAAAAAGCACCCGCATCGCTGAAGTAATTAAACCGGATCATATTGGCGCGACCGTGGGCGCTGCTGGCACCAAAACGGACGGAGCGGAATATACCGGCCAGGAACGTGACGTAATTGTCCATCAGTTCACCCTCGGTAATCTCACCCATCTCGCGTAAGCGCTGGACCATGTACAGGCCAAGGATGTCAGCTTTGCCTTCCTCAAGTGCAGAAGCGTGTTCTTTCAGGGCCTGGCGTACCGTGTTTGAGCCGTCCAGCGTGGTCTTGATTCCCAGGCCATGAGCCACCTCGTGGAACATGGTGTTGCTGAAAAATGCATCGAAGGTAATATGCTGGCGCTGGTCGGCTGCGATCAGTTCGGCTGCAATGGGTAACAGTATCTGGTTGAACTTGGCCAGCATAGAATTCTTGATCTGCAGGCGGCGCGTACCCTTTGCCATCTGCACTTCCTCGTCATTCGGCAGGTTGATGGCGATGGTTTTGGCGCCGGAATTGCAATCTCCGGCACAATAGGCGAGATCATAGGCGTTCAGATCGGCATCAGAACCGGGCATCTCGGCCTTGTAGGCATCGGCCACCGGCAAACCACGTTGCAGTTCCGGCATGTATTGGGCAAACCTGGCCAGCCGTTTGCTCCAGACCTGATCCTTGATCAGGACAAATGTTTCAAAAGCGGAGCGGTAACCGTACAGGGCATCCTGATAGTTCTCTATTGGCCCGATCACCAGTTCCACCGGGTTGTTCTTCATGTCCATCCAGGCCATGTCGGATGCCTGGTAATCGTCACTTTTCAGTGCTTCGGCGCGAAGTTTCAGGTAGGCAGCAAACTCGGGGTCTTCTGCCAGGGTAGATGCCTTGACCAGTAAATCAGCGACTGCATTGATTTGGTCTGCAAAGGCCTCGCTGTACGGCAGCAGTGTCAGGTTGCCGCCACTGTCACGTTGCACGATGGTGTATTGGCCGTCTTTGCCATCTTGTTGCCAGGCTTCAAACTCGGCCTTGGTCATGTCCTGCGGGTAAAAACGCACCCCTGGAGGACGCGGGCCGGCACTCTCTATAAACGGCTGGTCTGCAGCCAGACGATCCCAGGGGCCATAGTTATACAGTGCGAAACGCCGGGCCAGCGGGGCTTCAATGCTGTTGAGCAGGGCATCTTTGTCACCCCAGACCTGCTGCCAGAAAATGTCGTCGGTGATCTTGCCGGCATCGATCAGCAAGCCGATCATCTGTTTTTGGTTTTCGCTCAGGTGGCTCAGGTCAGCATTCAGGCGCACCTCTGAATAAATTTCAAAGCGGGATGGCCTGGCTGTTTCCGATTGTGGCGCGGTCGCCACAGGTACCTGCTTCGTGGTGTCGGCAGCCGTTGTTGGCTCGCTCTTGCCGCAGGCAGTGAGCAGGCTTGCCAGTAGCAGGACAGGAATTATATGGGTCGCTTTCATGGGAACTTCTTTCTGTGTTGAAATCGGGTAATCACTATACCAAACCGTGATGGTGTTTTGGGGTGCATCATCCTGCCTATTGACCTTGTGGGAACAGGACCCCATCTAATTCGCCAGGGGTAATAGCTGGACGCCTGTTCAGCGTTTATAATTGCCGCCCCTGCAGTGTTGATCAGACAGAGCGATTTTGGAGAGTAGTGCTATGCCAATATATGAATACCGTTGCGAATCCTGTGGCGAGGAACTGGAAAAGCTACAGCGCATGAGCGATGACAAGCTGGTTGATTGCCCTGCATGCGGTGAACCGTCGCTCAAGCGACTGGTTTCTGCGGTTGCATTCCGGTTGAAGGGCAGTGGCTGGTACGAGACCGACTTCAAGAAGGACAACAAGCGTAATCTGGCCGATTCAGGTGCTGATTCCTCAGGCAATAATTCGACAGGCAATAATTCGACAGACAAGAAATCGGCTGGTAGTGCGGACGGCAAAAGTAAAAAATCATCTTCTGCAAGTGCGGATAAAAAGCCCGCGGCCAAGCCGGTTGCCAAAGCAGGAAAATCCAACGCTGCCTGATCAACAGGTAGCCATTCGTTATTAAAAACACCATCTGAAGCATGGTGCAGGCCAGGAATACAGAACATGCGTAGTCATATGTGCGGCGAGATCAACGAAACACTGGACGGGCAGTCGGTGACACTTTGTGGTTGGGTTGACCGCCGACGTGACCTCGGTGGCCTGATTTTTATTGGCCTCAGGGACAATGCCGGTATTGTGCAGGTGGTTGTCGAACCAGAGAGCGCTGCATTTACCGATGCTGAGAAGCTGAGAAATGAATACTGCATACGGGTGCACGGCACCGTGCGTATGCGCCCGGAAAGTCAGTGGAACGAGTCGATGGCTACCGGCAAAATCGATGTGGTTGCCGAGCATGTTGAACTGCTGAATGCGTCGGCACCGATCCCCTTGTTGATGACGGATGAGGATGGTGAGGAGATCCGTTTGCGCTACCGCTACCTCGACCTGCGTCGTCAACGCATGCAGAAGAACATGCGCATCCGCTCTCAGCTCAATCAGGCCATCCATAAGGCGCTTGGTGGCCATGGTTTTTCGGAGTTTGAAACACCTATCCTGACCAAAGCAACACCGGAAGGGGCCAGGGATTATCTGGTCCCGAGCCGGGTACATGCAGGTAAATTCTTCGCCTTGCCGCAGTCACCACAATTGTTCAAGCAGTTGCTGATGATGGCGGGCATGGATCGTTACTACCAGATTGCACGTTGTTTTCGCGATGAGGATCTGCGCGCTGACCGCCAGCCTGAGTTTACCCAGCTGGATATGGAGTTGTCTTTCGTCGGGGAGGCTGGCGTACAGACGGTTGCTGAAGACCTTATTCGTGCAGTCTTTACAGACGTTCTGCAGGTTGAGCTACCCGCGGAGTTTCCACGCATGACCTGGCAAGATGCCCTTGAGAACTACGGTTCAGACAAGCCGGACCTGCGTTATCCGATGCGTTTGGAGAGTGTGGACAAACACGTCAGCCACGTTGATTTCCGCGTGTTCTCAGGCCCGGCGAATGCAGAGGGTCAGCGTGTGGCTGCTTTACGTGTGCCCGGTGGTGCAGGTTTCTCACGCAAGAAGATTGATGAATACACTGCCTATGTGGCCCGCTATGGTGCCAAAGGACTGGCCTGGATCAAGGTAAATGATGCTGAAGCCGGCCTGGAAGGCCTGCAATCGCCGATTGCCAAGTTTCTTGATGAAAGCGCCTGGCGCGGGATCGCGGCCCAGACCGGCGCTGAAAGCGGCGACCTGCTGTTTTTTGGTGCAGGTGAATGGTTGCAGACCAGTACTTTCATGGGGCATTTGCTGGTCCGTTGCGGGCAAGACCTCGAGCTGGCATCTTCCGGCTGGCAACCGCTGTGGGTCACTGATTTTCCGATGTTTGAGTGGGATGAAGACAATCAGCGCCACGTGGCGATGCACCATCCGTTCACAGCACCGCTGGTGGATTCTGCTGATGATCTGCGTGCCGCCCCGGCTGAAGCCTTATCCAGAGGTTATGACATGGTGCTCAATGGCGCTGAAATAGGCGGCGGTTCGATTCGTATCCACAAGCCGGATATGCAGCAGGCTGTATTTGAGCTGCTGGGTATCAGCGAGCAGGAAGCTGAGGCGAAGTTCGGCTTCCTGCTCGAAGCACTCAGATATGGTTGCCCGCCACATGGCGGTATCGCCTTTGGGCTTGATCGTATTGCCGCTTTGATGGCGGGTGAGGCCTCAATACGTGACGTAATTGCCTTCCCGAAAACCACCACCGCCCAATGCCCGTTGACGGATGCCCCTTCGGCCATCGCGCCCGCGCAACTGGACGAATTGCACATTCAGGTAAAATCCGGCAAGGTCAGCTAAAGCGGCCACCTGCCGGGTGAGAAAATTGATGCAGGACTTTCGGCACTCAATAAACTGAGTGGTCTTGTTATGATAGTCGCCGAAAATTGACCAGTCGGTTGTTGCCGTCTGGCAACTATCCAGGAGAGGACACAACATGAAGTTCAAACGTAGCTTGATAACAGTGTTGCTGCTGTGCCTGATGACAGCACAGAGCGCAATGGCCGCCAAACCCGGTCTCGATCATTTCTTTAAAAAACCTGATTTTTCCCAGTTCCAGCTTTCACCCAACGGCAAGTTTATTGCCGGCCTGGCACCGGTGGGAACGCGGCAGAATATTATCGTAATTGATCTTGAGACCATGAAGAGCAAGGCGGTAACGGCTGTATCCGAGCAGGATGTCAGAAGTTTCCAGTGGGCCAATGACGAGCGCCTGTTGTTTTATATGGATGATGACGGTAACGAATCTTTTGGTATCTGGGCAGTGAATAAGGACGGCAGCAAGCCACGTACCCTGGTGCAGGCTGCCTCAACCCGTCCGGGTCGCATCCAGTCGACCAACGTGATTGATATTCTCAAAGATGAGAAAGATTATGTGTTGGTCAGCAGCAATGATCGCCGTGCTGCTTATCCGGATATTTACAAGTTGAATATCGTCAGTGCCCGCAAGACCGTATTGCACAGGAATCCTGGCAAGCTGGTTGCCTGGTTTACCGGTTGGGATGGCGAGGTGCTTGGTGGTTTTTATCAGGATGAGCTGGAGCAGGGGCTGATGCTGCTGGACTCAGAAACGGGTGAGTGGGAAGAAGTAACCCGCACCCGCTATGATGAACCCTCATGGACGCCGGCATTGATCACCGGTGATGGTGTGCATGGTTATGTGGTCTCGAACCTGACACCCGAAGGCAAAGCCCGTGACAAATCTGCGTTGTATCGTTTTAACTTTGATACCCGCGAAATGGGTGAGTTGGTCTATGAAAACCCGGTGGTTGACTGCTGTGGCGTGAGCACGACCGAGAAAACCAAGGACATTATTGCGGTCAGCTATATGATCGGTAAACCGGAAGTCATTTACCTCGACAAGCGTTGGAAGTCCATTATGGATGGTATCAACCAGGCGCTGCCGAATACGATTAACGGGATCTCCAGCACCGATGAAGATGAAACCATTGGGGTGGTAGTTGCCTCATCATCTACACAACCTGTCACTTACTATTTATATGATTTTGAGAAACGCAAGCTGACGTTCCTGGCCGATTCAATGCCGTGGGTTAAAGCTGAAGAAATGGCAGAAATGGTGCCGTACGAATTCAAAGCCCGTGATGGCCTTGAGATGCACGGTTACCTGACGGTGCCCAATGGCAGCGATGGCAAAAACCTGCCTTTGATCGTAAATCCGCACGGTGGTCCTTATGCCCGTGACGGCTGGGGTTACAACCCTGAAATCCAGTTTCTGGCGAACCGTGGATACGCGGTATTGCAGGTCAATTTCCGTGGCTCTACCGGTTTTGGTATGAACCACCAGTACATCAGCAACCGCCAGTGGGGCCGGAGCATGCAGGATGACATCACCGATGCAGTAAAATGGGCCATCGACACGGGTGTTGCTGACAAAGACCGTGTTTGCATCTATGGCGCCAGCTACGGTGGGTACGCGGCCATGGCCGGCCTGACCTTTACGCCTGACCTTTACAAGTGTGGCATCAACTATGTGGGTGTTACCGACTTGCCTTTGTTGTTCAAATCCCTGCCGGATGCCTGGGGTGCAGCGGCCGTTTCACTGGCTGACCAGGTAGGTGATCCCAAGAAAGAGAAGGAATTCCTCCAGGAATGGTCGCCTTCAAATCACGCGGACAAAATCAAGGTACCGGTATTCATGGCTTATGGTCGACGTGATCCGCGTGTTTCCATTGATCACGCCAAGGTCATGGAGAAGGCCCTTAAAGCCAACCATGTTAAATATGAACTGATGGTGAAAGGTGATGAGGGCCACGGTTATCGCAAGCAGGAAAACCGTTACGATTTTTATGGTCGCGTAGAAACGTTTTTGGCTGAAAACCTGAAACAGTAATATCGTTCAATTCACCAGCAGCAGTTTTCGCAAAACTGCGTTATAGTCCTTTTACCGGGGCCGGCACTCGCCGGCCCTTGGTTTATGGACTGCCTGAACTTATGAAATATCTGTTGAAGGGTTGCTGGTGAGCACCACGGAACACAAGCTGGACCGTGAAGGTGTGATCGCAGCACTGGCCGCGTTTACGTTCTGGGGTCTGGTACCTGTTTATTACAAGGGTTTGCAGGCCGTTGATTCCTGGGAGGTGCTGGCGCACAGGGTCATCTGGTCGGTTCCTGCCTTGTTGGTGTTCCTGGCCATCCGTGATGGCTGGACGTTCTGGCGTAACCTGCGCCTGCCTTTAAAAACTATTGGCTGGCTGGTGCTTTCCGGGCTGACGATTTCATTAAACTGGCTGGTGTTTGTCTGGGCTGTCGCCAATGATCACGTGTTGGATACCAGCCTGGGCTATTTTGGTACTCCGGTTATCAATGTGGTGCTGGGCTACGTGTTTCTGAAAGAACGTTTACCGGCGCTTCAGATGGTCGCCGTTTTTGTAGCGGCAGCCGGTACAGTTTTCCTTGCCTGGTATCTGGGCAGGCCGCCGTGGATAGCGATTACACTGGCCATCTCTTTTGGTATTTATGGCCTGTTGCGCAAACGCCTGGATGTTGGCCCCATGCTGGGCTTGCTGTGGGAAACTGCCTTGATGTTTCTGCCGGCACTTGCCTATTTGCTGTGGTTGGCTTCCCAGTCCAGCCATCAGTTCCTGCGCCTGTCGGTCAGTGTGGATTTATTGTTGTTGGGTTCTGGTCTGGCGACAATTTCGCCACTGATCTGGTTTAATATGGCGGCGCAGAAGCTACCGCTAAGTATATTGGGCTTTTTCCAGTACATAGCGCCAAGCATGAGTTTTCTGCTGGCGGTTTACCTGTTTGGTGAGAAATTTACAGCGGGGCACGCCGTGGCTTTCGGTAGCATTTGGCTGGCTCTGGGACTGGTTTCCATCGAACCGTTTAACCGTGCCAGGCGGCGTTTACGCAGTCAGGTTTCGTAGTGACGCAGATATTACTTGTACATGGTCTCTGGAACCGTGGCTGGTCGATGGCGGCACTTGCATCGCGATTGAAGGCCAGGGGCCACAATGTGATGGTATTCAGCTACCCGACCCGTGGCAACACACTTGCTGGTCATTCAGATGCGTTACGTGCATTTATCGTTGCCAGCGCTGTTGATAAAGTAAATCTGGTTGGGCACAGCATGGGTGGATTGGTGATTTTGAGTATGCTCAGCCGTCATGATGATATTCCGCCAGGCAGGGTGGTGCTGATGGGTACGCCGGTCAAGGGTAGTCAGGTTGTTAAACGGCTGGAGAAACTACCCGGCCAGAAACTGATATTCGGCAAGGCTGCCGCGGATCTTCTGCACGGCTTCAGGCAACCACCCGAGGGCCGCCAGACGGGCATGATCAGGGGCACACGGCCGGTTGGGCTGGGCAGATTCATCGCCCGCCACGATGAGCCCAATGACGGCAGCGTTGCGGTCAGTGAGACCCGGATGGAAGGCTTGCACGACAGCATAGAGTTGCCGGTAGCGCATTCGGAAATACTGCTCTCACCAGAGGTGGCTGAACAGATCGAGCAGTTCATCGTGTATGGTAAGTTTGACCACGGCCGCTAAATGGCCCGTTTTCGCCACCGGATTGGCAGGTTTTCATGATAAAATTCCCGGAATTATTTCCCGGTTTATAAGGTAAGTGGTATATGGCAGGTCATTCCAAATGGGCGAATATTCAGCACCGCAAAAAAGCTGTGGATGCCAAGCGCGGCAAGATATTTACGCGCATCAACAGGGAGCTTTCGGTGGCAGCGCGCCAGGGCGGCGGAGACCCCGACTCAAATCCGGCATTGCGTCTGGCTATTGAAAAGGCCAATGCGGCCAATATGCCCAAGGACAATATCGAGCGGGCGGTCAAGAAGGCCACCGGCGATCTTGAGGGTGTCAGCTACGAAGAGCTTAAATATGAAGGCTATGCGCCGGGTGGTGTTGCAGTGCTGGTTGAGTGCCTGACTGACAACCGCAACCGCACGGTTGCAGAAGTGCGGCATGCGTTTACCAAGTACGGCGGAAAGCTTGGAACGGACGGTTCTGTTGCCTATCTTTTTTCTAAGATTGGTGTGTTGAATTTTGCCCCCGGCACTTCTGAGGATGAGGTGATGGAAGTGGCGCTTGATGCGGGTGCAGACGATGTGGTCAGCGAGCCGGATGGTTCAATAGAGGTGATCACCACGCCAGAAACCTACAGCGCAGTTTTGGAAGCCATGAAAGCAGCAGGCCTGACCCCGGAGAACTCGGAAATCACCATGCGTGCAAGTCTTGAAGTGGAGCTTGATGTTGAAACGGGTGAGAAAGTGCTGCGTTTTCTGGATGTGTTGGAAGACCTGGACGATACCCAGAACGTGTACTCCAATGCAGATATTCCCGAAGAGGCGTACGCCTGATCGCGATGACCAATTGTATGGAGCCAGGGTAGTCATATGCGCATTCTTGGCGTTGATCCCGGTTCCCGTATGACAGGCGTAGGCATTATCGAAGTCACTGGTGACCGTGTAAAACCCGTCTATTACGGCGCAATCAAAGCAGGCAGCGGTGAGTTTACCGAGCGCCTTGGACTTATTTTCTCCGGCTTGCAGCAATTGATCAGAGAATACCGGCCAGACCAGGCCGCCATCGAAACCGTATTTGTCGCACACAATGCTGCTTCGGCCATCAAGCTGGGCCAGGCCCGTGGGGCGGCGGTATGTGCGGCTATTTCCTGCGAGGTTCCGGTATCCGATTACAGTCCACGTTCTATTAAGCAGGCCATTGTTGGCCGGGGCGGGGCCGACAAGGGCCAGGTTCAGCATATGGTGGGTATTCTGCTGGGTATACGCGAGCCCATCCAGAACGACGCAGCCGATGCGCTGGCGGTTGCACTGTGTCACCAGCATACTTCGCAAACTCTGGCCCGTATGGCAGCGATGCAGAGTGCCGGGGCATGATTGCGCGTCTTGCCGGTATCCTGCTGGAAAAAAACCCGCCGTACCTGGTTATTGATGTCAACGGTGTTGGCTATGAAATTGAAGCGCCAACCGGGGTGTTTATCGACCTGCCTGAAAATGGCAAACAGGTTGCGATATTGATTCATCACCATTTTTCGCAGGACAGCCAGACCCTGTACGGATTTGCTTCACTGGGCGAGCGCGAATTATTTCGCAAACTACTCAAGGTCAACGGTATCGGTGCCAAGCTGGCCCTGGCCATTTTATCGGGTGCCAGTGGTGATGAGCTTACCCGCTTTGTGAACACGGCCGATATTGCAGCTTTGACCCGTATTCCCGGTATTGGTAAAAAGACCGCAGAACGTATCGTCATGGAACTGCGGGACAAGCTGGATGGTATCGTGGCTGGAACTGCTGGCCAGTCATTGGGCGCGGGTACGCCGGTTGCGAGCGATCCGGTCTCCGAGGCTAGCCATGCGCTGGCCTCGCTGGGCTATAAACCTGCGGAAGTCAGTCGCATGGTGAGTACAGTTGCTGAAGCCGGTATGGATGCTGAAGAAATTATCCGCAAAGCCCTGCAAACGCGGGTGAAGGCCACATGAGTGATACCAGCATGAGTGATACGGAAGACCGTCTGGTCAACCCGGTGGACACACCGGCCGACCAGGCGATAGAAGTCAGTCTGCGGCCAAAAACAATGGACGAGTACATCGGCCAGCAAGCCATGCGTGAAAAGCTGTCAATATTTCTTGAGGCAGCCCGCCGCCGGCAGGAGGCGCTGGATCATGTACTGATTTTCGGCCCGCCCGGCCTGGGCAAGACCACGCTGGCGCACGTGATTGCCAATGAGATGGGCGTTAACCTGCGCCAGACCTCCGGCCCGGTATTGGAGCGTGCGGGTGACCTGGCTGCCATACTGACCAACCTGCAACCGGGTGACGTATTGTTTGTGGATGAAATTCACCGCTTGTCACCCATCGTCGAGGAAGTGCTGTATCCGGCGCTGGAAGACTTTCAGATTGACATCATGATTGGTGAAGGGCCAGCTGCCCGTTCCATCAAGCTCGACCTGCCACGTTTTACACTGGTGGGTGCGACCACCCGGGCGGGCTTGCTGACTTCACCCTTGCGCGACCGATTTGGCATCGTCGAGCGTCTTGAGTTTTACAGCGCACAGGAATTACAGCAGATCGTGACCCGTTCTGCGGGCATCCTGGATATTGCCTGTGACGATGCAGGTTCTTTGGGGATTGCCAGCCGTGCACGTGGCACGCCCAGAATTGCCAACCGCCTGCTACGGCGGGTGCGGGATTTTGCCGAGGTCAAGGGTGATGGCCTGATCAATGCTGCGATCGCCAGTGGAGCCATGGACCTGCTGAAAGTGGATGAATCCGGTTTCGATACCATGGACCGGCGTCTGCTGAAGCTGATTATTGACAACTTTGCCGGCGGCCCGGTTGGCATCGAAAGTATTGCTGCCGCCTTGTCCGAAGAACGTGGAACGGTGGAGGATGTGCTTGAACCCTTCCTGATTCAGCAAGGCTATATTACCCGCACCTCAAGAGGGCGCATGGTGACAGCCAAGGCCTACCGGCATTTTGGTCTTGAGCAGCCAGGCGCAGGCGGTAAAGATCTTTTTACAGGTAAATAACCCCTTTTCTGTATTTTGAACGTATTAATAAGAACCAATGATGCAACCGTTTGTCTGGAAAGTAAGAGTGTATTGGGAAGATACCGATGCAGGCGGTGTGGTTTACCACGCGCGCTACCTGCATTTCTTTGAGCGTGCACGTACCGAATGGCTGCGGAACATGGGTGTTCACCAGGCTGAAATGGCAAAGCAGGAGAATACAATTTTTGCCATCCGCAGCATGCATATTAATTTTGTGCTGGCCGCCCGCCTCGATGATGAACTGGAGGCCACGGTGCACTCTGTGCAGGCCCCCGGTGCCAGGATGGTGTTAAAACAGGACATGATTCGCTGTTCCGACCGGCAACTGGTAGCAACAGCCGACGTAACCGCTGTGTGCCTGAAGGCAGACAGCTTTAAAGCAACACGCATGCCCGCATGGATCCGGGCGGAGATCAATAATGCAAAATGACTTACAAATCTGGCAACTGATATGGCATGCGAGTTGGATGGTAAAAATGGTAATGCTGATATTACTGGCAGCATCAATTTCATCCTGGATGATTATTTTCCGCAAACGTCAGATGTTGAAAGCAGCTGAAAAAGGCGCCAATGCCTTTGAGGAAAAATTCTGGTCAGGAACGGACCTGACCCGGTTGTATGAGACCGTTAGCCGGGAAAATGCCGGTAACACCGGCATGGAGCGCGTGTTCGAAGGGGGTTTCAGGGAGTTCTCGCGGATGCGCGAGCAGGGACGGATGACACCAGCGGTGTTGGTGGAGGCCGCCCAGCGGGCCATGCGCATTGCCCTGGCCCGGGAAACCGGCCGCCTGGAGCAGCATCTCAGCTTCCTCGCTACGGTGGGTTCCACCAGCCCCTATATCGGCCTGTTCGGCACCGTGTGGGGCATCATGACGTCCTTTCACCAACTGGCTAACGTCAACCAGGCGACCATTGCCATGGTTGCCCCCGGTATCTCGGAAGCCTTGATTGCCACAGCCATGGGCCTGTTTGCAGCGATCCCGGCGGTCATTGCCTATAACCGCTATTCCAACCAGGTCGACAGGCTGGAAATGCGCTATGACAACTTTACCGAAGAGTTCTCCAGCATTCTGCAGCGCCAGGCACACGCACTGACCGATGTTTAGAGGTTAATGGCCTGATGCAGAACAAACGCAACAAACGCCGCCCTATGGCCGAAATCAATGTGGTGCCGTATATCGACGTCATGCTGGTATTGCTGGTTATTTTTATGATCACCGCACCTTTGCTGAACCTGGGTGTGGAGGTGGATTTGCCCAAGGCCGATGCCGAGCCGCTGGATAGCCAGCAAAATGCGGAGCCCATGGTGGTCACCGTCTTGAAAAACGGTGATCTTTACCTGAATGCCGGCGGCGGAGCGGACGGTGGCAGCAGTGGCTTGATCGATGCAGAGACCCTGGTGACCACGGTAGCGGCCATTGTCCGCCGCAACCCCGATATACAGGTGCTGGTTGGCGGTGACCAGGCTGTGGGTTATGGGCATATCTACGACGCCATGGTGTTATTGCAAAAGGCCGGAGTTGGCAAGGTTGGCCTAATGAGCGATCCTCTGGACAGTATCGAAGGCGGAGGTTAACCCGCATGTTGCGCAATGCGTGAATTTTGGTCAGGCACCTGGGCTTTTCTACTGGCTGTTGGGGTGCATGTCCTCATGGCTGCCATCGTGGTGCTGGGCACCATGGACTGGCAGCCGTTTCGCCCACCAACGCTGACCGGCCTGACCATTGAGGCAGTGATGGTAGACACCGCCGTGATCAAGCAGCGTCGCGAGCAGGCCCGGCAGGAAGCAGAACGGGCGGTACAACGCAAAGCTGAGCGGGAGCGCCGTGACAAGGAACTCAAAGCCCGTGAGCAGAAAAAGGAACGTGAAAAACGTGCCGAAGAGAAACGCCTGAAAGAGCAGGCAGCAAAAAAACGTGCCGAAGATATGCGTTTGCAGAAAATGCGCAAACGACAACTGCAAGACAGAAAGGCCCGGGAGAAAAAGCGCCAGAATGAGTTGGACCGGTTGCGTGAGCAACGTCAAAAAGCGGCCCGGGAGTCAAAACGGGAAGAAGAACGCCTGAAGCAGCTCGAAACCCGCCGGCAGACTGAGGCTGCGGCACAGCGGCAGGCGATCGCTGAAGCCGATATGCAGCGCCGCATGGCTGCCGAAGCCCGCAGTGGTCAACTGGCCACGCTGGCACAGCAGTACGCACTGTCGATCCAGGCGCAGGTGACTAATAATTGGTTGAGGCCACCGACGGCCCGGCCAGGGTTGCGTTGCAAACTAAGGATTGTGCAAATCCCCGGTGGCGAGGTGATCTCTGCCAGTATTGCCGGATCCTGTAACGGGGATGAAGCAACACGCCGCTCACTGGTCGCTGCAGTGGAGCGGGCCGGCAGCTTGCCTTACCGCGGATTTGAGGATGTGTTTCAGCGCGAGATTGATTTTAATTTCAGCTATGACGGTGACTAGAATTATGCAAAAACTGATGTATGTATGGGTGCTGCTGCTGTTTTCACAGCTTGCGCAGGCCAAACTTGAAATAGAGATTATCCAGGGCAATGCCAGCGCATTGCCGATTGCCATTATCCCAATGCAATGGCGTGGATCCGGCCCGCCTCCGCTGACAAAACCGGCAGAAGTCATTGCTGCGGACTTGTATCGGTCAGGCCTGTTTGCACCGCTGGAAGATCAGGATATGGTGGACCGGCCTGTCGATGCCGAGTCCATTCGTTTCGGTACCTGGAGATTGTTGAAGGTCGACTACATTGTCATTGGCTGGATCACCGATGCAGCGGGTGGCAACGGGTTTGACATAACCTACCAACTGTTTGATGTGCATACCCAGGAGCAGTTGCTGTCGCAGATTACGACGGTCGGGCCAGGCGATTTACGCTTCGGTTCACATCGTGTTGCCGATGCTATTTACCAGAAACTGACCGGCGTATCAGGCGCTTTCTCGACCAGGATCGCTTATATCTCGGCAACCGGGGAAGGTCGGGACCAGAACTACCAGCTTTTTGTTGCTGATGCAGACGGCTACAACCCCCAGCCCGTGGTAGGTTCACCTGAACCACTGCTGTCACCCAGTTGGTCGCACGATGGCCAACGCCTCGCTTATGTCTCGTTTGAGAAAGGTAACTCAGCCATTTATGTGCAGAATGTGGCAACCGGTGCGCGCGAACTGGTTTCATCGGGCAAGGGCATCAACGGTGCGCCGGCATTTTCCCCCGATGACCGCTATCTGGCCATGACGCTGTCCTATTCAGGCAACCCGGAAATTTACATCAAAGACCTGGCCACCGGACAGAAACGGCAACTCACCAACCACTGGGCAATTGATACTGAACCTGCCTGGTCCCCGGATGGGAAATGGGTCTATTTCACCTCTGATCGCGGCGGCAGGCCACAGATTTACCGGGTTGCAGCCGAGGGTGGCAAAGCCAAACGTATCACCCGCGAAGGTGACTATAATGCGCGTACAACAATTTCACCGGATGGAAGCCGAATTGCTGTAGCACAAGGACGGCGAAACGAGTATCGTATAGCGATACTGGAACTGGAAACTGGACGGATGCGTACCCTGACCCCTGGGGTGCTGGATGAGTCGCCCAGTTTTGCGCCAAACGGCAGTATGATTCTGTATGCAACCCGTGAAGGAACCAGGGGCGTCCTGGCCGCGGTTTCGGCTGACGGAAATGTCCGGCAGCGATTGATTTTGACAGAAGGTGACGTAAGAGAACCCGCATGGTCTCCCGTTATCAGGTAAACTTTGACTAAGCCGTGTAACGGCAAACTAATAATCTCTGGAGGAAATAATGAAAACTACGTGGCGCCTGTTGCTTGCCCTCGTCTTCGCAGTTGCGATTTCGGCCTGTAAAACCACCCCACCCGAAGCAGATGACTCTGCCAGTGATGCGGCGGATTCCACCCCTGTAGTAGAAGAAGCCACCACGACTGCTGCTCCGGACCCCCGCGATTACACCGATGCGAGGAACTTTGATAACAGTGAAAGCCTGTTGTCCAAGCGCGTGATCTACTTTGATTTTGACAAATCAGAAGTTAAAGCAGAATACCGCAATATCGTGGCCGCGCATGCAGCCTACGTTGCCTCCCATAGCAGTTCACGTGTGACCCTGGAAGGTCATGCAGACGAGCGTGGTACCCGCGAGTATAATCTCGGCCTCGGCGAGCGCCGTGGTAATTCCATTTCCGGCTTGTTGTCCGCCGCTGGTGCCATGGGTAGCCAGCTGGATACCGTCAGCTACGGTGAAGAACGTCCCGTTTGCCGGGTCAGCGATGAAGACTGCTGGTCGCAGAATCGTCGTGTGGAGATCGTCTACACCGCGAGATGATGATGTCGTTCCAGCATAAGAGATCGAACCTGATGGCCAGCTTTGTGCTGGCCATCTTCGTTTCAGCGCCGGCGCTTGCCCAGCAACCCGGACAGCAGAATAACCAGGCGCTGGTGGACCTGGTCATTCAGGTGCAGCAATTGCAGGATGAAGTGCGCATGCTCACCGGCAAGATCGAAGATCAATCACTGGAACTTGAGAACCTCAGAGACCGGCAAAAAGATCAGTACCTTGACCTTGACCAACGTATAACCGCACTGCGCAATGCGCCTGCCGGCCCGGCTCTGTCCAATACAGCGGGTGCAACCAGCACTGGCGTGATAACTTCAGCAGCGACCAACACGGGCACAGCAGGCCCTGTTGTTCGCGAAGACGTTCCTGACGTACGGGCACCGTTGGCGTCTTCGTCATCAGTGACTGCACTGGCGGCACCAGATACACATGCACGTGACATGGCACTGTCACCGGAAGCAGAGAAAGCAGCCTATGATCGTGCTTTCCAGTCTTTAAAGGATCTGAAATATGCTGTTGCAGCTGAACAATTCCAGTCCTTTCTGCAGCAATTTCCGGCCAGTGAATATGCAGATAATGCGCAGTACTGGCTGGGAGAGTCGTACTACGTTACCCGCAACTATGATATTGCTCTGGAAGCTTTTCAGGGCCTTGTGAGCAAATACCCGGACAGTCCTAAAGTGGCCGATGGGTTACTTAAAATTGGCTATACACACTATGAACTCAAGCAATGGGATCTGGCGCGCGCCGCTCTGGAGCAAGTGCAGCAGCAGTATTCAGGCACCACGCTGGCCAGGCTCGCAAACAGCCGTTTGCGCAGCATGAAACTCGAAGGCCACTACTAGCAATAGGTAATGCCATCCCCAGCCTGGTATAAGTTATCCTGGGCTTGACCCGGGAGCCATCTGCAGGGTTCTCAGCCCCACAAAGAGTTAAAATACCCCCATGTCTTCCAACTCCGTCACCCTCCAGTCCCGCCAGGACAGCCTGAAAATCACCGAGATTTTCTACTCCCTGCAGGGTGAGGCCCGTGATGCCGGCAAGCCAACGGTCTTCATTCGCCTGACAGGCTGCCCACTACGCTGTGTCTACTGCGACAGCGCGTATGCTTTCCACGGTGGTGAGTGGATGCACATTGACCAAATCATGGAACAGGCGGCGGCGTACCGCACCCGGCAGGTGTGCGTAACCGGTGGTGAGCCTCTGGCACAAAAGCGTTGCCATGGCCTGTTGACGCGCCTGTGCGATGCTGGTTTTGATGTTTCGCTGGAAACCAGCGGTGCCATTGATGTCAGTGGGGTCGATCCGCGTGTCAGCAGGGTGCTGGACATCAAGACACCGGATTCAGGTGAGCAGAAACGCAACCTGTGGTCGAATCTGGATGTACTGACCCGGCACGATCAGCTTAAATTTGTTATCTGCTCGCGGCAGGACTACGATTGGGCTGTGCAGGAAATTCGCACACGTGATCTGGAGCAACGGCTCAATATCCTGGTATCTCCAGCCTGGGGGCAGCAGGATGCGACAGAGTTGGCAGAATGGGTGCTGGCAGACCAGCTACAGGTCAGAGTGCAGCTACAGTTACATAAGCTCTTATGGGGCGACGTGCCGGGTAAATAGATGAAACATGATGGACACTTCAGATAACAAGGCAGCCGTTGTGCTGCTGTCAGGCGGACTGGATTCTGCGACTTGCCTGGCGATTGCGGCCAAACGTGGTTTCCGCTGCTATGCGCTGTCGGTCAACTACGGACAGCGCCACAGTTCGGAATTGCTTGCGGCTCAGCGTGTTGCAAAGGCGTTCTCGGCAGAACTCAAAGTCGTCAATCTTGATTTACGCACCTTTGGTGGTTCAGCATTAACCGACGATATTGATGTGCCGGAAGAAGAGGTGGAAGGTATTCCTGTCACCTATGTGCCGGCGCGTAACACCATCATGCTGTCACTGGCGCTTGCCTGGGCGGAGGTACTCGAGGCGGGCGATATCTTTATCGGTGTCAACGCCGTCGATTACTCGGGCTATCCCGACTGCCGGCCTGAGTACGTCAATGCCTATGAAGAAATGGCCAACTTGGCCACCAAGGCTGCAGTAGTTGGGCATCGCCTGACCATCCACACACCGCTGATCGACCTGAGTAAGGCAGAGATTATCCAGCGTGGCAGCGAGTTGGGCGTGGACTATGGTATGACGGTTTCCTGTTATCAGGCAGATGAACAGGGCAGTGCTTGCGGTGTCTGTGATTCTTGCCGGATACGCGCTGCCGGATTCGAGGCTGCCGGTGTTGTGGACCCGACCCGTTACCAATCGGCCTGATGGCCGCGATTTTTCTTGAGTACAGCGACGTTTTCAAATAAAATGCCGCGCTCCTCGCGTTACTCTCTGAGGGCCGTTAGCTCAGTTGGTAGAGCACCGGACTTTTAATCCGATGGTCGTAGGTTCGAATCCTACACGGCCCACCATTAAATCAATGACTTACAACTAACCTTAATGCACCTTTTTGGTGCGAGTGTGCCAGATTTGTGCCCTCAATGCGGCTTGCGGCCACTTTTAGGTGCTCTCCACCGAGGTGTGCATAGCGCAAAACCATCTCGATTGAAGACCATCCACCCAGCTCTTTTAACTCCTGAATGCTGGTGCCGCTCTGGACATGCCAGGACGCCCATGTATGACGCAAATCGTGCCACCGGAAGTCCTCTATACCCGCCCGTTCAAGAGCGTTCCACCAGGCTTTTGTGCTGGTCTGCGCCACCGGTTTGTTTCGATAAGTGAAAACAAACTTTGGGTGCATTCCCAACCGCCGATGTAAGACACGCAGCGCGTCTTTGTTTAGCGGTACTACAATCGCCTTGCGGGATTTTGAGGCCGAAGCTTCGATCCACGCCGTGCCACGTTCAAGGGACACGCTTTCCCACTTGAGATAGGACACGTTTCGTTGCCTTAAGCCCGTTGCCAACGTGAACTCTGCCATGTCAGCAAGATGGGTTGGAAGCTCCGATAAAAGCCGTGCCACATCTTCACGTGAGAGCCATCTCACACGCTTACATTGCTCAGGGGAAAGCCGAACTCGCGGCATCTTGTCGATCCACTCCCACTCATCGCGTGCCATTCTTAAAATAGCGCGAACCAGAGCCAGGTAGCGGTTGACCGTAGAAGCCGAAACCTCTTTTCGTTTAGCTGCCGCAGCTTCATCTATCAAGTCACGGTTAATTTCATTCAGCATCTTGTCGCCGAAGAAACGATCCAGCCAACGAAGTTTGGCTTTTTCCTCTTTGATACCGGCCTTATGTTCCCTTTCCCTAAGCCATCGCACCGCGGCATCTTGCCAGGTGCGTCTCGGTTTCTCACCGAGTCTGTGGACCCGCCACATTTCGACCTTTAACTGGTCGTGGTACTCCTGGGCTTCTCGTTTGTCGGTAGTGCCAGCAGATTGGCGTACTCTTTCGCCACTGGCTGCCGTGAAACGTATCCACCAGGTATCACCGCGTTTGAATAATGACATAGTGATTTCTCCTCACTTGTGCCACTTAACGGTGTTTGTCCACGACCAGCATAAAGCGAACGGATATAGGTCACAAGATCGTCTTCGATAAAGACCCACTTTTTGCCAGGCTTGGCGGCTGGGATCAGGCCAGATTTGACCTTGTTCCGAAGTGTTGAAGGTGACATTTGCAGGAATGTCGCTGCTTGTTTCAGGGAGAGCGTTTGCACGGTTCATTCCCCCTCCTTGGCTTTTCGGTAAGCTTCGGGATCTGAATCTTTGAAATCCTTTTCCATTTGAGTATTAAATTTGCGCTCCTTCTGAGCCACCATCACTTTCAGGTAAGTTCCGAGCGAATATCCGCTTTCTCGTCGGTTTCGATGATGAGCATGTAACTCTTGCGCCCAGACCTGGAGAGCTTCATCAAGACTTTTGATACCATCCCTGGCCATAATAGAAGTAACACTGCTTAGCCCATGAACACAAAGGCGTTCGGCCGATGGCAGCCTTACTTTTCTTGTCCTGGCCAAAGGCTGCATGCCGCCCGAACCAAAGTTAGCTTTTTGCAGTGCAGCCCATAATGGGTGGTTTGGCCACCTTGTCTTGGCAGAATCAGTGTCAGAAGGGAGGGTTAATCGAAGCCAGTTTTGACAGCAGTATTGCCAGAGGCCATTCAGTTTATGCTCCAGGTCCAGGGTTGAATTAATCCCCATTTCGTTGAGACGCTCACGTCGTATTTGAAACTCCATACGCCATACGGGAAGCTCACCCATCCACCCTCCTTTCTCCCAAAGCGGATAGAAAAAGGTTTTCTTGGATTTCTTCTCAATCTCTAGTGCTTTGTCATAGGTTCAATATCGTCAATGTGAAAACTCAAATAGAATGAACAGAAAAAGAAAGGCGGGAGAGGGGGCATTACCTCTCCTTCGCTTAGTTTATAAGAAAATTCTACTTTCGAATTCAATTAATTTTCAGGGGGGCACCGAATCAACACTAGGTTTTTATGAACCAGAAGCTGCCACCGCCGAAACCAGCTTTAGAACTTAAATTGAGTGCGCGAATTACAAGCTCCGGAAATTCATAAAACGCGAAATTGCTACCAAAGAATACTTGAAATGAATCTGAATACATGAGCAAGGCTCTCAGGAGATATTGCTCATTCCAACTTCTATTCTCCTCAAGAACCCACTCCCGCGGGTACTCTAATGGAAGAAATATGTCGTGGACGTGTACTAGGACACCAGACTTTAGCCGTGGTAGGACTTCGAAGTATAAGAAGTTTACGTCGCTTCCTGTTTTGCACACATGAGAAGAGTCGATGAAAAGAATATCCCCTTTTTCCAAAATCTCAAAATTGCTGAGCGGGACATCTTGAACTTGTTGGGTGATAAGTTCTGATATACCCGCAACCCCATTTACAAGAAAGTCCTTGGGGTAAGGCTCAATACATTGAAATTCACAAGAATTATTGAGGAATATATTGTTAACATCAGCGGTAAGGAGAGACGAATAACCAGAGCCTACTTCTATCATGCGCGCTGGTCGAATTTCGTTTAAGAAAACAAATAGCACTCGCGAATCCAACCAACTAAATTGTGAGTTTTGTGTGTAGAAATGCTCCCCTTCAGCTTGATTTTCAACCAAAACCTCAGGATAGTCATACTTTGAGATATGCCGAGGAAACCAGCTATTAAGAACTATTTTATGCGCTTTGCAATTAAAATCGATACCCAATACCGATGAAGCCCCCAGCGACCAAATGCTGCGGGCTCGGGGTAGCAGTTCAGCTGGATCAACTACTGGTGAATAAAAATGCCCGTTTGGATGTGCTGCTCGTATCTCGTTATTCTCAGGGAGCTTCTTTTTCGCTGCCTTGCTAAATAGATTAAACATATCTTAGCAAACGCTGTTCAAGCTGACACCGTTGATGTCACGTTTAAACAAACTAAAAACCTTCTAGAATATAATTCTGGAATTGCAAAGGTGGTGCGACACTGACATTACTACATGAAGCGTTTCTTTCCAAAGGCCATTGTGTAACATAGTGAACTGTTCGATTGCCTAGCCAAGGGTTCATGCCTATCTTGATATCGTTAGCTGCAGTAGCGTCATTGTACCAAGTTTCTCCAATAATCCATCCTGGATTCGCCAGTCCTATGGCGTCGAATTCACTATCGGCCGCCAAAAACCCCTGAAGCACATTATCATATAAGTGTAAGTCATACAGATAAGGGAGATTTGAACTGTATATGTAATTGAGATGGTTAACCCTAGCTGCAATGTCATGCGTTTTAACAGGAATCGAAAACCCCAAAGTAGTTGATTTTGAGAACCTCAAGTTATAGTTAATCCACAGTTTTCTAGCATACTCAGACCATGTTGGGTGATAAGGAATATTTGGACCCAGATAGGATGATGGAGCTGAACCCTCGTTCATGAGGTCAATTCGATAGAGGATACCCGCGTTAGCAATTATTGGCTGTAAACGGTAGATCAAATTCCAATTCTCTTGAAAATAACTCTCGTGCCAAGAAGTCCAAGACGAGTTTCTATTCCAGCCAGGCGGATAATTGTCGCCTTGCGGAAAGAAGCCAACTTCTATTTCTGAGAACCCTGCTTGCTTGATTGCAGCAAGGAGGTTAGTCAAATTCGTTCTCATCTGACTGGAAAGATCGCCCCCTGAAGAGTTGAGAATAGTTCCATTCCAGTGTCCGCCTCTCATGTGATATATCGGAATTCTAAGCCGTGCCTGCCCTGCGGCGCGCATGTCCGCCAGCTGCTGGTCTATGATTGCTTTTTTTGTGTGGTAGTTTTTCAGTACCCCGTAAGGTTCACGATCGCAACCATTTAGGTCGTACCAACCGTAATTAGAGCCGCCCCTGCCAATTGCATAAGCTGAACTGACATACAAAGCAAGAATTGAGATCACGACGATCTTCACTACCTTTAACATAACTTTCTCCATAACTATCGAGAGCTCTTAAGCGGTGTCTAGTTTTGATAAACTCGAAGCTCTTCTCATCCGAGCTTCTGACTGAGAATTTACCATGGAATCCTACCCTTATCAATTTTGCGCTTCTCCATCCACAGCATTTTGATCATACTACCTAAATTCTAATGCGCGCATGTGTAGTACCCTGAACAAGTTTTGAGGTCAGGGTGAAGTGCCAATGTTAACGTGTTCCATAAAGAAGGTGGAATCAATTTACAGGGTCTGTTTATGGCCGGAAGCGGAAGTTCAGAGAAATGAAATTTGATTAGCCTATTGTGCCTATTTTATGCCACACCACCCGTTATTTACCGGCTTTTACTAGCGTTTACGGGCACAATTCAAATGAACAAACACCGTAAGCGACTGATTAATAAAGACTTGGAAATCCAAGTATTGAACTTTTAATCCGATGGTCGTAGGTTCGAATCCTACACGGCCCACCATCTTTAAAGAAAATATCCAACCGAAAATTCCTCTCAAAACATTTCCGCGGAAACGCAAATAGCGTGCCAAGTCTTGTGTCTGTTCTTGCGTTCTACCCCAAGTCCTTAAAATGATGCCCTCACTCTTTCCCAGAGTTGTGCTCCGGCTCTGAACGAACTCGAACTTCCGCTACGATTCAGCTTCGTCCTGGGCTACATCCGGTTGCAGCAGTCCTCCAAGGAAAAACGCTGAGAGTTGAGCACGACTTGTAAGCCCGGCCTTGTGGTAGAGCACATGGGCCTGCTGTCTGATTGAGTAAAAGGTGGAATTCATTAAATGGGCAATTTCCTTCAAACTCAAGCCCTTCAGGAGGTGAAAAGCTATTTCCTTCTCCATCGGCGAGAAGTTCCATTGCGTGAATTGTTTGTTGATCGCTTTCCGCAGGTTGTGGAGTAAGTCCTGTTCTTCTTTTTGCCAACGCGTGGTCTCCGCGTGGGCCTTTAAGAGGTCTTTAGCCAAATCTTTTTCTACTTGTCGGGCAACCCGAAGCTGATACCAAAAAAAGAAGGCTCCGGCCGCCGATGCCAGCATCATGAGAAATTCCATCAGAACGTGAGCGGTCGTAGTCCCTGCAGCCAGGTCCGCGCCAATATCCAACACAATCAGAACTGCAATCAGCATAAAAATGCTCATGGGGATCCAGAGCCCTCTCAGTTGCAGTTCAGTGGGATGTTTTTTCTTTTTCCAAGGCATGGCAGTTAACTCCAGACGATGACATTTACCGACGGTACCCAACTCGCAAAGACCATAGCTTAATTTTATTCATTGCTATTGTGTATTGACAGTAAAGCTTAGACACCCATGGTTTTCGCTGTAAATGTAAGTGGTGGGTGCCCGCACTCTTTGCGCTTCCCTTTGGCAATCATACTACTGAGGAAACGCTAATAGTGTGCCAAGTATTCTACTCTGGCCGCATTTTTACTTCCGTGATCTTTCAATCATGTAACGAACGACATCTGAAGCTCCGTGGTAGCTCAGTAATTTATCGGGATTTCTATTTGCATAGACTCTGAATATCTCGTCACAGAATCCTTGCCCAACTTCGTCTACATTTTTGAAATTGAAGTCCAACACAGTATATTCATCAAGCCCCAGTAATAGTCTTTTTGCTTCTGATCTGGACATTAGCCGTTTGTGTTTGGACAAATTAATTTTGACAATATTACGATTGAACTCGTAATCGTCGCCCGTATATTTATCGAAGACGTCCTTTATCTTGCGCCTGGTATTGATCCTTATTATGCAGGTAACGGTAGTACCTTTTCTTTGCCTGATATCCCGAAGAAATTCATCACCCTTTATGTTATCGACTATAAACTCCATGCCGGAGGTGGCAATTTTGTAGGTGTCGACGGCCTTGGATGTAAAAAATATGCCCTGACCGCTATGTGCTTCTTTGGCAGTAGTCTGCTTACCTTTAAACACGTGTTCCAATGCCAGAAAATCATCATTTATTTTAAAGCCCCGTTTGATGCTTTCGATTGCACCGATACCCAGGTCTTTGATAATGAAAGTGATGTTTGCATGATCAATTTTGACGTTTATCCATACTTTCTTGCTTTGTGAGTGATCGATCGCGTTGTTAAGCATTTCTGTAAAGGCATAGTCAAAAATCGTCAGGCTATTCTTGTTGAGTTGGGCATTAAGTTGCATTCTTCTTATGACTTCTTCAAAAACAGCGTACTCTGAAAGGCTCTGTCTTTCTTTAATCAGTTCAAGATGGCGGATTTCATTGGTTGCTTTTCCCGGGTAATATTTTGCGGCCCTTGTTTTCCCGCGCCTGTGTATTTCGCCCTGCGATATTAAACGAGCCAATAGTCGAACAATGTACTGTCTGGAGAAACCAAGTTCTCTTTCTAACAAGTCAGCAGTGAGGCCGCCTTTGCTCTTCTTTATATGGGTAAGTATTTTTTGGGTAGTATCCATAGTCTTAACTTTATCTTAAACCTTATTTAGTATTTATCTTAAACTAGATTAAGATTATATTCAATTGAAGTATAAGATCAGATTAAGACTAATGACACAACACCAGTCAAGCACGTCGCTTTTGTGAAAAGAACAGAGACTCTGTCAAATCTACAGGTATTCGAAACCAAAGCCAGTGTGGGTGTCTCCACTTTTTGTTCGTGTGGGTGTCTCCACTTTTTGTTCGCAGTGCGGCTGAAGCCAACAACTGGTTGTCTGTGACCTACGGCGGGGGGCTTTTCGTGGCTGTTGCTCAATCTGGCACGAACCGGGTCATGATGTCACCGTGATACCTGTCGACCCTCAAGTCAAAATATAGGGGCATTCACAACTGGCGGCCCGCACCTGGACGGCATGGCAAATAGCTGTAAGTCTTGTAGGGTATTTGATGAGGTGTGGGTGTCTTTGTTTTAGCTGTGTAGGGTATTTGATGAGGTGTGGGTGTCTTTGTTTTATCCTTGTTTTATACCTGATGAGGGAAAAAGTGGCATTACGCCGCCTAAAGTGTCAATTTAGTGGCTTCTCACCTCTCGCAAGGCAATCGCCAATGTCAGATAGACTAACGGTCAAGGCAAACACCACCTTAATGCCATTTCTTACCATCCGGCTTCAAGGTTGGTCGCGGAGCACGATCAAGCAGCGCCTCAAAAGTGGCTGCATCAGGGTTAACGGTGAGCAGGTTACCCGACATGACCACGACCTGCTGACGGGTGACCAGGTGGTTATCGAAGCCTCCGCCCGGGGCACTTCCAATGTGCGGTCGCAGCTCGGCATCCTCTATAAGGATCGGGACCTGGTCGCCATCAATAAACCCGCCGGGTTGTTATCGGTTGGTTCCCCAAAAAACAAGGAGCCCCATGCGCTGGGCATACTTCGTGATCAGCTGTCGCGGCGTAACAAGTCGATCAGACTGTGGCCGGTGCACCGAATCGATCGCGATACTTCCGGGGTACTGCTCTTCGCGACCTCCAGGGAGGTGCGGGAGGCGGTGATGAAGGGGTGGAAGGCTGCGGAAAAAACCTACCTTGCGATCGTGGAGGGTCGCCCAAAGCCTGCGGCGGGCACCATCGATCAGCCGCTGCGTCCCGACCCGGTCATCTACCAGATGCATGTCGGGCCGCACCCGGACGCCAAACGCGCGGTCACCCATTTCACTACCGAGCGTAGCGTTGGTCAGCGAACTCTGTTACGGGTAGAGCTGGAAACCGGCCGCCAGCATCAAATACGAGCCCACCTGGCATGGCTGGGACACCCGGTAGTAGGCGACCAACGATATGGCACAGCGGGTACGCGAATGGGCCTCCATGCCTTGCGGTTGAGCATCACCAAACCGGGAACCAATAAGCCGCTGGTGCTTGAAACTCCCGCACCGGCAGATTTTTTGGCGCTATTTCGCTAGCGTTTGGCCGCGAGAGCTGAGACACCCACACCGGCTTTGATTTCAATAGTAGCGGTGGGTGTCTCTGCTCTTCCAAGACTGACTTTTAGAGGGTTAGAGAGTTGGGAAAAGATATCCAAAACATGTGTATAAGCAGGTAAATCAGATGATATGCCAAGTGGGCACCTTTGATGTGGAAAACTATGGAGATCTTCTTTATCCCATTGTGTTTCAACATATGTTCACTTCGAGAGGTGGGATTGATGAGGTCATCAAACTTGCTTTTTTAGAAGGGAAAGCCCCATGTGGGGCAGGCTTTGAAGTCGCCAATATCAGCAAGGCCTTATCTTCCGGGAGAAAAGATAGCTTATCCATTATCGTAGGTGGTGGAGACATCATTCGATGTGACTGGGTGGGGATGGCTGCCCACTATGTTACCCGGCATACCAATGCGGGAAACCTGACCTTTTTGAACAAGCTAAAAGCCAGGCTGCATGGTCCACAATCATCGTCAGATGAGTTTCGATCCAAATTCATGTCTTACGAAGCGGTGGGGGCCTTTTATATTGGACCCTTCAATAATAAATTCCGTCAGGACCTTGTCATACTGTTCCTGCGGTGTTCCTTTTGAGTTTCAAGAAAGTGATAAAACCCGTGTAAAAGCTGCTTTTAACGCGGCAAACTTTATTTATCTTCGTGACAATCAATCGCGTAGAAAGCTACTGGATATTGGTGTTAATAAAACCATCCACGTCGCACCGGACATGGCGGTTACTTTGAGTGACTTTTACGACCGGCATATTGAGAAACAAAAGGGTAATGAGATACTTTCAAGCTTCGGTGTGGATTTATCGAAAAAAGTTTTGTGTTATCAATGCCCAAAAATCCGCATCGGCAAACTGAAGCATATATCTGATGTATTGCAGAGTTATGCTGAATCAAGGGGGTTTGAAGTTGTATTGCTGCCACTTGGCTGGTGTCATGGTGATGAGGAACAGTTAAAAGACATACTGAATCTTTCAGGTGGCAAGTTTAAATACGTCGATATTGGTTCAATTAGTGACATCATTTCCGTTATTTCTGCGGCAGATCTTTTTTTCGGAACAAGCTTGCATGGGAATATCACCGCATTTTCCTTCGAGATTCCGCATATTTTCGCACCGATTATTGGGCTCGATAAAATACAAGGGTTTCTTGAACAAGCCAATTTGGATAGCCGACTGCAACTGAATTCCTATGATGATTTCGAAAGTGTTGCAGATCGGGCAATGTCAGTTTCAGCCAACGAACGCTCAATGAGGATCAGGCATGCGA
>JAJRUM010000030.1 GCA_024277815.1 Gammaproteobacteria bacterium
CCCTGCTAATGGATAATTCCGCGCTTCACCACGCGCCCGTAGCTCAGCTGGATAGAGTACCTGGCTACGAACCAGGCGGTCGGAGGTTCGAATCCTTCCGGGCGCGCCATTTTTCAAATGAAAATCAAGCGGTTAAAACTTCCCTCGTAACCGCCTTTTGCTTCAACAACACCAGTGCGGGACTTTTGCGTGAGTTTTCCCCGCACACCCGGTTGGCCGCATCAATCAGGCTCTCCAACTCGGCCGCCGAGTAGTGCGTGGTGATCCTGCCCGACTTGTGTCCCAGCAGATCCTGCCGGTCCTCGTAACTCACACCGGCCGCCCGTAATCGACGGCCAAATGTATGTTTGAGGTCGTGCACACGCACTTGGGAAAGTCCCGCACGCTTGCGTGCACTTCGCCACCCCGAGTTGTTCATGGTGGCAATCGGATGGTCGCGATACGTGAACACGTAGTCAGCATGCTCACCCCGGACTTCCTCGATCACTGACATGGCCACCCGGTTCAGCACCAGCAAACGCTCTTCACCGTTTTTCACCCGGTCCTCCGGGATGATGAAAACGCTGGTCCCCAGCTCGGGAACGGCAACCTCCCATTCCCAACGCAGGTAACACACCTCCTTGTCCCGCGTACCCGTATTGACCTTGAACAGCGCCATCCGCGCCAGATGTGTGGGCAGTTCCTTAAACAGTCGCGCCTGCTCTTCCCAGGACAAGGGCCAGGGCTTGCGTGCGTCTGTCACCGGCAGCAACTTGATCTTGGGTGGGGTATGCAACCATGTCAGGTTGTTGCCATCCAGCCATTCCGATGCCGCGAGATTAAGAATGTGCCGTACCACACCCAGAGCGAGGTTGATGCTCTTGGTCTTGATCCCCTGCTTGCGCCGTGCCTCGATAAAGGGCTGCAATGTCCCGATGTGGACCGATTCAATCGGCAGGTGGCCGATGTAGGGGTCCAGTTGTTTCAGGTGCAGCGCGGTGTCGGCGATACGGCGTTTTTGCTGGTTCTCATTCAGGTACCGGGTTGCGGCCCGCCGAAATGCGCGTTTCGGTCTTACACCGTAGACGACCGCTTGCCTGACTTCCTCCGTTTTCTTTGCGAGGTATTCTTCCGCCTTTGCGAGGCTGCTTTCTCCAGTGCTTTCGCAAATGCGGATGCCTCTGATCTGCTTGTCGATATGCCAGACCCCGTTGCGCTCATAGAGTCCGGCCGTTCGTTTGCGTCCCATGTCAAATCTCCTCTGAGTTGACCGGAACGCCCGTTGCGGGACTTATATTGATCTACCCAGGCATCCAGTTCAAGGCGGTCAAAGGCAATACCTTGTTGTCCGATGCGTATTTCAGTCAGATACGGTCGCACCTCGGCATTAAAGCGGTTTCGGTCCATGCCCAGATAGGAAGGCGCGTCCCGGAAGCGGAGCAGTCTGGGTGTGATACGACTGTGTTGTTTCATGGCCGGTTGTATGACATCACGTTTAATCAGATGGTTGATCGTAACCCCGGGGCGCTTCATAAACAGGTTCAAAAGCGCTACTCACAGAGCGAGCTTTCGAGCACATTCCTATGCATCAGCAATGACAAACTGACGCTGCCATAAATACATGGCAATACACAGCGTGTTTCATCATCTGCACTGACACTAACACCGTGTAAATCACTAAATCAAAAATAAATGTTTACCAAACTGCTAAACATTTTGTTCTGGAAAACGCGTGGTGTGATGTGCAATCTCGTGTCTCCACATCATGTACAAGGAGAGCATGGATTATGCAAGAGACAGAAAACTCAAGTGCGGTAACGCTGGAACATCAACTGACCGAACGCTTTGGTTTGTTAATGTCGCAAACGCAACTGGCTGAACTGCTCGGCCGTACTACCGGTGGTCTGCGTTACAGCCTGAGTTACCCGAGTGACCTGAGCACACGCGCGCTCAAGGCCTGCGGCCGCAAGATCGGTCGGCGCGTGTACTACCCGGCTTCCGAGGTGGCCATGATCATCATCGGGACCTGCGAGGCATGAGCAACACCATCGTTCGTGCCGCGCGCCGCCACCGGTTCGTCATCATCGACCAGCGCGCCATCGAAGATACCCGCCTGTCCTGGGCAGCCAGGGGGTTGCTCGGTTACCTGCTGTCCCGCCCGGACGACTGGAAAGTGCTGGTCAACGATCTGCGCAAACGTGGCGACCTGGGGCGTGACGGTATCTACCGCCTGCTTCGGGAACTCCGCGATGCCGGCTA
The DNA here is from genome assembly GCA_024277815.1 of Gammaproteobacteria bacterium. Taxonomy (GTDB): domain Bacteria; phylum Pseudomonadota; class Gammaproteobacteria; order Xanthomonadales; family SZUA-36; genus SZUA-36. Next base: position 2,239 of record JAJRUM010000030.1, read on the forward strand.
CATGCGCTTCGTGCGCAAGCGTGACCGGCAGGGCCGCATCCGTGGTGGTACCTACATCGTTCAGGAGATAGCCGGTTCACCACATCCGGATTTTCCGGAAACGGTTGAGCCGGACACGGCTGAACCCTATCCGGCCAACCCGGAAGCATTACCTACTACGGATGTAAACCTAAGAAGAATGCCTACTACAACACCGACTACCACCAAAGTGTGTAGTAGTAGTGAAAATGAACTCGGCGCTTCGGAATTCGCCACCTGGGTTCCGGCTGAGCTACGCCAGGCTGCCCTGCAAAAAGTGGCCGGACTCAACCCTGTCGCGGCACAGATGGTGATCGATGAATGGGCGGGCAGCCTGGCCACTGATCAGATTGAAACCTCACCGCTTGGCTACCTGCAAGCCATGGTTAATCGGTTCGAGGCGGGTGATTTCCGGTTGCAGCTTGCCGATGCAGTGGCGGAAACGCGATTGAGGCCACCTGATGCAAACTAATGCAGCCTGTGTGACAGGCATCGCCTGGCGCACCGGTTGCCACGTACGATCGGCCGTGTCACTACACAGCGAAGCGCGGTAGTGACGCGGCCGTATTCCGGGCCCAAGTGCGCAGCGTGCCGGGACTTTTTAAATGCTCGCCCGAATGCCCCGGGAATTATGACGTCGTTTGCTAAACATTTTTTGCAATATCGGGAACGACAACGCCGTATGACTTGTCTATACTTCCCGCACGTAATCAGTTTTATCCGTGGCCACTGCGTGTACAGTGGCAAGCAAGGCACCACCAGGATCGTGTAACGGTGCATCAGCGCAAGCTGCGATCCATCTTCCACACAGGGCAGTTCCTCACAGGTCTGTCCATCTTCGAAATCAGGACAGCCCAAGGGCTGTTCTATTCAGCAGGCATTCGCCTGTCTTAAACCACGAGCCTCGTGCCCGGCAATTGCCTTTGGCCATTGTCTTGCCGCGCTCATTTTTCACAAGCCGCAGGATTGTCCTGCCTACTTCAAAGGAGGTGTTTCACCACACTTAAAGTACGCCCGTGCTCGGGCATGTTGGATCCCGCGAGGCTATCCCTCAACTGAGGAAAGCCCGCGTTGCCTCTGACCAGGCATATTCAGGTCAAAAGGGCGTTGTGGCCCATGATCGTTCAGCGAAAGCGAACCTGTCAGCTCAGGCTGACCGGTAGATCAGAAACACTAACCAGACAGCGAGCACACTATGAGAGACCTGAACTACCAACTGAAGAAACTCTGTCGTCAATGCCGGGAAGGCAGCTATGCCACCCAGTCCAACCGTGAGTGGGTGTTGAGCCTGATGGCCAACCAGCTCCATGAGCTGGGCTATCGAAAAATGACACCCCAATCCCTGAAACCCAAACACATCGAGGCCCTGGTCAAACTCTGGTTTGGCCAGGACCTTTCCGTCGGGACCATCAAGAACCGCATGGCCGTGATCCGCTGGTGGGCACACAAGGTCAACAAACAGAATGTGGTGGCAAGATCCAACGAGCACTATGGCATCCCGGACCGGCGCTTTGTGACCGACGAATCCAAAGCCAGGTCTGTCACCCGGGAACAGTTGGAGCAGGTCCGTGACGAGCATGTGCGCATGAGTCTGGAACTGCAGCAGGCCTTCGGCCTGCGTCGGGAGGAGGCCATGAAATTCCAACCGAGCTTCGCTGACCGGGGTGATCATTTGGTGCTGAAGGCCAGCTGGACCAAGGGTGGCCGTGAACGAACCATCCCGGTCCGGACCGAAGCTCAGCGGGACGTACTCAACCGGGCGCGCCGCCTGGCCGGCTTTGGTTCGCTTATCCCGAGCAACCGCAATTACGTCCACCAGATGCGCGTCTACGAAGGCAACACCTGCCGGGCCGGGCTTTCCAAAATGCATGGTCTGCGCCACGCCTACGCCCAGAACCGCTACGAAGAACTGACCGGCTGGAAGGCACCGGCCGCCGGCGGTCCCGATACTCGCTCCCTGACGCCCGAACAACGGGAAACCGACCGCAAGGCACGCCTGCTCATCAGCCAGGAGTTCGGCCACGAGCGGGAGCAGATTACAGCAGTGTATCTGGGGCGGTGATTTTGGCCCGCCGCCTCAATCGTTGCAGGCATCGCGTCCCGTACTGAAACCGGCGGGTGGCCGGGCCGTCAGTAGCTCCGCCACCGAGAGCCCGAAGGCCTGCGCAATTTTCTCCGCCGTCCCGAGGGACGTGTTGACCTCGGCCCGCTCAATCGCCCCGATCAGGGTGCGGTGCAGTCCCGCCTCCAGCCCCAATGCTTCCTGCGACCAGCGGCGCAGCATCCGCATATAGCGAATGTTGTTCCCCAGCAGTCTGCACGTTTCCGGTGCCCTGTGGCCGGCGTCATAGGTCGGCACCGGTTCGTGTGCCCAGTACTCGAAAGGGAGCGTATCCAGCAAATAGTCGGAATAAAAAATAGCCTGTGCGGGCATGTGTGCGCCTCCTGTTAGCAAGTAAACAGCGGCTCACAAAAAACGGCCCCGGTCCGTGATCGGACTCGGGGCCGCCTGGAATACCCGCACCACCGGCTCGTACCGAAGTACAGCGGTGTATACTGGATGCAGCCACGAGTCTTGGCTAGTACAAGCTCGGGGTTAGTCGCTCTGGGGGTGTTGGCGCACCCTCAGGGCGATGCTTTTCATGAGATCTTCACCACTATCGTAGTGATGCAAATAGATGTCAAGTTATGCCTTATATATGCGGCAAACCTCAGCACCCATTTTTTTAAGTGTAAAGTTCTCGCATGAAACTTCATGTCCTGAATGATCTGCATATCGGAATCGAAGACTTCGAGCCGCCCGCAACCGATGCCGATGCGGTGGTCCTGGCAGGAGATATTGGTGCGGGGTTGGAAGGCCTACGCTGCACACAGTCAGCTGCGACTGGTTGGCAACGACGCTGGCAGAACCCTTTGATGGGACGACGGTGGTGGTTACCCACCATGCCCCTTCATCGCGGTCGGTACATCCCAGGTATGCGCACGACCTGTTGACCCCGGCCTTCGCCAGCAATCTGGAGAATCTCATGGATGGCGGCCGGGCAGCATTGTGGGTTCACGGTCATATGCATAGTCGTATGATTACGAGGTCTATTGCACCCGGGTGGTCTGCAATCCTCGCGGGTATGCCCCAAAGGCGCTGAACCCGTATTTTCGACCAGATTGGGTCGTAAAGACCTGAGTGAGACATTAAATATGGTGATTTTCGACCTTTAGGCCGGTTAAATTGCTTTTATCGACAATAATGAGTGCTTTTCGATAAAGCACCCTCTATAATTCTTTTTCGATGAGTTGGTTTTAAATGAGCCGTTTTTCGATTATGGCAACAGGGTTTTCGATAAATGCACCTTGAACTAAAAACACCGCTCAATTTCCAGGGGGAGTCGCTTCCGCAGGGCACGCAACTCGCCGGTTGGGCGGCGCTCGTCCAGGCACTTGGCCTGCAAGCGCCTGTTCGACGGCTTAGCTGTGTTTCTGGGAAACATATCGGTGGTAGCCAGCGAGAGGAAGGCCGTTGGCGCGTTTTTGACAAACGATACCAACCCGGTGACCAGTTTGCCGACCATCTAACGTTTGCCCTGCGCCATGAAAATATCGATCTGCTGATATTGAAGCGCGCCTTTAATGCAGTGCCCAAGGCCGTGCTGGAAGAGTATGTAAGGTCCGCGCCAACCGGTACGCACACACGCCGCGCCTGGTTCTTCTATGAAACACTGACAGGACAGACGCTGGACATTGAAGATGCGCCCAATGTCACTGCCGTTGATGCACTGGATGTGAAAGCATATTTCACTGGAAAGGCGCGGCTCTCCAAGCGCCACCGTGTCA
>JAJRUM010000031.1 GCA_024277815.1 Gammaproteobacteria bacterium
CTTGTCGGCATCCCGGACACTCAGGAACGCACGTCCCGGCTTGGGAATCCCATACTTGGCGGCTTTCATGGCACGTGCGCAAGCGCCGCCAAAACTACGTCCCACACCCATGACTTCACCGGTGGAGCGCATTTCCGGCCCGAGGATGGGGTCAACGCCCGGGAACTTGATAAATGGCAATATGGCTTCTTTTACAGAATAGAATTCAGGTATTATTTCTTCAGTAACACCTTGTTCTTTAAGTGATTTACCTGCCATACACAGTGCTGCAATGGAGGCGAGCGGCCGTCCCGTTGCCTTCGAAACAAAGGGTACCGTGCGCGATGCACGCGGATTCACTTCGAGGATGTAAATATCATCACCGCGTAACGCAAATTGAGCATTCATCAGGCCTATCACACCCAGTTCCCGGCCCATCATTGCCATCTGGCTGCGCATTTCATCCTGTATTTCCTTGCTCAGGCTGTGCGGTGGAATGGAGCAGGCAGAATCACCTGAATGCACGCCGGCCTGTTCGATATGCTCCATGATGCCGCCGATCAGGACGTCGGTGCCGTCGCAGATGGCATCAACATCGACTTCAATGGCGTGATCAAGGAAGCGATCCAGCAACACCGGGGAGTCGTTGGACACTTTCACGGCATCACGCATGTAACGGCGCAGATCCTGTTCGCCATGTACGACATCCATGGCCCGGCCACCCAGCACATAGGAAGGCCGCACCACCAACGGGTAGCCAATTTCCTCGGCCTGCACAACAGCCTGCTCAACACTGGTCACGGTACGGTTGGGTGGTTGTCGCAACTTGAGCTTATGCAGCATTTTCTGGAATCGTTCACGGTCTTCAGCAAGGTCGATTGAATCCGGTGAAGTACCAATGATAGGCACGCCGGCAGCTTCCAGTGGCCGCGCCAGTTTCAGCGGGGTTTGGCCGCCGTACTGCACGATGACGCCATCCGGTTGTTCCCGGTGGACGATCTCCAGTACGTCTTCAAGCGTCAACGGTTCGAAATACAGGCGGTCAGAGGTATCGTAATCGGTAGAAACCGTCTCCGGGTTGCAGTTGACCATGATGGTCTCGAAACCTTCTTCACGTAAGGCCAGGGCGGCATGCACGCAACAATAGTCGAACTCGATGCCCTGCCCTATGCGGTTAGGCCCGCCACCGAGCACCATGATCTTACGGTTATTGGTGGGTTCGGCCTCACACTCATCCTCATAGGTTGAATACAGGTAGGCCGTGGTGGTGGCGAACTCCGCCGCGCAGGTGTCGACACGCTTGTATACCGGCCGGATATTCAGCTTATAACGCCGTTCGCGAACAACTTGTTCCTCACAGTTCAGCAGACGGGCCAGGCGTGCATCTGAAAAGCCCTTCCGTTTGAGGCCAAACAGGCGTGACTTGTCGAGTGCGTCAAGGCCTTGTTGTGCAACCTGGTTTTCAGTCAATACCAGGTCCTCTATCTGTGCCAGGAACCATGGATCGATCCGCGTCAACTTGTTGACCTCTTCAGCACTCATGCCTTCTCTGAAGGCCTCAGCGACATACCACAGGCGCTCCGCCCCGGCTTCGCTCAGTTCGCGTCTGAGTTCGGCTGCACGCTCTTCCGGGTCGCTGGCTACCAGCACCGGATCAAAACCGTCACGGCCTGTTTCCAGGCTGCGCAGCGCCTTTTGTAACGATTCCTGGAAGGTGCGGCCAATCGACATGACCTCACCAACCGACTTCATCTGAGTGGTCAACCGGTCATTGGCCGCCGGGAACTTCTCAAACGCAAAACGCGGAATTTTGGTGACCACGTAATCGATGGTCGGCTCGAATGACGCCGGGGTCGCACCGCCAGTAATTTCATTCAACAATTCATCGAGCGTAAAGCCAACGGCCAGCTTGGCCGCGACCTTGGCAATCGGAAAACCGGTGGCTTTGGACGCCAGCGCAGATGAGCGCGACACCCGCGGGTTCATCTCGATAATAATGACCTTGCCATCTTCAGGGTTGATCGCAAACTGCACGTTGGAACCGCCCGTATCAACGCCGATCTTACGCAGCACAGCGATTGAGGCATCCCGCAAGCGCTGGTATTCCTTGTCGGTCAGGGTCAGTGCCGGTGCCACCGTGATCGAGTCACCGGTATGGATACCCATTGGATCCAGGTTCTCAATCGAGCAGATGATGATGCAATTGTCCTGGTGGTCGCGCACCACCTCCATTTCATACTCTTTCCAGCCCAGCACGGAGACTTCCATCAATATCTCAGTGGTTGGCGACTGCTCGAGGCCTGACTTGACAATTTCGATGAACTCTTCGCGGTTATAGGCAATGCCGCCGCCGGAGCCACCCATCGTAAAAGAGGGCCGGATAATGGTCGGGAAACCGATTATTTCAAGTTTATCCAGCGCTTCATCAAGGCTGTGGGCAAGTTCAGCCTTGGGTGTCTCAAGGCCGATCTCAGCCATGGCCTGGCGAAACAAGTCCCGGTCTTCCGCCATATCGATGGCTTCGCGGGAAGCGCCGATCATTTCCACGCCATATTTTTCCAACACGCCTTTGCGCACCAGGTCCAGCGAGCAGTTCAATGCAGTCTGTCCACCCATAGTAGGCAGCAGGGCATCCGGTCGCTCTTTGGCAATGATCTGTTCAATAATCCGCCATTCTATTGGCTCGATATAAATCACATCGGCCGTTTCCGGGTCGGTCATAATGGTCGCCGGATTGGAATTAACCAACACCACCCGGTAACCTTCCTCGCGCAAAGCCTTGCAGGCCTGTGCACCGGAGTAATCGAACTCACAGGCCTGCCCGATCACAATCGGGCCTGCGCCGATAATCAGTATGGTGTGTATATCCGTTCTCTTCGGCATCAGTTCGCTCCGGGCGGGTTGTGCGCGGACTGCATCAGCGTAATGAAGCGATCGAACAGTGGCGCAACATCATGCGGGCCCGGACTGGCCTCGGGATGCCCCTGAAACCCGAAGGCAGGTGTGTCTGTCAGCTCTATACCCTGCAAACTGCCATCGAACAGCGAACGATGCGTGGCCCGGACATTGGCAGGCAGGCTCTGCTCGTCAAGCGCAAAGCCATGGTTCTGACTGGTAATCAGGACCTGTTGGCTGTCGAGATCCTGCACTGGATGATTGGCCCCGTGGTGGCCAAATTTCATTTTTGTAGTCGTGGCACCGACGGCCAGGCCCAGCAACTGCACACCCAGGCAAATGCCGAATACCGGTGTGCCGGTTATTAATATCTCCCGGATTGCAGTGATCGCATAGTCACAGGGCTCAGGATCACCCGGGCCGTTGGACAGGA
>JAJRUM010000032.1 GCA_024277815.1 Gammaproteobacteria bacterium
AGGCGCCGCATTTGTGGCGCCTGTTTCCTATCAACCCTGTACATAGTCCATTGCGGTTTTTTTTCGAAAAACACCAGGTGAACAATTTTTGCTGTAAACAGCAGCGGTTTTTTATTCCACACCTGCTTTTAAACCGCCCGACGTACAGCGGGTGGCGAAACTTTAATCTTAAAAGCTGACAACGGTAGAATTTGACCCCTGACTATCTACTGAGTGTTGCCGATCAGGAAATTCAGGACCCCCCCTAAAAATCGCTAACCTTGCGGGGCATAATAATGCAAATTTGGCTAAAATGCAAATTTGGCTAAAAAATAGGATAAGCCATTGATTTATTGGTGTTGCGAAATTCAAAAAGCACCGGCAGGCCCTGGAAACACCACTGGGCTTTGGTTGCCGTCAATGGCTACGCTGGCGATACCGAAAAAGTAGTTATCAATGACGATATTTTCCAATGTGTAGTGATCAGCTTTGCCAACCCAGCGGCTATGGGTCCATTCAGGTTCAGTTGTCAGTCGCCAGTAAATTCGGTAGCCGGCCAGACTCTCATCTTCACCCATTGACCATTCAAGGGTGGTGCTGGCCTTCACCATGCCCTTGATTTCGACATGGGTCGGTGGCGCAGGCCCCCACGCCATAGCCGCCAGTGATACTGCATTGAGTGCGGTGAGTTTTGCGGCAAACCTGAAATCAACAAAATCGATGGTGTCGCCGAAATGGCGACCGTTCTCAACCCGCAGATCCTGGTGCTGGCGGTCATAGTTTTCGTTGACTTCCATGATGCGCACGGCGGGAAAACCAGCTTCGTTGAACGGGCGGTGGTGGCCGCCACGGCCGAAGCGGTCAAGACGGTAAACCATCATCAGGTCGAGGTTGCTGACATATTGTTCGCCGATACGCTTAATGTAACGGGCGAGATTGCGTGAGGCAGAATCGACCTCGCCGCCAGTGAAGTACCGTTTGCGGCCCTCTTCTGCCGTCTCAACCCAGCGCACGCCCTCAGAAAAAATACGTGCCGTATGATTGTCGATCACGCCATTGATACCGGCAATATTGCCAATCATGTCGTTGTTCAGAACAGCCTGGATTTTCCAGCCCTCCCTGAGCGCCCGGGCGGCGACAATTTTGCCACCAAACAGACCCTGCTCCTCGCCGGCAAGCCCCATGTAAACGATGCTGCCGGCAAATTTGTACTGGCTCAGAACACGGGCTGCTTCCAGTACACCGGCCATGCCGGAGGCATTGTCGTTGGCACCGGGTGAAGTTCCGGTGGCATCCATCGGGTCAGAAATGCGGGAGTCGATGTCCCCGCTTATCATCAGCATGCGCTGCGGATCGGTCTGGCCACGCTGTATGGCGATGATGCTGACGATGTCATGTGCTTCGGGGATGCGCTCTTCACCGCTGATGGTATCGCCGATGGTGATAACCTCAAGGCATCCACCACAAGCTTTGGATATGGCCTCAAACTCTGCTTTTATCCAGCGCCGTGCAGCACCGATACCGTGGGTCTTCGACTGGGTATCCGAGAGGCTGTGGCGGGTGCCAAAACCCACCAGGCGGGTAATGCTGGTTTCAATTCTTTGTGCGGACGTTGCATTGGCTATGTCGTACAGGCGCATGTCCTCGGCCGGCGGTAGCTGGGCTGACAGGTCGGTGGCGAAAGTGCCCAGGCTGGCAATCAAGAGTGTTCTGATCATGATATCTCTACTGGTTTCAACGTATGGGGTGTTGACAGGCATATTAACCCTGTCGGCCAATCACTGTCATGTTTTAACGCGGCTGGAAGTGGAGGCAAGAAAAAACCGGGCGCTTTTCAGGCCCGGTCAAGAGGAGGAGGAATGTCATACAACCATTGGGTTGGTGGTCACGGGAACCGGCTGTGGCGCTGCACTTGTGTGAGAGCGTTGCAGGTTAACGACGCTCTCCAAAGTCAGCTGTTGCCACATGGCCCTTAAAACGCCCGGCTCGATCTTTACGGATGGGTCGATACCCATCTGCAGTTTGAGCGAGAGCATTTCATTACGGGTCATATTTCCAGTTCCTCGCGACACACAATAGAGACCGCGAAAAGACCAAAACGTTTACTCCGAATGCGATAAAGCGAAGAGAAATACCAATGGTTCGAATGGCGGACTGCAAAGCGGCCTGTTTACTCGTCAAGACAGGTCAGGCAACATACAGAACTCCGATCCGCCAACAGCCCTGGTGCAAAGAATATATGCGGCAAACAGTAGTGACCACGCCTGCCGGAGACCTGCCGTATACCGTTGCGCACCGCCCACGGGTAACCCGCCGTCTGCACCTTGAACTGGATGCGTCTGGCGGGCTGGTGATTGTTGCGCCGAAACACTGGAGCAAGGCACATATCAGTGCGACGCTGGCAAGAAACCCGCGCCATATTGCGCGTTTTCTGGTGACGGCTCGCCAGCGCTTACTGGCACCGTTACAGTACGTGTCGGGTGAGCAACACCTGTTCCTTGGCGTGGCCTATACGCTGGTGATGGCAGGTGGCCCGGCAGGACGCTCCCGGGTGGCGGTTGTTGGCAGCGGGTTACATGTCAGGCCGACAAGGCCCGGTGCAAATGCGGTCAAGTCTGCGCTCACTAACTGGTATCGCCGCGAGGCCCAAAGTGTTTTTTCCGCACGGATGCAAGCCATTGCCAAAAATGCACCGTGGACTGAAGGCAGGTCAATTCCACTCAAGCTCAGAACTATGCGCCGGACTTGGGGCAACTGTTCCTCAAAGGGCATCATCAGGCTGAACACACATTTAATCAAAGCGCCGCTTGAGATTGTTGATGCTGTCATTGCGCACGAGCTTTGCCACCTCGAGGAAATGAATCACGGTAAGGCGTTTTATGCGCTGCTGTCCGGCCTGAATCCGAACTGGCGTCAGGACCGGGCTGAGCTACGAGCACAGGGGCACGTTTATTTGCACACCTAGAGCCAATCGTGTTGTGCCTAGGCATATTGCGGGAGTGCATGCGGGCACACAGCAATGTAGGATAGGAGGTTCCCCGGTACAGAAGTTGATGCCGGGGCTGGTGATGGAAAGGTATGCAACAACGCGCACATATTGAAGGCTTGTACGACCCGGAAAACGCAAAGGAAAGTTGTGGGTTTGGGCTGATTGCCCACCAGCAGGGTGAGGTCAGCCACGAACTGGTCGAAACTGCCTGTACCGCATTAACCCGCATGACACATCGCGGTGCGGTTGCAGTTGATGGTAAGACCGGTGACGGTTGTGGCTTGCTGCTGCAATTTCCAGAGGGTTTTTTCCGCCAGGTGGCGGAGGAAGAAGGCATGTGGCTGGGCCCGCGCTTTGCAGTTGGCATGGTTTTCCTGAACCCTGATCCTGAGATCGCGACGCAATCCCGCAAGATACTCAAAAAACATATCAAGAATGAAACGCTGGGTATCGCCGGTTGGCGCAAGGTGCCCACAGACCCCTCGGTATGTGGGCAGATCGCACTGGATTCGATGCCGCTCATTGAACAGGTGTTTGTCACCATACCCCACGGCTGGTCCCATTTTGACGCTGAAAGGCGGCTGTTTGTGGCGCGTCGCATGGCAGCAGCCGAGAACATGAACCTGCCAGCGCCAGACGCCAGTTTTTATGTTGCCACCCTTTCGGGCCTGACCACCATCTACAAGGGCCTGGTGATGCCGGAGAACCTGCCGGAGTTTTTCCCCGACCTTAAAAACCCGGAGTTTCAGAGTGCTATTTGCCTGTTCCATCAGCGTTTTTCCACCAATACGCTGCCTGACTGGCGGTATGCACAACCATTCCGTTACCTCGCACACAACGGCGAGATAAACACTATCGCGGGCAACCGCAGCTGGTCTGAGGCCCGCACGCCGAAATTCCAGACACCTTTGTTGCCGGATCTGCAGAAAATCCGCCCGCTGGTCAACCAGGCAGGTTCGGACTCATCCTCGCTGGATAACATGCTTGAGCTTTTCCTGGCAGGCGGTATGGATGTGTTCCGTGCCATGCGTATCCTGATTCCCCCGGCCTGGCAGGCAGAACCGGAAATGGCTCCTGAACTGCGGGCTTTTTACGAGTTTAATTCGATGCACGTTGAACCCTGGGACGGCCCGGCGGGCATTGTTATGAGCAATGGCCGGGTGGCTGCCTGTAATCTTGATCGTAACGGTTTGCGCCCGGCCCGCTATGTCATTACTAAAAACGGCTGGGTAACGCTGGCATCTGAGGTTGGTGTCTGGGATTACAAGCCCGAAGATGTGGTGAAAAAGGGTCGGGTTGGTCCTGGTGAGATGTTTGCGGTTGATACGCAAAACGGCAAAATATGGCGCTCGCGTGAGATTGATGACGCGCTCAAGTCGCGTTATCCCTACGCGGACTGGTTGGCAGAGAACATTATCCGTATCATCAATAACGATGAGCAGGAAGCCGCTGCGGCCGAGGCTTTCATGCGCGAAAACCCGTACAACTTCCCTATTTTCCAAAAACTGTTTGGCGTCAGCAACGAAGAACGTGAGCATGTCATCCGGGTAATGGCAGAGCAGCAGGTCGAAGCCACCGGTTCGATGGGAGACGATACCCCGGTGGCCGTGATGTCCCGACAGCACCGCCCCGTGTATGATTATTTTCGCCAGCAGTTCGCACAGGTCACCAACCCGGCCATTGACTCATTGCGTGAACGCTCAGCGATGTCTTTGGAGACGCTGATTGGGCGGGAACACAATATCTTCCAGGAGACCAGCACACACTCACACCGGGTTGTGCTGCCGTGGCCGGTACTGAATATCGTCAAATACCGCAAGCTGCTGACGCTGAACCAGCGCTGGTATCGAAAGGAAACTTTCAGCCTCAATTACGACCAGAACGACAATTTGAAGACGGCGCTTGAAAGGCTTTGCGACCAGGTTTCTGCGGTGGCGGCCGATGGTGCGGTGATGATTGTGCTGAGCGATCGGGATATTGCCCGCGATAAAGTACCCATGCACGCAGCACTGGCCACCGGTGCCGTTCACCAGCGGTTGATCACTGACGGCCTGCGCTGCGATTGCAATATCATCGTTGAAACAGGTACGGCCCGCGATGCGCACCACTTTGCGGTACTGTTTGGCCTTGGCGCGACGGCTGTGTATCCCTACCTGGCTTTCCAGGTTATCAATGATCTGCATGCCAGGGGTGCGCTGAAGGGCGACTTGCTGCAGCATCGCAAATATTATCGCCGTGGGGTACGCAAAGGCCTGCTGAAAATTCTGTCCAAAATGGGAATTTCGTGTGTGTCCAGCTACCGTGGCGCACAGCTTTTTGAAACCATCGGGCTGGGTAACGAGGTAACTGACCTGTGCTGTCCGGGTGCGGCCGGGAATATTAGTGGCGCTGGCTTCCGTGAACTTGAGGCAGACCAACGTGCCCTGTCTCAGTCGGCCTGGAACAGTGGCCAGCCCATCGCTCAGGGTGGTTTGCTGAAGTTTACCTGGGGCGGTGAGTTCCATGCCTATCACCCGGAGATTATCCAGTCCTTGCAAACAGCGGTACAAAGCGCAAATCCGCAGGACTACGCGAAGTTTGCCCGCCTGGTCAACCAGCGTTCGCCGGCGGCCTTGCGGGACCTGCTGAAACTGAAGCCGGCAGACCAGCCATTGCCGCTGGAAAAAGTGGAGCGCCCTGAAACGTTGTTCCCGCGCTTTGATACTGCCGCCATGTCCATTGGCGCGCTGTCGCCGGAAGCCCATGAAGCGCTGGCGGTGGCCATGAACACGCTTGGCGGGCACTCAAACTCCGGTGAAGGCGGAGAAGATCCGGCACGTTTTGGCAGCAATCGCAATTCAAGCATCAAGCAGGTGGCTTCCGGGCGCTTTGGGGTTACGGCCCACTATCTGGTCAATGCCGACATTCTGCAAATCAAGATCGCGCAGGGCGCCAAGCCAGGCGAAGGTGGCCAGCTACCCGGCCACAAGGTTTCTGCACATATTGCAGCGCTGCGGCATTCTGTGCCTGGTGTGACGTTGATTTCACCACCACCACATCATGATATTTACTCGATTGAGGACCTGGCCCAGCTGATCTTCGACCTGAAGCAGGTTAATCCGCAGGCCCAGGTGTCGGTGAAGTTGGTGTCTGAGCGGGGTGTTGGTACGATTGCGGCAGGCGTGGCCAAGGCGTATGCGGATTGCATTACCATTGCCGGCCATGATGGCGGCACCGGCGCCAGTCCGCTGACATCGGTCAAATATGCCGGCTCACCGTGGGAAACAGGCCTGCCCGAGGTGCATCATGCGTTGGTTGAGAACGGCCTGCGTGAGCGGGTTCGTTTGCAGGTGGATGGCGGCCTGAAAACCGGCCTGGATGTCATCAAGGGGGCTATTCTTGGCGCTGACAGTTTTGGGTTTGGCACCGGCCCTATGGTGGCGCTGGGCTGTAAGTATCTGCGCATCTGCCATTTGAACAATTGTGCGACCGGTATCGCAACCCAGGATGAACAACTGCGCCGCGAACACTTCCACGGACTGCCGGAGCGGGTGATGAACTACTTTCGCTTCATTGCGGATGAGGTTCGCGAGCACCTGGCTTACCTGGGATTCGAAAAACTTGAGGATATTATCGGCCGCAGTGATTTGCTGGAGAAGATCGAGCCGTTAACGGATAAGCAGCGCTGTATTGATCTGGATCCGATACTTGCCAGTGCTGGAGTGGCCGGTGAACAGCCAGCGGGCTTCCAGGGTATCCGCAACCACCCGCATGACAAGGGTAAGCTGAACGCAGAAATCGTTGCGAGCCTGGAGCAGGAACTGGAGAATCGCGAGAGTGCAGAACGACGGTTCAAAATTTTCAACTATGACCGCTCGGTGGGTGCCGGGCTGGCGGGAGAGATCGCCCGCCGCTATGGCAGGGATGGGCTGGATGGTGCGGTTTACGACCTGATCTTTTCAGGCTCAGCAGGGCAGAGCTTCGGCGTGTGGATTACCACCGGCATGCATCTGCGCCTCTACGGTGATGCCAATGATTATGTTGCCAAAGGCATGAGTGGTGGTCGCGTGGCGATCTCGCCCCATCAGAAATCATCGATTGTCGCCAAGCGTAGCACCATCATTGGTAATACCTGCCTGTATGGTGCTACTGGTGGCGAATTGTTCGCCGCCGGCCAGGCCGGTGAGCGTTTCGCAGTACGCAACTCCGGGGCCACAGCGGTGGTCGAGGCGGTTGGTTATCACGGTTGTGAGTATATGACCGGTGGCACCGTGGTTGTCCTCGGGCGTACCGGCGCCAACTTTGCCGCCGGCATGACCGGTGGCCGTGCGTTTGTGCTGGATATGAACGAGAACTTTGAGCGCCGCTGCAACCCTGCCCAGGTGACAATCTCCAACCTGAACACTCGTGTAGATAGCCTGGAGCGCGCCGCACTTATCACACTGATAGAGCGACATGTACGCTTCACCGGCAGTGAGTGGGGGGCGCACATCCTGGAGAATTTTGATCATTTTATGTTCTACTTCCGCGTGGTGGAGCCAAAACATGAAAAGCCGTCAGCAAGTGCCAGCCCTGCCGTATTGAAGGTTGTGGGGTAGCCCATGAGCAAGCTCAGGATCAGGTCTAAGTTTGAATTCATCGACCGTGGTCGCACTGAGCCCCAAAAGCATTCAAAAGAGTCCCGACGGCATGAGTTCCGTGAGATCTATGAGCCGTTTGAACAAGCCCAGGGTGAGGCCCAGTCTGAGCGCTGCATCGCCTGTGGTAATCCGTATTGCCAATGGAAGTGTCCGGTACATAACTACATTCCAGACTGGCTCAAATTGGCGGCTGAAGGCCGCATTGTGGAAGCAGCCGAACTGGCACACCAGACCAACAGCCTGCCGGAAATCTGTGGCCGTATTTGTCCGCAGGATCGTTTATGTGAAGGCGCCTGCACACTGAATACTGAGTTTGGCGCGGTAACCATCGGTGCCA
Organism: Gammaproteobacteria bacterium; assembly: GCA_024277815.1. GTDB lineage: Bacteria > Pseudomonadota > Gammaproteobacteria > Xanthomonadales > SZUA-36 > SZUA-36. Next base: position 7,925 of record JAJRUM010000032.1, read on the forward strand.
TTGAACGCCACATCACCGACACGGCTTTCGCCCAGGGCTGGCAGCCGGATTTAACCGGTGTGCAGCAGACGGCATTCAAGGTTGCGATTATCGGTGCCGGGCCGGCCGGCCTGGCTTGTGCAGATGTGCTTGCACGCAATGGCGTCAAGGCCATTGTGTATGACAAGCACCCGGAGATCGGCGGCCTGCTGACATTTGGCATCCCGGAGTTCAAGCTGGAACACAAGGTCATAAAAAACCGCCGGCGGATACTTGAGGGCATGGGGATCCGGTTTGTGCTGGGCGCTAATATCGGCAAGGAAATCTCGTTCAGTGAGGTGCTGGATAATAATGACGCTGTTTTTTTGGGGCTTGGCACCTACAAAGCGATGCAGGGTGATTTGCCGGGGGAGGACAGTGCAGGGGTTTACCGGGCACTGGATTACCTGATCGGCAACACTAAGTCATTGCTGAACATGCCGGCTGGTGAGCATGCGTTTATTGATCTGAAAGACCAGCGGGTGGTGGTACTTGGAGGCGGTGACACGGCCATGGACTGTGTACGCTCGGCGATTCGCCAGGGTGCCCGCGAGGTGCATTGCCTGTATCGGCGCGACCGGGAAAACATGCCGGGTTCGCAACACGAAGTGAACAATGCGATAGAGGAAGGCGTGCAGTTCTGTTTCAATGTACAGCCGCTGGAAATCCTTCAGCAGCAGGGTAAAACGGTGGCGGTCAGCGTTATCGAAACCCGCCTTGGCCTGCCGGATGACAGTGGCCGGCAGCGCCCGGAGCCCATTAAGGGCAGCGAGCGCAGCATTGAAGCGGACGCAGTTATCGTTGCTTTTGGTTTCCGTGCTTCGCCGGAAAACTGGTTTGGAGAATTTGGAATTACCACCAATGAGTGGGGGCTGGTTGAAGCCAGTGGACTCGATGAGTTTGCCTTTCAGACCAGTAATCCAAAAGTTTTTGCCGCCGGTGACATGGTGCGTGGTGCCGACCTGGTGGTCACTGCTATAGCGGATGCGCGCAAAGCCGCACTGGGAATCGTAAACTACCTGCATTCGAGCTGACAAACGGTGACGTCCGGATGAGTTTTGGCTGGGCGATAACGTTTAACTCACTATTAAACATGGAAAATAAAGTGAAGTCATATAAAAAACCAACAATACTGACAATACTCCTGATGCTGGCAGGCATGCCAGCCCTGGTGACCGCCAAAGCTCCGACCCTTGATCCGGCGGAGGACGCCAGTCATTTTGGTGCGCCGCAAAAATTCCTGTTCTGGACGCCGGAGCAGCAGGTTGCCGGTTACCGCAATATCAACCGCATATTTCCAACCCGGCTGGTTCCGGTAAGTGGCAAGATACTCGAACTGCCGGAGCAACCTGTCAACCTCGGCGGCGTCACCGTCGAGACCGAAGGCCTGTCTCTGACCACTGACGAATACTTTTTGCGGCAGAATGTCGCTGGTTTGCTGGTGATCAAGGATGGCAAGATCGTCTACGAGCGCTACGGGCTTGGCAATACGCAGGACAGCCTGTGGGTGGCATTTTCGGTTGCCAAATCTGTCACCTCAATGCTGGTTGGGGCAGCCATCCAGGACGGCTACATCAAAAGTGTTGATGAGAAAATAACCGACTACCTGCCGCGGCTGAAAAATTCAGCCTATGATCAGGCGACCATCCGCGACGTGCTGCAAATGTCTTCGGGCGTGGCGTGGAACGAGGATTATGCCGACCCGAAATCTGACGTCAATTCGGCGGCCTGGGATACCCTCAGCCTGTACGAGTACTTGCGCAACAAACCCCGGGTCGCGCCACCGGGTGAGGTTTTCAACTACAACACGGCAGAGACCAACCTGGTGGGCACGCTGTTACGTTCCGCCATCGGTAATAACCTCGCAACCTATTTGTCGGAAAAAATCTGGAAACCATTTGGCATGCAGGCAGATGCCAACTGGATGCTGTCAGAAGCAGGTGGTGGCGAGACGGGTGGTTGCTGCCTGAGCGCGACTCTGCGTGATTACGGCCGTCTTGGCCTGTTCGCAATGAACAATGGCCGGCTGGCAGATGGTACGCAGGTTTTACCGGAAAACTGGATGCGGGAATCGACCACACCCTCAAAGGGCTTCCCGGGATACGGCTATTTCTGGTGGCTGAGCGAAGATGACACCTACCGCGCGGTCGGTATTTTCGGTCAGGCCATTTATATCAATGCCAACGAGAATGTGGTCATCGCTCAGCACAGTGCGCGTGCGACCGCCAGTAATCAACCGGACTGGGCGTTGCAGACGGCATTTTTTGATGCACTCGCGCGGGCAGTCAGGAACAAATAAGCAAACATGAATACTTCAATCGTATTAACCGTTATTGCCGATGACCAACCCGGTATTATCCAGGCCGTTTCGACCGTCCTGACCAACCACGGCGGCAACTGGACGCAAAGCAGCATGAGTACACTGGCCGGCCAGTTTGCAGGCATTCTGTTGGTTTCCATGCCGGAAGAGAAAGCACGGGCTTGCATTGCCGAGTTGCGTGGCCTTGAGGCCCAGGGCCTGGGCATCACGGTCAAACGTAGTAGTGAGACCGACAGCACCGGAAAGGCCAGTGCCTGGACGCTTAAGTTGGTTGGTAACGACCGACCTGGCATCGTCCACGAGATCACGACATTGCTGGCCGCGCACAAGATCAGCGTGCACGATCTGGAAACCAAAGTGGAGGGCGCTTCCATGGGTGGCGGTGCACTGTTCAAGGCGAACGTTCAACTGGTCGTTCCCGGGGCTGTTGATATTGACGCGCTGGAAGTTGAGCTGGAAGACCTGGCCAACGACTTGATGGTAGACATCACCTTCGGCCACCAGTGAACGGCGCCGTTTTAGACGGCCAGGCCCGCCACATGCCCTGATGACCAGGCCCACTGGAAGTTGAAACCGCCCAGTTGGCCGGTAACGTCCACGACCTCGCCAATAAAGAACAATCCGGGGATTTTCGATTCCATGGTCTTTGATGACAGATCGCGCGTATCGATGCCACCAAGGGTCACCTCCGCCGTTCGGTAACCCTCGGTGCCCGACGGTTTCAGCTGCCAGTTGTTGAGTAGCCCGGCGACAGCTTGCAGCCGTGCATCGGGCCATTCTGCCAATGGGGTCGCCGCCATTTCCGGCCACCACAGAGTTTGCAGTTCCAATACCAGTTTGCGTGGCAGTTCATGATCAAGCTGGGTACGCAACAACGTTTTGGGGTGGGCCAGCTTCCAGTTGAGTAGTAGCTCCCCGGCTGTACGGCCAGGTAACAAGTCGAGCGAAACACCTTCGCCCGGCAGCCAGTAGCTGGAAAGCTGCAAAGCTGCGGGTCCGCTCAGCCCCCGGTGGGTAAACAGGATGTCTTCCCGGAACGACCGCCGTCTGTTGGATAAAACAACCTCTGTAGAAACACCTGACAACTGCCCGCAGACTGCGTGCAAAGCATCGGTGAAAGTGAATGGTACCAGTGCTGCGGCTTTCGGCACCTGGCGCAGGCCAAAACAAGTCGCCAGTTCATAGCCGATACCGGAACCACCAAGGCTGGGAACCGAGAGGCCGCCAGCGGCGACCACCAACGCCTGAGAGGTAAAAGCTCCCAAGCTGGTTTTGAGGCAGAAGCCGCCCCCCACCGGGACCGGGCCTGTTGGCAAGCCCGGGCTACCGTTCAGGGTGCGGGACGCCTGGTCACCTTTGTCTGGCCAGGTCGCATCTGCGTGAAGCACCGCTTTGACCTCGCAATTGAGCAGAATTTCCACACCGGCACGTCGGCATTCGTCCAGCAGCATTGCGATGATGAGCTTTGATGACTGCTGGCAAAACAATTGCCCACTCAAACCATTAACCGTCTGTTTCTCAAAATACTCGATGCCGTGTTGCTCTACCAGCGAGATAAAATCCCATTGCGTATAGCGGCTCAGGGCTGACTTGCAAAAATGTGTATTGGAAGAAATATAGTGCCCGGGTGAGGTGTGCAGGTTGGTAAAGTTGCAACGTCCGCCACCGGACATCAGTATTTTCTTGCCCGCTTTATTGGCACGCTCAAGCACCAGCACGCGCCGCCCGCGCTGTGCGGCGGTAATCGCACACATCAAGCCGGCGGCGCCGGCACCAATAATAATGAGGTCAGGGTTTTTCACAGCCGGATTGTAACCCGGGGGAGCGTCAACATATTGCAATGGTTGGAAATTTCGGCCATATCTTATTTGCCATGTGTTCACTCTTTTTTTGGAATTTGCTGCGTAAACAGGTAGGCTTGGCCGCAACTAATGAAGTTAACCGTTCTCATTCACGACTTACGTCGCCGCAAAGTATTCCGGGGTGTGGGGTTTTACCTGATCGGTGCCTGGGCCATCTTGCAGGTGGCAGATGTCATCGTGGAGCCAGCCGGGTTGCCGCCGTGGTCGCTTACGGTGCTCCTTTATCTGAGCATATTGCTTTTCCCGGCGGCTGTATTTTTGTCCTGGCGTTACGAGTGGAATGGCGAAACCCTCATCCGCACGACCCTCCGTACGCCGGAGGAAGTCACGGACACCAGCCTTAAACCTGCGGACTATGCCATTTTTAGTGTTCTGGTGATTGCGGTCGGAATCGTGATCTGGCAGGTGTGGCCAAATATGCGTCTGGAAGTCACCGAGCAGCCACCCCAGGCAGAGCAGGTCGCTGAGCTCAAGAAAAATTCCATTGCGGTGCTGCCATTCAGCTTTATGAGTGCGGACCCGGCACAGGGCTTTCTGGCCGATGGCATCAGCGATACCGTTTTGCATATGTTGTCGGGAGTGGAGGGCCTGCTGGTAACGGCACGTACTTCCTCTTTTTACTATCGGGACAAGGTGATGCCGCTGGATGTTATCGCAGCAGAACTGCATGTCACGCACCTCCTTGAGGGCAGTGTCCAGGTGGTGGGCGCACGAGTGCGCATTATCGCGCGCCTGGTTGAGCCGTTAGGCGGCACCGAGATTTGGTCGCAGAATTTTGACCGCGATCTAAACGATATATTTATGGTCCAGGATGAAATTGCCGCAGCGGTCATGACCGCCATGCGCAGCAAAATGGCCACCGATAACCCACAGACTCTACCGGAGCAATATCGGCCAGCTCTGCCAGCGTATGAGCAGGTAGTCATCGGTCGAATTGAATTGTTCAAGAACACGCTTGAGTCCATGCAAAAGGCGGAAAGGCATTTTCAACGTGCAATTGAACTGGATCCGAACTATGCCTGGGCCTATGTGAACCTGGTTAAGGTATGGTACGACCTGGCGCCGGCAATGGGTGTAAACCGGGCCGACAATGTAAAGCGAATCCGGCCGATGGTTGAAAAAGCTCTGCAACTGAACCCGAAGTCAGGAGAAGCCTGGGACGAAAAAGCCAGGCTCGCCATGATTGATAAAGATTGGCCGGCAGTTGAGAAGTACAACCTGCACGCCCTCGAACTGGCGCCCAGTAATGCTCCGATCCGTCTAGGCCGTGGCAATGTCCTGTTGATGCAGGGCGATTCAGAGGGTTACCTGCAGCAAGTCCGCATCGCAGCAGAGCTGGATCCGGCCTCCAGCAAGGTCCAGCTATCCCTAGCCACCGCCCTGTGGGAGAACGCCCGTTCTGAGCAGGCGATTAGGGTATTAAAGGAAAACCTGCGGAGGCATCCAAAGGTACCCGGAAACTATCGACAGTTGGCTCGCTACTATTTACAGTTGGGTAAGGCGGGTGAAGCCTTGCGTTACGCATATGGCCGTTACCAGTTGGACCCGGAGAATCTTGATTTGCGTTTTGGGTGGTGTGAGCAGCTGGGCCAGTTGTGGGATTTTGAGGGTGAAATCCAATGCTTGAAAGATTATCTGCAGAGCGACCCTGACCATTCAGATGCGCGTAAAGCGTTGGCATTTTTTAATAATGATCTGCCCGGCGTGTTGCGTATCTCAGAGGAAGACTTGCTGCAGGAGCCGAACTCCTGGTACCGCAAACTGCAGTGGGCCTGGTATGCCAGCATGGATCAACGCTGGGGTGGTGTGATTGAGACTCTGGGGCCGGCATTTCCTCAGCTGCTGGGGGACCAGCCACAGGTTAACCAGTTTTCGCTCTGGGCTGCCAGGATGCTGGGCCAGGCATACCTTGAAACCGGCAACACGGAACAGGCCCAACGTCTCCTTGATGCCGCCATGGCTTCAATTGAGAGCATGCGTCTGGTACAGGGTGGTGGCTCCAGCGTGGGTGTGGATGACGCCATGATCTTTGCGTTGCGTGGCGAGCATGAGCGCGCAATTGAAACCCTGGAGTCTGCCATTGATCGTGGCTGGCGCCTGTATACCCACCAGGCTTTTATGGATGCAAATTTTGCCTCGCTGCAGCAGGATTCTGGCTTTATCGCTCTCAAAGAGCAGATGGCCGGGATTATGGAAAAAGAACGGGCTTACTTTGTGGCCCATAAGGATGAGCCGTTGTTTTAAACGTTTCTGGTCTTGCCCTGCAAGTCAGTCCTCCTGCAGCCATTCAAGCACCACCCGGCACAATTCCTCGCCGCAGTCCTCCTGGATAAAGTGTCCACCACCACGCAAGGTGGTATGGGGTTGCCCCTGGCAACCAGGCACGAGCTTTTGAATCACAAGTGCTGCCGGACCGGTGATCGGATCGCTGTCACCAAAGGCGCACAGCCATGGCTTGTTGAAGCTCATCAGTACTTTCCAGGCATCACGGTTGGCCTGGCTCTCCGGGTTGTCGGGACTCGTGGGCACCAGCGCCGGGAATTGCCGGGCACCCTCCTTGAAGGATTCATCAGGAAACGGTGCATCGTAGGCTGCAATCACGTCAGCAGACAGCGGCGTAACCACGCCCTTGCCCACGATCTGTCCCGCAGGAAAAACCGGCACCTCTTGAGAGAACTTCTGCCATTGCAAAAAGGCCTCACCCGGGCTGTGATCCCCGGTTGGCAACATGGTGTTACTGGTCACCACCCGCGCGAAACGGTCGGGCTCAGCGGCCACCAGGCGCAGGCCGATCAGGCCGCCCCAATCCTGGCAGATCAGGATGACATTGCTTAAATTCATGGCCTGCAGCCAGTCCAGCATCCACTCGACATGGCGGGCGTAGTTGTAATCCGCGCGTTTGGCGGGCTTGTCGGATTTGCCAAAACCGGGTAGATCCGGAACCACCACCCGGTAGTCGGCTTGCACGAAAGGCGCGACCATTTTGCGGTACAGAAAACTCCATGAAGGCTCGCCATGCAACATCAACACGGTTTGTGCGCCGGGATCTCCTTCATCGATGTAGTGAATCCTGATGTCGACGTCCTCCGCCTGATCCCTGACCGTCAAGTAGTGGGGCTGGAAAGGGTAATCCGGCAGATCAAGGAAGCGATCATCGGGTGTGCGCAAAACTTGCATGTGGGTAGTCCCTTAATTTGGTTGCTTGTATCAGTTTACCCCAAGGGCGCATTGATATTCTGTGCTGACAGGCATTCTGAAAAGTGATCGGGTTGCACAACGCGGGCTTTCATCGCACCATAAGTACCTGTTATTGGCCAGAGGGTTAAACAATGTTCCATCCGATTACCATTCCATTTGATTGTGTCATGCTTTTTAACCGTGTTTATTTAAAAGAGGGCGTCACCGCAGAAGACGTGGAGCTGGAGCTTGGGGAAATGTGCAACGTGGTGAAAAACAACTACCGTGATGAAGGTGGTTTCATTGCCGGGCAGGTTTTTGAGTTCACCGGCTTTGCATCAGCGGAAGGCTCGATGGACAGTGCCGCAAAACACGAAAAGCACGTGGCGATCATGACTTACTGGAGATCATTTGAGCAACACGAAACATCACATGCGGATAAGCTGTTTAAAGAGAAGTTCAGTGCTTTGCTTGAGTTCGTTGAGGAGGCCGATGAGCTCGGTTACCGGTTGCTGTGGCAGGGTGAGCCGGAGGAATATTTGGGGTCAGAGTAAAAATACAGGAGTAAAGCGCACATCTATTGCGGTAACCTTCCTACAAACTCTTGCTGTCCAGGCTGATTAATACCCTGTCATTTTATTGGATAATTCAACTCTCCTGCATCATCGAGAGTACCGACATAAATGCCACGTCGAAAGCGCTATTGCCCTGCAGGTTTACCTATTCATGTGGTCCAACGAGGGAATAACAGGCAGGCTTGCTTCACATCAAACGCCGATATGGCAGCCTATTCAAATTGGTTGAAGGAAGCGGCAAAGGCTTATGAAGTGGCAGTGCATGCTTGGGTTCTAATGACGAACCATGTCCACCTACTGATGACGCCTGGTGCCGACGATTCTGTGTCAAAGTGCATGCAATACATTGGTCGCTATTATGTGCGGTATTTCAATTTCCAGTATGGCCGAACAGGAACGCTTTTTGAAGGCCGATTCAAATCAAACCCGGTCCAAAGCAACGACTATCTACTCGCTTGCTATAGATATATTGAACTCAACCCGGTTCGTGCTGGTCTGGTCCAGGATCCCGCTAACTATGTATGGTCCAGCCACAGGGCAAATGCGTTTGGGCAACTGGTACAGATGTGGTCGCCTCATGAAGAATACCTGGCTTTGGGAAACAGTAAAAAACTAAGACTTAAGGCCTATCAACAACTATTCAGGGCTGAGATTGGGGCCGATTTAACTACTGAAATAAGACGCGCTTTAAACACGGGCCTGGTACTTGGCAATGATTGCTTTCGTGCTGAGGTTGCGAAATTAACAGGTCAACCGCAGAAACACCTGAAACGCGGGCCTAAAAAGGCGCCTGCCTAATTGGCAATAAGAATAGTTTTTACTCTGACCCCTAAATTAGCAGTCGACAAAGTACACTGAAATTGGTTATGATTTCAGTCACTTTAGTAAAAACCGCTAAAAAAAAATTGTTTTTTTATACACTCCAGCCAGGCTGGTTTTTATACAGAGGCTCTGCATGCCATCAACACCACTTTTTATTCTTGTCTGTTCGGAAAGCCATGAAAAGATCCAGATGGCTGCCATGACCGCTTCGGTTGCCGCCGTCTCAGAACGCCCTGTATGTGTTTTCATCAGTATGGGTGCTATCTATTCATTTAAAGCAGGCCTTTCCGATGACGAGCGTTATAAAGGCAGTCGCTTCGCTGCTGTTTTACAGGAAAAAGGCGCTCCCGACGCACTGGAACTTTTTGCAATGGGCAGGCAACTGGGCGAGATGTCCATGTACGTCTGTTCGATGGCACTCGATATTCTCGGCTGGGATGAATCTGATCTCAAAGAAAACCTGTTTGATGGTACTTTAGGATTAACCAAATATCTGTCCGATGCCGAAGAGGGACAGCTCATTACATTTTAGCCTGCTGGCACGGGCTCCGGAACCTACGGGATTTGTAAATGACGCAAAGAAAAAAGATCGATGCACGCGGTGCTTTCTGCCCTGGCCCCTTGATGGAGCTTATCGCAGCTTTGAAGCTCATTGAGATTGGCGATGAAATAGAAGTTCTTTCAAGCGACAAGGGTACCGCAGCTGACGTACCGGAATGGGTCGCGAAGGTGGGGCATGAAATGGTCGAGGTCATCGATCTAGGGGATCATTGGAGCATTATCGTTCGTAAGGCCAAATAGTCGGGGGAAAACGGGGCCGGAATATCAGATCGGAACAACCTCTTCACATTTGCAAGAGGAAATGGAGGACTACCATGGGCAACAGAATTTTGATCGTAGGCGGCGGCTTGGCAGGTACCATCATCGCCAACGGCCTTTGCCGTCAACTGGGCAGACAACTGAGAAGCGGTAACGTTTCCATAACCATGCTGGGTACATCGGATAAACACCTCTATCAACCGGGCTTGCTGTATGTGCCTTTCGGAAAAATCCGCGAGTCTGAACTGTTCCGTGATCAACGCAGGGTTCTGGACAATCGGGTTCCCTACCATATTGATCCGGCTAGCAACATCGATGTCGACGCAAAGAAAGTAACTACAGCATCCGGCAAGGTTCACGAGTACGACTACCTGGTAATCGCCACCGGTTCACGTCTGATGCCTCAGACCATCCCGGGTATGGAGGAAGGCGCCCATTGGTTTTATGATCTCGAAAGTGCACGAAAAATGCGTACTGCACTCAATGACTTTGAAGGCGGGAAAATTATTGTCAACGTCAATGTGCCGCATAAATGCCCTGTGGCACCACTCGAAATTACGTTCATGCTTTATGACTATCTCAAGGACAAGGGCCTGATCGATAAAACCGAAATCACCTATACCTACCCGATCGGCCGCCTGCATGCACTGGAACCGGTCGCCGAGTGGGCCAAGCCAGCGATGGATAAGTATGGCATCAAGTACGAAACTTTTTTTAATACCCGCGAAGTCGATCCCGATGCCAAAACCATTACATCCGAAGAGGAGGTCACCCTGGATTATGACTTGTTGATCACCATTCCGCCTCACAGCGGTGCCGAGGTGATCACTGACTCTGGCCTCGGTGACGGTGGCTGGGTACCGACCGACCGTTACAAGTTGCTCCGTGAAGGCTCGACGGATGTCTTTGTCTGCGGTGACACTACCAATATCCCGATTTCCAAAGCTGGGTCGACCGCACATTTTGAGGCTGACACCATCATCGACAATCTGGTTTCATTGTTAACCGAAGGTCACTGGGCACGCACTTATGATGGCAAGGTCTTCTGTTTTATCGAAACCGGCATGAATGAAGGAACCTACGTGTGGTTCAACTACACAACGCCCCCCAACCCGGGCGCGCCGTCTCAGATGATCCACTGGTTTAAACTGGCATATAACCGACTTTACTGGTTATCGGCTCGCGGCCTGCTGTAGGAGGGGGGTATCATCATGTCAGAAGTAAATCCACAGGCCGATATCCTGCGCGTGGCACAGGCAGCCCAGGAATCTCTCACCGATACTATGGTCGAGCGCTTATCGATTACCGGCGCCAATGCGTTAGAGGTGGTAGACCGCCTGAACGATGAAGACACCTTCGATGCCGTGATGACGGTCATCGATAAGCTGACGGAAATTAATCGAAGCGGAGCACTGGATACCCTGTTTGAAGCGGCCACCATGATGCATGTGGCGCGTAGCGCGGTAACCGACAACATGATCGAACGCCTGTTTATTTTCGTTGAGCACATGATCAGCAACCTGGCCAACGAAGAAATCGCTGAAATGGCGCACAACGCAAGGCGTGCGATGGAAGAAGCCAGTGATGAAATGGCCGAGCGGGGTACGCCCAGCGGCGGATTATTGTCGACGATATCCATGCTGAACAAACCGGAAACCCAGCAAGCGATGCAATTCCTTCTTGCTTTCTCCTGCAAGATGCGTTCACGCACAGCCAAGGAGGACGAGGAGTAAGCTTCACTATATTTGGGGTCAGTGTAAAAACCCTCCTCATTTTCGAGCCTACGTAAATAATTTTTACTCCGACCCCATTTGCAGAGGCCGACGAGCTGGGCTACAGGTTGTTGTGGCAGGGTGAGGCGGAGGATATGTAAAACACATGTACCGGGCTGACGCATTATTTAAGAGTACAATAAAACCTGATTAAGCCTATAGGTGAAACTGAATAATGGCCGGGGGATTCGCAAAGGATGGTGCCGTACAGGATCAGATTGATGCAACCATCGAGGACGCCGTCAAGCGCGCACGCAGTCGGCTACCTGAAGGCAAAAGCCGCAGTCGCTGCGAGGCGTGTGACGCGGTCATCCCCGAAGCCCGCCGCAAGGTCATGGCCGGTGTTCGTTTTTGTGTGCAATGTCAGACAGAACACGACAAAAAGGAGATCAGCACCGGTGGCTTTAACCGGCGTGGCAGCAAGGATAGCCAGCTAAGGTGAATAAGAGCAATCTGACCCTGGGGCGCTTGGTCCTGCTGCTTAACGCTAATCAATAGCTGGTTTTCTGTGGCAGGTTAGCTGTACCAAAAAAAGGGGCCGGATACATTTTTTATTGCTCTTCAAAGTGCATCAATGACGGTGGTCGTTCGTCCTGCAAGCGGAGCGCGACCTTTTCTACTCGCCCGAAAACACGCAGCAGATTGCCGCGAGTCAGCTTGGCGATATTTTCTTCGCTCCAGCCACGACGTAACAACTCGGCGATCAGATAGGGATAACGGGATACGTCTTCGAGTCCTTGTACCAGGTCATCGCCCGACTGCCCGTAGAAATCGCCACCGATACCGACATGATCGTAACCGGCGACCTGAGCCACATGGTCGATGTGATCGGCCACTTGAGCGAGTGTTCCCAACGGTGGTTGTCCGTGCGTCTTTTTGTATTCCTCAGTGGCCGCATTCCATTCTGCTTCGGTGGTCAAATCTTTGGTGATAGGTTCGAGTTCCACCGCCCACTGCCGACGCGCTTCGCTGACAAAATCCGGAATAAATGTCACCATTACAATGCCATCATTGCTGGTGACGCGCTTCAGAACGTCATCGGGGACATTGCGTTTATGTTTGGTGAGTGCCCGCGCTGAGGAGTGAGAAAACATGACCGGTGCTTCGGTCAAATCAAGAACGTCATGGTGTTCGCCGAGACGTGCGATAAATCCACCAGCATGCCAAGGCGATTCATCTCATGAACCACCTCTTTACCAAACCTGCTCAGACCCTCATGACGGGCCACGTCGGTGGCCGAGTCTGCCCAGTCAGTGGTGTGATAATGAGTCAGCGTCATATGGTAATCCCCCCATAAATTAATCGAATTCGAAAGTAGAATTTTCTCGTAAACTATATGAAGGAGATTCTGCATGAAAAAATCAAGATACAGCGACAGTCAGATATTGGCGATATTGAACCAGGCTGAAGCCGGAACTCAGGTTCCTGTGCTTTGCCGTGTGGTGAGCACGGTATGAGCAGTGCCACATTTTACAAATGGCGGGCCAAGTACGGCGGTATGGACGCATCATTGATGGCCAGGCTTAAACAGCTTGAGACCGAAAACCGGCGTCTGAAGAAAATGTACGCTGATGAACGGCTCAAGGCCGAGATCATCCAGGAGGCGATGGTAAAAAAGTGGTGAGGCCATCTCAGCGATGTGAGATGGCCAAAAAAGCAGTTGCCGAGCGTTCCATAAGTATCCGGTTTGCCTGCATTGTTTTTCAAATCAGTGAGACCTGCTACCGCTATAAACGAAAACTGTCAGCAGAGAACATCAGGATTGCTGACTGGCTGATCCGATTGACACACAATCAACGCAACTGGGGTTTTGGTCTATGTTTTCTGTTTCTGCGCAATGTGAAGGGTTTTGGCTGGAATCATAAGCGGGTCTACCGGATTTACTGCGAATTGGAGCTGAATTTGAGGATAAAACCCAAAAAGCGACTCAAACGGGAGAAGCCGGAACCTTTGGCTGTGCCGGAAAAGCCGAACCAAACCTGGTCAATGGATTTCATGCACGATCAACTGGCTGACGGCAGGCGTTATCGTCTGTTCAATGTGATTGATGACTGTAATCGCGAAGGCCTGGGTATTGAGGTTGATTTCTCGCTGCCGGCTGAACGGGTCATACGGGCGCTGGACCAGATCATTGAATGGCGAGGTCAACCAAATGCGATCCGGTGTGATAATGGACCGGAATACATTAGCGAATTACTAAAAAACTGGTCCGAGGATCGCGGGATACAACTGGAGTTTATCCAACCTGGAAAACCGCAACAGAATGCCTATATCGAGCGCTATAATCGCACGGTAAGATATGATTGGCTGGCCCAGTTTCTTTTCGATTCGATTGAAGATGTTCAAGAATATGCAACTCGGTGGCTCTGGACGTACAATCACGAGCGCCCGAATATGGGTCTGGGTGGAATTACCCCGATCCAGAAACTGGCCATGGTGGCCTGATCTCTACTTTTGAAGAAGGTTAAAAAAGGGGGGATTACCATAACAATTCCAATCTTGTATTGGTTTTTTTGTCGTATCGTTGAGAACAGACATAACAAGTCATTAAACACGGACGCCAGCGAAGCTGGCGCCGGTTAATTCCAACGTTATGTGCAAAAAAAGTTAACGGAGTAGCCTTATGAAATTAAACTCAGTTTATATATTAGCCTTTATCTGCTTGCTCATACCGCAAGCGAGTAATGCTAGTGAACCTACAAATTCTGATAATCTTAT
>JAJRUM010000033.1 GCA_024277815.1 Gammaproteobacteria bacterium
AAAAAAGCTTGGACACCCAAAACAAAAAGCTTGGACACCCATCATCTTGCACAACCAGTACAATAGGCCTACAAGAGACAGGACACCCATCATCTTGCATAGCCAAACAGAAAGAGCCAAAAGAAACAGCGCCAAAAGAAACACCAAACAAAGAAGCACCAAACAAAGAAGCGGGACACCCATCATCTAACCACAACACAACAAAGACAAAGAAACAGGACACCCATCATCTTGCAAAGCCAAAAACAACCACTGCAGCGCAACAAAAGCTGCCCCTCAGCGAACAACTCCATCCAGCACCTGCTGTTCGCCGGCCTGGCGGCACTGCTGCTCTCCGCCTGCTCGGCGCAACAAAACCGGGCACCGGGCAACCCCTTTGAATCCCTCAACAGGGAAACCGCTGACCTCGCCGATGTGACTGCAGACGTTCTCGATCTCGTCCAGCGCGCCGGGCCAGACCAGGTGCTGATGGTGTATGACATCGATAACACCCTGCTGGCGATGGAGCAGGGCCTTGGCTCTGACCAGTGGTATGAATGGCAAAAAGACCTCAGCAAACACGACCAGTGCAACCCGCGTAACACCGGCAACCGTTTTGCCGTGCAGGGTGCTTTGTTCGCCGCCAGCGCCATGCGTCCGACCCAGGATGATGCCGCGCAACAAGTAAAAGCCGTGCAGGACAGCGGCGTGCCGGTGATTGTCGTCACCTCACGCGGACAGGATTACCGCCTGCAGACATTCCGAGAATTGCGCCGCAACGGCATCAGCTTCAGCTACTCGGCGATTGGCTCTGAGGGTGGTTACCGCGAACCCTTCATGCCGGTCGAAGGCGGCCGCATGTCACGTTATGAAGACGGCGTGTTCCTGACCGCCGGCCAGCATAAAGGCCGTATGCTGTACACATTGCTGCAAAAAACCGGTACAGAATTGCCCAAAGTCATCGTCGTGGCTGACGACAAACAAAAGAACCTGGATGCCATCAACGAGACCTTCGGTCCATTGGGCGTGCCGGTGCACGCCTGGCGTTACTCGGCCGAGGATGCCAACGTGGGCAGCTTCGACCCCGACAAAGCCTACGCCCAATGGCAGGCCCTCGAGGCCGCCCTGCGGCAGATACAAAAAGTGCTGGGGCCGGATAACTATGATTTAAGCAGCGCGGTGTTGCCCGGCGAGTGCCAGTAAACCAGCCGCCGCTATTCGTGCGCCCAGCCGCTGTTGTCATCACCGGTCAGCGGTGACTGGCCCAGCATCTCGCCGGTTGTATCGACCCCCAGGCCCAGCACTGTGCGGTTTGCATAGGCGAAATAAGCTGCAACCTGGTTGATTTCCAGGATCTCACCATCATCAAAGCCGGCTTCCCGCAGCGCCTGTGCATCGGATAAATCAATTTGCCAGGGTTGTTTTGTCAGCTTGGTCACATAGGCCAATCCCTGTTGTTCCTTGCTGTTGAAGGGCGCGGCAGGGGCCTGCCGGTCCAGTGCTGCCAGGTAAGTTGACGGATCTTTGCCTTCGGCTTGCAGCAAGCGCTTTAAACCCGCGGTGTGGTGGCCATCGCAGTAATCACAACCGTTCAAACGACTGACTAGCACGCCGATCGCTTCAAGGTACCATTCGGGCAGGCAATTGCCACTGTGGTGCAGGGCCGCCTTGTAAATGGACATGTGGCCTTCGAGGGTATGCGGACGCAGGCTGTGTGCCTGCAACACGTTATCCACCTGCCCGTCCGGAGCCTGCACCCGCCGATAGACCTTCTGCAAACGGCCGCTCGATTGTTGCGGCTTGATGATTTTAATAAATGCCATGGTTTTTCTTTCACCCTTGTTGGCCAGCACACAGTTTCAGTTATCATACCGGCTTTCACTCTGGAATAGCTTTATGCCCAAACGCTGGTATATCTTGCTGCTGATCTGTAGCGGTCTGGCATTCAGCAGCACCACGCTGGCTGAAGGCAAAACCATCCGCTTCGCCACGTATAACATCGCCATGGGCCTGGAGAATGAAGGTGAAATTCAGCACCGGCTGATCGCCGGCGATGATGAGAACCTGCGCAAGATCGCGGCCGTGATTCAGCAGGTGCGCCCGGATGTGGTGCTGTTGAACGAGTTTGACTGGTTTGAGCTGGATTCAGCATTGCTTTTCATCACCCGTTACCTCAATAAGCCACAGTACGACAACCAGCCTATCAACTACGCCGAGGCCCTCAGTGGCGCCGTCAACACCGGTGTGGACAGCGAACTGGACCTGGATCTCAATGGCACACTGGGTGAGCCGCAGGATGCCTGGGGGTTTGGCCGCTTTCCGGGCCAGTACGGGATGGTTGTATTATCCCGCTGGCCGCTAAAACTGCAGCGCAGTTTCCGCAAATTCAAGTGGGTCGACATGCCGGATGCACTTTTGCCAACCCGGGAAGACGGCACAAGCTGGTATCCGGATGCTGTGCGCGCACAACTCCGCCTCAGCTCAAAAAGTCACTGGGATGTTGAAGTCATGATTGACGGACAGCCCATCCATTTCCTCGTCAGCCACCCTACTCCACCGGTATTCGATGGCCCCGAAGACCGCAACGGCAGGCGCAACCACGACGAGATCCGGCTGTGGGCGGACTATATCGATCCGGCCCGCTCGGCTTATATCTATGACGATACAGGCATCACCGGTGGCTTACCGGCAGGTACGCGTTTTGTCATCGCCGGCGATCTCAACGCCGATCCGGTCGATGGTGCCGCCACCGATAATGCCGCGCTGCAACTGACTGAACACACGTCAATCAACGCCACCTGCACACCCGTCAGCGAAGGCGCAGCAGAGGCCAGCGCAGCCCAGGGCGGCAAAAACCTTGAACAGAAAGGCAACCCAGCAGCTGACACCGGCGACTTCAACGACCAATGGGTCGGCAACCTGCGCCTCGACTACGTACTGCCCTCCGCCAACCTCAAGTTAGTGGGCTGCGGCGTCTACTGGCCCGGCCAGGACCAGCCCGGCCACAATTTAATC
This sequence comes from Gammaproteobacteria bacterium, assembly GCA_024277815.1. Taxonomy (GTDB): domain Bacteria; phylum Pseudomonadota; class Gammaproteobacteria; order Xanthomonadales; family SZUA-36; genus SZUA-36. Next base: position 2,995 of record JAJRUM010000033.1, read on the forward strand.
AACGCCTCCGACCACCACCTGGTGTGGGTGGATATCAAGCTTTAACTTACAGCAGAACCTGTTCTTTCAGCTTTTTGATCTGGTCGCGCATCTCGGCGGCTTCTTCAAACTCAAGCAACTCGGCGTGTCTGATCATCTGGTTTTCCATTTCGGTGATGGTTTTGCCGAGTTCTTTGGGGGTCAGGCTTCGGTATTTGGCGGTTTGTTCGGCAACTTTGAGTTCGTGGGCACGGTCGGCCGGGGATAGGGAGCGGGCGTCGTCCATGATGTCGGTAACGGCTTTGTGGATGGTTTTGGGCGTGATGCCGTGTTCCTTGTTGTATTCCTCCTGGCGTGCCCGGCGGCGGTCTGTTTCGGCGATCGCGCGTTCCATTGAGCCGGTGATTTTGTCGGCATATAAAATGGCCCTGCCGCGTACGTTGCGCGCGGCCCGGCCGATGGTCTGGATCAGGGATGATTCCGAGCGCAAAAAGCCTTCGCGGTCGGCATCAAGAATAGCCACCAGCGAGACCTCCGGCATATCCAGCCCTTCGCGCAGCAGGTTGATACCTACCAGCACATCGAATTCACCCAGGCGCAGGTCGCGGATAATTTCCACCCGCTCGACCGTTTCGATGTCGGAATGCAGGTAGCGCACGCGTACGCCATGATCGGCCAGGTAGTCGGTCAGGTCTTCTGCCATGCGCTTGGTCAGGGTAGTGACCAGCACGCGGTCACCCATCGCGGTGCGGGTGGTGATTTCGGATAGCAGGTCATCCACCTGGTCACCCACCGGGCGGATCTCAACTGCCGGATCTATCAGCCCGGTCGGGCGCACCACCTGCTCGACAACCTCGCCGGAACGTTCCATTTCATACGGCCTCGGGGTGGCCGAAACAAAAATAGTCTGACCGGCCCGCTGTTCCCATTCGTCGAACCTTAGTGGCCGGTTATCAAGCGCAGAAGGTAATCTAAATCCATAGGTTACAAGATTTTCTTTACGTGATCTATCACCTTTGTACATACCCCCTAATTGCGGCACCATGACGTGACTTTCATCCAGCACCAGCAGTGCATCATCGGCCATGTAGTCGAACAACGTGGGGGGCGATTCGCCGGCGCCACGACCGGTCAGGTGACGGGAATAATTTTCCACACCGTTGCAATATCCCAGCTCCAGCATCATCTCGAGATCGTACTTGGTGCGCTGTTCAAGACGCTGTGCCTCGACCAGTTGCTGGTGCTCGCGCTGGTGGGCGAGGCGCTCCTTCAACTCCTCGGAAATCGCTGCCACTGCATCGATCACCGTCTGCCGGGGCGTGACATAGTGCGACTTGGGGAACACCGTCACGCGCTGCATTTTCTCGACCACTTCACCGGTCAGCGGGTCAAACTGGGAGATGCCCTCCACTTCGTCGTCAAACAGCTCGACACGGATGGCGCGCATTTCCTCATCACCGGGGAAAATATCAATCACCTCACCGCGCACCCGGTAGGTGCCACGCCGCAGCTCCATGTCGTTGCGGCTGTACTGCATCTCGGCCAGGCGCCGCAGGATATTGCGCTGGTTGATGATTTCACCCACTGACAGATGCAAGACCATGCTCAGGTACTGGCTCGGATCGCCAAGGCCGTAAATGGCCGAAACCGTGGAAACTATGATGGTGTCGCGGCGCTCCAGCAGGGCCTTGGTGGCCGACAGGCGCATCTGCTCGATGTGCTCGTTGATGGACGCATCCTTTTCAATATAGGTATCGGAAGACGGCACGTAGGCTTCCGGCTGGTAATAATCGTAGTAGGAGACGAAGTATTCGACCGCATTGGTCGGGAAATAGCTGCGGAATTCCCCGTATAACTGAGCCGCGAGCGTCTTGTTGGGTGCCATCACCAGCGTTGGGCGCTGCAGATCCTGGATGACATTGGCGATGGTAAAAGTCTTGCCTGAACCGGTCACACCCAGCAGGGTCATCTGCTGCTGGCCGTCACGCAAACCCGCCGTCAGCGCCTCAATTGCCTCGGGCTGATCACCGGCCGGTTGGTAGTTACTGCAGAGCTTAAAAGCTTTATTTTTCAAAAAGATTCCTTTAGGGGGCTGAATAACGCGCCAAACTTGTTATTATAGCGCCCCTTTTTAACGAATAGCTCCCTCGGAGAAACCATGAAATACCTATTTACCCTTGTTATATCTGTTTTGCTTTCAACTTCAGTTACTGCGCAAAGTGGCGCTGCTGCCCCTACAGACCAGGCCCTGGAAGACCAGATCGCACTGGCCCGCCAGTCAGCCCACACCGATCGCAAACTGCTGATCATGGGCAACGTGAACTTCACTTCTGATGAAAGCGCACAGTTCTGGCCGGCATGGAACGACTACCGTACCGCTGTCGCGTCCAACGGTGACCGCAAACTGGCCCTGATCAAGGACTTTGCTGCCAACTACGAGAGCATGGACGATCTGAAGGCGCGCAAACTGCTGACCGATCATTTCTCGATTGCCATGCAGGACGTGGTTATCAAGCAAAAATTTGCCCAGCAGATTGATACTTTCCTGCCGACCAAAAAGGTCATGCGGGTGATCCAGATCGAGAACAAGCTGGATGCAGCCATCAACATGACGCTGGCTTCTGAGATTCCGCTGATCCAGTAGTTATTACGTGACTGTGGTTGCACGACATCAGACTACAGCACAAAAAGTAATCAGCCATTACGCCCGGTATCCCGCTTTGGGATACTGGGTTTCTTATGTGGGGTATCACAAAACAGGGCTTTACCGTGCTGGAACTGCTGGTGGCGATGGCTATCGTTGCCATTCTGCTGGCCGCCGGCGTGCCTTCATTCAAGAATTACAGCTGGAACTTGCGCATGCGCACTGCGATGGACAGCCTGCGGACCGACCTGGTGCTGGCCAGGCGCCACGCCATCAGCCTGAATGTCGACACCGTGGTCTGCCCGGGCACCGGGGACAACACCTGCAGCGATAAAGCCAACTGGCAGAACGGCTGGATAGTCTTTACCGACCTCAACGGCGATCACCTGCGCCAACCCACAGAGCCACTGCTGAGCCAGGCATCGGCAGTCGACTTCGTCACCATCAGCAGCACCCGTGCGCGCCGCTATATACGTTTCAACCCCAGTGGTTTCGCGCCTGGAAGCAACCTGACTTTCCTGTTTTGCGACCCGCGTGGCGCCCGCTATGCCGGCCGTGTTACCGTATCCAACAGCGGCAGAATCCGGCAACAAACCGGCGGCGGCAAGCCAACTTCAAATTGTCCTTGACTCACCACCACAAAGCACGGAAAATACCGCGCCTTGACCGTTCTTCCCCGGTAGCTCAGTTGGTTAGAGCGGGTGACTGTTAATCACTAGGTCGTTGGTTCGAGTCCATCCCGGGGAGCCAAACAAAACAAAGGCTTGCAGAAATGCAGGCCTTTTTTTATTGTTTTTCAAAGGGCTGGCTATTTTGTAGTCGCACTCGTAGTGACTTGATTCCTCGGCTAGGTTTACCGTTTCTATATCGCGACCCGGGCCGAACTCCATGCGTGTGTAACCGCAGAAACTCGACCGAACCCGGCGGGTTTTTTCGTCGTTCGTATGGCGAGAAAAAAAGGAAAAGAAAAAGAAAAGAAAGAAAAGAAAGGACACCCATGTCCTCCCTTAAGAAAAGAAAGGACACCCATGTCCTCCCTCGTTGTGGGTGTCCACGCTTTCGTGGGTGTCCACGCTTTCCGCTTTCGCTCGCCGCTTTCCTTCGCCGATATTTTGTATTGGAGGCTCAGGAAGGGGTAATATTCACCGTTTCCTGTCTTAACAGTGGGTGGATGGGTTACTCCATAACCGGCAGTTCCTGGCGTAAACAACGGTTAAACGATTTAAAAACCACAGAAGATTTTCTCAACAAAACCTGCACTTAGCAGGATCATTACGCGGAAAAAGTATGGAAAAACTGCATAAATTTATATTTGTCATTGTTATATCTACTTTAGCAGTGCCAGCTTTTGCAGCAGACTGCCTGCTTGACAACCAAAATGAAAAAACAGCCCCTTCCAATGCAGATGAAGCTACTGACCAGTGTAATGCTGAAAAAAACCCACCCGCGACTAACCAGGAGAGTGACGAGGAAACATCATTTCTGGGCAACGTTAGTTGGAAAAAGCGCCTCGGTGCAACGGACTTCCAGGTGGAAAATTCACATACGTTTGGCGTCATGGCTGGCATCAAGGGGGTATATGAAACCTCACACGGGGCAAAATTCAAATTGTTGCTGAGTGCTGTGGTGGACTTTGATCTTGACCACCTTGATCCCGATCACATTCCGGTGTGGTTCAAAAGTTATTTTAAGGCTGAGAAAAAATTCCTGACCCTGAGCCCGGAGGTCAGCCTGCTTACTACCCTGGATGTTAACCACAAGATGAATACGGTCAGTTCAATTGAGCAGTCGGCCGATCTCATGCCGGGCATCAAGATTCGTTTTAAAACAAGGAAGTTTGAGCTGTTTGCAAAATTTGGAGCGGGTGGCTATTACCTGGAAATTGACGATGACCTGCCGGAAATCTACAGTGACTTCAGGCGCGGAGATTTAAGCAACTCGGAGTTTGCTTACTTTCATGAATACAAAACCGGGTTTTCGCTCACTGAGAAAGTCTCCCTGACTGCCAGGTACAAAAACTTCATAGATACCAGCGGAAGATCACTGGAGACAAGGGAAGAGCTCAAATTTGCGTTCCATATCAGCCCGGCCAGGTATTTTGCTATCAGCGCGGAGAAAACCACCTACAATCTCGATCAGTTCGAAAGAACTGCCGGTGACAATGGCCTTAATGTTCTCCCATTTAATGAAGATACTTTCTATCAGGCATATTTTGAATATGACTATTAGAAACGATCAGGAAACTCCTTACAACCCACCAAAGATCAGTGTGTTACAAAAAAACCTGCTTACACGAATTCCCCCGCCAAGAAAGCCATGACAAGCACTCGACTTATCCTGGCTGTTAGCCTGCTTCTGTTGATCTCCGGTAATTTTACCTTTTTCAGTCACGTACTCGAGACCTACCCCTGGAGCACCGCCAACGCTGGTTTCCTGTTGTCTGTTCCAGTGGTACTGGCCTGTGAGATTATTCTGTTAACCCTGCTGATGAGCCTGTTGATTCCGATCCGGCTCACTTTAAGTATCCTGCTTCTGGTGGCTGCGACAACAGCATACTTCTCCGACACCTTCGGTACGATCATCGACGCAGTCATGATCCAGAACCTGCTGCAGACCAACCCTTCGGAATTTGCAGACCTTATCACCCCAGGGTTCCTGTTGCGGTTTTCGCTTTTGGGTCTGGCGCCCGTTGCCCTGGTTTGGTACTTGCCTTTGCGCGCGGAGAAATTCCTGCCCAGGCTGCGCAAAAAGCTGTTTCTGGCGCTGGGGGCTGTGGTCTTTTTGCTGCTGTGCGGAATGGTATTTAGCAATCAGTACGCCAGTTTCATCCGTGAACACAAGGCATTCCGGTTCTACGCCAACCCGATTTTCCCCATATATTCGGCAGGTCGATACGTGGTCAAAGCAGGCGCTGGCAGTCACCCTTCCGAGCTGGTTCAACTGGCGCACAATGTCACCATTTCAAATGTTGACGGCGGCCGCGAACTGACCATCATGGTGCTGGGTGAAACTGCGCGCCGGGACCGCTTCTCACTCAACGGCTACACTCGCAATACCAATCCTGAACTGGCCAGGGAAACCAACATTTTCAGTTACACGCATATTACATCGTGCGGTACATCGACCGCCGTATCGATACCTTGCATGTTTGCCCTGAGCGGGCGAAAAGATTACGACAGCAATGCAGACGGGTCCACGGAAAACATCTTGGACATATTGCAGTACGCCGGTGTAAGCATTCTATGGCGGGATAATAATTCCAGTTCCAAAGGAGTTGCTGACCGGGTGCGGTTTGAGGACTTTCAAGCGCCTGATACAAACCCGGAATGTGACCCTGAATGCCGCGATGTCGGCATGTTGCATGGCTTGCAGGAATATATTGATGCCCAAAGCGGCGACATTCTGATCGTACTTCACCAGATGGGTAGTCATGGGCCAGCCTACTACAAACGCTATCCCGCCAGGTTCGAACAGTTTACGCCGGCCTGTCAATCGGCTGAGCTTGCGGAGTGTTCGGACGAGGAAATCAGCAACGCCTATGACAATACTATTTTGTACACGGACTACTTCCTGTCCCGGGTTGTTGCTTTGCTGAAAGCCAATACACCCAGGTATGAAACAGCCATGCTTTATGTGAGTGACCACGGTGAATCACTGGGTGAAAATGGCATCTATCTGCATGGCTTGCCCTATTGGCTCGCGCCCGACGAACAGATCAATGTCCCGGTGATTGTCTGGGTTGGTGAAACTTCTGATATCGACATACACAGCGTCCTGAGCCACGAGGATTTGGACAACTCTCAGGATGCCGTATTCCAGACATTACTCACCATATACGAAGTTGAAACGGACCTGGTTTCAACGCCACCAGGTTTGTTTGAAGCGCATGAAGAATAGCTTGGACACCCAGAAGAATAGCTTGGAAGGGGAATAGCTTGGACACCCACATCTAGTCCCAGGCTTACACAATTAGGTGCAAAACCTCGAAAAGCAGAAATGATGTCCAAGCCTTACCTGAGATATGGATGTCCAGGGGCAGGGGTATTACCCAGGCTTTTTCAGATATGGCTTTTTCAGATATGGATGTCCAGACTTTCCCCCCAGACTTTTCCCAGACTTTTTCCCACAGATGCCAAATGCCAGATGGGTGCACGGAATTTAGCCGGAACCTGGCAGGTGATTCTAAAATTGATGAGTTTCAGCAACACGAATGGCGATTTGGCTTGACGCAGTTATAGGCAGGCAGCCTGACTCTCAGGGTGGTTCA
>JAJRUM010000034.1 GCA_024277815.1 Gammaproteobacteria bacterium
CATAATAGCCTTGCCACTGCGCCTGTTTGCCAGGCAGTTGACCTGGGCGCATAACAGTTTTCAGGTCCTGATCGGCATACTGACCATAAGCCTGGGAATATTTGTACTCTTTGAAAGCTCGGTACCTGCGTCTTTTTAGAACCCCTCAAGAACCTGCTTCTGCGCCCCTGAATAAGGGGGATTGCAACCCGGCTGAGCTGTGGGTGCATAAAAAGCGGGTTGCTTAATTTGGCGATTTTGCCAGCATAAGGAAATCAACATTACTTCCGGTTACACGGTGTTACAGCTATACTGACCGCCCTTTAGTAGCCCCCGCGCTGGCAAGCGTCAGGGGAAAACACAACAACCAGAGGTGCCGTGTGGAAGAACAAACCGATAAGGTCTTTATCAGGAATTTCAGTCTGATCGTGGTCGCACTGACCGTGTTTACGATTTCCATCATCATTCTTGCCAGAGTCGTCGGCGCCAAAGCGGTCGAGGATATCCCCAGCCGTTCTGCACTCACCGAGCAGCGCATCAGTCCGGTGGCGGGCGCTTCCACGAGTACAGAGAATGCTGCCGCAGCCGAGGCTGCCCCGGTGGCAAGCGCACCCGTACCGGCCGCTGCTTTTGATGGCAGCCTGGATGGTGAAATGATTTACGGCAGTGTCTGTTCAGCCTGCCACGCAGCAGCCGTGTTGGGCGCCCCTCAGCCTGGATCTGCTGAAATGGCACTACGTGCTGAAAAAGGCATGGATGCCTTGATGCAAAGCGCACTCAACGGATTTAATGCCATGCCGGCACGCGGCGGGCGACCCGATCTTTCAGATGAGCAGGTCAAAGCTGTAATCGAATTCATGCTTAAGTAGGTTCACAACATGCAAACCAAACTTTTCAGAACGTCGCTGATTGCGGCGTTTTTTTATGCCGGTATTCTGGCCGGATGCTCCGAAGACACATCAACCAGCGCAGCAACCGAAGACGCTGTCGCCAGAGATGTCGTGGAAACTGAACCCGCACCACCCCGTATCAACTACACCCGCTGCGACATTCAGACAACACCCATTGCCAGTGTTCAGGGTTCTGACAAGGCTTCGCCAATGCTTGACCAGCAGGTGACGGTTCAGGGCGTCGTAACTCTGGTACAGCCCGGGCAGGGCCTGTTTGTTGAAGAACCTTATTCTGATGATGACGCGGCCACTTCCAATGCCATTTTCCTGGCACTTGCAGAACTGCCAGCCGATATCGGTTCGGGGGCATGGATCAGCGCGCAAGGCACAGTGACCGAATTGAGCAGGGGCAAAAACTCGTTGACTGCGCTCACCGAGGTAACCACCGTGGCCAGTTGTTCCACCGGCCAGCCACTACCGGCAACCAATATCACACTGCCGCTGCGAGTAGCCGAACGCGAGGCCCTGGAGGGCATGCGCATACACCTTGGCACAGAACTTACCGTGACCGATACCTACCAGCTGAAGCAGGGGCGGGTTTCATTGGCGGGCAACGGCTTCCAGTTTGTAGCAACCGAAATTATGGCGCCCGGCCCGGACGCACACGAACAGAACCAACAGAACCGTCGCTTCACGCTCCACGTCTCGCTGCCTGCAGACCGGCAACAGGCCGAATTGCTGATAACCGGTTCAACCATCGACGGCATGACCGGTGTCATGGCACATGATGACCGCCGCTTGCGGGTGGCACTGCAATCAATAAATGCCAACGAAACACCAGGATTTATGGCCCCTGACCGAGCCGGTAAAGGTGAGTTGCGCGTGGTGGGCATGAACCTGCTCAATTACTTCAATGGCGATGGTAAAGGGGGTGGGTTCCCAACCGAGCGCGGCGCGAAAAAGCCGGCAGCATTTGAACGACAACGACAGCGCCTGGCGGCGGCAATCCGGGTACTGGACCCGCATGTGCTGGCCGTAATGGAGCTGGAGAATGATGGTTTTGGCCCACTCAGTGCAGCAGCAGATTTTATTGAGCTGCTACAGGATGCAACCGGGGCCTTATGGCGGGTTGTAAAACCAGCTGGCAATGACACCGGCAAAGACAAGATTACCGTCGGGATCTTTTACCGTGATGACATGATCGAAACCAGTGGCGAGGCAGAAATCCTGCAAGGTCCCGAATTCAAGCGCAGTCGTCAGCCACTGGCGCAGGTCTTCACACTGCCTGACGGCGATGAAAAAATCCTGATCGTTGTAAATCACCTGAAGTCCAAGGGTTCCTGCCCGGAAAACGGGCCCGATGCCAACCAGAATGACGGCCAGGGCTGCTGGAATCCGATACGTGTTGCCTCGGCGGAGAAAATGTCAGCCTGGGTGAGTTCACTGGCAGAGAGCAGCCAGACAAGCAATGCCTTGATACTGGGAGACATGAACGCCTACCGCCTGGAAGACCCCATCAATACCATTCGCACTGCAGGTTTTATCGAGTTGCTGGACGAAACTGACAGCGCTACGGGCGAACGCACTTACAGTTATGTATACCGTGGCCAGGCCGGAACACTCGACTATGCTTTCGTGACCACCGAGTTACAGCCTAAGGTACAGCGTGCCTTCATCTGGCACGCCAACGCCGCCTTCCCGACCAAAATGGAGATGCCACAGCCCTGGCTGCGGTTTTCAGATCATGACCCGGTGGTCGTGGACATCCGCTTACACCAGTCCATAACATCTGACTGAATTTTCGGGAAGAACTCGCGGAAAGAGCGCCGGAACTCCGGCGCGAGATCCGGCCAGATTTCAGCAACACGGTGCAGAGGATTCGACCTTGAAAGGCGGGTTCCCAGGCCGGCCAGCGCGTACAAAATAACATCTTCATCCCGGTATGATGTGAACAGGCCGTTGCGATCAGCATAGCGCATAAATTGGGTAAGACCGTCCGGCACCAGTTCGGCGTTATCACGGATCAAATCACGGGTTTCAACATCGAAGCGTTCCAGGCTTTGCGGCATGTACCGCCACCAGTTATTCGCCAGTTGATGGTCAAACGCAAGATCAATGATAATGCCGGAATAACGCCGGAATTCACGCGGAAACTTTGGCCGCAGCTTCTTTACCACCGCCGAATGATCAGTGCGACGATCTATATAGCGATGCAAAATAATGCCTTGCCTTACCATCGGTGGAAAAGCCCGCAAAGCCCTGCGGCCACGTACAAAATCGCCAAAAATCCCACCCAGCATCAGGTCAGAATCACCACTGGCAAGGCACAGGTGGGCAAGAAAATTCATGCGCTCAGACTACCACAGAGTCATCGCCTGTTGTGGTCTCTGGTGGCCAAGTTGTTGTATGATGCAGAGCCTGCCTAGGACAACGAAACGGGCTATGGTAGATACTCAGGACATAAAGCAAATAGACGCGTTCCCGGCCGAACGCCAGACATTCTTCTTACGTGGTCCGGCAGGTCAGCTGGAGTGCGTTTCTGACGTGCCCGAACCTGAAGAAGAACGCCCGGCCACAATGGTCATATGTCACCCACACGCCCTGCATGGCGGCACCATGCACAACAAGGTTGTCACCATTATGGAGCGCTCCATGCGTGAGCTTGGCCTGCGCACCATCCGCTTCAATTTCCGTGGTGCAGGTGAAAGTGGTGGCGAACATGATGAGGGCTACGGCGAGACCGATGACCTGTTTGCCGTCATCGAGTGGGTACGGCAATGCCGGCCAAATGATGACCTTTGGCTTGGAGGCTTTTCGTTCGGGGCGTTTATCACGCTGCGCGCCGCGCAGAACCTGAAACTTGGACAGCTGATATCCATTGCGCCGCCCGTTGACCGCTTCGAGTTCTCCGAATTGCAACATCCCGAATGCCCCTGGGTGGTTATCCAGGGTGATGAAGATGAAGTCGTCTGCCTGGAAGATGTCGTTTGCTGGCTCGAAAAAGTCAAACCAGAACCAGAACTGCTGGTGATGGAACAGGCTGGCCACTTCTTTCACCGGCGGTTGATGGATTTACGCGGCCTGCTGAAAAACGGTGTACGCCCGAACCTGCCAGAAAAACTCACCCGCTAGCGAAGCCCCTTGGTGCAACGCAGACCCCTGGCCATTTATACAGCCCTGATTTCTGATGGCGACTACAAAGCAGATACTGCACAGCGTTGCGCCATAGAACAACTCGACCGGGTCTGGGGCGAGCTCAACGAAAGCACCGGGACAAGCTGGTGGGCAAAGCTGGGCAAGCAGCGCCGCACACCTGTAACAGGCCTGTACCTGTGGGGTAGCGTAGGGCGTGGCAAGACCTGGCTGATGGACCTGTTTTTCGACAGCCTGCCGGGTGAAGACAAACAACGCATCCACTTTCACCGCTTTATGGCACGTGTACACAAAGCCCTCAACGACATGCCGGATACCCGTGACCCGCTACCGGAAATTGCCCGCCAATGGGCACAACACTGTCGTGTACTGTGTTTTGACGAATTTTTTGTTGCGGATATTGCCGATGCAATGCTGCTAAGCGGGCTGCTGCAGGCGTTATTTGCGGAAGGCGTCACCCTGATCGCAACGTCTAATGTGCCGCCGGATAACCTGTACCGGGACGGTCTGCAGCGTGCCAAGTTCCTGCCGGCCATTGAAGCACTGAAAGCCCACACGGAAAGCATACAGGTCGATGGCCCACAGGATTTTCGCCTGCGCATACTGCAACGCTCGGAAACCTATCTTCAGCCCCTGAATGCACATGCAGACTCCAGCCTGGCGGACGCGTTCAGGCGTATGTCTGGCGACTGCAGCCTGGACGCCCGCCTCGAAATCAACGGCCGCACGCTGCATGCACAGCAAAGGGGTGACGGTACCGTCTGGTTCAGCTTCGAAGTCCTCTGCGAACAGGCCCGCAGCACCTCCGACTACATCGAAATCGCCCGCGCTTTCAACACTGTCTTGCTGTCGGGCATACCACGCATGGATGAAAGCAATGCCGATGCTGCACGCCGTTTCATCAACCTGGTTGACGAATTCTACGACCACAACGTCAAGTTGCTGGTCTCCGCAACCGTCCCGATCAACGGCCTCTACACCGGCAAACGCCTGGCTTTTGAGTTTCAACGCACAGCCAGCCGCCTGACAGAAATGCAAAGCAACGCCTACCTGGCCAGGCCGCACCTACCCTGATTTGATCTTCCATACGATTTCCGGAGCCCCAATAAAAGAAAGGACCGGTAAGGGGTCAACCGGTCCTTTCATCAAAGTCCAAATGCAAAAGTAGCCAGGACTTCAATACGAGGTGACATAAGGGGAATGCCATTCTCGATGCTGCAGACCCAAACGGGTCAGATTTAAAAAGGTATTGGGGTTATTAGAACACCCCTTTACTGATCTAAGCATAGCGCAAATGATTGGGTTTTAAAATGCAGATTGGTACTTTTTTATATTAAAATTATTATTAAAAAAATCATATACACCTAACATTTCAATAACTTGAATAAATTCACTTACGAGAGCGCAAGGCATCGATCGAAAATGTCGCAACCTCCCCTTCCGCAGTTCGCATAGGCTGGCCCTCAGCCGGGGCAAATGCCGCGCCATAAATGATTTCGTAACTGGCCGGATAGCGATCATTACGGCGGAACTGCTCATAAGCCTGCTGCATCGCCAAAAGTCGTGCTTTACCTGTCAGCCCACGCCGCCTTTCAACCGCGACATTGTGCGCACCGCTGCCTTTAAGCTCCCGCATCATGGCCATCACACTCGGATATTCCAACGTCAATCGCTCTACATCCATGACCGGCTCGGCAAAGCCAGCAGACATAAGCTCATCGCCAATATCATGCATATCAGGAAAGTTATTTACATGTGGCCGATCGTCCACGGTCCGCCACGCCTGCTTCAGTTCCATCAGGGTATCCGGGCCAAAACAGGTGAAAACCAGCATCGCCCCGGGCCGCATGATGCGGCGAAACTCCTGAAAAACTGCTGGCAGGTCATAACTCCACTGCAACGCCAGATTGGAAAAAACCAGGTCCACACTGCGCGCTGCAACCGGTATCGAGTGCATGTCGGCACGCAACATCAGGGGCTGCCCTCCTGCCGCAGTGACCGCCTGCCGGAGCATGGCGGCAGACCAGTCCAGGGCAATCACGCTGGCCTGCTCAAACTGGTCTGCCAGCACCTTGCTGGCAGTGGCTGGCCCACAGCCTATATCGATCACCCGCGCTGGCTGCTGGCGCAGGAACCCGATGCGTTCAAGCAACCGTGATTCAATTTCACGCTCCAGAACCGCATGGCTGCGGTAGCTGGCAGCAGCACGGTCATATGCTTGCCGGATGGCATTTTTATCTAAGGGCGTAAGGCTCATTCAGGCATCTCTGGTTTGTCACTCTTGCATGGCTACCCATGTACAACCAACAGGCAGTGAACATATTGCCTGCAAATATAAAGGAAAAAACTTACCTGACAGCAGGCATTTATGGGTTTGAACTTTAGCAGGATTGGCGTAAAAAAAGCACACCATGTCCAAACAAAACGCAATCTCCATACCGAAAGGCACCCACCACTGGCACAAGCTACTGAATATGCTGCTGCCGCCACACTGTGTTCTTTGTGGAATGTCGTCAGGCGCCATTAGTATCTGTGAGCCCTGCTGGCAGGACCTGCCATGGGCCGGGCCGCAATGCCTGCAATGTGGCTTGCCATTGCCCACAGGCCGTAACCAGGTTTGTGGCCAGTGCCAGCAGGCTCCTCCGCCTTTCCACCGCACCGTCAGCCCATTGGAATATGCCTTTCCCGCAGATCAGTTGGTGCGGGCATTGAAATTCCACCGACAGCTCGCCGAAGGCCGCGTATTGAGCCATCTGCTGTGCGCCTGTATCAGTGCCGGGGGTTTCACCCTGCCCGACACCTTGATCCCGGTGCCGCTGCATCGCATCCGTATGCTAAAACGTGGCTTCAACCAGGCCTGTGAGATCAGCAACCACATCAGCAAGGCACTTGGCATCCCACACATTGCCACCGGCTTGCGGCGCACCAGAAACACCAGCGCACAATCAGGCCTGAGCCGGAAACAACGTCGCAGCAATGTGCGCGGGGCGTTTTACTGGCATGGCAATAGACTACCGGGGCAACACGTAGCACTGATAGACGATGTCATGACAACCGGCACAACCGTTTCAGAGTGCACCAGGGTTCTGAAAAAGGCGGGTGCAAGGCGTGTCGACGTGTGGGTGCCGACCCGTGCGGTGCCTGCACATCAGTAAGTCGTATAGTCAACCGTTATGCTGATCATGATCGGCCAACACAGCCCAGCGTTCATGGTCGCACCACTCACCATTGATCATCAGGTAACGGGGGGAATATCCCTCGTAGCGAAAACCGGCACTCTGTGCCAGCGCGATGGAGGCCAGGTTATCCGGCTGTATGTTGGCTTCCAGCCGGTGCAAACCCAGCTCATCAAAGGCGTGGCGGATCACTTGCATCAAACCTTCCTTCATATACCCTTTTTCGGTTAACCCGGCCACGCCGTAGTAGCTGGTGTAAGCACTGCACAAAGCGTCGAAGGTAATAATATTGAGGTTGATCACACCACAGATCACGCCATCACCCACCCGCCGGACCAGGAACCCGGCTTCTGTCTGCCGTTGCAGGCGGTTCATGTAACGGACCCAGGCTTTGTGGTCTTTGGGTGCTGACAACCAGGGATAGTGCAAACCTACGCTGTCGCGCATGGCCCGCAGAAAGGGCTTCTCGTCTGCCGCTTCCGGAGGCCGGATGAACACCTGGTCTGCTGGCGACAGTGGCTTTGAAAACACCGTTGTCAGCCAACCAGGTAAGCTGACAGCAAACCGGCAAGGATGGCCACACCCACCCAGTTGTTATTCAGGAAAGCTTTAAAACAACCTTCACGCTCACGACCTGCCGCCTGTGTTTGCTGCCAGATAAACAGTCCTGCAGCAACAGCGACCCCGGCGAACCACGGCCAGCTCAACTGCAGCTCTGCCCCCAGTACCAGCAGCAGGGCAACCATCACCACTTTCAACACACGCAGGATCAGCAGGTCATGCCGGCCGAACAGGATGGCAGTGGACTTCAGGCCGATGGAAATATCATCCTCACGATCCACCATGGCGTACAGGGTGTCATAAATAACCGACCAGATAACGTTTATCAGCAGGATCAACCATGCAACCGGCGCCACGTAGCCGTTCTCTGCCGCAAACGCCATCGGAATGCCCCAGCCGAATGCCAACCCCAGCACTACCTGCGGGAAGTGTGTCCAGCGCTTGAAGAACGGATAAGAGGCGGCCAACGCCGCGCCGGCGAAGGCCAGCTTGATGGTCAGCAGGTTGGTCATCAACACCAGCCCAAATGCCAGCAACATCAAAGCCAGAAAGGCCGCCAGCGCCTCTTTTACAGTCAGCTCCCCCGCCGCTATCGGCCGACAGCGGGTGCGCTCCACGTGGGGGTCAAAATCCCGGTCAGCCACATCATTCATGATGCAACCGGCGGCACGCATCAGCACAACACCGGTACAGAAAATTAAAATATTCTTAAACGTGGGGCTGCCCTCGCCCGCGATGAACAGTGCCCACAGTGTCGGCCACAGCAACAACAGTATCCCGATTGGCCGATCAAATCGCATCAATCGCCACAGGGCGTTGGTTTTACTCGTCATGGAAAGGAATTGTATGGCATCGAAGAACGGGTGCAAGCACCTTTACTTAAAAAAACCATTACAATGCGCGCCATCCTGAACATAAATCAGGCCTGGTGTTAGCGGGAGAAGCATGGAACTGATCGATATCGGCTGCAACCTGACCCACGATTCGTTCGACAGCGATCGTGACGAGGTCATTGAGGCGGCCCAACAAGCCGGTGTAGTGCAGATGGTGGTGACAGGTGCCAGTGCTGACGGCAGCCTGGCTGCGCTGGAGCTGGCTAAAGCCCGGGCGGGTGAATTATTCGCCACCGCAGGCGTACACCCACACCGCGCATCCGATTACAGCGACGAGACCGACAGCTTACTGCGCAGCCTGGTTACAGAGCGGGAGGTCGTTGCTGTTGGTGAGACCGGGCTGGATTATTTCCGTGATTTTTCACCCCGGGATGCACAGCGCTCCTCATTTGAGCGCCAGATACAGATAGCCATTGCCAGTCGTCTGCCGCTTTTCCTCCACCAACGGGATGCACACAACGATTTCCTGGCTCTGCTGAAGGACTACCGTGACCAACTGAATGAAGTAGTGGTGCATTGCTTCACCGGCAGCCAGCCGGAACTGCACGACTACCTTGATCTCGATTGTCATATCGGTATCACCGGCTGGATCTGCGATGAACGGCGCGGTACGCACATGAAAGATTTCATGCAGGATATTCCAGCCAACCGCCTGATGATAGAAACCGACGCACCCTACCTGAAGCCGCGTAACCTGCGCCCGCGGGTCAAAAGCCACCGCAATGAGCCCCGCTGGTTGCCCTGGATACTCGGCACGCTGGCCGCCTGCCGGACTGAACACCCACACGCACTGGCCGAGGCCACCACCCGCAACGCCAGAGCGTTCTTCCACCTCTGACTGGCTGGGAAAATACCCATGGCAGCCAACAAAATGGTGCTGGCCGGATGTACGTAAATCAGGATGCCCGTTAGCAAGGCATGAGAAAACAAAGGGGCCGTCAGGCCCCTTTTAATTTAACCGTAGAATTGTGTGGTCAGCAGGACAATGCGCTTGCGCTGCATCTTCAGTTCTTTTTCCAGTTCACGGTAGCGCGCGGTCAGTGCGCTCTGATCAATGGCATCAACCAGTTTTTGCCGGCTCTGCTGGACTTTTTCCATCTGCAGTTGCTGCCATTCAGCGATGGTTTTCCTGAACTGCGCATACTCTGTTTCGAACAACTCACGCCAGCGTGGATTATCCACTGATTTATCAATTTTTTCCTGCGCACGCTTGAAAATCATGTTCAGGCGGGCACGCTGTATTTTGAAATCCGGCGTACGCTTGAGGTTTTTTGCCAACCCCAGTTGCGCGCAAACGGCAATAAACCACTTATTGATGTCGTACTGCCACCAGCGTATGCCGTTGCGGTAGTCGCTCTGGAACAGGTGATGGAAATTGTGATAACCCTCACCATAGGTAACGATGGCCAAAAACCAGTTATCCCGCGCGGTGTTCTCATCGGTAAAGGGACGGCTACCCCACATGTGTGCCAGTGAGTTGATGAAAAATGTCACATGGTGACTGACCACCAGACGCAAAACACCCGCCAGCAGCACCACGCCCCAGATATCACCCACCAGCCAACCCAGTAACACGGGCAATGCAATGTTGGTTACCAGTACCAGCGGCCAATAATACTTATGTTGCCAGACAACAACCGGATCGCGCTGCAAATCCGGCACAACGCTCCAGTCCAGTTTGCCACTTTCGTAATCCCTTAGCATCCAGCCAATGTGGGCGAACCAGAAGCCACGGCCAATGGAGTATGGGTCTTTGTCATTATCGTCAACATCACGGTGATGGATGCGGTGGCGGATGCACCACACCAGAATGCTGTTCTGCACGGTCATGCCACCGACAATCGCCAGATACAAACCCATGATCCAGTGCGCCTGGTAGGCACGATGGGACCACAGGCGATGGTAACCGCTGCCAATTCCGATGCCACCGGCGATCAGGAAAATTACGAAAAAGGCCCAGGCCCAGCCGCTGAACCCGTAGGCGATGCCGTACCAGGGCACGACAGTGATGGCAGCCAGAAAGGTCAGTCCCAGCACCAGGGTTACCGGCCAGTTGATCGGCGCGTGTTCAGTTTTATAGTCTTCTGTCATCAAGTTTCTTCATCAAATATGGATATATAAGCCTGTATTTTAACTTAGCCCGCCAGGCAAGTCCTGAAAATTCAGAAACCGGCTCAGCTCCGCATGCCGATGCCGCGGTGTAACAACCACAGGCACAGGCTGGCCAGAATAACGCCGAAAGCAAGAATAATGGCGTAGGCCCAGGCAATCGGAACATCTGATACGCCCAGAATGCCATAGCGGAAGCCGTTGACCATGTAGAGAATCGGGTTAAACGCCGATATCTTCTGCCAGAAATCCGGCAACAGGCTGATCGAATAGAACACCCCGCCCAGGTAGGTCAGTGGCGTCAATATGAAGGTTGGGACAATGGCAATGTCATCAAACTTATTGGCAAAAATAGCATTCACCATGCCGGCCATCGCAAACACAATCGAAGTCAGTAACAGCACCGATACCATGACCAGCGGGTGCTGCACTTCCACGCGGGTAAAAAACAGTGAAATCACCATCACTACTGCTCCCACCATCATGCCCCGAGCCAGGGCACCGGTGACGTAACCCGCCAGGATGACCCAGTTGGGTAGTGGTGAAATCAGCAACTCTTCGATGTGGCGGCCAAACTTGGCACCAAAAAAGGACGATACCATGTTGCCATATGAGCTGGTAATCACCGACATCATGATCAATCCCGGAACGATGAACTGCATGTAGTCAAAGCCACCCATCTCACCAATACGCCGGCCGATAAGGTTGCCGAAGACTATGAAATAAAGTGTCATCGTAATGGCTGGCGGCACCACGGTCTGGGCCCAGATGCGCAGAATCCGCACTACTTCTTTACGCACGATCGTCTTATAACCAGTCCAGTTCACGCTGGCGTTCATGTCGTTGAGCCGCTATCAACCAGCCGCAAAAACAGCTCCTCAAGGCGGTTGGCCTTGTTGCGCATACTCAACACGCTGATACGTTCATTGTCGAGGGAGGAAAACAGGGCATTGAGTGACTTCTCCTTGGGCAACGATACTTCCAATGTGAACGGGTCACGCAAGTGCAGTTTCATATCGTCGATCTGCGGTGCTGTTGACAACGGTTCGCGCACATCCAGTATCACGGTCTCAACATCCAGCGAACCCAGCAATGTCTTCATGTCAGTATTCTGAATAATCTCACCGTGATCAATGATCGCAATGTTGCGGCACAACTCTTCTGCTTCCTCCAGATAGTGGGTGGTCAGAAGCACCGTTGTGCCATTTTCATTGATCTCACGAATGAACTCCCACATCGACCGGCGTATTTCAATATCAACACCCGCCGTGGGCTCGTCAAGGATCAGCAAGCGCGGTTCATTGACCATTGCGCGGGCAATCATCAGGCGTCGTTTCATACCACCGGACAGCATCCTGGAAATCTTGTCGTGTTGATCCCAGAGTTGCAACTGCCGCAGGTATTTTTCAGCCCTGTGCAATGCGGTTTTACGATCAATGCCGTAATAACCCGCCTGGTTGACGATGATCTCCAGTGGCTTCTCAAACTGGTTAAAGTTCAGCTCCTGCGGGACCAGGCCGATATGCGACATGGCCTTCGAGCGACTCGTCTGCACGCTGGTGCCAAAAACTTTTACTTCCCCCGAACTGGCGTTGACCAAAGAGCTGATGATGCCTATCAAGGTGGATTTACCGGCCCCGTTGGGCCCCAGAAAGGCGAAAAAGTCACCGTCCTTGATGTTCAGGCTGATACCTTTCAATGCCTGCACACCGTTGGCATAGGTTTTCTTCAGGTTATTAACTTCGAGTGCATTCATGCTAAAGGCAGACCTGCTTGGAACAAGCTGGGCAGTATAGCGCAACACGATGGGATATTTACCTGCAAAGGTTGCTGGCTTACCTTTACATAACAACAGGAAACCACGCCAACTTTTGCGGGGCGAGCATGACAAATAGCCTATGGACGCAGACGGACAGGCTGTTTACTCTTACTTGTCGGTTTGATGATGTTTCTTAAATGAATAAATTTTTTCTTTACGGATTGCTGCTATTACTGGCAGCACCAACCGCTGCCATCGCATTGCCGGATTCGAACCAGATCGAGTTCAGCAACTGCGTGCTGAACCTTCCCAGCACAAATTTCACCGCTGAAGCACGATGTGGCTCGCTGGAGGTTGCTGAGAGCCCTGCAGACCCGGATGGCCGTAGAATCAGCCTGAATATCGCGGTGGCCCCGGCTGCCGGTGCAACAACGAAGCCGGACCCGGTTTTCTTTTTTGCCGGTGGTCCCGGCCAGGCTGCAACTGAAACCTGGGTCATGATTCAGCCCACCCTGAGGCAAATACGTAAAGACCGGGACATCGTCATGATCGACCAGCGCGGCACAGGCAAATCCAACAAACTGACTTGTACATCCGAGCTCGAAGAAGATCTTAACCAGGAGGTTGACCTGGACCTGATCCGCTCGGAAACAGAAAAATGCCTGATGGCACTCGATGGCGACCCGCGCTTTTACACCACCACCATCGCCATGGGCGATTACAACCGGGTGCGTGAGGCCATGGGTTACGACAAAATCAACCTTATCGGTGTGTCTTACGGTACCCGTGCTGCGCAGGTTTATCTGCGGAATTTTCCACAAACAGTCCGCACTGTGACACTCGACAGCGTGGTGCCGATGCAGTTGGCACTGGGCCAGGAACACGCACCTATGCTGGACCGGAGTGTCGCCGCAGTTTTCAGTGACTGCGCCGCTGATGAAGCTTGTAATGGCCTCTATCCGGGCCACGCCGACGAACTGAATGCACTGTTTGCACAGCTACGCGATGAGCCCCGGGAAATTGCCATCATCAACCCGGTGACTGGCCAGCAACAGCAAGTACTCCTCACTGCTGACACGCTGGCGGTAGCGATCCGTTTTTTGAGCTATGCGAGTGAAACCCAGGCCTTGATCCCGCTGCTGGTGCACGAAGCACTGAACACGGGCAAGCTGGCCCGACTGGCCAGCCAGGCCACGATCGTCATGTCCGGACTCAACGAGATGCTGGCCCGGGGCATGGAGCTTTCCGTGCTGTGCAGTGAGGACTATCCCTTCATGGACCTGTCTGCAGACTATAGCCACACGTTGATGGGCGACCTGTTTCTGAAGATGGTAGATACACAATGTCAGGTCTGGCCCCATGCTGAAATCCCACAGGGCTTTCACGATCCGGTTGAATCGGATATCCCGGTTTTATTGATGTCAGGTGAACGCGATCCTGTCACACCACCACACTATGCAGCGCAGGCGGCGGAAACTTTTTCCAACAGCCTTAACCTGGTGGCCCGCGGTCGGGCACATTCTGTGATGAAGAACATTTGCCTGCGTGATATCACCACCGCTTTTATCGACCAGGGCAGTGTTGCAGACCTTGATACAAGCTGCCTGGAGAATATTCTCCCCGCACCATTTTTTACCAGCCTGCTCGGACCTGACCCATGATCAAAGTCACCAACCTGCATAAATCCTTCGGTAATGTTAAAGCCGTCAGGGGTATTTCATTCGAAGTTCCCGATGGCCAGATCACCGGACTGCTGGGGCCGAATGGTGCGGGTAAAACCACCACCTTGCGCATGTTGTATTCGTTGCTGCCACCCGACGAGGGTGAAATCCGGATTGACGGCCTGGACCCTTGCAAAGATGCCATGGCCATCAAACGCACACTCGGCGTCGTACCCGACAGCCGGGGATTGTATGTACGTATGAGTGCGCGGGAGAACATCGCTTACTTCGGCAGTCTGCACGGCATGTCGCCTGCGAAGATCAACACGCGCATAGAAGAACTGGTCGGCACACTGGATATGGCTGATTTTATCGATCGGCGCACCGAGGGCTTTTCACAGGGGCAACGGGTTAAGGTAGCCATTGCCCGCGCAATGGTGCACAAACCACAAACCGTGATGATGGACGAGCCCAGCAATGGGCTCGACGTGATGAGTACACGGGCACTGCGCCGCTATATTCTGAGCTTGAAAGAAGCCGGGCATTCAGTGGTGTTGTCCACTCACATCATGCAGGAGGTCGCAGCCCTGTGTGACCGGATCATCATTATCGCCAAAGGTGAGATTGCTGCGGATGGCACAGCAGCGGAATTATTGGAACAAAGTCATTGCGATTCACTGGAAGACGCCTTTGTTCATTTGATCGGCACCGAAGAGGGCCTGCTGGCATGAGCGGTCTGGGCACGATCTATAAAAAAGAAATACGTGAAAACCTGCGCGACAGGCGGTCGTTGTTTAATTCGGTGTTGCTCGGGCCCATCCTGTTTCCAATCCTGTTTATCGGGCTGGGGTATTTCGCCACCAGCAAACAGCAGGAGCGCGCCGAACAGGTGCTGGAAGTACCCGTGATTGGTGCAGAGCACGCACCTAACCTGGTGAACTTTCTGGAACAGCAGGGTGTCATCATCAAGCCCGCGCCGGAAGACCCTGAAAGCCTGGTCAGATCACAGGAAGTACAGGTGATCGTGCACATTCCGGAGAAATATCCACAGCAGTGGCAAGAAGGTAAGCCTGCTGTGATTGAGGTGATCGCCGATCCATCACGGCGCGAATCTGATATACCAATGCGCCGCATCAAGCGCCTGCTGATGGGCTACGGTGCCCAGATTGGCCAGTTGCGACTGCAGCTAAGGGGTGTTTCACCGTCTATCCGTACACCGGTCATGGTCAAAGACATTGATTTATCCACGCCGCAAAGCCGTGGCATGCTGGTGATGCTGATGTTGCCCTATGTGCTGATGATTACCGCATTTACCGGCGGCATGCACCTGGCGGTTGACTCAACAGCGGGCGAGAAAGAGCGTAAATCACTGGAACCCCTGCTCATCAATCCGGTACCTCGCTGGCAGATTATGCTGGGGAAAATGGCAGCCACGGCAACCTACGCCTTCGCTTCCCTGTTCTTGACCCTGCTGTCTTTCCGCATCGCTTTTCCGCTGCTGCCAATGGGTGCGCTGGGTGTCGACCTGAGTCTCAGTATGGGGGCAGTTGGCGGCATTCTGCTGGCAATTTCACCGGTGGTGATACTGGCTGCAGCCATGTTGACCACCCTGGCCGCGCTGGCAAAGAGCCTGCGTGAAGCCCAGTCGTATATGGGGCTGGTGTTCATGATCCCGATGATTCCAAGCATCATTTTTATGGTCAACCCGGTAACGCCCGTGACCTGGATGATGTTGGTGCCCATGTTTTCCCAGAACTTGCTGATCGGTGAGTTTATCCGCGGTGAGTCCGTGCCGATGCTATGGTTGTTACTGTCGATGGGCAGTACACTGTTAATCGGGCTGGTGTTTGCAGCGGTTGCTGCGACGCTGTTTAACCGGCCAAGAATTGTATTTTCATCTTAAGCCCTTGCTCAAAGGATACCCGACCATGAGAAGAGTCCTGCTTGCGTTATTGATTATATTTTTGTCCTCACCGGCTTTTGCCGGCGAACCACCTGCTGTGGGCTCAGAAGCTCCAGCATTCAGGCTGCAGGATCAAAACGGCGATTGGCATGCGCTGGAAGACTATCGCGGCCAGTGGCTGGCAGTCTATTTCTACCCCCGCGACGACACGCCCGGGTGTACCACCGAGGCCTGTAACTTCCGCGATAACATTTACGCTTTTAAGGCCATTGGTGCAGCAATCATTGGCATAAGTGTTGACGATGTGGACTCGCACAAGGAGTTTTCTGACAAGTACAAACTGCCTTTTACCATCCTCTCCGACGAGAGTGGTGATACTTCACGGGCGTACGGCGTACTGCGCGACTTCAAACTATTGAAGCTGGCAAGCCGTCAGTCTTTCCTGATCAACCCGGAGGGCAAGATCGTCAAACACTACGATGATGTCGACCCGGACAAGCACACCGACGAGGTGCTGGCTGATATCAAGGCATATATGGCCGCCACGACAGAACCCGCAGCCTCCTGACTATTCGGCTTTGGCGTCGCGGACAATTTTTCTGACGTCTGCGAGCAGCTCTTTGGCATCATAAACAATGCCATCCTTGATGGTGTAGGTTACGCCACCAACCCTCTCGGGCTTATTGTCAGCGCCCAGCTTGAAGTGGCCGGTACCATACAGCACCTTGAAATTGGCCATCGGGTTCTGGTCGACAATGACCAGATCCGCCAATTTACCGACCCGCACTGAACCAATCTGGTCTTCCATGTGCAGCACCTGGGCTGCGAGATAGGTTGCCGAGCGCAAAACCTCCAGTGGATGGAAGCCGGCTTCCTGTAACAATTCCATTTCACGGATATAACCAAAGCCGTACAACTTCCAGATGTAGCCCGCATCTGAACCCAGTGTCACGCGGCCACCGTGATTCTTGTAGTCATTCAGAAACTGCATCCAGATACGATAATTATTCTTCCAGGCAATCTCATCGGCTGTGGTCCAGTCATACCAGTAGGAACCATGTGAAGCCAGAGAAGGCTGGAAAAACTGCCACAACGCAGGCGGCGTATATTCTTTCTGCCAGTCCGCATTCATTTCACGCATCAGGTCACGACTGGCTTCATAAATGGTCAGCGTCGGATTGATGGTGAAATCCAGTGAAATCAGTTCATCACGTACCTGGTTCCACTTTTCAGAACCCGGTTTTGCCGTCTGTACCCACAGGCGGCCGGCTTCACCAAAACGGTGTTGCTCGTGTGTGTAGTTGTAGTCTGCCGGGTAATCCTGGATGACACGATCCACAAACATGGCCTCCGGCAAACCATACCAGTGTTCCATGGAGGTCATACCCGCACGGGCGGAATCCATCACATTCCATTGCACCACATCCAATTGGGCATGGTGCATGGCTGAGCCGAGGCCCACTTTGCCGGCTTCATCCAGCGCTGCCTGCATAATGTTGGCGGGGGCACCAAAGAACTTGATCCCAAGAGCACCCTTTTTTGCGACCTTACGAACCCAGTGGCGGGCATCTGCTTCGGTCAGAAAGGGACCATCCTCACCCTGTCCGAAGACCACGTACGGAAAGATTCTTGGTGCTGCAATTTCATTGCGGTTACTGCGCTTCTGATGCGCCAGCACCCAATCCAGTCCATTAATACTACCTGGCTCGCGAATGGATGTAATACCGTGGCCCAGCCACAGCTTGGCCACGTATTCCGCGCTGACACCTTGTGCATCACCACCAAAATGCGCGTGTAAATCGATAAAACCCGGCAACAGGTAGTGCCCATCCAGTTCCATAACCTGGTCACCGGGCAGTGCTGCTATGCGTTTGCTCTCGGGTACCGGGCGCAATAACCCCAGGTTGCGTATCTGAACAATCCGATTGCCCTCTATCAGCACATCCATCGGTCCAACCGGAGGCGCGCCTTCACCATTGACGATAATGACGTCACGTAAAATCAAGCGCTCGAACGGTCCATCACCACGCACCCGGTCCGGCATGGATTCAGGTGCTGAAAATGCATTAAAAGGGAGCAGCGCGAGCAGTACCAACAGCAGGTTTTTCATGGATTCCCTTGTAATTACAGGTAGAGCGAGTATTGTAGGTTGTTCAGTATAACTAAGGGAATAGGCTTACTGGAGAAGTTTTGTCATGGAAGACGCACTTAAGGTTTACCCCAAACCTGTTGAATGGTCAGACACAGACCCCCAATCTGACAGCGTTGAAACGAACCCGAAAAAGGTTCAGCCCGATACACCCGGACAGGGTAAAAACAAGCGAGAAAGCACAGACGAAAAAGCACTTGACCGATGGTTTCGCGAACAGCGCGGAAGCAAGCGTGTCATCAGGCGACTTGGCCGTCCAAACGAACTGCTTGTCAGTAACGGTGGCCCGTTGGTTATGACGGGAAACATCACCCTGATCAACGAAGACGGGTCTGTTACACACGCCAACTACTTGAGCCTGTGCCGCTGCGGCGCATCTAAAAACAAACCCCTGTGTGACGATCAGCATCTCGACATCGAGTTTATCGACAGCGGTGCTGTGCAACGGGTTTCCGATTGGATGCCAGTCAACCGGCCACAGATCATTACCGTCACTTGTATCAAAAATGGCCCCCTCAAGTTCCGCGGCTATTTACGCATCTACAACCGGAAAGGCCAGGAATGTATCACCATGAGTGGTGCGCTTTGCCGCTGTGGAAAATCGAGTAAAAAACCTTTCTGTGACAGTAATCATGGTTGTGCCGGCTGCTGATGCAAGTCCGGATCGTGATACACCTGTAGCAAGGCGCGGTTGAAAAATGCCCTGGAGGGCCGTCGGAGCTTTACGGCCTGGATGCGTAAATTCGACAGTGGTTTTGTCGTACAACGCCAGCGACCATAACCGTCGGCCCTCATTTTAAATTGGCAGGTTTAACCGGCAGTCGGGCTACTCGCCTCGATATATGCAACCGGCATTACAGGTTTCTTGCACAACAATCTTGCTAAGACCATCAAGGCCAGATGCAAGCTGCTGCCAGATCCAGCGCGCCAGATTTTCACTGGTCGGATTTTCAAGGCCGTCAATCTCATTCAGGTAATGGTGGTCCAACTGGTCAAATACCGGCTGAAATATTCGCCGCAAATCTGCAAAATCCATGACCCAGCCAGTCGACTCTCCCACCGGCCCTGACACATGCACTTCAATATGAAAAGAATGCCCGTGCAGGCGCGCGCATTTATGCCCGGCGGGAACATTGGGCAGCCGATGGGCAGCCTCTACCTGAAAAACCCTGAATATATCCATAGCTGAATTGTGACCTGATGCAACCACTCACGCAATGTGCAAATCAACCTTCCCGGACCAATGCCGTCAGTCCTGGCTCTCCAGATACGGCTCCACGACCGATGCAAGCACACTCACATGGGCATCTGAATCATTCAGTGCTGGTATGTATTCCAGTTTCTTACCGCCCGCCGAGATAAACAGCTCACGATACCGGATGGCAATTTCCTCAAGTGTTTCAAGACAGTCCACTGAAAACCCCGGGCTGATAACCTGGATATGTTCGACTCCGGATTCACCCAGCTTCCTGATAACTTCATCAGTGTAAGGCTGCAGCCAGGGCTCACGACCGACACGGGACTGGTAAGTCAGCAGGCAGTCTTCTTGCATGTCCAGCACATCAGCCACCGCAGCAACGCTTTGGCGGCATTGCTGCTCGTACGGATCACCTGCCTCTACCAGCCGCTGCGGAAGACCGTGCATGGAAAACAACAATTTCTCCGCCTTGCCATGCTGCAGGCGAAAGTTTCGAACCGAGCTGGCGATGGAATGAACCCATCCGGGGTTATCATGGTATTGCTTCACCAGATGCGTCACCGGTTGCCAGTCCAGCACACGCAAGGCTGCAGTTACTGCGTCAAAAACAGATTCTGTTGTGGTCACTGAATACTGAGGGTATAACGGCAAAACAATGAGCTCCTCAACGCCTTCGTTGCGCATGGATTCCAGTTCGCTTTGAAGATCGGGATTGCCGTAACGCATCGCCAGCCGGACTGTCGCCTGGCCGCCCAGTTGTTGCCTCAGGCCGGAAGCCAGGGCATCGGAGTAAACCTGTAAAGGGGAACCCCCATCCAGCCAGATTTTTTTGTATGCACTGGCGGTTCTCCCCTTACGTAAAGGCATGATGACGAGTTTCAGCAGAGGTATCCAAAACCAGCGCGGCAAATCAACCACCCGGGGATCAGAAAGAAATTCAGTCAGGAAACTTCCCACATCAGCACTTTCCGGTGTCTCCGGCGTGCCAAGGTTAACCAGTAAAATACCCTTGTCAGGCATTCAGCCCCCTAAAATCAGAAAAAAGTTATTTGTTGTCAAAATGCGACATGCCCATCAATTCTGCGGTTTGTTCGCCCCATATTCAAGCCCGATTGACAGCGAATGAGGTCTTGAAACGCTGCCATCAGGGGAATCTCAAGCCTATCCTGAATCAGCTGCATTTTTCATGACCCTCATCAAGTATGTTGCAGATTCACAACAAGGTGTTGCAACGCGCTTAATGCATCACATAAGGTTTTGTAAAGACTGTTTTTTCTGCTAGCATAGCCTTCCAGTTGCTGTGTGCAACAAGGCTGGATGCTGCGTGAATGAATAAGAAGTTACAATATATCCTGTTAACGCTTGTTTCGCTGTTCGCCATCAATGCGAATGCGGCGCCTATGGCGTATAGCGTTAACTCGGATAGCGGCAACCCGGGAACCCAGGACAGCCTTTACCTGATCGACCTTGCCACCGGCGGCCAGCAGCGCCGGGGTACCCTGATATCCGGCATCAACACCCGCATTGATACAGAGGGTCTGGCCATCTCACGTGATGGCACGCTGTGGGGTATTGACGATGATTCGATGACGCTGTTCCCTATCAACACGGCGTCGGGTACGATTAACTTTCTGGACGAAATTCCTCTGATTGGCCTGCCAAATGGTGGCGGCAATGATTTCGGCATGACCTTCAGTTGTAACAACTCTCTTTACATCACTTCTGTCGCGACCCAGACCTTATACCGCCTGGGCATGGACGGGAGCAGTCAGGTAGTCGGCACAGTTGGCGCGCTGGGTGTCAATATAAGCGCATTGGCAGCCTATGGCTCACCTACCCAGCTTTATGGTCTGGGCAACGGTCTGCTGCAAAACGGCAGTACTGATTCGCCAAATTTATACCGCATAGATACAACGACGGGTATTGCTACGTTGGTTGGACCACTTGGCCCGCAGGCCAGCATCTACAACCAGGGTGGCATGGGGTTCGACACCGGTGGCAATTTGTGGGCCATAACCGATCGCCGCATCAATGCTGCTGACCCCAGCGAGATTCTGCAAATCAATGTCGGCACCGGTGCCGCGACCCTGATCGCCACCACTGGCGAAGTTGGCTTTGAAAGTCTCGCGGTCGCGCCACCTGCTGCCTGCGGTTACGATTATTATCCGCGTATCCCCACACTTGATGCTGCGGGACGGTTGTTGGCAGTATTTATTCTGCTATTCGCCGGACTGACTGTCCTGCGCCGTCGCTACCACTAACCACCCTGCCCGTATTGATTTTTTAACCAAGCCACAGTATTTGGGCTAAAATACCTTCATTCAAAGAACACCGGAGTTAAAACATCATGGGTGGAATAGGTGCCTGGCAACTGCTGATCCTGTTGCTGATTGTCGTGCTGGTTTTTGGAACCAAGCGTCTGCGGAATATTGGCTCTGACCTGGGCGGCGCGATCAAGGGCTTTCGCAAGGGCATGGAAGAAGAGCCCGAAACAGGTGATCCGGAAAAAATAACCACGGCAGAATCCACATCTGCAGAACCGCAGGAACAACAGGAAAAAGCCCCGGCATCCCGCCCGACCGACACAGATGTTTGATGTTGGTTTTGCTGAACTTTTTTTACTGGCGCTGATCGGCCTCATCGTCCTCGGGCCGGAGCGTCTACCCGCCGTAGCACGCACACTCGGCGGCTTTGTGCGCAAGGCCCGGGCAAGCTGGGTAAGCCTGCGCAACACCATCGAAACAGAACTGGCTGATGCTGATATCACTGCACCAATAAAGGAAGCCAGTGAGGAACTGCGGCGTATCGGCAAGGATATGAGTTCCGGCATTCCAGACCTTCCCGACCTTGGGGATCTTTCCCTTCAGCCAACCGAGCCAACGGCCACCCCACCAAGCACCGAACCCGAACCTGCGCAGGAAGAAAAACCGGCAACCAATGGCAAAGGCAATGACAACAACGCCTGACCTTCCGGAACAGGACCAGGAATTAACCTTCCTCCAGCACCTGGTCGAGCTCCGCAGCCGGCTGTTAAAGGCCTGCCTGGCCGTCTTTGTGGTACTGGTAGCGCTGTTGCCTTTCTCCCGCCAACTGTATGAGGCGCTGGCATCTCCGTGGATCGCACAGATGCCTGAAGGCAGCAGCATGATTGCGATTGACGTGGCATCTCCGTTCCTGACACCGTTCAAACTGACCTTGCTGGTTGCGGTGATGGTTGCCATTCCGGTGGTGATGTACCAGTTATGGGCTTTCGTTGCACCGGCGCTGTTCAAGCACGAGAAGAGACTGGCCCGGCCACTGCTGTTATCTTCAGTTTTCCTGTTTTACACCGGTTGCGCATTTGCCTACTTCGTTGTTTTCCCGCTGGTATTCGGTTTCCTGACCAGGGTGGCACCGGAAGGTGTGGCGGTGATGACGGATATCAGCAAATACCTGGATTTCGTAATGACCCTGTTTTTTGCCTTTGGAATTACTTTTGAAGTACCTATCGCAACTATCATCCTGGTGGCAACAGGTATCACGACAACGGCCCAGTTGGCCGGTTGGCGGCCCTATATTATCGTCGGCGCATTTGCCCTCGGCATGGTACTGACCCCACCGGACGTTATATCGCAGACACTGTTAGCCTTGCCCATGTGGCTGTTGTTCGAAGTTGGAATAATTTTTTCCCGCATACTGGTTACCAACCAGAAGCCCATGGAAGATCAGGCCAGCAGCTGATTATCCTTGCGGTCCTGCCCGGCATCGGCTTGAACATCAAGGCCAAAAATATCCCTGAATGCCAGGTATTGGCTGCCAAACAACAACAATTGAAACACCGGCCCCAGCAGCAATATCAGGAAAGCCAGCACAGGTGACGCAGTTCCATTGCTCAACGCAGACAGATAGAAAGAACCGAACAACAGGCCAATCGGGATAGCCAGCAAACCCAGCAGCGCACCAATGACCAGCAATGGCCGCCAGTTTCGCGCCAGCGCCACCAGGCCCAAACGGATCGCACCAACCAGTCGCTGCTTTCTGAACCAGATCAGAGGCACGGCAAAATAGCTGATGCTGCCACTGATAGCCGCACCGATCACCATGGCTATAACAGCAGTCTCCATTAGCTGAGGATCAAGTAGCTGCAGCGCTTCCAGGTCGCCCTGTTCAATACGACTGATGACATCGGCGTCTATGTTCATTACCTGACCCGACATCCCCAGGCTCACCACCAGCAAGCCCAGCACCATGGTCACAGCACCCAGAAGAAGCAAGGGGCTGAGCGTTTTGGTGGAGGTAAAAGGCAAAAACAGTATTGCCAGCATGGGTTTTTCACGCCGTTCAACCGCATAAAAAGCCTGTAGCATGCCGGCACTCAAAACAGGCAGGCACAAAATAACCAGCAAGCCCAGTGGTCCGGTCTGCGAGAAGCTCAGGAAGAACTGCAGGAAAAGGCTGATCAATAACAGCCTCAGCGGCTGTCTTTTGACCAACCCCCAACTGCCGGTGAGCCACGCGAAACCGCGTGCAGCAGGCAAGGTGTGGAGATTGCTTGGTGGTTTTTTATTCAAGCGTTTGCTGATGTTACGTTGGCAAATTGCAGCGCATGACCGTCCCACGCATGTGAATTGGCAAACGCCTCCAGAACCTGCTCGGGCTCATCCACCACAGACCACATCTTCAAATGGCTGCTGCCCATGAAGCGTTCATCAATGCTGTGTTGGAGAAACTGCAACAGGCCGGCATAGAAGTTGTTGGTATTCACCAGGATGATGGGGCCCGTCCACTGGCCAAGGCGCTTCAGGGTCAAAGCCTCGAACAGTTCTTCATAAGTACCGGAACCACCGGGCAAGGCGACCACAGCATCTGATCGTTCAAGCATCATCTCCTTGCGGATGCGCATGTCTTTGACGACAGACAAACCGGTCAGCCCCCGGTGTGTCAGTTCCAGATCCTGCAAGAATCCGGGTACTACCCCGAAAACTTCCCCATTGCTGTCCAGCGCCCCATCGGCCATGGCACCCATCAAGCCACCACCACCGGCACCATAAATAATGGATTTCCCGGCGCTTGCCAACTCACTGCCCAAACGCCGGGCAGCAGCGTAGTAAACGGGGGCCAGTGCCGCACTCGAAGAAGCGTAAACAGTCACCATGTTTATGTTATGTTCAGTCATTGTAATATTGTAAACCACAGAATCCTGTACCGTCTCAATGGAGATTGAAGTTGAACCAAAAAAGTGGCCTGGCATTCATGGGGCGAACACCAGTATCGTTCAGCATCATCATTGCCTGCAGCATAATATACCTGTTACAGAACATTTCCCCACAACTGGCTTTGTGGCCCTTGTACAGCGGCTACTTCCAGCCCTGGCAGATCGTTACTTACGCCTTCCTGCATGGAAGCTTTAATCATCTGTTTTTCAACATGTTTGCGGTATTCATGTTCGGCTTTCCGCTGGAAAAAACATGGGGCAGCAGGCGCTACGCCGACTACTATTTTATTTGCCTGCTGGGCGCCGGCCTGATCCAGTTGGTGGTGCAATACCTGAGCAGTGATATTTACCCGACCATCGGGGCCTCCGGTGCAGTATTCGGATTACTGCTCGCCTACGGCGTGATGTGGCCAAATAACAAGCTATTGC
>JAJRUM010000035.1 GCA_024277815.1 Gammaproteobacteria bacterium
AGGCTATCAGTATGATCGCGTGTCGTGACGCGAGCATATAAACATGCTGCGTAATAAACTGCCCGGCAAGGGCACGACCATATTTACTGTGATGTCGAAGATGGCACAGGATGAGGGTGCCATTAACCTTTCGCAGGGGTTACCGGATTTTGACGGGCCACAGGCATTGCGTGAGCGGGTGGCGCACCACATGGCCCATGGACACAACCAGTATGCGCCACTGGCCGGCGTGATGGGTTTGCGCCAACAGATCGCGGCCAAGGTGCTGGATCTGTATGGCTGTCATATAGACCCTGATAGCGAAGTCACGGTCACGCCGGGTGCAACCGAAGCAATATTCTGTGCGATTACCGCCGTGGTCCACCCCGGCGACGAGGTGATTGTGTTTGATCCGGCATATGACACTTATGAACCCAGCGTCACCCTTAACGGGGGCCGCACCCGGCACATTGCACTGCACTACCCCGACTTTGCCATTGACTGGCAGCAGGTGAAGGACAGCATTACTGACCGCACCCGCCTGATCATACTCAACACACCCCACAACCCGACCGGCACCCTGTGGGGCGAGCAGGACATCCAGCAATTACGCGAAGTGATCGCAGGACGCGATATTCATTTACTGTCTGACGAAGTCTACGAGCATATCTGTTTCGACGACAGGCCCCACCTGAGCCTGTTGCGTTATCCGGATCTGGCAGCCAGGACCTTTGTGATTTCTTCCTTCGGAAAAACCTACCATGCCACCGGCTGGCGGGTGGGTTACTGCATCGCACCCCACCCGTTAATGGAGGAGTTCCTGCGCATCCACCAATTCATCAACTTCAGTACCAATACGCCACTGCAGTACGCCATTGCAGATTTCCTGCGCGATTGCCCACAGCACCACCGTGAACTGGGCGCTTTCTACCAGCCCAAACGCGATCTTTTTCTGGAGTTACTGAAAAAATCAAAATTTGGCATGCCGCCATCGCGAGGCACCTATTTCCAACTGGCGGACTACAGCGCTGTCAGCACCGAACCCGACACAGAATTTGCCGCCCGCCTGACGCGGGAATACAAGGTGGCTGCCATACCCATCTCGGTGTTTTATCTGGACCCTCCACAACAACAGATCGTCAGGTTCTGCTTCGCTAAGCACGACGATACTTTACGTGAGGCTGCGGAAAGGCTACTGCGTCTCTAAATATTTAAGTGGCTGGCTGGATAGACTGGATGGCAGAGAGGATGACCTCAGGAATCTCACAGCTTTTCTCGTGAGCATAGTCGTAGTAGACGATCAGACCTTCGCCTTCAGCTGCCACCTGCGCAAGTTTTTCGCTGTACACAAAATACTTCATCCTGAAAGTCTTGCGCCTGAATTCATCAATCACGGCTGCGATCTGGATGGTATCCGGAAATGTCAGCGGCGCACGAAAATTGCAACTGGTTGAGGCCAGTATGGGGCCCAGCTGGGTTTTGTCCTTGTGCTCGATAAGCCCCGCCTGACTGAAGTATTCAATGCGCGCGTCCTCAAAATAGCGAAAATACATCGCATTGTTAACGTGCTGAAACGCGTCCATATCGCTCCAGGACAAGGTCCGCGAAAGCACCACCGGATACCTGCCCCGTAAGTCACTCATGCGTATCTCCTGACATCTGTGCCAACCGGTTTTTGCGGCGCCGTATCTTCTCCGCCAGGCGCGGCGCAGCGCCAGGCCGGCTCCAGGGACATACGGCGATACAAATACCGCAGCCGTGGGTTTCATTAAAGTATGGAATGCATTTGTCGAAGTCGACGTACCACTTCTCCACACCGCGAACCCACTGCTTGGTGTCGCTGATGGCATCCACAGGACAGGCATTTATACACACCTGGCAGCGCGTGCAAAACCCGTCGGCGCCGAATTCATCAGCTTCATCGGCCAGTAGCGGCAAATCCGTCAATACGGCCGACAGGCGGAATGACGAGCCCGACTGGCGGTTGATGATGTTGCCGTGCTTGCCCAGTTCCCCGAATCCACAGGCCAGTGCTGCGGGCGTCAGTGTCACCGGTCCAGCCCACGGGCCCGCGTGTGGTTCTGCATGATAACCCTGCCCGCGTATCCAATTGGCCAGGTGTGCCGAAACTCTTGCCCCACGGTTGTACTGCACCGACACTTCCAGTGCCGACGCGGTATCCGTATCGGAGGACGGCGCGCACGCGAGCTTCGCATGATCCATTTCAACACCCAGCAGGATAATCCAGGTCGCTACGTCCGGCCCGCAATCATCATAGGTCCAGTCCACCTTCATGGCCGCGATACCGACCTGGTCTGCTTCGTGTTGCAGGGCAAACTCTTTTACCTTTTTCACCCAGTTCTGTGCGCTATCCTGCTGCTCGCTCCCTGCAATCGGATCAGGATTCGAGGGGCCCCGGTCACCCTCGGCGTAGACTGTTTTAAAATCCTCCACGCGATTAAACCGCGCTACCATCCAGCGCTGAATAGCACCATGCGGAATGTCGCTGGGATTATGCCAGTAAACCCGTGAAGGGCGACGGAACCGGGACTCACCCCGGCCGTTAATATCGTTACCGGAGCAATCCGGCATCAACGCTAACTGTTCAGGACTGGGCTTGAACTCAATTTTAGCTGGCCTGGCCATTTAAAATACCTTCCGCGCTGTTGTCCACTGGCGCACTGCGCGCCCTTCAGCCTTGCCCATCGCATTAACGGGCAAGCTATCAATAATCATAACCTGCTTCGCTTGTTGGTAACGAGCCGGACCGCCTTTGAACCGGGCCGTGATGTTTTTCAGATCGTGGATGTTGGGAAAAGGCATCAAAAGCACAGTCAGTCACTTGGGGGGGGAAGTAGGCGACTGACCGTGCTTTTAACACTACTGGGAGAACTGTATGGTAGCTAATCAGTCGATGGTCTGGCGTACACGTAGAAGAGGACAGCAGGCGACAAGACCGGGCCACTGGCATAGCCACGCTAACGCGCATAAGTAATCACCTTTTCCGAGCGCTTGTTCGCCTCTATATCATCAGCGTAGAACCAGATACGTTTCTTGCCGAACCGGTAGTAAAGTTCAAACTGATCGTCAAAATGTTCACCCTTCACACCAGCCGGGCTGATGAAGGCATTCTGTCCGGGCGGCGCCACCTCCCAGGCCACGATCCGGTCTTTGCGCATAACGACCATGTTGTTCTCGGTGCCGCGATTCTGCTCCACCGGCATCAACAGGGACTGGTCTTCACCCGCCTGCGGAACACCCAGAAAATTTCTGGTGCCGAACGGACGTTCTGCCACCGCCAATCGCCAGGCCTCCATCTCCGTACCTTGCGCTGCCTGCAGTCTCAACACAGCCTTTTTCAGGGCCACAGAAATAACCTGATCCGCTGATTCGCCATTGAGTAAATCATAGCCACCACGGCCGGCGAGCGACTCGATAACAGCCTTCATACCGGTTTGAATGTTGGTACCGGCCATGCTTGGTGCACCAGGTGCAGGGTAGCCTGCATATGCGAAGCGGGGGAAAACCGCACCCAGGTCATCGGCCAGTACCGTCTCAATGAGTTGCGTAACAAATGTTCTGAAGATCGCTGTCGCGGCACCATCATAGGCACCGTCCTGATCATTATCCCGGGATTGCGAATCCCATGCCTGGAGAATCAGGTTGGCTGCTTTCAGGCTGGCATCATCAACCGGGGTTACCGCCTTATCGATCAATGGCAGCAGGTAGCGTGCATGAAAATCAACGTAGGAGCTGGCGTTAATCACTGCCCAGGCTTCATCTGCGGTAAATCGGTCGCTGGCTGCCAGCGTATCAAGGAGGAAGTCACCCCGGTCTGCAACTGACCAGCTGAACCAGTACTCATCCGGGTTCATCACACCCTGACCTGGCTTGTTGTTCCAGTTCGCCAGAAAACCTGAGCCGGGGTTCAATACATGCGGGTTGGCCAGGTCAACCGGCAAACGCCCCCGCCAATCCATGCTGCCGTCACCGGTCACCGGGAAACGATTGTCATGGCCCTGGACCCGATACGGATACCGACCGCCAAAAAAGTAACCGATATTGCCGTCCGTATCGGCAAAGTACATATTAACGTTGACCGAGGATTTCTCGGCTTCCACCTTCCACTGCTCATAGTCAGGTGCCCAGGTGGCATGCACCCAGGCCAGCAGTGTTTCCAACTCACGTCCGTCCCAGCTACGCTGCCTGGCGTAAGCAACACCGGCTTGCGGGTCAATGGATGTGACCGGACCATGGACAGAACGCCGGATGTCTATCTCTACCGGCTCAGCATCGCGTACCTGTACTGTTTCCTGGCGCCTTTCAAAATCTATATAAGCACCCTTGTACTGGTATTGTTCCGCGTTGTCAGGATTCAGTTGCTCAGCATAAACGTCAACAATGTCACCAGCAGCCCAGGTACTGCCCCAGGCGATCGAGGCACTGTGGCCAAACATGACCATCGGGTATGCAAACGGCGTATTGCCTACAACATTAATACCCGCGCCGTGCATTCCAAATGAGTAGACATACGCCGGGCTGAACCAGCCAAACTGGGGCCCGTTGACCAGGATGGCATTGGCACCGCTGACCTTGTCCTTTCCCAGCACCCAACAGTTGCTGATACCGGAAATCACCGGGCCTGAAAATGCGTCATCCCGCTGCAGTGCAGCCTGTAGATAGTTACCCCGGGGAGTGTCCGCCTGCGGAGATCCAGCCTGGGTCTTCATCAACACATCCGGCACGGGTGACGACCAGTCCTGCACCGGAATAGTTGTCGGGGCGTTGTCGGTATAACGGGGGTTGAGAAGGTCGAAAATTGCTGCGCCTGCCTGCTCACCGTGTTGCCTGACCAGCGACTGGTAAATTTGCACGTTGTCGAGCTCAGTATTGAAGTCACCAAAGCGATTCGCCATCGTGCCCACGAAAATCATCACAACGTCATAAGCCGTCCACATCCGTGGCTCAAAACCAAAGTCGATAAACTGCTTCGGCATCAACTCGGACGGGTTGCGTTGTATTTCAGCCTGCCAGTGGTTAAATCCTGCTGCGAAACCAGCAAATATATCCCGGTCTTTTTCAGTCAGTGCATCAAGTTGCGTTTGGATGGATGCCGGCGAGAAAATTTGGCGGGCATTCGTGTCGAAAGCTATATAGTCTGCACCCAGAACTTCGGCGACCTGACCCTGGGTGCTGCGACGGGCCATTTCCAGCTGAAACAAACGATCCTGTGCCGCTGCATAACCGTAACCATAATAAAGCCCATAAATATCGTCAGCATAAATATGCGGGACGCCATAGTTGTCGCGCACAATTCGAAGTTGGGTTGATGAGTCAAACGGTAGATTGCCTGCACAGGCAGCCAAAGCCAGCATACTGATTATGACAAGAATTCTGTTCACGTCCTGATGTCCCCATCGCAAAAAATCTATTAAGTCATAAAAAAGGGTGCGCAAGCGCACCCTTTTCCACTACTCAGTCACATATTGTCTATTGCATATACCAAGTTGCGGTTACACCATAGGTTTTTGGTGGTCCCCATACACCGATAACACCGGGGCCAATCACGTAGGTATGGGCAAAATAGGCTTCGTTGGTGAGATTCTTACCCCACAATGAAACCTGCCAGGTACCGTTGTCGCTGGTCCAGCCTATACGTGCGTCAAGCAGATCCTGCTCGTCGATCACCGTCGCCGTAAACAGGTAGTCATTCAATTGCTCATCAACGTGGCTGAACTCAAGATGAAAGTCCAACGGGCCAAAACCAGTGGGCAGGTTGTAGTCTGCCATGATGTTATAAGAGGTCTTAGGTGCCTGGCGCAACTGTGTACCTGACAGATCATTGCCGTTGATGATCAGGTCATTCGCCTCGGTATCAAGCAACGCAAGATTCCCGGAGAACCGTAAGCGTTCGGTCGCAATCCAGGTAAACTCAGTTTCCAGACCATAAATATCGGCCGAACCAATGTTGGTGGTAATAAAGGTACCAAAAGCAGAGCCTGGAACCGGACCAAAACGCACGATTTGGAGATCCTCATAGTCCATGTAAAAGGCGGTCATATTCAGCCTGAAGGTATTGTCAAAGAAGTCAGCCTTCATACCCAACTCGAAGTTGGTCACTGTTTCCTGATCGACCGGGTCGGCTGCAACCGACTCGATACCTTGCGAGCCGGCAAAACCACCACTCTTGAAGCCCCTGGATATCGTGCCAAAAAACATCATGTTGTCCTGGGCAAAAAACTGAGCGGCGATCTTGGGCGAGAAATTACTCCAACTGTCGGATGGGTTGACCTCGAAGGCCTCAGCAATAATCTTGAGGCTACTGCCCACGCCTCCGCACTCAGGCCAGTTTTCAAACTGGGTGCCGATGATTGAGGGGTCTGGCGGGTTGACGAGACCGCAATTAACAGAGATAGCGGTATAGTCTTTCTTGTCTTTGGTAAACCGACCACCGAGGGTGAAACTCCACCGGTCTACCGGTGTCCAGGTTGCTTCGGCATAGGCTGCGTAGCTGGTGGTGTCATTGGCCGTATAGGCGTATTCATTACCGATAATGGCTTGTGAGCCCGGATCAGTCAGCTTCCATGGAACTGCAGGGTCACCATAGGTGCCAGCCTTGGTAATGCGGAATATTTCCGTGCGTTCAGTATCTTCGCTCAGGTAATACAACCCGGCCGTGTACTGTACGTTGCCGTCAAGATCGGATGTCCAGCGAAATTCCTGTGAAAAGGAACTGATATCCTCAACGATATCATCGATCACTTCATCGAAAGGAATACCAAGTGCACCTAAGGGTGCGCCAACAGAAGGCATTTCCCAATCGGTATCAGCGTTGCGGAATGCGGTGATCGTCGTAAACAGGCCCTGGTCAAAGGACACGTCACCCTGCAAACTCACACCACTGGCATTTCTCTTGGAAAATCCAGCCCGGGAGATTGCGGTTTCCCAGTCGCCGCCGCCGCCATTCGCAGCGAGAATCTGTAGCAATGGGGCACGATTAACAACCGGTGTGCGGCCCATATCGCCACGATCATCTTCCATCCAGTCACCGGATAACAACCATTCTGATTTGTCAGTGGTATACCTCAACTGGCCACGAACTGACGTCTGGTCTTCATCGGACACGTCGGTGCCAAGAATAACGTTCCTGACATAGCCGTCGTGCTCCCTGTGAGTAAAAGATACTTTGCCGGACAGGTTATCTGAAAGCGGTCCGCTGAACAGTCCGCGATAACGCAGGATTCCGAAATTGCCCACGGTCAGGCCGAACTTAGCCGTGAGTTCATCCGAAGGTTTGGAAGTAACCACATTGATCGCACCGCCAATCGCATTGCGACCAAACAATGTACCTTGGGGGCCACGCAAAACCTCCAAACGTTCGAGGTCAAACATGTCAAAATTGATCGCTGCGCTGCGCCCGATGTAAACACCGTCAAGAAACACCGCCACCGAGTTATCCAGGCCAGCACCGTCGTCTGCTGAGTTGATGCCGCGGATCGAAATAATTGCCTGGCCTGGTGCGAACTCTCCATAGGTCATACCCGGCACGCGCAAGGCAATCGTTGTGGGATCAAAAATATCAGCTCTTTCCATCTCCTCACCACTGATGGCGGTGACGGTAACTGCGATATCCTGTAAGTTTTCTGTACGGTGTGTCGCGGTAACAAGGACCTCTTCTAATTGGCCGTTACCTTTTTCCTCCTCTTGTGCATTCACAGTTCCGATAAAAAAAACTGTTACAAACAACCCTAAACCACACTTCAAAAGCCTTCCAAACTTGTCCACAGTTGAGTCCTCGCAAGTAGTTATATTGCTCTCTATCTCAGGTTAAAGCGATACAGAATTCCAGCACGAATTTCTGATACTGTAATACTAATGAATTGATAAGTCACTTGACGTCCATAGAAAAGAGGACACCCAGTCCGTACTTTTCGCCTCATCAGGGACGCTTTTGTGCGGGCCGGCCACTGAAATCAATGATCTCTTCCAATACCCTGGCTACTGCCAGTAAACGGCGGTCAGACTGTTCCGGCCCGTCAATTTCCATTCCAACCGGCAGCCCGGAAGTCGTCAGCCCTACCGGCAAACTGATGCCAGGCAAGGCGGCTATGGACGCCGGATCGGTGTTGTGAATGTAACTGGGTAACGTGGGCACCTGCTCGCCATTGAGCCACACTGTTTCCAGGCTGCCCTGAATCGGGCGGGCGGGCAATATCGTGGTTGGAAAAACAATCGCATCCAACTGCTGGTCTGCAAAATACTGTTGGTAGTTCTTTCTCAGCTGCGCCCTCGCCTCCATCGCTGTCGCGTACACTTCATCACTGGTTTTGTTCTCACCGCTGACGAGTTGCAGGACGCCTTTCACATCGGGGCTGGCCGCAGCTTCCGTCAACTGAGCAAAACTGACCCCGGTATTGAAATCCTGCAGATAGGTGGTCAGGTCGCGCAACACTTCGTAGAAGGCAATCGGAAAAGCACTGGCGGTCATGAGGCTGTCAATATCCGGGATATCTGCCTCTATCAGCTGTACGCCAGCTTCGGCCAGCTGATTGAGCGTGGCATCCATAACAGCAGCCGTCTGCTCATCAAGATCATGGTAAAAATATTGTCGCGGTACACCCAGTCGTATTTCATCCGGGCGGATGTCGCTAACCGGTTTCTGATCACCGGCAATGACCTTATCAAGCACGATCAGGTCACCCACCGTGCGGGACAACAAGCCTACGGTATCGCGGGTATGGGAAATCGGTGTTACCGCTGTTGATGGGTAGCGACCCATGCTCGGCCGGAAACCGACAATACCCGTCAATGCCGGCGGTATGCGCACTGAACCACCGGTATCAGTACCGAGTCCTGCGGCCACAATGCCAGCCGACACCGCTGCCGCTGTGCCACCGCTGCTGCCACCCGGAATGAGGTTCTCATCGTAGGGGTTTCTGACCGCCCCAAACGCTGCATTATTACTGGTAATGCCAAAGGCCAGTTCATGCAGATTGGTCTTGCCAATTATTATGGCACCTGCTGCTTCAAGGCGTTGGACCACTTCATTGCTGACGGCTGGCACAAAGTCTTTCAAGCCCGGCGTGCCGGCAGTATTCAGCATCCCGGCAACATGGATATTGTCCTTCACGACCAGTGGAATGCCGTGCAATGGACCAGGAGCCTTACCGGAGTCGCGCATTCGGTCGAGTTCCCCGGCCCTTTGCTCCGCACTCTCTGCAGCAACCGTAATGAATGCGTTCAAACTGGCAAACCGGTCAATT
This sequence comes from Gammaproteobacteria bacterium, assembly GCA_024277815.1. Lineage (GTDB taxonomy): Bacteria > Pseudomonadota > Gammaproteobacteria > Xanthomonadales > SZUA-36 > SZUA-36. Next base: position 9,243 of record JAJRUM010000035.1, read on the forward strand.
CTGGCAAGTGTCTCACGCACAATCGCCGTGCTATTGCTTTCACCATTGGCCTGCATGACTGACAAGCTGTCGATGTCCGGATAAGCAGGCATACTGGCCATTGTCGCTGGCTTATCAGTGCTGGCGGATACTGCAACGGGCTCCGTCGATTCCGAACAACCGGCAACAATCAGCAGCATTGCCGCCAAAAAACTTAACACCCTCATGGCTTTCTCCTTTCACTATGGAATTTGACCCTGCTACCTCTATAGTAATGCAAGTCAACGGTCATTCAGGGTACACACAGAATGGGTCACAGCGCAAAGCCAGCCGGACCGTCAGCACGGGTTTTTTTAGAATCAACCATTGCAGGTGTAGTTGACTAATATCAAGGAAACGATACATTTCATCACCTACTATTCACATCAAATCATCCAGAACTGACAGTTAATTCTTCATCAGGAAGCCGAAGGTTTTTTTATTCGATTCTGGTGTTATCAGGAGTGAGTAATAGTGAACAGGACAGCCAACAGCGGAGCAACCATTACGGCGGTTCCTGAACATACCGTTGAGATCATCACCAATTCAGGTGAAGGGGCGCAAAAGTGTGCCCAGATCTTTGGCCAGACCTGCGCCAAGATGGGTAACGGCGTCTGGACGGTAGAAATTATTCCTGCTGAAATCGAGCCGCCCGCCCACACGGTCACCAGCACCTCAGGCAACATTATTCGTTTCGGTACAAACAAGATCACCAACTGGGGCGATCAATCGAAGCTGGCCATCGCCTTCAATGAGCAAGTGTGCCTGTCCCGCCACCGACTGGACTCCTTTGAGGACGGCTGCATCATTCTTCATGAAAGCATGTGGGAAACGCATGAGGACGAGAACATCCGTGCCGCGTACGCTGAAGCGATGCAGGAAATGTCAGGCAAAAACTACCGCTTTATCCCGGTGCCTATTGAAGAGGAAACCCTGAAAATCGTTGATAATGCCCAGCATGGCAAGAACATGTTCGCACTGGGCCTGCTGACCGAAATCTACCAGCGCGACCTCGCACTGATTGAAAAACAAATTGCCCATATCTTCAAACACAAGTCTGCAAAAGTAACCGAAGTCAATATTGAACTGGTGAAACACGGGATCGCCTGGGCGCGTGAAAATCTGGGGTTTCAGTTTGACATAGCCTCCGTCCCCGCAGAGGAATCGCGGGTCGTAATGAACGGCAACCAGGCGGCTGCTCTCGGCGCAATCGCAGCGGGAATGGAATTTTGTGCCATGTACCCGATTACGCCGGCAACCTCTGTTTCCCATGAACTGGCAGCCATCTTTGAGAACTATGGCGGCATGGTTCACCAGGCAGAGGACGAAATTGCCGCCGCCGGTGTGGCGTTGGGCGCATCATATGGTGGCAAGGTTGCCCTGACGGTAACTTCCGGACCAGGCCTGGCGCTAAAAACAGAGTTTCTGGCCCTGGCCATCATGACAGAGATTCCACTCGTCGTACTGGATGTCCAACGCGGTGGCCCTTCAACCGGTTTGCCGACCAAGGTTGAGCAATCAGATTTGCTCGCCGCACTGTATGCCCAGCCGGGCGATGCCCCGAAAGTTGTGATCGCACCACGCTCCATTGAGGAGTGTTTTCACTCTATGGTGACCGCGCGCCGTATTGCTGAAACATTCCGCTGTGTTGTTTTGGTACTTACCGATGCCAACCTGGCATCCGGTGTGCAGCAATTTACACGGCCGGAGTTTGATGCTCGTTGGCAGCAGAACCCTATCGACTTCTCACCTTTGACGGATGGCCTGCGTCCTTACGACTGGGATACTGAAACCGGCTTGTCCCGGCGCGTTATTCCCGGTACGCCAGGTGGTCAGCATACGGTCACCGGCCTGGCCCATGATGAAGAAAGCCGCGTTTCCTACGACCCCGAAAGCAATGAACGTGGTTGCAAAATGCGCAGCCGCAAACTGGCGGTATTCCAGTCCACGCTGATGCCACCGCCTGTCTATGGTGATGAAGAAGGTGACTTGCTGGTGGTCGGCTGGGGCTCGACGCAAGGGGCCATCGAGGAAGCTGTCGACCGGGCCCGTAATGAAGGCAAAAAAGTTTCAACCTGCCAGTTGACCTTCCTGTCTCCGCTGGAACCCGGCCTGAAGGAAATATTCAGCCACTTCAAGAAGGTCATGACCGTGGAGATTAACTACTCCGATACGGTGGGCGATCCCTACATCACCGAAGAAACCCGCCGCTATGGCCAGCTCGCGTGGCTGTTGCGGGCACATACACTGGTTAACATCGACTGCTGGACAAGTTGTCCCGGTCAGCCATTGAGGCCTAACGATATTTACAATTCCCTGGTAGCAAAATTAGAAACAGGAGCGTCCAAATGAGTAACATTGCAATTTCCCTGCTGGATATTGAGGACGACGCTTCACAATGCCTGGTCGCAGAGGATTACCAGACGCGGGTTGGCAAATGGTGTGCCGGCTGTGGTGATTTTGGTGCCCTGAACGCCATTAAGCGCCTGTTAGCCAAGGAACAGCTCCAGCCTGAGAAGATGGCTTTTGTTTCCGGTATCGGTTGTTCCAGCCGGTTTCCCCACTACGTAAATGCCTATGGATTCCACGGTATTCATGGCCGCGCCCTGACCATCGCAACCGGGCTGAAGCTGACCCGCCCGGAACTGGATGTTTTCGTTGTCATGGGCGATGGTGACTGCACTTCTATCGGCGCCGGTCACTGGATTCACGCCACGCGCTACAATCCGAACCTGACCGTGCTGCTGCTGGATAACAACATCTATGGTCTGACCAAAAACCAGACCTCACCAACTACACCGCAGGGCTATGCATCCAATACCACGCCGCGCGGCTCCTTCCTGCCAGCACTTAACCCACTGCAGGCAACCCTGGGCGTATCGAATGCTTCATTCGTGGCACAGACCGCCGACTGGGTACCGGCACACCTGTATGCCACCTTGCAGGCGGCCTACGAGCACCCAGGCTTTTCCTTTGTCCGCATCCTGCAGCGCTGCCCTAAATTCACTTCTGATGTGTTTGCTGAGCAGATTAAAGATCCGGACCTGACTGAGTTGCTGGTGCATGAGAATGGTGTGGATGCACCCGGCCTCGACAAGTTGTTCAAAGCACGCCGGGAGCATGACCCAAAAGATATCGACGCGGCACGCGCCCTGGCTCAGCGCACCGACAAGCTCCGGCTGGGAATGTTTTTCCGAAACGATAGCTTTCCCGTCTACGATGAAATCCGGGCAGTACCCCCCGTCACGGTAGAAGACAAAATCGCCCGGCTAAACAAGGAGTTCGATCGCTATGCCGTCTGATGACCAAAAACGAATTGCACTGGAGGCCATCCAGCCGCGCATCGAAATGTTTCATTCTGCGCTGTCAGTGACCACCAATCAGGTACGTGGTTTACTGGCAGGTACAGTCAATACTGCCGATGACCAATCTGCTGCCCTGGGACAGTTTGCCAGGGGCAAAGTAGACATGGACCGGTTTGCATCTTTCACCCCCAAGCCCAGCCAGGTCAGTAAAGAAGCGCAAGCACCGATCCTCGCGGCCCAAGAGGTCCTGACCTCATTGCTCGCCGAAGGTGATGAGCTTTTTGTACTCAAGGTAGAGGAAGGCAAGGGCCTGGCCAGGCAGGTTGGCATCAGGCTGGCATCCATTGGCCGTGCATTTGCCGCAGCCAGGGTTATCGACCTCGCCAAGCGTGGGGCCTACAAGGAGGACAAGCACGCTGCAACACTGGAAAGGTTTCCATTTTCCAAGTGGAACAGCTCAGAACGTGCACTGGCACCGGCACTGTTAATAGAACTGTCCGGAGCTGATTTCAAACCATCCGCGATTGTTTATTTTCTTGATGCAAAAATGAAATTCGTCTTCTGCCTGGACGGTGATGCACCGGCAGCAGCCCTGGCACGCGTGGTTTCCCCGGCCGTATTTGTACAGCAGGAAACCGGCAATGCCTCACTGACAGCATTTGCAGAATATGATGGCATGGCCGTCGCTGCCCTGTTACCGAAAACCGCAGCCAGCTTTGTACATGATCCGGCGGCAGGTGAGACCACCCACGCACGCTTTACTTCATTGGTGTTACCGAAAGAAGTCCGGAAACGTGCGATCGGTGGTATCAGCCCCTCTCAGCAGGCAGAGGACTTCGCGCTGCTGGAAAGCCTGTCAGCGACCCCTGAGTTGACGGGAGAGGCCGCGTCTGACCCGGCCGGTAAGCTGTCAGCCTGGCTGCTGAGCCAGACCAACCTGTCAGCGTAGACACTGATGACCGGCAACGCCATCCTGGACTCTGCCCTCGTTCTCGGAGGTGTAGGACTCTTTTTCGGCTTCTTGATCGCCCTGGCGAACAAGAAACTCCAGGTATGGGAAGACCCTCGCATCGACGATGTTGAAGAGTTATTGCCGGGCACTAACTGCGGCGCCTGTGGCTCACCCGGTTGCCGGGCCTTTGCGGAGGCCGTGGTATCAGGCAGCAACAAGCCCTCAGACTGCACGGTCATGGGTCAGGAAGACGTTGATGATGTGGCCAACTACCTGGGGGTAGATGCCGGTGAAGCAACCAAGCGCGTTGCCCGCCTGCTCTGTGCCGGGGGCAAGGCCGAAGCGGCCCGCAACTCTGACTACGCAGGTTTTGATACCTGTAAGGCTGCTGCAGCGGTCGCCGGTGGCCCGAAGGCATGTGCCTGGGGTTGCCTGGGTCTCGCTGACTGTGAAGATGCCTGTCTCCTCGATGCCATTTACATGAATAATAACGCGCTGCCGGTGGTCATTCCCGAACTCTGTACAGCCTGCAATGACTGTGTCGTTACCTGCCCCAAAGACATTTTTGTACTGATGCCCATCAGCCAGAAGCTGATCGTGCAATGTAAAAATTTACTCAATGGCGATGCTGCCGAAGACCTCTGTAGCGTTGCCTGTAACACTTGTACCAAGTGCGTTGCGGATGCAGAGCCAGGCGTTATTGAGATCATTGATGAACTGGCTGTCATTAATTATGAGAAGAATTCACTAACTGACCCGAAAGCAATTTCACGATGTCCGACAGGAGCCATTGTGTGGGTTGAAGGACAGCAGTTTGAAGAAAGCAAGTTTGAACTGGAGAAGAAAGTCGTATGACTCAGGCAAGCAGTCAGGCCAGGTATCCCGGCGCCGTAAAAATCGGTGATGGAAGTTCGGCCGTCATTTCAATGGAGACCGCAGCGAGTGAAGCTGCCGGTGCTTACCCGATAACGCCTTCTTCGAAAATGGAAGAGGGCTGGGCCTCAGCGGCGGCCAGGGGTACAAAAAATGTTAACGGCCGCAGCCTGGTGTTCTTTGAGCCCGAAGGGGAACACGCCGCCGCCGGTGTGACCGCTGGCATGAGTATGGTTGGCATGCGCTCAACCAACTTCTCCAGTGGCCAGGGCATCGCGTATATGCACGAGTCATTATACGCGGCGGTAGGTAAACGCCTTACCTACGTCCTCAATGTTGCCTGTCGCGCAATGACAAAGCACTCCCTCAATGTACATGCGGGGCATGACGACTACCACGCAGTTGACGACACAGGGTTTTTCCAGCTGTTCGCAAAAGATGTACAAAGCGTTGCCGACCTGAACCTTATTTCCCACCGCATCGCAGAGCTTTCACTCAACCCGGGTATTTGCGCCCAGGATGGCTTTCTAACCAGCCATGTGATCGAATCGTTTCGTGAGCCGGAACGCGATCTGATTCAACAGTACCTCGGCGACCCGGCGGATATCATTGCCACGCCAACCGGCGCCCAACGAGCCGTATTCGGCGATACACGGCGCCGCATCCCGGAACTTTATGATTTTGACTATCCCGCGATGCTGGGCGTTACCCAGAACCAGGATTCCTATGCACAGGGCGTAGCCGCCCAGCGGCCTTTCTATTTTGATCATATTGCCGAACTGGCCGATCAGGCATTTGAAGAATTTGAGGCACTTACAGGCCGCCACTACCGGCGTGTGCTTGGCTACCGGCTGCGTGATGCCGATTACGTCATCGTCGGGCAGGGCTCAGTCATTGGCAACGCCGAAGTTGTCGCCAGATATCTGCAAAAAGAGCGTGGCCTGAAGGTAGGCGTGCTCGACCTGGTGATGTTCCGCCCGTTCCCTGCCGACCTGGTTTCCAGTTTGCTGGCTGGCAAAAAGGGCGTTGTTGTGCTGGAACGCACAGACCAGCCACTGGCGGTCGAGTTGCCGATGATCCGGGAAATTCGCTCTGCCATGGCTCAAGCGGTTGAAAACGGCCGCTCAGCGGGCAGCGATGGCTTGCCATATGCCGGTTTAGCCTCTATCAACGCCGATGAAGTACCAGACCTGTACTCCGCCTGTTTCGGCATGGGAAGCCGGGACCTGCAACCCGGTGACATCGTTGCTGCAGTTGAGAACATGCTCGACGGCGGGCGCCGGCAACGCCAATTCTACCTGGGCATTGAGTTTATACAAACGGATACACCACTGCCCAAAATGCAAATTTGGCAGGAGACCATCCTGGCTGACTACCCGCAGGTTGCGAACCTTGCATTACCCACAGCTGGCAACCTCAATCTCTTCCCTGAGGGCTCCCTCGAGTTCCGCATCCATTCAGTTGGCGGCTGGGATGTTGTCAATATGGGTAAAGACCTGGCCATGACGACGGCCGGGATACTCGGTCTGCATATCAAGGCATACCCAAAGTCCGGCTCAGAGAACAAGGGCCAACCCACGACGTTTTCAGGGGTGCTGGCAAACGAACCTGTGCGTCTGAATTGCGAACTACAGCATATCAGTGTGGTACTGGCACCGGACCCGAATGTGTTCATGCACTCCGACCCACTGGCAGGCATCATCGACCAGGGTGTGCTGATTATCCAGAGTGACCTGACAGGCAACGACCTCTGGAACAGCTTTCCACTGGCCGCACAACGCACGATCCGCAACAAGAATATTCAGGTTTTCTCCATAGACGCATTCGAAATTGCGCTGGCAGAAACGAAACTGGCTGAACAGCGTTTTCAACTTCAGGGACGCGCCTTTATGGGTGCATTTCTAAGAACGGCCCCCCTGCCCGGCATAAGTAAGCTCGAGCGCGAGGATCTGTTCGCCGGAATACAAAAACAACTGTCCGGACTGGCAGATAACCCGGGCAAGCAGGCTATTGAACATGCAGTACAGGTTCTGGCGCGCGGCTTTGACGCCGTGCAAGCGCTGGACCTCACGGCAGTGGATGACGAGGGCCAGGAAGACAAGCTGCCACTGATTCCGGGTTCCCTTGCCGGTGCAAGAGCGACCCAGGGGCCGGGCAACCAGGGTACCTTCTGGAACCAGGTTTGTGCCCAGTACAAAACCGGGCGTGATGTGCTCGCTGATCCGTTTACCGCGATCAGTGCCATTCCGGCAGCCACCGCCAACCTCCGTGACATGTCGGCCGTACGCCTTCAGGTGCCTGATTTTATAGCTAATAAGTGTACGGGGTGTAGCAAGTGCTGGGTTCAGTGCCCTGACTCTGCAATCCCGGGCGTGGTGAATTCAATTGAAGAAGTACTGGAAGCCGCAGTTAAAACAGTATCTTCCACCAAAAACCCAATGGCACGGTTCTCTCAGGCCATTAAGAATCTTGGCAAAGAATCGCGCAAACTGATCGCCGGTGGAACATTTGAGACCTTCGGCACTGTGCTCGCAGAAGCCTATAAAGCAGTGGCTGAAAAAGCCAACTGGGATACTGACCGGCGCACAGAAATCGACGGACACTTCGCGCTTGTCCACACCGCACTGGAAGATTTCCCACTGGCCAAAACCGCACCATTTTTTGACTTGCCGGAAGGTAAAAAGAAGGGCGATGGTGGCTTATTGTCAATCACCATCAACCCGGAAACCTGCAAAGGCTGTGACCTGTGCGTAGCGGTATGTGCCGATGGTGCACTGGTGAGCGTACGCCAGACGAACGAAATGCAGGAAAAACTTGAAGCCAACTGGAGGCTGTGGAAAAACCTGCCTGAAACCGATGACCGCTACATCAATGTTGCCAGTCTGGATGAAGGCATTGGTGTCATGCCCTCGCTGCTCTTGAAGCAGGGTAACTATCTGTCCATGGTCGGTGGCGACGGTGCCTGCACCGGTTGCGGAGAAAAGACCGCCATTCATCTCGTCCTTTCTGCGGTCAATGCATTTATGGCACCGCGGGTCGCCGACCACGTCAGGAACCTCGCCCGGTTGGCGGAAGCCCTGGATGAAAAGGCCCGCAAATTACTGATTTCAGAGACTGACCTGGCAGCTGTTTCCGCCGATAGTGAAGGCCTTGCTGTACCTGTCGATATTGAAAAGAAAGCCCAGGTAGAGCTGATTCACAAAGCCATTGAGGATTTGAAAGATCTCAAGTGGCGCTATGAAGAAGGCCCCGGCGGTCGGGGCCGGGCACACCTCGGCTTTACCAACTCTACTGGCTGTACATCGGTGTGGGGCTCAACTTTCCCTTATAACCCATATCCTTTCCCCTGGGTCAGCCACCTGTTCCAGGATGCGCCCTCCGTTGCGGTGGGTATTTTTGAGGGGCATATGCGCAAGATGGCGGATGGCTTCATCGCGCTGCGCCGCGCCGGGAAACTGCTCGCCGGTTCCTATGATGCCAGCAGTGACGAAGCATATTTTTCAGATTTTGACTGGCATCAGTTCAGTGATGATGAATTTACCCTCTGCCCACCCCTGTTTGCGGTGGGTGGTGATGGCGCAATGATGGATATCGGCTTCCAGAACCTGTCCCGCGTACTCTCCTCCGACAAGCCTATTCGGGTCATGGTGGTGGACACGCAAGGCAACTCCAACACAGGCGGTCAAAGTTGTTCTGCCAGCTTTACCGGCCAGATATCTGACCGTGCTGAGTTCGGTAGTGAGCAAAGAGGCAAAAAAGAAGTTCGCAAAGAGCTGGCCCTGATTGCAATGGCACACCGGGGTGCATTCGTGTTGCAGTCCTCACAGGCGACCCCGTCGCACCTGCTCGAAAATGTCCTCAAGGGTCTGCAAACGAGACGGCCCTCAATCTTTATTTTGAACGCACCCTGCCCTCCGGAATGGGGATTCTCGGAAGACGGTTCTTCCGATGCGGCGAAACTGGCACTGGAAAGCCGGGCAGTTCCCAACCTCGTGTTTAACCCGGATCTGGGTACAACCTTCTCAGAGTGCCTGGATCTCAGTGGCAACCCATCTCCGGACGATACCTGGACCAACCATGACCTGGTTTACGTTGATGCACGTGATGAGCAACAGCAAATGACACTGCCACTGACCATTGCGGACTGGGCTCTGGGTGAGGCGCGTTTCCAGCAGCATTTCCACAGCCCGGGTGAAGAGGACGAACTGATTCCCTTCCACGAATACCTGGAGTTGGATGAGGATGAGCGCGAGGAGGCTACAGCCTTCATATATACCGTCGACGCCGACCGGCACCTGCACAAGGTATGTGTATCAGATGAAATTGCGGCACTTGCCGATGAACGCCTGAACTTCTGGGCACAGCTGAAAGAACTCGCTGGCGTTGAAGTCTCTGAAAACATGCGCGATGCAGTTGGCGAAGGACTGACCAGGCAACTGGAAGCGAAGCTCAAAGTGCTGAAAGCCGACTACGAAAGAAAAGTTTCCGTGCTGGCCTCACAATTTCCGCAACTGATCGCCAGGCAAATGGCTGAAGGTCTATTGAATGCCGCGGCCGATGACACCGTGGCGCAACTGCTGGAAAGGGCGCAGCAATGGAAGGGCCCGGCATTCGCGGCGCCCATGTTTACCAGTAACGCAGGTGCTGCAGCAACAGATTCAGCGCCGCAGAAGCTGGAGGCTGACGCAACCGCTGCGACAGTTGCAGACGCTGCAGTTGAAGACAGTGATGCCGATGAAGACCGTGATGGAAACGAACCCTATATTGATACCATCCGTTGCACATCCTGCGATGACTGCCTGAAAATCAATGACAAGCTGTTCCTGTATAACGATGATCAGCAAGCCTATATTGGTGACGCAAGCATTGGCACCTTTAAGCAGTTGGTGGTGGCAGCCGAAGCCTGCCCGGCCGAATGCATTCACCCCGGCGACCCGCTGAACCCGAAAGAGAAGGGCCTGGACAAGTTGATCAAACGTGCCGAGCCATTTAACTGAGCACCTATGAAATGAAAGGCTTGCTCAGTTTCAAAAATGGTGTTCACCCGCCGGAGAACAAGGACATTACTGCGGGCATCGCTTCGCGCAGGTTGCCGTTTCCCGATGAAGTCGTTCTGCCGTTGTCACAGCACATCGGCACACCGGCAAAATCATTGGTGCAGGCAGGTGACCACGTGGAGCGTGGCGATGTGATCGCTGAGGCAAGCGGGTTTATATCTTCTGCAGTGCACGCAACGGCTTCCGGCACCATCACTTCGATTGAGTTGTGGCCACACCCGGGCGGTACCATGGTGCCGTCCATCCGCATCGCTGTCGATCCGTACTCCACCCAATTACAAAGACCACGCATCGTGCCGCGTTGGGAAGACGTGCCGGAAGAGGACCTTTCCAAAGAAATCGCCAGGGCAGGCATCGTGGGACTCGGTGGTGCGGCTTTCCCCTCGCACGTTAAGCTGAATCCACCGAAGGACCAGCCAGTCGAGCTGCTGCTGCTCAACGGTTGTGAATGTGAGCCTTATCTCACCTCGGATCACCGGACCATGCTCGAGCAACCGGAGAAAGTTTACCTGGGTATTCGCATCGCGCTCAAGGCGCTCGGTATCAGCCAGGCCGTGATTGGTATCGAGGCTAACAAGCCCGATGCGATCGCCATGATGCGCAACACTGCGCCTGAGGATCTGGACGTTACGATCCAGCCCTTGCAAGTGAAATACCCGCAAGGGGCCGAAAAGATGCTGATCAAAGCAGTCACTGGCCGGGAAGTACCTCCAGGGGCCCTGCCGGCCAAGGTCGGAACACTGGTTCAAAATGTAGCGACGGCAGCCAATGTCGCCACCGTGTTTGAAACCGGCCAACCACTGATTGAGCGCATCATCACCGTCACTGGCCGTGGTATACGCCAGCCCGGTAACTGGGTCATTCCGTTTGGAACCAGGTTGCGTGATGTCATACGCCACTGTGGCGGGCTAAACGAGGATGCCGCTGAAATTGTTTTTGGTGGGCCGATGATGGGCCTCGGCCAGGCAAACCTCGATGTGCCAATCCTCAAGGCAACAGGCGGTATTCTGGTGTTGTCCAGGGATGAGTGCAAACAGCAGGAGATTATGCCCTGCATTCGCTGTGGCAAATGCCTTGATGCCTGCCCCATTTTCCTGAACCCGCAATTGATGGGAGCGCTGGCAAAGGCCGGGCGCTACGAGGAGATGGTCACAGATGCGCACCTGAACGATTGCATGCTGTGTGGTTGTTGCTCTTATGTTTGCCCGTCCAACATTCCTCTGTCGCAATTGTTTACCATGTCCAGGACCCAACTGAAGAAGCTTGCCGCATCATGACTGATTCCATCGTTAAGTTAACTGCTTCACCCCACGTCAGGTCAGATGACTCAACGGTCAAGATCATGTGGTCGGTGGTACTGAGCCTGCTGCCAGTCATTGCCGCCTCGATCTGGTTCTTCGGTCCCAGCGCCTTTTTTGTACTGCTGGCCAGCACCGCCGGTTGCCTGGTAACCGAACGATTGTTCGGCTCTCATCGCGGTTCGCTCGCGGATGGCTCCGCAATGATTACCGGCTTACTGCTCGGCCTGACACTGCCGCCGGGATTCCCGCTATGGATGGCATTCCTGGGCGGAGTCTTTGGTATGGCCTTTGGCAAGATCATTTTCGGTGGACTGGGCCAGAATATTTTTAACCCGGCTCTGGTCGGACGCGCTTTTCTGCAGGCGGCCTTTCCGGTGGCAATCACAACCTGGCCGGCAAAATCCGGGCAGTGGTGGTCGTTGCAAGGCGATAACTTCGCCCTGCCTTTCATGAGCCCGGTGGTAGACACCGCAACAGCAGCAACTCCACTCGGGCACCTGAAGTTCGGTGATGACTCAGTGGTAACGCCGGTAATCGACCTGTTCCTTGGCACCACTGGCGGTTCGCTGGGTGAAACATCCGCGTTACTGATCTTGCTGGGCGGCATCTACCTGGCGTATCGCGGCCACCTGAACTGGCACATCCCACTGAGCATTTTTGTCACAACGTTTGCGGTCTCCGGGCTCTTTTTCGCGCTCGGAATTTCTCAGTTCCCGCCACTGTTCATGCTGTTCTCGGGTGGCATGATGCTGGGGGCGTTCTATATGGCCACCGACATGGTGACATCCCCGCTCAGCAATAAGGGCTGTTGGCTGTTCGGTTTCGGCATCGGCTTCCTGGTTGTCATCATCCGCATCTGGGGCGGCCTGCCGGAAGGCATGATGTATGCCATTCTGCTAATGAATGCACTGGTTCCCTTCATAAACCGTGCGACCCAGCCAAGGCCGTTCGGCAGCGTCTCCAAGAAGCAAGAGGAGGCCCCAAAATGAATGAGCAGGGCAACAATAACGGCGATAACGAAGATACCCTGGTGGTTGAATCTCCCGTGCCCGATGATCAACAAGTGCCGGCAACGGAGACTGTTTCCACCTTGCGACTGGTGGCCACCCTGGCGATCGCCGGTGCCCTCGCCGGACTGCTGATTGTACTGTTGAACCAGCATACCAAGCCCATTATCGACAAATACAAAGCTGAGCAACTCAAACTGGCGGTCTATGAAGTGCTGCCAGGCTCTGAACACTACAACACCTACTACCTGATCGAGGGCAAGCTTTCCCCATCGCTGCCTGACGGCGCCAAAGAAAATGACTATAAACGGGTTTACGTCAGCCATAGTAAATCGGGCCAGGTAAAGGGCGTCGCCATTTCCAGAGGCGAGTCGGGTTTCCAGGATGTTGTACAAATAATTTTTGGTTTTGACCCCACGACAGGAAAACTCCTTGGCATGAAAGTGCTGGACAGCAAGGAAACACCTGGCCTGGGAGATAAGATATTCAAGGATCGGGCCTTTGTAGACCAGTTTTTTGCAGGCCCTGAAACTCCGCTGACCGGCGTGAAAGCGGGAATGGGCAAGGGATTGCCCACCGAAATCGACACCATTACCGGCGCGACCATTTCTTCCAAGGCTGTGATTAATATTATCAACCACGCACTTGAAGAGTGGCGGCCGGTACTGGATCAGGGTATTCCGCCCGCACCCACCAGCCTGCCAGAAGGGGAGGTGCAACAGTGAGAAAGACAACACCATCTCAGGATCTCATCCGCGGCATCTGGGAAGAGAACCCCGTACTCATCCAGATGCTGGGTTTATGCCCGGCGCTGGCAGTAACCAACAGCGTCAAAAATGCTTTGGCCATGAGCGCCGCAACCTTTTTTGTCATCTGTTGTTCCAGCGTATTGGTCTCAAGCTGTAAGCGCTTCATCCCGAAGGAAGTCCGTATCTCGGCATATATTCTCGTAATCGCGACCTTCGTAACTCTGGCGGACATGTTGTTGCAGGCGTACGCGCCCGTGCAACACAAGGAATTGGGAGCATTTATCGCCCTGATCGTTGTGAACTGCATGATCCTGGGGCGCCAGGAAGCATTCTCTGCCAAGAACAATGTTTACCGGTCCCTGCTTGATGCGATTGGAACAGGGATCGGCTTCACCATTGCCCTGATCATGATGGGCGGGTTCCGTGAACTCCTCGGCACTGGTGCTTTCCTTGAATACTCCGTATTCGGGCCGAACTTCGAACCATGGGTCATCATGGTTCTGCCAGCGGGAGGGTTCCTGACCCTTGGCTTCATACTGCTGGCGATGGGTTACATTGAGCAGCGTAAGAAAATGAAAGCGCTCATGGCAGCGGAGAAAGCTTCATGAGCGACCAGACACTGTTTTCCATTTTCTTCTCCGCCATGGTGGTGAATAACTTTACGCTGGCAATGTTCCTCGGCCTGTGCCCTTTCATGGGTGTTTCTGCACGGGTAGAAACAGCCCTGCGCATGGGACTGGCAAATATTTTTGTGCTGATACTGACATCCATCAGCGCCTGGTTTCTGAATACTTATATCCTCGAAACAGTGCCCTTCCTGCGCATAATCTCCTTTATTATCGTCATCGCGTCACTGGTCCAGATCGTCGAGATGGTGGTTAAGAAACTTTCGCCCGCGTTGTTCCGGCAACTTGGAATTTTTCTACCATTAATGACCACCAATTGTGCTATTTTTGGCCTGGCCATTTTCCAGACCAACCGTGGCTATGACTTTATGCAGGGGCTGATTTTTGCGATTGGCGCGGGCCTTGGACTTACACTGGCACTGGTCTTAATGGCGTCTATCCGGGAGTCCATAGAATTTTCTGATGTGCCTGATCTGGCCAAAGGGACCGGTCTTGTACTGATAATCGCCGGCACACTTTCGATGGCATTCATGGGTTTTGCCGGGCTTCTATAGACGGGGCTACAATAGGCACCATGACTGATTACATTGCACCACTGATCTTCCTGATCATATTGTTTGTTGGTTTTGGCCTGTCGCACCGCCGTGGCAAGGGCTCTGCCGGTTGCGCTGGATGCACCGGTTGTGAGGATGAAACCACATGCCCCAACGAGGATAAGACCCGTCATCAATAAGCCCTTGCGCAGCACGCTGCTGCTTACCTTCATCCTGATTTGCGGAGCCTGGTTAACGGCTTGTGAACGCAATACTGAACAAAGTGCCGAGTTGTTCGTGTTCGGGACAATTGTCGAGATCAAACTCTGGGGTGCCTCCCCCGCTGAAGCCAGCAATGCATTCACTGAACTGCAACAGATGTTTCAGGGCATGCACCGTGACTGGCACGCCTGGGAACCCGGGCGACTGACAGAAATCAACGCCGCTTTCAGAGCCGGACAACCCGCCACCGCAGACCCGGACATCGTTACCATGATCCGTCGCTCGCAATCGATCGAAGAACGTACCGGAGGACGCTTTAACCCGGCGATTGGTGGCCTGATCGAACTGTGGGGCTTTCACACCTCCGACTATCCGATCGTGGGCCCGCCACCCTCACAAGCGCAGATCAGCGCAATACTGGAACAACAGCCTTCCAGCCGTGACATTGACATTGACGGACTGCAACTGACGACCGATAACCCCGCGGTGCAGCTGGATTTTGGTGGCATCGCCAAGGGCTATGCCGTTGACCTGACCATCAGGCGTTTGCGAAGCCTGGGTATCACCAACGCCATCGTCAACGCAGGCGGCGACTTGCGCGCCATTGGCAGCCACGGCAAGCGACCCTGGCGGGTTGCCGTCAAAAAACCCGGTGGCGGCAGTATCGGCTTCGTGGAAGTCCAGGGCGATGAAGCTATTTTCACCTCAGGCAACTATGAACGTTTTCGCCAGGACCAGACCCGGCGCTATCCACATATCCTGGATCCGGCCACCGGCTGGCCGGCGAAAGATATCGCGTCGGTTACCGTGATCACCGATGAGGGTTTGCTGGCAGACACAGCAGCCACCGCCCTGGTAGTAGCAGGCCTGCAAGAGTGGCCAGCAGTAGCCGGAGCTCTGGATTTGGACAAGGTGGCGGTCGTAGACGAGTCAGGTACGATCTACCTGACACCCGCCATGGAGCAAAGAATACAATTTTCCGGTGAGGTGAAGCGTGTTATTACCAAAGCTGACCGGTTACACTGAAGCCCACTCGGGTGGTGCTGTACTGAAGCTGTCAAAAGCTAGTCCGACAACTGTACGCCGATTTCACTTGCAGAGAATTTTTTCGCCTGTTCAGCTGCCAGCCCCCGGGCATACAATGCGGCACCATAGGCGCCACAATACTGGGCTTCTTTAACCAGGCAGGTTTTGTGCTCAGGTAGCTTTTGCTGGAACAGGTCGGTCAGCACCGGGTTGAAGTTCATCACACCGCCTGAAAAAACCACTGTCTCCGTGGTAATGTTGGTCATTTCCAGAATACGTTGTACGACTGACGCATATAAAGCCTGAATCAGGTTTTCCAGCCGCTCGCCATGCATCAGTATCTTGATGACCTCCTGGCCCGAAAAAACTGTGCAGTAGCTGTTGAGCGTCATTTCTTTGTCATGTGCACGAGCCAGCTCTGTCAGGTCCTCCAGGCGGACCTCCAGCCGATGTGCTAATTCTTCGATAAAAGCACCGGTGCCGGCCGCACATTTACGGTTGATAACAAATTGTCCCACCCGTCCATCGTGCACTTCAATAACCTTGGAGTCCTGGCCACCAATATCGATGATTGTATACGGGCCGTCCAGCTGCAGTGTCTGCTGGGCGCCAAGGAAGTGAGCGGATATCTCGGTTAGTTTGCCCTCGGCGAAATCGATGTGGTTTCTGCCATAGCCGGTTGCGACAACGGTATGGCCAGACTTAATGCTGCACTGGTCAGCAGCCAATGGCGACAGGTCGGTGCCATCCCCTGACAAGACCTTGCGAACATGCTCCATCAACGGGAACAGGGTCCGGCCAATGCGTTGTTGCAATATTTTTCCATCAGCATCGCAGGCGACGACCTTGATCTGCGTGCTGCCACAATCCACACCCCAGTACATGTGGTCTGAACGCTGCGCTTTGATTGCTTGGCTCACTTTAAAGTGTCTCTACAAATGCCTCGATGACCGTTGCGGACTGCTCATCTGAAAAACAGCGCAAATCACACAGGTCACCATTGATAATGACAGCAGGAATACCGGCCTTGCGCAGGCGCGCCGGCAGGTTGTACTGGCTGTTACTGTTGTTCGGGCAGGTCTTTGCATCATGAAAAATAACCCCATCAATGCCGTATTCGTCCACCAGTTTATGAATATACGCCTCTTTGTAGCGATCATTGCGATTGATAAATATCTTCAGATAGGCCCTGGCCATGCTGGGTAGGGGGTCATCCGGATCAAAATCAGAGAATATCCAGCTATTGCAGTACGTTGATGCCACTACACACGCCTGGTTGTCGCGAAAAAGATCTGCCATGCTGCGTAACCTGCCCCAGATTGGCATGCCATCCCAGTAAATGCGCTTGGTTTCACCCGGCACTGCCGCTACTTTCGTTGCCGCCCTGATCTTCAGGTCGGCAAGCAATACGCGATAGTAGTCGCGTGCCACCTCTGTGCCACGTAACACCACGATCGGCCCCATGTAGATCGTGCCATCAAAAAAGCTCAACGGGCTCGGTTTCGCCATGGCGGTTTCCAGTACCTGCGCCCACAGGTCGGTGGCTTCTTTGGACAACGCAACCGTCTTTTTCAGGTCTTCGGGCTGCATCGGCCTGCCCTGCAGTTCCTCCAGTACCTTGATCAGGTCTTCAAACTGGTCAACCACGTCCGCTACATGGCTCTCCTCAACCTCGGGCAGATGGGTCGGTGGGTGAATACCGAATATCGGGGCATCAAATTCGTTGGCAAAATATTCAAACCAGTGCATCACATCCTTACACTGGTTGGTGTTGTAAACGAGTATATCCGGACGGGGTATCGATTCGATCCCGTAAGCTTTTGTCAGCGGCGTAATGCCCTTTTGCCAGGCACCGACATCGCTGGTCAGGTAGCTGCAAATATCCGGTGAGTAGCCAAAAGCATTGGCCTTCGGGATGGTATCCATACAAACCCGTGTCGCACCCAGCATCGCACCGTGGTTCTCAGGGAAAAATACTTCAAAGCCCATGGCGCGCAGGATTTCTGCCGGTCCGACCGACGTACACCACGCCACCTTGCGGTTCGGGTCTTTTGCCGCCTGGTCCAGATCAAGGAAGTAATCCTTCATGACCTGTTTCATGTCCATATTATCTCTCCGGTCTTACCTGGCGTATTTGCTGTAGCGGCCTGGTTTATTTCTTTTCCATATTGATGACATGGGTGCCACTGGGCAGTGCATCAATTTGTTTCTGCTGCAAGGCCTCAATATGCTCACTGAAGTCTTCTGCTATCTTACGCGGAATCAGCTTGAATGAAGGCGTTAACTGGTTGGCCTCTACGGTCAGTTCCGTATCAATAACCACGGCGGCATTAACCCTTTCAAATGCTGCTCCGGCTTGCTGTTCCGCCTCAATGCAATCACCCAGGCAGCCAGCCAGGTCGCCCAGACAAGGGGGGTACACACAATCGGACTGATCCAGCTCGCCACCACCTTTCGCTGTCATCAACTCGTAGTTGGGAAACGCCAGCAGTGACGGGTTCTTCTGGCCCGAACCAAACACGTAGGCATACTTGATAAACTTACAACGGCCTGCAATGCGGTCCTCGATGCGGGCCGGAAAGACTTTCTCACCGTTATCCAGTTTGAACATTCGATCCAGGCGCGAGATGATCCGCACGCCTTCATCGGTAATTGCACCCACGTCACCGGTCCTGAACCAGCCGTCTGAAAAAACTTTTGCACTGGCTTCTGCCTGCCTGAAATAACCTGTCATCACATTCGGGCCTTTGATCAGGATCTCATTCTCTTCACCCAGTTTCAGCTCAACACCCGGAATCGGGAAGCCCACCACGCCCGGCGTGCGCGCCAGGCTAAGTTCGGTCAAGGTACAGCACGGCGAAGTTTCGGTGAGGCCCCACCCTTCCACCACTGGTACACCCTTGTTTCTGAATATCTCAGAGGTGCTGATCGGCAGTGGCGCCGCCGCCGTAAACACAAACTTCAGGCTGTCGTGAAAGAAACTGTCACCCAGCTTCGGGTCAGCCAGTATCCTGGTCACAATCTCCTGGTAGACCTTGGGCACGCTGAAATAAACATTGGGCCTGACTTCAGCGAAGTTTTCCAACAAGCGGCCAGCATCCTTGCCAGCCGAATCATCGATCGCCAGACAGCCGCCCGAGTGGAGTGCAAACAACCGCTCAAACAGCCCGCCAAAACTATGGTGCCAGGGCAGATAACACAAAAACCGCATCCCTGACTCCGGTTTCCACAATATTTCAAGGGCTTTCTGTTGCGACATCAGGTTGCCATGTGTCAGCTGAACCCCTTTCGGAAAACTGCTGGTTCCGGAGGTAAACATGATCATCGCCAACCGGTCCGGCGTGACGGAGCGCATCTGCTCCTCAAGCCCGGTGGTATCCGGATTCTTCTGCTCATCCAGCACATCGTCCATGAACAGAATACTGGCAACACCCAGCGCAGCGAGCTTGTCGAGCAACTCAGGATCTGCACTGGCGCCACTGCTATTCATGACGACAATTTGCGCAGGCAGGCTTTCGGCACGTAACAGGGCCATCTTTTCAAGGTTATCGGTAACCAGCATGTCAACATCGGCAAAGCCGAGCAAATCTGACATCATCTCCGGGGCGTAACCGACAAACACCGGTACCGCAACCATGCCGACTGCCATGACGGCCATCTCGGAAACCAGGCGGTGATAGCAGTTCGCAGAAATAAAAGCCACGCGGTTGGTAGCGGTGGTTTCAACACCGTTATGTGCCTGTAGCGTAAGGCTTGTAAATTGCAGTATGTCAGCGACCATTTGCTGCCAGGACCAGTAGTGGTACGGACCGTTCTGTCTCTCTGCGAATGCATTGGACTCGCCGTAGCGATCCTGGTTGTCAAGCAACATAGTGCCGATACCCGGCGTGATCTGACCCAGTGACTGTGGGGACTTAAGCCCTTGCATTATTGAAATCTCCAGATGGCATATTTTGCGGATGGCTCAGGACTCAAGTGATTTCACCAAAGACCGCATCATGATGTTATAAGGTGCTTCCAACCCGGCCATTTCAGCATATGATGCAATCTGACCATTGATGAACTCGGCCTCGGTAATCCGCCCGCTCTCAATATCTACCAGCATTGAAGGTTTGTGGTCACCGGCGCTTTTCAGGTAGTTCATCGCATAGCGATAGTAATCCCAACCGAGGTGAACTTCATTCGCGCGCGCAACGGTTATGCCCTCCTTTACCAGTTTTTCCACCAGGTCGTAGAGGAATGGATCACGCAAGGCCTGTGACATGGTTTTGCCTGTGACGGCGCAGACCGGACCTAAAGCAGAGTTCAGAATGGTCTTCTGCCAAACGTGGTCAACCAGACGCTCAGCATGCTGGGTGGGAAGGCCAGCGCCGGTGAGCAGATCACAGACTGCCGCTGCAACCTCCTTACCGCTCTCGTGTGATTCCTGCAACCAGTGTGGTGGCTGGTGAAAGCCCACGGTGACATGTGCCGGACCCAGCAGTGAAACACCGAAATTTACGGCCGCGCGCATCACCCATTCAGCACCCAGATGGTCAGACAATACCCGCTCGGTATCAAGGCCGTTTTGCCAGCTGACGACATGGATTCCTGGCTTGTGGAAGGTCTGCATCGCCGATGCTATCAGTGGCAGTGCGGTCGCTTTTGACGTCACGAAAATCAATTCAGGCGGGTCGTCTGCCAGTGCGTCCAGTGAAGTCACTGTATGAGCAACCCGGCCACTCATTTGTATGGCTCCCTCGATACGGATACCGGGGTCTTTGGCTGGCTCAAGAAGCTCCCTTACCAGGTCACAGAGAATAACCTCGTGCCCGGCACTCGAAAAAGCCGCGGCCAATACGCAACCAACCGGCCCCGCGCCGATGATAGCAATCTTTTCTGGCTTGAACCCTGTGACCGTCATTTGTCCCTACCCCTCATTTTCGAGTGCTTTAAACTCTTCGACACTCAGTAAACTGACATGACATTCTTCGAGTACGCGTGCTGCTTCGTCCACATCCTTAAAACCAAACACCATGATTGCGTCCGTCGCTGAGGACCCGTTGAAGGCATACATGTACTCCACATCAATACATTTCTCACTGAGTGGTACCAGGGTTTCTGCGAGACTGCCCGGGTGGTCGGGAAGACGTAGCACCAGCACCTCATCCACCCGCGCCGGCCAGCGGTGCTCCATGGCAATATTGCGGGCCCGATGCAAATCGGAACAAATCAGCCGCAATACACCAAAATCAGTGGTTCCAGCCAGGCTCAGCGCTTTCAAGCTGATACCTGCCTCACCAAACGCGGTGGTAATTTCGAGGAGGCGGCCCGGTGAGTTCTCGAGAAAAATTGAAATCTGTTTAAGTGCCATCGTATTCAGTACGCCTCTAAAAGACGTTTCTTTGCATGTTGGAAGTATCATCTTAAGCACTAAAGTGATACAAAACAAGCTTATTTACAATAAATAGTGTGTCGCTTTTACAGTGCGATCTGACAGATCATAAACACGATCAAACAATTGACATCAGATCATCGGTAAATGAAGTTATATAATTGCCTGGCCATGCTTAAAATCAATGACCAGATAGACATTCCTGCCGATGAAATAGAACTCAACGCTATTCGTGCACAAGGTGCGGGTGGGCAAAATGTCAACAAGGTATCTTCAGCCATTCACCTGCGTTTCGACGTGCGCGCCTCCTCGTTGCCCGATCCGGTCAAACAGCGAATGCTGGCATTGCCCGACCAACGCATTACCAGCGAAGGTGTGGTTGTTATCAAAGCCCAGAGCCACCGCAGCCAGGACAAGAACCGGGCAGAGGCGCTTTCGAGGCTTGCAGGGCTGATTAGAAGCACGCAGCAAGTGCCGCGCAAGCGCATTCCAACCCGCCCGGGGAAGGCTGCCAAACAGCGGCGAATAGACACCAAAAAGAAGCGTGGAGAATTGAAAAAACTGCGTGGAAAGCCCTATGACTAGGGTCTCACCGGGGTACAGTAATACTTCCAGCTGATCACGATGACCAGGGTACTCAGCAACGACGCAAAAATAAAATTAACAGCGCGCAAAGCAAGCAAAATAAGTACCGCCAGAGCAGCAATCAGACCAAGGTTTGCAATCAATGTTTTAACTCAACTTCGGTATTGAGAGTTTGCTTTACCTGGCTTCAGATTTGCCAAATCACCTTTGCCGGGTGGTCCCTTCCATAATCTTCAGCATGGTCCTGATCGTAATGGAACGCAAAGTCGCCTGCATCATTTCGCTGATTTCCGTTAACGCAACCGCAAGGCCGGCCTCGACATCACTGTGGTAAGGCGCATCCCGATGTTCAAAGCCTTCAATGGAAACGGGTTCAAACAACTCAATCACATCCATCAGCGTGGTCCGCTTGGCACTGCCCGAGTAACGATAACCGCCACCAGCACCCCGTGCAGCCTGCAACTGCCCGGCTTTTACCAGAATACGCAGGACCTTGGCAAGATGGTTGATAGATACATCGAATTTATCCGCAATATCAGCGGCGGACAATTGCTCGCCATCTGCTTTCGCCAGTTCAAGAACTGCATACAGGCCCAGCAAGGTTGATTGCTGAAGTTTCAAATATCTTTCTCCAGCTGCAGGTATGGGCCCGCCATCATGCCCTGGCTGCGAAAGAAAGAGAGCGAATCAATGTCCTGCCGCGCAAGCATGGTACGCATCTTGGTGACACCCGCGTTTCTGAAGAACTCACACATGGCGCCATACAGTTGTGTGGCAACCCCACTAAGTCTGATATCAGGCCTTACACCCAGTGCAAACACCCAGCCACAGGGGTTGGAACCAAACTCCCAGTCCCGGACTTCGCCGATGATGAACCCGACAATCTCATGTCCAGACTCGCATACCAGGAAAAGCTGCTTGCTTTCGTCAGCGCCGTAGCGGGCAAACATTTCCTGCCAGTAGCGTGGGTTGGCATCCTTGTTACTGCGTTCATCAAAGGTCATGATCGCCTGCAGGTCAGTTTCTGCCGCACTGCGAATGCACAACTCCAAGGGTGTACTTTGTGATTGCTCTACATTCATTATTTGCTGAAAAATCGTTACTGCGCTTGGGCTTTAGACTAATTCCATATTATAGTACCATTTTATTGATTTAACGGTTTCTACTACTCATCAGGAAATTCATGACCACAGAAATTAACTACGAGGAACTTCTGGTTCCCTACCTGGAAGGTACAGCGGACTCGCCGCTTGAGCCACAGGTCATAGAAGAATTACGTACTGTTTATGATCCAGAGATTCCAGTCAGCATTTTTGACCTGGGATTGATTTATGATCTGCGTTTTTCTGATGATGGCTCGGTACTGGTCATCATGACCCTGACCGCACCTGCCTGCCCGGTAGCTGACGAGATCCCGGAGTGGATCAAGACAGCCATCTTGCGGGTTGACGGTATCGACAGCGTTGAGATCGACTTAACCTGGGAGCCGTTCTGGAAACCGGAATACATGACCGAAGCGGCGCGACTGGAACTGGGGATGTTTTAGCCCCGAATCACGTGAATAGTTTCTCGACAGGGATTCTGCCTGAATCCATTTAGTGCCCGGTTGCAACCACATTGATGACCGCCTTGACAGGCTTTGAGGCATAAAAGTAACGGCCGCTACCCATCACGTCTGCATGGCGATAATCAAAACGAAAATACTCCATTGGAAACGGTAACAGCGCCTCGCCATCCCAGGCTTCCACCAGGTCCACAGCATCTTTTGAGCTGACAAAATCAGCCAGCCGATCACCATATTCGGCCGCCAGAAGTTCTTCATCCGTGGGCTCGTACTCCTGCAGTTCGGCACCAAGAGCTACGTTACCCTGCACCCACCGCCCCGGGTTCGCTGACGCATCTATCACCAGTAATGACAGTGTCGTAACTGACTGAGTCAATGTCTCTTCACTAACCGGTTGTAGCTCCCGAAGCCGATTGTTCAAACCGGGCCTGTATTCGAGCACTGAACCCGCAGACAACTGCTGTTGGTAACCCTGACCCCGCCCACATGACTGGACATCGGGACAATCATCCTCACCGAAAACGGCCAGGCCACCCAGCAGGTTTTCGGTAATGGCTGCCCGCAAGAACCTGTATTGGGCACCCCGGGACTCTGCAAAAGATGATAATCCAGAAAGGCTGGCATCGTTCCAGATTTCAGCTGCAGGTCCCGAATAAAACTTCATGCTACGGAGTTGTTGCTGGAACTTGCTGGTTTCGCCCCCCGACATTGGGCGTTCGAAAATCATATACTCCGTTCCAGAAGCCGTTGGTACAACCAGTATTCTTTGATCCACTTTCAGCAACGTCGACACACGGCGATTACCACAAAGAAGATTCAGATTGATGTTCAGCCGTTTATCACCACCCAGAGCAGCGGTTTCAGCCGGTGAAATTTGCGTATCTGAAAGCATCGGATCACTGATGTTCACGACATTATCCCTGGAATTTTCTACAGACCAGGTATCGCAATCCGGTTGTCCGAGCCACTCAAGCTTTTTGCCGAATTTCACCGTCGAACCAATCAGGCCGGCAATGTCTTCACCGATGCCTCCCCCTGCTACATCACTTGCGCGACGCAGAGTAACCAGCCCGTATTCTCCCTGCAGCATGGGATCATCGGCCTGTATCGAACCCCCTGAACTTATGACCGATATAGCGAATACAAACCACAGGATACTGATTTGTTGCATTGCGATTTCCTCCTGGTTCAGATTGCGTATGACCTACACTCCACACCTTCCGCACTTCACCCTGGTGAAGCAACATAGGGCACACCTTCATGCTCCGCCCATGCGTTAATCACGTCAACATATTCACCCTTGATGGCATGCAATTCTGCCTGCCTTTCCCGCCATTCCGCTTTCAGGTCTTCGAGACGTAACAATGCGCCACCTGTTACAGGTGCACCGGTCGTGTCGATAACATCCAGCAGATAGCGAAGTTGCCCGGCCAACATGGTCTCCCACGCATCCTCGTCTTCATAGGTTTGATGTAACACCTGGATAATCTTGGCATCCCAGGCCATCAACTTCTCCACCGCAGCAGTACCTGTTGTTTGTAGTGCCCCGGCTTCCGGATAAGCCTTCATCAGGGCTTTAATCTGCCGTTTTGCCTGGCGTGCGCCATCAAGGCTGGATAGCGTTTCGCTGAGCAAGCCACCCACTTCCCCCAGCCGCTCAGACCAAAACTGAATCTCCTCATCAGTAGCGGTGGTGCGTGAGTCCATTTTCACTTCGAATGACACGCGCTGCGCTACCTCACCGACCGTTACCCTGGCGCTGTAGTTGCCCGGGACCACATGCGGGCCATCAAAGCCTGCGAACAGCGTTATATTTTCAATACACTTGAGACCCTGGCGACGCAAATCCCAGTTCCATTTATTCAAACCTTTTTTGGCGGGAGGGTATTCGAGATCCAGCGGTAAACGTGGGTCTTCATTACTCTTTTTACAGCGTTCAAAGTCCCCTTCCTTGCTGCTGTAGCTGCGAACAATTTCCCCGCTGTTGTCGAGTATGTCAATGCTGAAAGCTTCCGCGGGTTCGGTATCCAGGTAGTAGTAGATCGGCACGCCTTTATCGGGATTTTTGGCTTCAAACTTGCCGGCTTTACCGCTGTCCGGACTCAGTTCGGCTATCCCGGGCGTGAACACATGCAGGCCTTTCCCACTGAAACTTGCCGCTGCCTGGCGAACGACGAACAAATCATCCAGCACCCAGAAGCCCCGCCCCTGGGTGGCGGCGACCAGCTTGTCCTGCCGCAGCGACAGGTCAGTAACCGGCACCGGTGGCAGGTTCAGATCCAGAGATTTCCAGTTCTTACCATCGTTGTAGGAAACGAACATGCCAAGTTCGGTACCCGCGTATAGCAGGCCAAGCTGAGCGGGGTCTTCACGCACAACGCGTACAAAGGCACCTTTCGGCAAGCCCTTGTCAATACGTTTCCAGTGTTGGCCATAGTCAGCAGTCTTGTAAATATAGGGCTTAAAATCATTAAGCTTGTATCCCGTTACCGCGAGATAGGCTGTAGCCTTGTCGTGCGGGCTGAGCTCAATGGCATTGATCATAGCCTCGCTCTTATGTGGAGGTGAAACATCCTTCCAGTCGACACTGCCCGGGCGCTTGATGTGTACCAACCCATCATCGCTACCTACCCAGACCAGGCCCGGCTCATGTGGGGATTCGACGATGTAATAGATCGTGTTATAAAACTCTGCACCGACATTTTCCGGCGTCAGTGGGCCACCATTACGACCCTGCTTCTGAGGGTCGTTACGGGTCAGGTCCGGGCTGAACTCTGTCCAGTTGGCACCACGATCGGTACTTTTAAGCACCATCTGTGTACCGTAATAAATGATCGACGGGTCATGTGGCGAAACAGCCACCGGCGCGTTCCAATTACTGCGGTACTTCAAATCCCGTGAATCTTTACCGTAGACCATCTCCGGAAAAGGAATGATGGAGCGGGTAAACCGGGTTGCGTGGTTATACTCCGTCAATGTGCCGTTGATGGTCGTGGCATAGATCAGGGTCGGGTCGTCCGGATCGAAAGCAATATGCGCACTTTCGCCACCACCCACATCAAAATAATCTTCCTCACCGATACCACCGAAGCTGCTTTGGCTGGCAATCCCTACAGTGGTGTTATCCTGCTGCCCGCCATATATCCGGAACGGCTTCAGGTTATCCGTTGCTACCCGGTAAAACTGTGCGGTCGGCTGGTTCATGATGCTGGACCAGGTTTTGCCGCCATCAAACGTTACAGTCGCTCCACCATCATTACCATTGATGAAATTACGGCTGTTATACGGGTTGATCCACATATCATGATGGTCACCATGCGGGCCTTTCATCTGCTCCCAGTTTTTACCGCCATCGACCGACTTCATGAGCCGCGTGTTCATCACGTAAACCGTATCCTCATCCAGCGGGTCTGCCGCTATGTGAATGTAATACCACGCACGCGAGTGCAAAACACGATGGCCGTTAATCAACTCCCAGGTTTCGCCCGCATCATCACTGCGCCATAAACCACCTTTTTTATGCTCTGCTTCGATGATGGCGTAAACTCGCTGTGGGTTGCTGGCGGAAACATCCACACCGATCTTGCCGATCATTTCCGGCAGGCCACCCTTGAGCTTCTTCCAGGTATCACCACCATCAACGGACTTGTAGATGCCGCCATCGGTGCCACCGGAGTGAATAAACCAAGGCTTGCGACCATGATTCCACATCGCGGCATAGAGGATTCGCGGATTGGTCGGGTCCAGACTGAGGTCCGATGCGCCAGTATTGGTGTTCACTTTCAGCACATGCTGCCAGGTCTTACCGCCATCAGTGGTACGGAAAATCCCGCGCTCCGCATTCGGGCTCCAGATTTGCCCCTGCGCTGCGACCCAGGCAATATCAGGGTTGGTCGGATGAATTTTAATGCGTGAAATCTGACCGCTTTTCTCAAGGCCAATATGCTTCCAGGTCTTGCCTGCATCAACAGATTTCCACATGCCGTCGCCCTGGCTCGTGGTAACGCCTCGAATCGGTGATTCACCCGTGCCAACATACAACACGTTATTGTCGGACTCAGATACTGCAACAGCACCAATGGTCCCGACCCTGAAGTACTCATCTGAAATATTTTCCCAGCTCAGGCCCGCGTTTTCAGTTTTCCACACACCCCCACCGGTTGCCCCCATGTAGTACAACATGGGCTTGTCCCGCAGACCTGCCACCGTAGTCACGCGACCGCCACGGTAAGGCCCGATCATGCGCCACTCGAGCCCTTTAAGAAAAGGGCTGTCAGCGTCAGTACTGGCGTACACCGGCCCGCATTGCAGGGCCAGCAGTACCAGAATGACAAATTTGAAAACCAGTCGTGTTGAAGTCGGAAACATGGTATTTACTCTCAAGTGAAACGAGCTTGCTCGTGAACACTCCGAGTATAGATAGCACCAACATTGCCGGGCAAGCTCTCTGTACTGTTCCAGCACTGCGATAATTGCCCTGCCAGTCGCTTTACTACAATATTCGCCAGCCAATAACAAAGATAATGCCAAGCGCTTCGCTGACGCTCTGCGCCATTAATCTCGGTGTGGTGATCAATCAGGGCATAAACCAATGTCACAACCGTCGGTTTATTATTGGAAGTTGCGGTTTCACTAGGTCCTGAAGGCGGTTTGGACAATATCACGCTGCATGACCGGGCATCGTCATCGCCGATACCGATTTTAAGTAACTGGGGCTATATCATCCTGGCTTCGACGGTTGGGCTTTTTGGGCTGGTAACTCTGACCAGGATTGGTGTTTCAGGCAAGCGCTAGTCTTCACCCTGGCCCATCTTGTCTTTGTCGTCGATAAGTTCGAGTAGCACGCCATTCATTTTCCCCGGGTGGATGAAAGCAAACTCACAGTCACGGAACTGGCGGGCACCGCCGATGAACGGGTAGTCCTGTTCTTTTAACTCGGCCATGGCTTCGCGGGTGTTATCCACATTGAAACTTATCAGCATCACACCTTCGCCACGTTTTTCGATAAATTTTGCGACGTCACCATCGGCTGTGGTTGACTCCATCAGTTCGAAACCAACCCCACCCAGCCAGTAGCGGGCAACGCGGATTTTTTCCGGTTCGTCGACATAAGCATCGTCAGGTTCTGATTTGCCGAGGATGGGTTCCCATATCCTGCGAGCCACATCCAGGTCTTTTACGGCAATACAAATGTGGTCAAGTTTATTGGCTTTCATTGCGCCG
Organism: Gammaproteobacteria bacterium; assembly: GCA_024277815.1. Taxonomy (GTDB): domain Bacteria; phylum Pseudomonadota; class Gammaproteobacteria; order Xanthomonadales; family SZUA-36; genus SZUA-36. The sequence goes on from JAJRUM010000035.1 coordinate 37,658, forward strand.
CTCCTGCTGACTTTTCGCTCATTACTGCCACTACACCGGCTTGTGCCAGTACTGCAATTTCATCCTCCACCAGGCCGGCTTCAGCAAGAACCTGCCGGGTGTGCTGTCCGTATTTCGCCGGGAAAGCCAGTTCGGTTTGCGCTGAGTCCATATCAACTGCCATTGGTTGCATATGGACTACCTGACCCTCCGGCGTACGGGTGGTCGTCAGCTTGCCATTGAGTGCTTCAAGCACCCTGACCTGGCGAATATCGTTAATCACGGCATGCGGAATGGTGGCCGCCGCAAATTCTTCTGCCAGTGCCGCGGTGCTGTAATTCACCGAGATTGCACTGATATCATCGTAGCAGCCCTGTCGTTCTGCCTGACGGCCTTTATTGGTCTTGCGTGCCTCATTGGCAACAGGCCTGAATTTTTCGATATCAGTAAAACGTTGCCACTGGATGTCGTTGCCGATGGCCACGTAGATATAGCCATCTTTGGTCGGGTAGGCATTGGTGGGAATGAACTTGCGGTGTTCGTTGCCACAACGGGTAATCTCTGAATCATCACAACCAAAATCGACCAGTGGCAAGGTCGTGATCAGCCAGGAAGCTGCCGCTTGCAACATCGACACATGAATCTCTGAACCCTCACCGGACTCCGCCTGCTCTGCAAGTGCCAGACACACGCCCGCATAAACTTCATCACCGGCTTTCAGGTCAATCAGCGGGATACCCGACAGGGTTGGCTGACCATCTTCCCGGCCGGTCAACTCCATAAAACCCGACATGGCTTGCAGGGCTGGATCATAACCCGGCACAAACGGGTATTCAGGTCCCATCGCCGAGATACCCGCCCAGATGATCTTCGGGTTAGCTGTTTTAAGTTTTACGTAGTCAATGCCCAGGCTTGCATAGCGACCGGGCAAAGTGTTGCAGCAAAAAATATCAACTTCGAGCTCTTTGATAATACGCAGCAACAGTTCGCGGCCACGTGGATCTTTCAGGTCCAGCGCAATGGTTTCCTTGCCGACGTTCGGGGCAATAAAATAGCTGTTGCGGTCATCGTCCACCACCTGGGTTCCGATATAACGGTTCGGATCACCCGGTAAGCGATTAGCAAATGGGGTTGCCTCGATGCGGATCACGCGCCAGCCAAGCTGGGCAAACCTGAGCGTGGCATAGGGCATCGACAAAGCCTGTTCCAGGCTCAGAACCGTGCGTTGTTTCATTGGGTCGTTGCACCGTGTATTGCCCTGGCAACTTTTTCCGGTGTCAGTGGCGGCGCAAAAAAGCGAATGCCGATGGCGTTGTAAACCGCATTGGCAATGGCAGGCGCCGGGATAATCGCAGGAAGCTCCGCGATGCCCTTGGAGCCCAGCGGGCTGGCTTTACAATCACTTTCAACAAAATGCAATTCAATTTCCGGTGTTTCAGGCGCGGTGGGTACCTTGTAATCCCTGAAATTGGGATTGAGTACTTTACCGTCCTGGATTAGCAATTCCTCACTCAGTGCATAACCCAGCGAGACCGAGATGCCGCCCTCCATCTGGCCTTCAATGCCCAGGCGGTTGATAACACGACCCACGTCCTGCACCGCCGTAATTTTTGTCACCTTCACTTCACCTGTTTCGGTATCAACTTCAACCTCCGCGACATAGGCACCGTGTGCCCAGGTAGCTGACAGGTTGCCAACATGGTTCCGGTCTTCCAGTTCGCTGTCTGGTTCAAAGTATTCGCTGACCATCACCAGTTCGGGTTCATCGGCAAAATGCATCTGCCTTAACAATTTGTCGAGCTTGACAATCGACACACCGTTGTCAGCCTGCACCACGTGCCCCTGGCGCAGATCCATCTCTTCAGCACTGACATTGGACTGTTTAGAGGCTGCATCCAGTATCTGTTTGCGCGCTGCTCTGGCCGCCTGCAAGGCGGCATTACCCGCGACAAAGGTTGTCCGGCTTGCGTGCACACCAACATCCCAGGGACCCAACGCCGTATCGTTGTTCACGATCGTGACATCCGCTTTTGGAATACCGAGCTCATCCATAACAATCTGTGTCAGCACGGCATCAATACCCTGGCCGATTTCTGATGCGCCTGTGATCAAAGTGGCGCGGGCATAGTCATCCAGCTTCAGTATTGAGCCACAGCCGTCACTTTTATGAATTTTGGCACCACCGGCATTGTGGATGGAGGTCGCAATACCGATGCCACGCTTGATTCGCCCGGGTTGCTTGCACAGGCCGGCATAGGTTTCATGCTTGCTCAGAAAGTCGGTTTTCTGTGCTGCTATTTCAATGCATTCCTTGAGTTTGCAATCATCAAGCTTTGAGCCCTGTGGTGTAACTTCACCCGGGTCTTGTGCATTTTTCAGGCGGAAAGCAATGGGATCCATGCCCACTTCTTCAGCCAGCATATCCATTACCGATGCGGTCACATAAGTTGCCTGGACATTGCCGTAGCCGCGGAAAGAGCCCGCATAAACACTGTTGGTATACGCCGCAAGTCCGTTGTACTCAACAGCAGGAACCCGGAAATGACCCGTGAATGTACGCATCTGGATGATTGGCGTGGTTGGTCCCCATGAGGTGTACGCGCCATTATTCATCAGGCAGTCGACGCTGCGAAAGGTCAGGGTACCGTCCTTGTTTACGCCACTTTTTATCTTGAACTCAGCGGGTTGCCGGGTTGGAGAGTTGATAAACTCCTCCTCGCGGGAGAAGGTCAGCTTGACGGGCCGCCCCGACGCTTTGGACAACAAGGCGCAGATGGGCTCAAACGGGTAAACATCGAGTTTTGATCCAAAAGCCCCACCAACCGGTGGCTGGATAACACGGATATCGCCTGGATGGATACCGATCGCCGGTGCCAGGTCCATCTTGTAGTTATACGGATACTGGGTTTGCGAATAAATGGTCAGCTTGCCAGCCGAGTCAAAATCAGCAATCGCACAGCCTGGGCCCATGCAGCAATGTGTCACGTACGGTACAACAAATTCATGTTCGAGTACGATGTCAGAGTCTGCTTCAGCCGCCGCCACGTCACCGTGGGAAAATTTGTACGCCAGGCTGCGGTTATCCGGATGGTCTTCCTGCACCACTGGTGCGCCTTCCTGTAAGGCCTCAGTGGGTGAGAAAACCGCTGGCAAATCCTCATATTCCACCTTGATCAGGGCAATCGCTTCGGCTGCAATCTGTTCGGTCTCGGCCGCCACAGCGGCCACCTCATCACGGATACACCGGACTTTGCCAGCCTTCAGCGGCACGTTGTCGCGCATGGTTCCAAACTTCAGTAACGGAATGTCCTCGCCGGTTAAAACCACGTGTACGCCAGGCAGTGCTTTGGCTGCGCTGGTATCGATACTGATGATCCTGGCGTGCACCCGGTCGGTGTGCAGTATCTTGCCGTACAACATCCGCGGCAGCACCATATCATTGATATAAATAGTTTTTCCAGTCGCCTTATCCGGTGCGTCCGGCTTGGTAACGCGCGTGCCGATCACGGTTTTCTTGCTGAACACTTTGTTAATCCCGCCACTCTTCTTTTCACCGGTCTTCAATTCAATGCTGCTCACGTTGACGCCTCCTCAAGTACCACGGCTGCAACGGCATCCACGACCTTGGTGTACCCGCTGCAGCGGCATACGTTGCCTTCCAGGCCCCGCGCAATATCGTCACGGGTCACTTTATGTTCATTGCCAGCGTTCTGATCAACAACGTAGCGCGCCTGCATGATCATGCCCGGCATGCAGTAACCACACTGAATGGCACCATGCTCGACAAATGCCTGTTGCATGATCTCCAGCCCTTTTACTGAGCCAAGGCCTTCGATGGTCTGTACTTCGCGCCCATCACAATCCACTGCAAACATCAGGCAGGAATTGATCGTGCGGTTGTCAATTTTTACTGTGCAGGCGCCACATTCACCTTCACCACAAGCCAGCTTGCCTCCGGTCAGGTCAAACTTTTCGCGCAACATGCTTACAGCCGTCATGGTCGGCGGCACCCTGACCTTGACCGGTCTGCCATTTAATGTAAAACCAATTTCAATTTCCAGCGACATGGCTCAAAGCCCTCCTGATATAGACACCGGTCAGGTGCTTTCGATACCACGCCGATGCCCGCACATCGTCGATCGGTGATACTTCCTGTTGTACAGATTGCACGGCACTGCTGATCATATTTTCATCCAGTGCCCGGCCCTCCAGAGTCGACTCGGTTGCGGTGGCCCGCAACGGTGTGGGTGCGACTGCACCGATGGCGATACGCACACCGGTCAGCAAACCATCCTGCAACACTGCGGCCAGCCCCATTGAAACAGTGGATATTTCCAATGCAGGCCGGGGACCGGATTTTTGAAAGCTGGCCGTGAAGCCCTTAGCCGGTTGTCTGAATTCAACCGCAACCAGCAGTTCACCCGCTTGCAAAACTGTTTTTCCGGGCCCGGTAAAAAATTCTGCCAGTGGTACGGAACGGATGGCTACCGATCCGTCAACCCAACTGGCCAGCTCTACTTCAGCATCGAGTAACAGGAGCGGAATGCACATATCACCCGCCGGCGAGGCATTGCACAGGTTACCCGCCAGCGTGGCGGCATTGCGAATCTGCGGGCTGGCAAAATGATCTGCGGCTTCAACCAGCACCGGTATCTCTTCCGCCAGAATTTTGCTTTCCAGAATTTCTGTCACTGTGGTCAATCCACCAATGCGAAAGCGGCCATCGGATGTAGATATTCCCCGCATTTCTTCAATACGCTGGATATTGACCAGGTGAGATGCAAATGTCCGGGCGCCTGCCTCGGTTTGCGGTGTCAGATCGGTTCCGCCGGCAACAATGGTTGCATCGCCCTGTTGCAGCAGTTGTGCAGCCTCAGCAACGGAGGATGGCACGCTATAGTTTTCTATCATCACGATTTTCAAGTCTCCCTAGAACCGGACCGGCTCGTTGTAACGTCCGTACACAGATACCAGTGCATCGGTCATCTCACCCACGGTGGCATAAGCTTTCACCGCCGCCATAATCGCGGGCATCACATTCACTCCCTGCCTGGCATCATCCACCAGCTTGGCCAGCGTGGATTCCACCGCCGCATTGTCCCGCTCAGCACGCAGCGTCTGCAGGCGCCGGATCTGCTTGCGCGCATCATCTTCCGCATACGGGTGGTATTCCACCTCAGGTTCCTCTTCATCCATTTCATAGCAGTTGATGCCAACCTTGGGGAACTCACCGGATTCAATGTCCCGCAGCAGCTCGTAGGCCTGCGCTGAAACCTTTGACTGGATGCTCCCCTCAGCCACCATCTTGACAATGCCGCCCTGCTCATCAACTTCACGCATGACCTCTTCCATGCGATCGCGCATCTGGTTGGTCAGCGTCTCGACATAGTAAGAACCGGCCAGCGGATCAACCGTGTCACACATGCCCATCTCCTCAATCAGCACCTGCATGGTGCGTAGCGACAGGCGCTGAGAATCTTCGCTGGGAATGGTGTAGGCCTCGTCAAAACAACACAATGCCATGGTCTGCGCGCCTGACAAGGCGCTTATCAAGGCGTAATAAGCACCCCGAACAATATTAACCTCTGGTTGTTCCTTGGTCAGGCCACTGCCACCGCCGCCGGCGATCATGCGCAATACCATTGAACGCGGGTTGGTGGCGCCGTACTCTTCCTTGATGATTTTGGCCCATAAACCACGGCCGGCACGGAATTTCGCCACCTGCTCAAAAATATTGCCGTAAATATTAAAGTTGAACGACAAGCGTGAGGCAAACTCATCCACATCCAGACCGCGCGCCAGCACCAGGTCAGTGTAGGCCTTGGCGATTACAAAGCCGTAAGCCATTTCCTGGGCTGGATCAGCCCCGGACTCGCGAATATGATAGCCGCAGACACTGACCGGACTGTATTTGGGTGCATTATGGGCGCAGTACTCAATGGTATCGGCCACCAGCTTGATCGAAGGCTCAACCGGGAAAATCCAGGTGCCGCGGCCAATAAATTCTTTCAGAATATCGTTCTGCGCAGTGCCACGCAGTTTGGAGATGTCATAGCCGCGCTTCTCAGCCATCGCAAGGTACATGGCGATCATGATCGCTGCCGAGCCGTTAATGGTCAGTGAAACCGTAATTTTTTCCAGGTCAATCTCATCAAACGCCACTTCAAAGTCGTGCAACGAATCAACCGCCATGCCAACCCGGCCGATTTCACCGATGGCCATGTCATCATCTGAATCGATGCCAATCTGCGACGGCAGGTCAAAAGCCACGTTGAGGCCGGTCTGGCCGTTCTCGATTAAGAACCTGAAACGCTTATTGGTGTCTTCCGGGTTGCCGAAACCTGTGTACTGTCGCATGGTCCAGGGCCGTTTGCGGTACATTTCCTTATGGATGCCACGGGTAAACGGGTACTCGCCAGGCAAGCCCACCATATCCACACCACCAGAGGCTTCGAGATCCTCCGCAGTATAGGTTTTCCTGATTTCGATGCCGGACTCATTGAAGACCGGCCGCTCAGTATCCTGTCTCTTTATTGATGCACCCCTGATTTTCTTGCGGGGTTTATATTGTTGCGTTGTCATTGAACTCTCTCGTTAATAAATTCGACAATTTCTTCAAGCCGGGTACCGGCCGGGAAAATACCGTCAAGCCCAAGGTCTCTCAAAGCTGCCTGGTCGGGCATCGGGATTACCCCGCCAATCATCCAGAGCTTATCGTCCAGACCCTTCTCAACCATCAATTCCTTGAGTCGTTTGCAATAAGGTACGTGCGAACCGGCCATGCTCGACAGGCCAATGACATCGACATCTTCTTCCATCGCAACCTGGGCAACGGCTTCAGGTGGCTGGCGCAAGCCGGTATAGATAACCTCAAAGCCGGCATCGATCAAAGCCCGCACAACAATTTTTGCGCCGCGATCGTGCCCGTCCAGGCCGGGCTTGGCGATCAACACCCTGATCCTGCCCCTGTTTGTATTGCTATTCATGCAGACAATTCCTTGGCAATAATCAATTTAAGAATTTCACTGGTACCACCACCAATCAAAGTGAAACGAATGTCCCGCAAATGGCGTTGCACCGGGTACTCCATCGCAAACCCATATGAAGCCAGCACCCGGGCAGCTTTGTCGCAAACCGTTGCCGCGGCTTCGGAGGCGAAAAGCTTGGCCATCGCCGATTGTTGGTGGCAGGGCTTGTCGTTTTGTTTCAGCCATGCTGCGTAGTGCACCAGTTGTTCGGCAGCCTCAAGATCGGTGGCCATTTCTGCCAGCTTCAGCTGAATTGCCTGAAAACGGTTGATCGGCTTGCCAAACTGTTTGCGTTCTGCTGCATATTGCACTGCTTCGTTTAGAGCACCGCGACCACCACCCACGGCCATCGCCCCGGTGATGATCCTGATTTCTGCCAGCAGCTTGCGTAAATGTTTCACGCCATCACCCACCGCACTCAGGCAGTGTGTATCCGGCACAAAGCAGTCATTGAGAGCCAGCTCAGATGTCGGCAACGCGCGTACACCCATTTTCTCGATGGCCCGGCCAACAGCCAAACCGTCAAAATCTTTTTCGACCAGGAAAATCGTCAGCGCCTTTTCTTCACCAACGATGGCAAACACTGTAAAGAAATCAGCAACCGGCGCCGAGGTAACCCACATTTTCTGGCCATTCAGGCGGTAGCCACCCTCAACTTTAACGGCCTTGGTGGATATGCCACCCAGGTCGCTGCCGGCATTCGGTTCTGTCATACAGATCGCACCCACTTTTTCTCCCAGCAGAGCGGGTACGAACAGGCGTTCACGGATGTCATCATTGCCGAGCATATGCAGGAACTTCGTTCCCATCAGCGACTGCATGGCCACCGCGCCTGCCAGCGACATTGAACCACGCGCAACTTCGGTCAGCGCCAGGCAAAAAGAGTTCAGGTCCATGCCGCTGCCACCGTCCGCTTCCGGGTAACGCATACCAAAAAAACCAAGCTCACCCAGTTCCCGAAACAACTGCCAGGGAAATTGATGTGCCTCGTCAATGGCTTCAGCCTGTGGCGCAATTTTCTCATCACAAAAGCGCGCAAAAGTATCACGTACGGCCTGTTGTTCCTGTGACAATTCAAAATCCATCAGCTTTCACTCTCTTTATATCCATACACGGCCTGCGCGGCTGCAGATGAAATCACCCCATTGCGAATTTCCAGTCGCAATGTTTCACGATCACGCTTTTGTGGGTCACCATAACCACCGCCACCACCTGCCAACTGGTGGTACAGGGTACCTTTTGGCACGCCCTCAATGAGGTCCTTGTTATTCGGCACGACCTGCTGGCCATCAGGATACAAAAGCCTGATCTCGTTCAGCGTTCCGTCCTTGCCGCCAAACAGGCCAAAGGCAGGTTCAAAATCACCATCCCCAAAAGTCACCAGCTGAGTATCCTCCGAACCAATGATAAATTCAGTTTCAACACCCAGACCACCACGCCACTCGCCCGCGCCAGCGGAGTCGGTGATGTACTCATGTTTCTTCAACAAATGCGGCGTTTGCTGTTCAAACATCTCGTAGTCCTGATCCAGGATACCGCCCGATGCATCGATCATGCCGATATGATCATAACCATCAGTGCCGTTCATCGCACCTGAACCACCCTTGAGGCCCATAAAGCCGATATCGACGTAGTCCTCGCCTTTCTCTTCATCAAGCCCGGTGGTCAAAGAGGCCAACAGGTTGTTCCAGCCAGCGGTGACACGATCCGGTATAACCGGTGCCAGCGCACGTATAATCGCGTCGGCATTGGGCGGACACAGATGGTTACCAAAAGTCGTGGCTTTAGGATAAGAGGCATTGAGGATCGTACCCTCAGGAATGATCATGCTGATCGGCCCGACCATACCTTCGTTGTGCGGGATGTCCGGGTTGACCATTTGCAGGAAAGTCAGGATGGATGCAGATGCACTTGAGGTATAGGTACCGTTGACGAAACCATCGGTCTGCGCATCAGTATCCGAATAATCGAAAGTAATATGCCTGTCCTTGACCGTCACTGTCACCCGGATGGTGAACTTGGTCCCCTGGTTGTGACCATCAAAATAAACATAGCCCTCACCACTGTAGGAACCCTCAGGGATGGTTGAAATTTCGGCTTCCATCATCTTGCGAGTGGCATCAAACAGGGCTGCCTTGTGGCTGTCAAAGCTATCTATGCCATACTTTTCCAGCACTTCCAGCAGACGTCGCTCACCCACTGTGCAAGCACCCATCTGGGCACGCATATCATGCTGGACAATTTCCAGGCGAATATTGGCGAAGATCAGGTCCCACACGTCTTTGCGTAGTTTGCCTTTGTCATAAACCTTGACCGGTGGAATGCGTAAAGCTTCCTGCCATACTTCAGTGGCACGCGGGTTATAACCACCTGGAACATTGCCGCCGATATCGGCCTGATGGCCTTTTACCGCTGACCAGGCGACCAGTTCACCCTGATGAAATATGGGTTTGAATACCGCCACATCATTGTTCTGGTTCCCCATCGAAAAAACATCGTTGTGGAAGATCACATCACCTTCGTGCAGGTCGTCGCCAAAATACTTAATCAGGTATTTGCATACCGGCGCCAGTGAAAAAGCCAGGATCGGAAGGTTCTCAGTCTGTTCCAGCATCCTGCCTTCGGCATCATATAACCCGGTCACAAAATCCTTGGCTTCACACAGGATTGGCGAACGTGCAGTCTGCTCAACAGACAGGCTCATTTCGTCAGTAATTGATTTGAATGTCCGCGCATATACAGACAGCAGGATGGGGTCAATCTGGCTCATGCAACACCTCCAGTCAGGCCGGAACCCAGCAGATCCTCACGGCCTTTTTCATACACGGCAAATGATCCGTACTGGTCCACCACACAGTCGTAGGCATCACTGACCAGGATCGCCGTGGTCACCTGCTCGATCATCGCCGGACCGCTCACGCGGTTGCCATAACGCATTTTGTGACCATCATAGACCGGCACAGGCTGAAAGGCTTTGGCTGAGAAAATATACATATCCCGCTCACCCTTGAGGGCCACACCGGCATCTTCACCGGCAAATTCCTGCTCACGAAAATCAAGCTTCTCGGTCACACCAATGGCCTGCAAGCGTACGTTGATCAAATCTACGCTGACACCCTGCTCTTCAAGGGAGTAGCCATACAGGCGGTCATGCTCAGCATGAAAGGCCGCATGAATTGCGGCCGAATCCGCTGCTTCAATCCATTTTCGCTCCACCAGCACCGAAACTTCGTGATATTGCTTCTGATAGCGACAATCCAGCTTGATCTGATATTGCTGGCGCGCGGCGGGAATGTTTTCATCACCAAGCATTGCGGTACCTTCGTCAATCATGCTGTTAACCAACGCCTGTAATTCAGACCAGTCGAGGCTATCGAGGCGTGCGAAAAATGTCCTGACAAAATCATGTTTCAGATCACCCATCAGCATACCAACCGCGCACAATATTGAGGACTCCCTCGGGACGATCTGGAATGGTATCTGCAGTTCTTCACAAATCATGCATGAGTGGATCGGGCCGGCGCCACCGGCGACCACCATCGGAAATTCCCGTGGGTCAAAACCACGTTTGATGGTTACTTCGCGTACACCCTGCGCCATATTATTGCAGGTCACGCGGTACATGCCCGCCGCTGCCGTCACCACATCCATGCCCAGCGGATCAGCAATGTGTTCCCTGATCGCAGCACGTGCCGCATCGACATCCAGTTGCATGGTACCGCCGGCAAAAAAGCCCGGGTTAAGATATCCCAACACCAGGTTGGCGTCGGTACAGGCTGGCAATCTGCCACCCTGGCCGTAGCTGACCGGGCCGGGCACCGCGCCGGCGCTTTGCGGGCCCATGCGCAACAGGCCGCCTTCATCTATCCAGCCAATTGAGCCACCACCGGCACCAATGGTATGGATCGCAAGCATCGGCAGGGCGATACGGTGGCGGTCTATCACCCCCTCGTTCACCAGCACGGGACTACCCGTCACCAGGGCCGCTTCAAAACTGGTGCCACCCATATCAACAACAATACAGTTATCCTGGCCATGCGCCTGCGCGTAGACCAGGCCTGCGCCAGGCCCGGCTGCCGGACCCGAAAGCAGCGTCAGTGCCGCTGTTTTTCGTGCGGTTTCCGGTGTCATAACGCCACCGTTCGACTGCATGATCAACAGCAGGCCATCGAATCCATTACTACTGAGCCGGCCTGTCAACTGCTCCAGATAGTCATTCAAAATGGGGCCAATATACGAATTGAGTACCGTCGTGCTGGTGCGCTGGTAGAAGCGGATCGACGGTAACAGGTCAGTGGATACCGTCAGGTAGGCATCCGGCATTTTCTCCCGTACCAGTTCGGCGGCACGCTGCTCATGTTCGGCATTGATAAAGGCATTCATGAAGCAGATAGAAACAGCCTCAACACCTTCTTGCCGGAATAGCTCGATGGCGCGCTCAACATCGGCCAGGTTCAGTGCCTCAACTTCACTGCCATCACGTCGCAGACGACCTTCCACACCCACCCGCAGGTAGCGTGGCACCAACGGTTCGACGTTGGTATAGCGGTTGTTGTACTGCTCTTCACGGATACCACGACGCATTTCCAGCGCATCACGTACACCCGCAGTGGTTATCAAGCCTGATTTCGCCCCGTTGCGGGTCAGGGTGGCGTTGGTAGTAACGGTAGTGCCATGCACGATCGTCTCCACACCCCGCATAAACTCACTCAGTTCAAGTGGCGGTTCCTGCTTCGATGCAATTTCTGTCAAGCCATTGATAACAGCGGCAGAAGGATCATCAGAAACCGACAGCACCTTGAATATTTCCGGCTCCCGGTCCTCCCAGGCAACCAGAAAGTCAGTGAATGTTCCGCCAACGTCAATACCTATTTTTAAACCCATACTTTTATACCTTTTTTCGTGCGAACCCGAAGCAACACTACACTGGAGTCAGAGCAGTTACTCTGACACCTTCCGCCGGTTCCCACCCTGTTGATCCCGGTTATTCTTCAGTTTTAGCCTATCGATGACCAGCTGCCGTACTTCTTCCTTCAATACCTTACCCATTGCGTTGCGCGGCAAACGATCTACCCTGACCGCCTCCCTGGGGCAGGAAAAGCTGGCGATTCGACCGGCGCAAAAATCTATAATTTGTTCAGCATTCACCGTGCTACCCGGTGCCACCACAACAACCGCCACCGCTACTTCGCCCCAGTAGTCATCTGGCCGGCCCACCACTGCAACCTCCTCAATACCATCATATTCGGCAAGCAGGTTTTCAATCAGTGCCGGATAAATGTTTTCACCACCGGAAATAATCATGTCCTTGATGCGGCCATCGACATATAAAAAGCCATTATCATCAAAATGACCAATATCTCCGGTATGAAACCATGCACCGGTGAACGCTTCCCGCGTTGCTTGCTCATCGTGCCAATATTCGTTCATGACATTCGCACCGCGCACCAGTATCTCACCACTTTCACCTGTCGGCAGTTCCTCCCCTTCCTGATCCACAATACGAATTTCGCAATGCTTTGCAGTCTGGCCGGTTGATGCCGGCTTGCGCGCGGCGTCCTCCGGTGCGGTATAGGCAGCAATCGGGCAGGTCTCAGTGGAGCCATACACCTGAATCAGCGGTACGCCCCACTCACAAACTTTCAAAACCATACTTTCAGGTACGATTGTCGAACCCGTTGCGATCAATCTCAAACTGTCCGGCTTACCTTCATACCATCGTTTGTCGGCCATCAACAAGTGCATGATGGTGGGTACGACCAACACCAGTGTTACCGGGTGCATATCAAAAGCCTGATAATAGTGATCAACATCGAATTGCCGCAACAGTACCACTGTCGCACCGGCAAACAGGGCCGGCAGCGTTTGAATATTCAGGCCACCCACGTGAAACATTGGCAGAACGGTCAGCACCACGTCGGCGGCGGTCATGGCATGCATGTCGATAGAATTTACCGCATTACAGGCCAGCGCCCTTTTGCTTAGCAGCGCACCTTTAGGTACACCTGTGGTACCGGATGTGTAGCACAGCAACAAACCGTCATCTTCACTAAGGCCCGCCGGACCAACAACCGCTGTCTGACCACGCCCGGCATTCTCTAACTCATCAAATGCGGCCCAGCCAACAGTTCCTGAGGTGTAACTGACCAACACAATAGAACCCAACTGTTCGCGAACACCATCAATATGATCAGTATACAAACCGTCGACGAATATAACTTGTGGGCCGGCATGCTGTAGCAGTTGTACATGCTCAGGTGCTGCCAGGCGCCAGTTCAGGGGCAGCAGTATCGCGCCGATACGCGCACAGGCAAACAGCAGTGCCATTTGTTCTGGTGAGTTTTGCCCCAGGTATGCGACCCGATCACCCGGCTTGATGCCGAGGCCATTGACCAGTACCCGGGCACAACGCTCAATGCGACGTGCCAGGTGTGCATAGCTTATTTCGCGACCCTCAAAGACAATGGCCGGCTTGTCCGGTGTAGCGTCCGCGTGACGCGTTATCCAGTCAGATAAATCCATATTTCTATGATCTCGCTGTTTGCTCCTGCTGAAATGGCAATACTTGATCTAACGCAACTACAAGGCTGCAACCAAGCCATTATAATATATAGTTTAATCTTAAACGGTATTTAAGTACTATAATACCACTATTGTAGACAGGGTATTTGAGGAGCACAAATCATGATCGGTAGCTATATTCCCTACGGCGCTTATTGGAGCAGCCCATTCTCACGCTGGCAGGGTAGCCTGCAGCATCTTCCGAGTGTTGAATTTGCAGCCTACCTGACCCGCACGGCCCTGGCGGCACGTGATATCAATGCCGGGGTGTTCGATGCAGGCGTGCTTGGTATGACCGTTCCACAGCAATACTCTTTTTATGGCCTGCCATGGCTGGCGGGCATGGCAGGTGCTGACCATATTGGCGGCCCGACCATTAGCCAGGCCTGCGCCACCAGCGCACGGGTATTGTCCGTCGCGGCGGGAGAGGTCGGCAGTGGTGCAGCGAAATGTGTACTGGCCGTGACGACAGACCGCCTGTCGAATGGCCCACACATGTTTTACCCACGTCCCAAGGCACCGGGTGGAATCGGCGCACACGAGGACTGGGTGCCCGACAACATGGGCTTCGACCCCTATACACGCGGGGATATGACGCAAACAGCAGAAAACTGTGCCAGTAAATGGAACGTTTCCAGCGCCGAGCAGCACGAAGTCGTACTGCGCCGCCTGGAGCAATACGGCGATGCATTGGCCAATGACTCAGCCTTTCTGAAGCGTTTCATGACGCTGCCATTTGACGTACCCGATCCCCGTTTCAAAAAGACCGTATCCACCATGGATGGCGATGAAGGCATCTTCCAGAGCACAGCCGAAGGCCTGGCAAAACTGAAACCGGTTAAAGAAGGCGGCAGCATCACTTTCGGTGGGCAAACCCATCCGGCAGACGGCGCAGCCGGCATGATCGTCACCACCGAAGAAATGGCCAAAGAACTCTCGGCAGATTCAGGTATAACCATTAAGATCGTATCATTCGGCCAGGCAAGGGTAGAAAAATGCTTTATGCCCGCCGCTACCATCCCGGCATCGATGCAGGCATTGGAGCATGCCGGTATCGGCATTTCTGACCTGGCCGCAATCAAGTCACACAACCCGTTTGCGGTCAACGATATCGTCTTTGCACGCGAAACCGGCGCTGACCTGATGGCGATGAACAACTATGGCAGCTCACTTATCTGGGGCCACCCACAGGGACCCACCGGCATGCGCGCCATGATTGAACTGATCGAAGAGCTCGCAATACTTGGCGGCGGCTGGGGCTTGTTCCAGGGCTGTGCCGCTGGCGATACGTCGATGGCCACCGTGCTCAAAGTAGAAAGCTGATTACCAACCAGGCTGCCTGAACAGTCGCTACGCCAGCCGGCGGGTAAACCTGTCCGGCTGGTTTTTCCGGCTCCCGGCGTCGCAGCTGTCAGCTGCGACCGGCCGGGTCAGCCGCCACAGAAGTGCCACCCTCACCGAGCGCGACGTACACGAACACCCCTTCTGTCACCGGTACCGAATTACCGCTGTCCTGGCGTACCGCAACCGCCTCAATTCTCACCGTGATTGAAGTACGACCAACCCGCTCTATTTCCGTGTAGCAACTGACAACATCGCCGACGTGTACCGGCCGATGAAAAGTCATCGCGTTGACGGCGACTGTAACCACGCGACTGCGGCTGTGCTGGCGAGCAGTGATCTCACCCGCCATATCCATTTGTGACATCAACCAGCCACCAAAAATATCACCCGCCGGATTGGTATCGGCCGGCATCGCCCGCGCCCGCACCGCCGGGTCTCGCCACTTGTTGGAATCTGATGCTGGCATTCTGTCTTCCTCTTGCCTGTTGTAGGCTGAACTTTAGCACTCCCTTTGCGGCAGTGTCCTGCCGGACATACTCGCCAACTGGAAATGTATATGCCATTCAACCCGGTGGTATGAAACAAAGGGCGTCGTGTCCTGCGGTAACCTATACTTACCCGGTCACACCGTCACATAAATGGATTCCACAACAGTTCAAGCAGGCTGGACATGAAATTAATCTGGTTAGCGCTTTATGCAGTTTCGGTGGTGGCCGTGTTGGTTGCCACCACATTTTCTGTACCTGACATTTACGTTGTGGCGAAGCCGTTGCTAATGATTTCGCTACTGCTATATTTCATCGCTGCGTCACAAGGCTATCCCGGGTGGCGGAAGTTTGTTGGGTTTGCACTGGTGTTTTCCTGGGCAGGGGATGTTTTCCTGATGCAAGACGGCATGTTTGCCGCCGGGCTGGTATCGTTCCTGATCGCACATATCTTTTATATCATCACCTACCAGAAAACAGGCGCACGACAGGCTGCGTTCAGACCCTGGAACCTGGCAGGCTTCGCTGCTGCCGGGGCAGCTATAATCTGGGTGTTGTATCCAGGCCTCGGCGAAATGCTGGTACCCGTTGTCATTTATATGCTGGTACTGCTTACAATGGGCGTGCGCGCGCATCAACGCAAGGGGGCCACTTCAGCAGCAAGTTTTCGGCTGGTTGCTGCGGGTGCCCTGCTTTTCGTGCTGTCAGACTGCCTGATCGCCATCAACAAGTTCGCTTTTGAAGTGCCTGCTGAGCGACTGCTGGTCATGTCAACCTACATGGCCGCGCAATTCCTGATCGTGCAGGGCTTGCTCCGGCACGAAAAGTATTCAGCATAGCTTTTGCACTCGTGTAGAATATGAATCATGTTCAACGCGCGAAGATATCCATCGGTTGTCTTCCGAAAACCACATTTCCGAGGAAAAACCATGAAACAGGGAATCTACTTTTATCTGTGCGCCTTTTTTCTGTCATCTGTACCGGGCGACTTATTGGCCCAGGATGACTTCGAATACCACCCGGCCCTGTCCGATAATTTTACCGTATCTCTGGGTGCCTTCAAATCCAGTAATTCTTTAACGATCTCAGCAAATGGAGCTATTGATGTCCCTGAAGATCGAGTTGATTTTGATGACAGTGTCGGTGTAGATGACCGTTCCACATTGTTTAATGGCCAACTGCGCTGGAAGTTTGGCAAACAGCATAAGTGGTCACTGTGGGGTCAGTACTTTAAAAGCGACGCCACTGGTGAGGCCGTGCTGGAAGAGGATGTGGCATGGCAGGATATCACCTTCCGCCAGGGCAGCTTCGTTGAGGCTGGCGTAAAGGTTGAGGTTGTTCGCATTTTTATTGGACGCAGTCTGGTCAAAAATCAACAACATGATTTCGGTATAGGTTTTGGCATACACAACCTCAAGCTGGGTGCGTTTATCCAGGGTGAGGTAAAGATTGACGACCAAACGACAGAATTTCAGCGCGGCGATGCTTCCAATAACGCACCCCTGCCAAACCTCGGCTCCTGGTGGAATTACTCGCCGGCGAGAAAATGGCTGCTCCACACCCGTGTGGACTGGATCAGTGCAAATATTGGCGACTACAGCGGCACACTCTGGAATACTGCTGTCGGAGTTAACTACCAGGCTTTCCGCCATGTAGGTTTTGACCTGTCATACCAGTACTTCAACCTGAACCTTGGCGTTGATAACACCGACTGGAGAGGGGACGTTGATATGACCTACAGCGGACCGGTATTTGCTGTCACTGGCAACTGGTAGTAGTTCCCGGATCAGGAAACCATGCTAAAGCCCGGCAAGTGAAGCCGGGTTAGATCTGTCCCTTTAATTCCCACCTTAAAGCTTGCCTGACCGGCAAGCAGCAAGCGCCCGGCGCTTTTTCGGGCGCAACCAACCTGCCACAAATAGCCAAGCCTTGCGGCTGGCCACTGACGCACAGGCACTATCCTGGAATCCCTGACCATCGGGTGTAACCAAAAAAAATCTATGCTAATCTAATAAGGGAAATGAGACTCACTATCATGCAGCTTGTATCTTGCTACCGATAAAAGCGCCAGACCACTGTCGTCAGGCCATGAAATATCTTACAGAAAAGGTTAAAGCACGACCGGCCAGCCCTTGCAGCCGAAAAACAACACCCGGTTTTCGATTTAATACCGCAAAGAACAAAGCTGGCATACCTGGGTGAATGCCACGGTAAACCGGGGTGTGTTTGTTACAGGGATAAGGGAGATGTTATGAAGTTTTACGGTGTATGTTCCGTGCACAAGCCGGGACGTTACGGAGGGTCTGACTCCAGGTTACCGCGGTTTCTATTTTTACTGGTATTTTGTTCTGCTTCCGCTCCATCCTTTGCCGATGTTCTGGCCGTTCAGTCCAGCCCGGAATTCGTCGTTGAAGGTGCCAGTTTGTGGAAACCGGACGGCACCGGCGCCGACCTGAGCACCTTCAAGACAGATGTTGTTAACATCGCCAACACCGGCGTCCTTGATTCAGTCGTGGGGGTCGATTTGTCCGCCACCACAGCCACCCGGCAAGGCGACCCGGTCCTGATCTGTGCCGCTGGAACTTTTCCCAGCGTGGTGATCGAGGGGTTTATCCTGGGAGACCCTTTCCAGGCACCACCGATTGAAGTAGGCACCGGGTGCTACAGTTGTCCGGAAGGCTACAGCCACAATGCACTGTTTCCTGCCAACGTGGAGGGTGTGTGCTTCCAGATCGGACGCATTGCGCGTGCACGCCTGGAAGCCGACCCCGAATTCCTGTGCCCCGCCGGGCAGTTTATCAGCGGTGACTTTTCAGGCTGCTACTCCTGTCCCGTCGGTTTCGATCATAACCCACTGCTGACCGTGGACACCCCTGGCGTTTGCACCGACAACCGCACCGCCAACCGGGGTAAAGCCATCGGTTGCGAGGGTTCTGAATTCCCCAATACACTGCTACAAAGCTGCTATACCTGTCCGACCAATTATGATCACAACCCTCTGCTGCCCGTAGATACCCCAGGCGTTTGTTCCGATAAAACAACGGCCAATGACGCCGGCGGGCTGTCATGTCCATCAGGTTACAGTTGGAAGCTCGATATTTTGTCCTGTGCTAAATGTTCCAAAGGCTACTCCTATTCCGGCTTGGGTATCTGCAGCAAAGGCAGTCTGTTGACTTTTGACCTTAAGACTGAAAATGCATCAACCCGAAGTGTAGGTTGCTTTGACGGGAAATTTCTCTCTGGCACACGATGTTTCACCTGCCCCAATGGTTATAGCCACAACCCACTGCTGATTGCTGAAATCCCCGGCGTATGTTTTATCAATAAAACCGCTGACTACGCCCATGCCTATGGCTGTGAAGGCAGCAGTTTTGATGGACTCGATGGAAATTGCTACGCCTGCGATGGCGGTTACACCCACAACCCGTTGCTGGCCGTCATTACCCCGGGGGTATGTTATAACCCGGATACGGC
The DNA here is from genome assembly GCA_024277815.1 of Gammaproteobacteria bacterium. GTDB lineage: Bacteria > Pseudomonadota > Gammaproteobacteria > Xanthomonadales > SZUA-36 > SZUA-36. Next base: position 56,529 of record JAJRUM010000035.1, read on the forward strand.
GAACCGGCAGGGAGACATCACCTTCATTTGTCCAGCGGGTGAGTTCTATGACCCTGTCAGCAACCGGTGCGCCAGTTGCGCCACCGGCTACAAGCACAACCCGTTGTTGCCAGCGTCCGTGCCTGGTGTCTGTTTTGAATCAGAAGATATCGTTGCCGACTATCAGAATGATGTTGCTCTCGAAGGCTGTGGTACAGGCGAGTTCTTCGATGTGGTCACTGGCGGTTGTTACAGCTGCCCCACCGGTTCCGAGTGGAACCCGACTGCCGGCGTTGATGAAGTCGGTGCCTGCGTAGGCCTGGAACTGGTTGACCGCGGTACAGGGGATTTTGACCTTGGCATGGAGCTGGATTATGACTACAAATACAAGATGGGGGTCTCCGGCGGCATCCTGATTGATGAAGGCAGTGTTGATGTACGTTATGCGGCCACAATAGATGTGGCCATCAACACCACGGCTACCCCCGGCCACTACACCATCACTACCCGCCAGGATGATGTGGCCACAGACCTGTCCATGTCCAGTACCTTCCCGGCCGTGGATATGTTCTACGACAACTATATCGACAACTTCAGCAAGGTTGGCGTGCGGGTTCTCTATCCGAAGCTTACACCTACGGGCTGGGAACAGGCTTCTGATGATATGCCTGTATGGGACACCAGCAGCGGCGGCGAGCATAACCTGGCCTTTTATATGCTTGATACCTCAACGCCTGAGAAGGCTCTGGCCGCCGAGGCCACTCCCATTGTCAATTTCCATGTCGGCGTTGATGGCCTGGCCCTTGATCTGCTGGGCTTTGAAATGGCCAATTTGATTGCCGATGGACTGTTGCCAGGCAACCTGTTTGGTTTACCGTCCGTGCCGGGAGGTGGCCTGTTTGACCCACCACTGGAACTGACACAAAACCTGTTCAACAAGGACCTGATCGGTGACGTATTACTGGAAATCGGAATCGGTACACCCGATATGAATACACCCGCCCGCATCGATCCGCCATACCAGGGGGACTATACACAACAGCTGGATATCCCGCGGTCAACATTGATTGGACACAATCTGGTTGCTGGCAGCCGCACTGGCATAGAGTTCGGTGCACTCAACAGCGGCCTCAAAGATCCGGATGTATTTCGTGCAGATATTGACGTGGATGGGTTGGTCGCTGTGAGTACCGGCTACGCGGTTGGTAAAAGAATTGCAGTGCCGTCACCGGTGCCCCTGGTCAGCTACTGGTCACTATCGCTCAGTGCCCTGGACCTGGATGTGGGAGCCGTCTTCCACTTCGCCAAGGACTTGAAATTTGAACCCAATCTTGACGTTGTGCTGAACTTCAACAAGCCCACTAAAATCGAGACAAGCCCTGGCAGTGGCGTGTTTGAACTGCGTACCAGCAAACGGGTAAGCCTTGGAGATGACTATGAAATCATCCACCCGGGAGGGCAGCTGTATGTTGACACCAGCTACAGCCTGGATCGTAACTTATTCACCAATGACACCAACCTGATGCTTTCCCCGCTGTTAGAAGGTGAAGTACTCAGTGCACAACTCAAGGTGCTGGGTGTTCCAAAAACCTGGCTACCCAAGATAACGGCCATACGACTAAGCACAGATTTATGGCCTGAGCCCATCAAAATTGCAGATATCAGTCAGTTTGGCCAGCCTGACCGGGCTGAGTTTCCACTGAACTTTGCGGATGTGGGGGGCAGCCAGTTGGCCGTGATCTATGGCCCAGTGGCCAGCTGCCAGGACGGCTCACTATCACTCGATGGCCTGGGGCAAGTTATAGCTAACGCGCAAGACTACTATACCGGGCCGCAAGGGGAGATACCCTACACATACAGCCTTGATCGCGATACTTTCAGTTGTGCAGATCTTGGCAGCCAGCCACTAGTTTTGACGGTTACCGATGAGAATGGCGTCAGTGACAGCTGTGCCGTCAACCTGACCATTGTTGACGACCTTCCGATTTGTCCCTACACCATTGGCGGTACGGTCACTGGCCTGAATGGGTCTGGCCTGGTTTTGCAAAATAACCTGGGTGGCAATCTCAACATTACAGGTAACGGCAACTTTGTATTTACAGGGACGCAGGTTAAGGGCACGGACTATGCTGTGACTGTTTTGACCAACCCCGGCAACCTCAGCCAAAACTGCGTGGTCAGCAATGGTAGCGGCACACTGGCAGCAGCTAACATCACTAATGTAAGTGTTGAATGCACAACCAACTCATTTGTTGTTTCCGGAAACCTGTCCGGGCTCGACTGGGGCAACACCCTTGTTCTGCAAAACAATGGGGCAGATGACCTGGCCGTCACCAGCAATGGTGGCTTCAGCTTCGCTACGCCACTTCTTGATGGCTCAGACTATGACGTAACGCTGCTGTCGATTGATATTGGCTATACCCCGATTGCTACAACCAATGCAGTGAAAGGCAACAGCAAGACAGATGCGATCAAGGCCGGTCAGAACTGCGTGATAACCAATGGTAGCGGGATTTTAGCCGGCTCAAATGTGATCAATGTCAACATTACCTGTACGTTGCTGCCACTGGTACCCATACCTACACGCAGCATACCAGGATTGCTGTTCCTGATTTTTGCCATGCTGGTCATCTTTGGCTGGCAACGTAAGAACTTCGGGATTCGGTAGTTTTACGCTAAGTAAGGTCAGGGCCGAAAGGCTCTGGCCTTGTCAATAGCAGGTTCCCGGCATCAAAGCCTGATGATACGAATCATATCTGTTCCACCACTGCGCTGAGTGTGTCCAGCGGTAACAATCACGGCATCCCCTGGTTGCGCATAACCCATTCGCTGCACGCATTCGGCAGCAAATTCTATTTTCGCCCGGTCGCGGGCTTCTCCGGTATACAAAACTGCTGCAACACCCCAATTCATGGAGAGCCTGCGGGCCACACGCTCTGAACCGGTGATCGCGAGAATGGGGCATTCCGGACGGTGCTTGGAAATAAGTCTTGATGTAAAACCGGTCTCAGACAGGCTGATGATGGCAGCGGCCTCGAGATCTTTTGCCATGGACGCTACGGCACCGCTGACCGCTTCTGTTATGACGTTGGCAGAATGGTATGGGATTTTTTGCAAATAGCCGAACTCCTGCAGACAGGATTCGCTCGTTAATGCCAGCGAATGCATGGTCTTGACCGCCTCTACCGGATATTTGCCGGCAGCGGTTTCACCTGAAAGCATGATCGCAGAAGTGCCGTCAAGAATGGCATTGGCAACATCACTGGCTTCAGCCCGCGTTGGCCTGGGGTTACTTTCCATCGAAGCCAGCATCTGCGTTGCCGTAATGACAGGTTTGCCGGCCATAACCGTAGTACGAATCATTTTTTTCTGCGTGCCAGGCACCTCACCGAAGGGCAACTCAACACCCAGATCGCCACGAGCAACCATCAGGCCATCAGCCGCCGCCACAATGGCTTCCAGATTGTCGACACCCGCCTTATTCTCAATCTTGGCAATGATTGGCATGTCGATATTCCGCTCGGCCAGGATCTCGCGCATGCGGGTGATGTCTTCCCCGCTTTGCACAAATGAAGCCGCAAGATAATCAATATCATGGTTAGCAGCGAATTCGATCTCACGCACAAAGTCAGCACGATTGTCCGGCCCGACCGCCGTAATCGAAAGCTCTGTGCCTGGCAGGTTGACCCCCTTGGTGTTACCCAAAATGCCACCGAGCACCACGCGGCAAGCAATCTCGTGATCGGTCGTGGATAAGGCCTCAAGCTCAATGGCCCCGTCATCCAGAAGAATCACATCCCCGGCTGACACCTGCCGGGGCAACTTGGCATAGGAAACGGAAACCCCGCGATGGTCGCCTGGCTCACCATCTGCGCGCAGAAGAAAGTCTGCACCACGGCCCAGATCCACATAGTTGTCCTTCAACATACCGGTGCGAATTTCAATGCCGCGTGTATCAATCATGATTGCCACGCGTCTGTCAGCCGCACTGGCCGCAGCCCGGATCCGTCGCACGCGTTCACTGTGTTCCTCGAAAGTGCCGTGTGAAAGGTTGAGCCGGGCGACGTTCATCCCGCCAAGGATCATTTGTGTCAGGGTATCGATATCGTCACAGGCGGGGCCGACAGTGGCAATAATCTTGGTTTTGCGGAACTGGGGTTTCTCGGTCATGGCTTTGAGCTTCAAAGTACAAAAAATAAGCGTTTAGTGTACGCCAAAAGCCCCTCCAGGGGGGCACAGAACCAGCTCCCATAATTGTGCTTGACTGCCAGTTTCCGTATGATCCGGAAATAGCCCAGTGACTCAGTTTCCATAACACCGCCAAGGAATTCCAATGCCGGGACATGAAGATGACTACCGTTTTGACACGCTCGCTGTCAGAGCCGGTCAGGTGCGCACCTCAGAGGGTGAACACAGTGAGCCTATTTTCCTGACATCCAGCTATGTTTTTAGCTCGGCCGCCGAGGCCGCTGCTCGCTTTTCCGGTGAACAAAGCGGCAACATCTACTCCCGCTTCACCAACCCGACTGTTGCAACTTTTGAGCAGCGCCTGGCGGCGATGGAAGGTGCAGAGGCCTGCGTGGCCACTGCATCAGGCATGTCAGCCATTCTTTCGACCTGCCTGGCCCTGCTGAAATCAGGTGACCATATTGTGTCATCACGCAGTGTATTTGGCACCACGACCATGCTATTCACCAACTACCTGGCAAAGCTGGGTATTGAGACCAGCTTCGTTGATCTGCCGGACTTATCCGGCTGGGCGGCCGCCATTCGCCCTGAAACCCGTTTGCTGTTTCTCGAAACGCCATCGAACCCGTTAACTGAGCTGGCGGATATAAAACAACTGTCAGCGCTGGCACGGCACCATAACTGCCTGTTAGTCGTAGACAACTGTTTTTGCACTCCGGCGCTGCAACAGCCCATCAAGCTCGGTGCAGATATTGTTATCCACTCTGCCACCAAGTTCCTGGATGGGCAGGGCCGCTGCGTGGGAGGTGCAGTTGTAGGTAACAAGGAGATCGTTGGCACCGAAGTTTACAGCTTTCTGAGAACTGCAGGCCCGACCATGAGCGCCTTCAATGCATGGGTATTCCTGAAAGGCCTGGAGACACTTAAACTGCGGATGCAGGCACACAGTGCCAGCGCGCTGCTGCTTGCACACTGGCTGGAACAACAACCTGCCGTCGCCCGGGTGTTTTATCCCGGACTCGAAAGCCACCCCCAGTACCCATTGGCCAGGGAGCAGCAAACTGGCTTTGGCGGTCTGTTGTCATTTGAGCTGGCGGGCGGGCAGCAGGCTGGTTGGAAGCTCATTGATGCGACCCGCATGATATCCATTACTGCAAACCTGGGTGATACCCGCACTACTATCACTCACCCGGCCACCACCACTCACGGCCGCCTGACAGCGGAACAGCGCCAGCAGACCGGCATTACTGATGGCCTGATACGGGTGGCCGTTGGCCTTGAAGATATCGAAGACCTGAAAGAAGACCTGTCCAGAGGGATGGCAGGCTAAATGGCAACCAGGAAGGCAACCATGTACCACCGACTGTTCGCCACTTTACTTCTGCTTACAATCACCCACGCCGCGTGGGCTGATACGATGCTCATCTATGCCGGCAAGCTGCTGGCAATACCGGGGCAAGGGGTCAAGTCAGAGCAAACAATCCTGGTTGAAGGAGATCGGATCATCGCTGTCAGGGACGGGTATGCCGATGCTGGTGAATTCGACGGCGATGTCACCGTCATCGACCTGAAAGACAAGTTTGTTTTGCCTGGCCTGATGGATATGCATGTTCACCTGCAGATTGAGCTGGGGCCAAAAAATGACAGCGAAGCGCTCAAGATGTCAGTGCAACAAATCGAGATGAGAAGCATCATGTTCGCCAGGCGGACGCTATTGGCAGGGTTTACCACCGTACGCGATGCCGGTTCCTCGCCGCAGGAGATGTATGCTCTGCGTGACGGTATCAATAACGGCTGGGCCGACGGTCCGCGCATCATCGCCGCCGGAGGTGTGGGCATAACCGGTGGACATGGGGATATTAGCGGTGTCAGCCCGCAACTGATGAAGCTGTTCACCTCTGAAAATGTCTGCGATGGACCTTACGATTGCCGCCGCGCGACCCGCAATGTCATCAAGTACGGCGCTGACTGGATTAAAATAGCCTCGACTGGCGGCGTGATGACCGATCGCGCCACTGGCACCGGCCAACAGATGGAAATGGATGAGCTCAAAGAGATCGTGCTGGCCGCCAAAAGAATGGGCAGAAAGGTCGCCTCCCATGCCCACCAGGAAGACGGCATTGTTGCAGCTCTTGAAGCCGGCGTGGCCAGCATTGAGCACGGCTCTTATACCGGGCCAAAGGCCATCAAACTGTTCAAAAAAACCGGTGCCTACCTGGTACCTACACTGCTGGCCGGCACGACAGTGGCAAATATGGCAAGAACGACTGATTTCATGAGCGATGCCATTAAGGAAAAGGCCATCACCACCGAAGCCGCAATGAAAGGAAATTTCTATAAGTCCTACAGAGGCGGCGTCAAAATCGCCTACGGCACCGATAGCGGAGTTTCACAGCATGGCAACAATGCACAGGAGGCTGTGCTGATGGTCAAAGCCGGGATGCCGCCCATGGAAGTCATCAAGTCCGCAACAGTCAATGCGGCTGATCTGTTGGATATGTCATCGACCATCGGCACGCTTGAAGCCGGCAAGCACGCGGACATTATCGCTGTGGCGCACTCTCCACTGGAGGATATTTCCACCTTGCTGGATGTTGGTTTTGTTATGAAGGGTGGAAAAATATACAAACAATAGCCCGTCCGGCAACAGGCAGGCAGCCCACGTCTGGCGGCGCTATTCCGCCGGTGACACCCGCAGCAACTGGCCATCCGCGCTGTCAGTGAGCAGATAAAGATAGCCGTCAGGCCCTGCCCGGACTTCGCGAATACGTTCGCCCAGCTCAGTAAACAGGACTTCCTGTGTAACCACCTCAGCTTGTTTCATGACCAGTCGACGCACACTTTTTTCTGCCAGAGCAGCAATAAACAAATTTCCCTGCCATTGCGGGAACGCTGCACCACGGTATTCACAGAACCCTGCAGGTGCGATTGAAGGCACCCAGTAAACAACAGGTTGTTGCATACCCTCCGCTTCGGTATACGGTGAAACATAGGCGCCGGAATAGTCCATGCCATGGGTAATCGCTGGCCAGCCATAGTTCAGGCCGGGCTCGATACGGTTTAATTCATCGCCACCCTTCGGGCCGTGTTCATGCAGCCAGACCGTGCCATCAGCGGACACCAACAGGCCCTGTGGATTACGATACCCGTAGGTCCAGATCTCCGGCAACACACCACTGCGGTCGACAAAAGGATTGTCTACCGGCACCGTACCGTCGGTATGAATCCGTATCACCTTGCCGAGGTGATTATCCAGCAACTGCGCCTGCTTACGGTAGTCAAAACCATCACCCACCGTAATCAACAGGCTCTGATCCGGCAGCAGCGCCAATCGTCCGCCAAAATGGTGCGGTGTATCCTTGTAAGGGCTTGCGGTGAACAATTCGGTGATATCCACCAACTGGTCTTTAACCAACCGCGCACTGATAACCCGCAGTGCATTAGCATCGGCGGTACCTGCAGCGAAAGACAGGTAAAGACGCCCGTTGCTGGCAAACTTCCGGTCCAGCAGGATATCGAACAAGCCTGCCTGGCCAGCGGCATAAACCTCCGGCAGGTTTTTGATTGGTGCTTGCAGATTACCACCAGAAACCCGCCTTAGTTGGCCCGACCTTTCTGTCACCAGCAGATCACCATCCGGCAAAAATACAATGGCCCAGGGGTTGGACAGGCCTTGCACCACCGTTTCAATTTTGTAGTCTGCGGCACTCGCAGCATTGCAAAGGAAAAGCAGCCACGCTATGCGTATCAGCATCTTCAATCAGGCCTCCCCGGTTGGCGTCAAAAGCGTAAATACCCAGGCACCGACCAGGCCGGAGAAGGCGATCAGCAACAAACCGGCAGATGTTCCTGCCGCAGCGAACGGCGTTATGCCCATCACCCACTTTATCAACACCATCGCCACCGGCAATGAGGTAAACCCCGCCACCCGTAACCAGTACTGTCGCTGGCCACCGAACAGCCGACGACCCAGTGCGGCCATCAGAAATGCAACCAGGTAGGCTGCAGCAACCAATAGCAATAAAACCGGTATCAGCCCATAAATATCATGCGCAGTCGCTGCCAGTCGATCTGGCAGCGAAATCGTCAGGCCGTAGCCCTGGATATCTGCCAGCACAAACTGTGTGCCCGCAATGCTGGTCAGCAAATGTGCCACTGACACCGCAGCAAAAAATGCCAATATCGTTTTCAGCTTTTGCATCAAGCTTCGGACTTCACTATCCGATAAACACCCATGCTGAGCAACGGCAATACATAGACCAGCAGGACGCCCCATGCAATATTGCCGTAACCCTGCGCAATCAGGTTGGTGATACCCCACAAAGACAGTACCGCGCTGATGAGAATCGCGGACACGGCTATTGCGGCATGACTGCTGCGACCCAGGGGTGTGCCTCGCTTCTCAAGCAGGTAGGCGTCAATGCGTTCGTTTATGCCCTGCAACATACCGGCGCCGGTCTCAATAAATGTGCCAAATAACATGACGCTGTAGACAACCAGCAACACACTCATACCTAACTGGCCCATCATCCAGTAAGTGGGAATGGCCTGTGTAAGAACCTCGGGATAAGCGGCAAAAAAGGCCAGCTGAAAAACCACCGCTGGCAACATGGCGATCGCAGCAGCCATAACACCGGAACGCAGTGCCTGCTCCCGGCTCTCAAATACGCGCGCCACATACAGCAACAGGGGTGCGGCAGCAATATTGTACAGCGCATACCGGAGGCCGCTTTGCCACCACCCGTCCACAATCTCACCATGTGAGAGTGCGCTGCCGATGACCGCCCAGTTACCGCTAAAAACCGACAGAAAGAACGTAAAGAACACCGCATATAAAAAGAACGACCAGAAAGTGAGCACTTTGGCAATCACGTCACGACCAAAGAACGTCAGAGTGCCAACCACCACCAGCATAATAAACAAGCCGGAGGCATAAGGTATACCAAAGTTGTCACGCAGAATATTACCCGCTGCAGAGGCCAGAACGGCTAAAACCAACAGCGACAACAGGATAATAAGCACTTCAAACGCCACCCATCCGGGACCCAGCAGGTGCTTGAAAAAACTACGGTAGTCATAGACCTTGAAGAGACGGGCAAACTCGAACGTCAAAGCGAGAATAATAGCCATTGCTGCAAAGGCAATACCCAGCCCCAGCAGGCCGCCATACAGCCCATATGATGTGAAGTACTCAACAATCTCCCGGCCCGTACCATAACCTCCACCCACCATGACCGATTGAAATACTGCACCCGGAACAATATAGACCCTGAAAAATCGTGAGGAGAGGAAATTAAGCATGGCAGATTTTCTCGCTATTCTTTGGCCCCGCCCAACTCTTGCTTCAGTATCTCGAAGCTCGTCGGCCGGCGATAGGGTGTCGCGAAAAACTTTTCCACCAGGGCATTGAAGCCTTCCGGATCAGTCGCGGGCGCCCAATGGGTCTGGCCCGGCAATATAGCAAGGTGTGCTTTGGGCAGGTTGGAAAATATTTCCAGGGTGTGCGCGGCGCGGATGATGTCCTTGTCACCGGCCACGACCAATACCGGCGCGGTGATTTTTTGCAGGCTTGCAAGCGGGATATCAGGCTGGGTCAGGAGCAGGTCGAAGAGTTGCCGGAGATGCTGCCAGTCCTCGCTGGTATCACCATCGGCAATCATGGCGTCAATTGTTTCACTCATGGGATTCAGTAAGCCGGGAACCCAGGCCTCTATTGCCTCTGGCCCAGGTTGCAGATTTGCACCCATAACAGCCATTTTTTTGACTTTATCAGGATGGTGGATTGCCAGCAACAAACTCAGGATACCGCCATCGCTCCAGCCCAGAACCATGGCCTTGCTGACATCCAGTTGCTCCAGCAAGCCATTGTAGTCCTCCATCATCTGCATATAAGTCAGCGGCCCGGAACCTAGTCCCGACTTGCCGTGTGCACGGCTGTCTGCAACGATCACCCGGTATTTCCGGGCGAAACTGGCGACCTGGAAATGCATGTCGACGATACTCTGGCCGTTACCGTGGATCAACAGCAAAGGCTCGCCGCTGCCATAAGTTTCATAATACATCTCAATACCGTTCACGCTGGCGTAGTGGCCAGCTTCAGGATTGTTACCATAGGGAATCGCATCGGCCAACAGTTGTAGCGGTGCGGCCAGCAGCAGGAACAGCAATATTTTTGGGAGTTTGGAAGCAGTCATGTCGGGATTCCTATGTAAGTCAGCTAACGCCCCGGAGTGCAGGAGATATGGAGCGCGTTGGTCAGCGCCATAGTGTATTTATGCAGTATATTAGCATCAGGCTACATTCTCAGGACGATACAACATGAGCAATCGAGCAAATCTCAGAACGCCTGGCCAATACATTCGCCACAGCAAAGCAGGGGCTTTGGCTCTGTTCGCAGCTTTGGCTATGTATGGCTGCAACGAACAAGCCCGTCCACCCGCAGCAGAGACACAAACCCTATCGGCAACAACGTCCCGCATGGGGAATGTTTCTGCTGCAAGGATTATCGCAGCTGACGCTGAACCGAAAAACTGGCTGGCCCACGGTCGTAGCTACGATGAGCAGCGGTTTTCACCGCTTGAGCACATCAACCGCAACAACGTTGGGCGCCTGGGCCTGGCATGGGAAACCAGTGCCAATTCAATGCGCGGGCTCGAGGCCACTCCCATCGTTGTCGATGGCATCATGTATACCACCAGCACCTGGTCCCGGGTGATGGCCCTGAATGCGAAAAGCGGCGAACTACTATGGGAGTACGACCCGAAGGTGGATCGCTCATGGGCCAAAAAGCTCTGCTGCGACGTGGTTAACCGTGGCGTTGCTGTCTGGCAAGGCAGGGTCTACGTCGGGACAATCGATGGCTACCTGGTCGCACTTGACGCAGCCAGCGGCGAAGTCACCTGGCGTGTAGACACCTTCACTGACCGGAGCCAATATTACTCAATTACCGGCGCTCCGCGAATTGTCAAAGACAAGGTCATTATTGGCAATGGCGGTGCAGAGTTTGAAGTACGTGGCTATGTCAGTGCCTATGACAGTGAAACCGGTGCCCTGGCCTGGCGGTTCTTTACCGTGCCCGGCAGTGCTGACGGTCCTTTCGAGCACGAAGAGCTCAAGATGGCCGCCACCACGTGGGACCCCAACAGCAACTGGAAAGGCCTGGGTGGTACCGTCTGGGACTCCATGGCCTATGATCCGGAGCTGGATTTGCTGTATGTCGGCACCGGCAACGGCGGGCCCTGGTCCGCCTA
>JAJRUM010000036.1 GCA_024277815.1 Gammaproteobacteria bacterium
AGGTATCGAGTGGCCGCTGCGTGACGATGGCCTGCCGAGTTTCAGGCTCGAGCACCTCAGTGCCGCTAACAAGATACGGCATGAGGGTGCGCACGAGGCGCTCGCTGATGTCATGGCGACCATCGATCTGGCACGACTGATCCGCAAAGCCCAGCCCAGGTTGTTTGACTGGGCGCTGAAAATGCGTGACCACCATCATGTCTTGCAGATGCTGGCGGTGGCCGGGCCGGTACCGGTGCTGCACACTTCAGCCCGCATCCCCGCCAGTCGCGGCTGCACCACCCTGGTCCTGCCACTGGCCATTTACCCGGACCGCAAAAAGTCCGTTATCGTCTATGACCTGATGGCCGATCCGCAACCGCTGCTGCAGGCCACGGCGGATGAGATTCATGCGCGGGTCTTCACGCCTGCAAAAGATCTTCCGGAGGGACTGGAACGTATTCCATTGAAGGCCATACACAGCAACCACGTACCCATGGTGGCACCTGCTGCAACCCTGAAGGGTGTGGATTGCGAACGTATCAAACTGGACCCGCAGCTTTGCCGGCAGCACGCTGACCAGTTGTGTGCTTCGTTGCCGGCCGTGCGTAACAAGGTGATGGATGTTTTCAGGCCAAACCCGCCGGAACCCCGTGCGGACGGCAGCCACCCTGATCCGGACCACATGCTCTATGCCGGTGGCTTCTTTTCTTCGAGTGACCGGCGCCTGATGGATAAGATTCGAGCCAGCGATCCGGCCTTGTTGACCAAGAGCGCCTGGGCCTTCCAGGATCCAAGGTTGACGGAGATGCTGTTTCGTTACCGGGCACGAAATTTCCCCGACAGCCTGACACCTGCCGAGCAGCAGACATGGCAGGCACAACGCTTGCAACGCCTCCGGCAACCGGCAGACGCCAGGCAGTTGAATCCGGAGACATTTGCACTACAAATTTCGGCCGCAAGAGAGGCCAATAAAGGCTCTGGCGAGGCCCGGAAAATCCTTGATCAGCTGGAAGCCTGGGGCCAGGAAATATTCCCACCCCGCTAATGTGTAGTCCATAACCCCAAATCAACGGCTTACTGCACGTTTCTCGATTCAATTCGAATTATTTATACACAAGTCGCTGATTGTTCATAAGCGTGTCGATCAGTCCGGTAGTTAACCCTTTGCGTGGCGGGATTATCTTTGCAAGTCTATGTTTATATACGTTTTTAATAATATGGTCAATTTTTGATCAATCAAGAGACTGGCACACTCTGGCTATGCCTCAAGAATATTACACACAGGGTTATCCACAGTTTTTGTGGATAACCCGATTATGCCGCGTTAATGTCCATTCGAGCCTTTTCAGTATAAGGATTTGCAGCCCTTTGGTGGCCTCCTGTAGCCCTGATCAGGCGCCTGCGCGCACTCGGTGAAACGAACTCGACGTGACTGCCGTCTGAGAACTGTAACATCCAGATCCTGTGCGGCAGATTTTCCTTGCCAGGGGTGGCCACAATACCGGTGATGGTTTTACCCACCAGGTCAAAATCTGTATTCATAATCCCATACTCCTCTTGCGTTGACTGGCATTAAAGCAAACGCGGTTCTCAAATCATGAGAGGCTGCAGACATAAGAAAAAAACTACAGTACAGCAGGCAAATCGCCATATTTTCCCCACCCGCCATTCCGTAAGCTGATGGTGTTCCGCATTGCGGGCAGCCAAACAGAATTTGGCCAACTTAACGACTGGAGAAAAGTATGAAACTGCTAACTATGAAATCACTGCTGACGGTTCTGGCAACCGGGTTGTTTTCCATCTGCGCATGGGCCGTGCAACCCGTCAATGTCAACTCAGCCAATGCTGAAGATATTGCTGAAGCCCTCAAGGGTGTCGGCCAGAGCAAAGCGGAAGCGATTGTCGCCTACCGCAATGCGAATGGAAAATTTAAACACGTTGATGAACTGGTCAATGTCAAAGGTATCGGCATCCGCACCGTTGATATCAACCGTGAGTTCATCCTGCTGGAAAACAGCAAGCTTGCAGCCAGCAAGTAGCTGGGGGATGACAAAGTACCGTCATGGCCCAGGCCATGACAGTGCTGTTTAATCCACCAGCAGACGACTGCCGAAGGCGTGTGCGAGGGTTGAGTGGTCGGTGTATTCGAGTTCGCCGCCCAGTGGTACGCCATGGGCGATGCGGGTAATGCGGATATTGTGTGTTTTGGCCATTCTTTGCAGGTAGTACGAAGTTGCCTCGCCCTCGACGGTCGGGTTGGTGGCGATGATCATTTCTTCCGGCGGGGTGTTCTCAAGGCGCTCGCTCAACTGGTCAAGGCCCAACTCGGCGGGGCCAATGCCATCCAGCGGTGACAACCGTCCCAGCAAGACAAAATAACGCCCCTGGTAGGCGGTTGCCTGCTCGATCGCCAACACATCAACCGGCGACTCCACCACGCACAACAATGACAGGTCCCGGCGGGGGTTGGCGCAAATGGCGCAGACTTCCAGCTCGGTTAAATCGCGGCACAGCTTACAGCGACCGATCCGCTGCATGGCCTCGGCGAGTACGGCGGATAACTTGACGCCCCCTTCGCGATTACGCTCCAGCAGGTGCAAGGCCATACGCTGGGCAGATTTGGGTCCGACACCCGGCAAACAGCGCAAGGCATCGGTCAATTGATTCAGAAGAGGTTCGGCCGCCACAGGTGTCAGAGGGTCCCCGGTGTCAGAAAGGCAGCTTGAAGCCGGGCGGCAAATTCATGCCCTGGGTTAGGCCGGCCATCTGTTGTTCAGAAGTCTCGCGGATGCGGTTGACCGCATCATTGGTGGCGGCAGTGACCAAATCCTCGAGCATTTCGACATCATCTATCAAGGTGGGGTCAATCGTAACCCGCTTGACCACGTGCTGGCCATTCATGACCACACTGACCATGCCTCCACCGGCCTGGCCGGTGACTTCCATATTGGCCAGTTCCTGCTGGGCTTTTTGCATTTCCTTCTGCATCTTCTGGGCCTGTTGCATCAGGCCGGCAATATTACCTTTCATACTGTTTTCCTAAATTCACTGAAGTGGTTGCACTGAATCCGGAACGATTTTGGCGTCAAATTTCTCCCGGATTTGAGTGACCGTCGGGTCTTCGTTGATGGCACGCTCAGCATCACTGGCGCGGCTTATTTCATCTTTCTGCACTGCGGCAGCGACCGATTGCAACGGCTCGGATGCGGTATGCAAATCCAGTTTCACAGCATGACCAAGCCGGTCGGACAGCGCACTTTGCAAACTTTGCACCACGCTGTTGGAGCCCAGGTGTTGCAGGGTATCGGGCACCAGGAATTTCCAGCGCTCCCGGCCGGCATTTTCCAACTGCAGGTTGCGGGCAAATTCACGTGCCGCACCACTGAGATCCAGGCTGGCCTGCAAACTGCTCCAGTCCGGCGAAGTGCCCGGGCTAACAGCCGCGGCAACCTCATCTGCCGGCGCCGCAGTGCGGGCTGGAGCGGGTTGCGGTGCCGAAGTTGATGGCGGTGCCGCTCCGGATGGCCGAAACGCCAGCATGCGCAACAGTGTCATTTCGAGCCCGGAACGCGGGTCAGGCGCAAGGCCCAGATCGCGGCGACCGGTAATTGCAATCTGGTAGTACAACTGGGCATCTTCCGGGGTTATTTTGTCAGCCCGCTCCAGCAAGGAATCCCAATCGGCTCTTTCGGGGTCACGAAAATCCGGTGCGGCCTGGATCATGGCAATCCGGTGCATGGCCTCTGCCAGTTCATCCAGTACCGTTTCAAGATTGCGTGACTGTAACGACAGGTCGTTGACGATGGTCAGCAAGGCATTGGCATCTGCCTCGAGCAGGCCATCGATGATCGCCGCGATATGCACATGATCGATGCTGCCAAGCATGGTTGCGACCTCAGCGTCTTTGAGGCTGCCGCCACCGAAAGCAATCGCCTGGTCAAGCAGGCTGAGGCCATCGCGCATACTGCCATCGGCAGCGCGGGCAATGCGCTTGATGGCCGGCGCTTCTGCGGTAACCGACTCTGACTGCAAAATCTTTTCCAGTTGCCCGCCAATCTGATCGGGCAACAACCGGGTCAGGTTAAAACGCAGGCAGCGTGACAGGATGGTGATGGGCAACTTTTGCGGATCGGTGGTTGCCAGCACAAATTTTACGTGTGGCGGGGGCTCTTCCAGGGTTTTTAACAGCGCATTGAAACTGTGCCCGGAAAGCATGTGGACCTCATCGATGATGTAGACCTTATAGCGGCCCCGTGTCGGTGTGTATTGCACCCCTTCGAGCATCTCGCGGGTATCGTCCACCTTGGTTTTTGAAGCCGCGTCGATTTCCAGCATGTCGACAAAGCGACCTTCATCGAGATCGACACAACTGCCACACTCTCCACAGGGCGTCGATGACACACCGGTCTCGCAATTCAGGCTTTTGGCGAGGATCCGGGCGATGGTTGTTTTGCCAACACCACGCGTACCGGTCAGCAAAAAGGCATGGTGGACACGGTCCTGATCCAGGCCGTTTACCAGCGCCTGTACCACATGCTCCTGGCCGACCAGTTCACTGAAAGTCCGTGGACGCCACTTGCGTGCCAATACTTGATAACTCATAGCGTTCCCTCTGATCCACTCATGGATAACTGCCCTGGCCGGAGAATAATATTTAACTATACCAGAAGGGGAAGGCAACCCCCGCCCACCTTACCCCGGCGCCCGAGTTTGCTGCTGCCGCTGCTCCCTTCCGGGCCTGACGGGGTTCACAACGCATCGTCGCGGGGAGGCCAGCGAGGGCCACCACTGAACCACATGCGGCGTACACCGGCATGTGGGAACGGAATTGTGCCGCAAGCCCACACGGGGTTCAATCTTTCCGTTCAATTTTTCTCAATTTAAAGCCAACTATTGTTACCTTGGCCGGATAACGAGACAATAGCGTCTTTCAAATTCCGGGTATCTATGTCAGCCGCCAACGAATTACACACCGTGGTCATCGAAATGCTCCTGGCCCACTCGCCACAGGGAGCCGACAGCCTGGCTGCCGGCAACAGCCCGCCATGGCATGAAAACCCGGTGCTGCTGTCCTATGTGCAGTCTTTGTACCCGGACGAAGCCTACTCCCCGCAATTCCGCTTGCCGGTGCATTCAACCGACCCGGCAATCCCGGGACTGCCCCGCATCACCGGCACGCTGACCGGCGGCGCTATCGCCGTGGGTGATGAGATCATGGTCGCGGCCTCGCTCAGGCGTAGCCGGGTCGAGTCAATACTTGATGCAGAGCAAGCCGACGCTGCACTGACCCGCGCAGTGGCCGGTGATAAAGTGTCGCTGATACTGGCGGAAGAAATCAGTATCAAGCCGGGCGACATACTGCACCGGCCGGGTGAAGCGCTGGTGCGCAGCAACCAGTTCCAGGCCCACCTGATCTGGATGCATGAAGAGCCGATGCTGCCCGAGCGCAGCTACCTGCTGAAGATCGGCACGCAAACCACGACCGTGCAGATAACCGACCTCAAATACGCCATCAGCACCTCACGTGATAAACACCAGGCCGCCACCAAGCTGGAACTGAACGAGATCGCTGTATGTAATTTTGCCAGCGCCGATGCCATTGCATTTGATGCCTATGCTGAAAACATCAGGACCGGCTCATTTATCCTGGTCGATCGCATCAGCAACACGGTGGTAGCCGCCGGGATGATCGATTTCGGACTGCACCGAGGCCAGAACCTGTCCTGGCAGTCATTTGAGATCAACCGCGACTTGCGGGCGCGGATGAAGAACCAGAAACCAATGATCGTCTGGTTCACCGGCCTGTCGGCATCGGGCAAATCCACCATTGCCGACATCGTCGAGCAGAAACTTACTGCCCGCAGCCGGCACACCTACCTGCTTGACGGTGACAACTTCCGCCACGGGCTGAACAAGGACCTCGGCTTCACCGATGCCGACCGGGTGGAAAACATTCGCCGCGTTGCCGAAGTCGCCCGCCTGATGGCGGATTCCGGCCTGGTCGTCATGACCGCCTTTATCTCCCCTTTCCGGCGGGAGCGCAGAATGGCACGGGAAATTGCCGGCGATATTGATTTCGTTGAAGTGTTCGTGGATACACCACTGGAAATTTGTGAGGCACGTGACCCGAAAGGCATGTATGCCAAGGCGCGCCGGGGGGAAATCCCCAACTTCACCGGTATCAGCTCTGACTATGAATCCCCCGAGAATGCGGACATCCACCTCGATGCCGGCGACCGCGATGCCGAGGAACTGGCCGACGAAGTGCTGCGGAAGCTGCCCCTGCTTTAAGCCTGCAAGCCCTGGCCACCAGGCCTTGGCCTGGCACTCAAATGGGCAGCGCGGTGGTGTGTTTGGCCTCGGTCATGGCAATACTTGATGTCACTTCCTGAACGTCCGGCAACTGCGACAGGCGTTCAAAGAAAAACCGCTCGTAAGCCTCGATATCAGGGGTGACGATGCGCAGCAAAAAGTCCACATGGCCCAGCAGCAGGTGGCATTCCATCACCTCCGGGAACTGGCGAATGGCCTCACTGAACTCAGCCACCTTGCTGCGGCCATGCGCGGTCAACTTTACATGCGCAAAAACCATCGTATCGAAGCCCAGCTTTTTGCGGTGAAAGACCATACCCTGGTGCTTGATCAGGCCGGAATCCCTCAGCCGCTGAATGCGCCGCCAGCAGGGGGATTGTGACAGGCCGATCTGCTCGCCGATGGCCGCTGCGGACAGGCTGGCATCCACCTGCAACAGGCGGAGAATCTTGCGATCAATTTCGTCAATTTTAACTCTCTGCATGATTAATGCGCTCCGCTTAGTATATTTGCATATTATATGCGATAAATAGCATTTTTTCAGGAATTATGCAATATTCTTCCGGGCTGTTGGGAGTATATTTACAGCGTGAAATTATCGTCAGCGTAAATCTGCCCACCGCAACATCAGGACCGTTGAACTACGATGCCAATCTTTGCCGACAGCGCCCGCCTCGGGCATGAATCCATCCACCATTTCCATGACCCGGAATCCGGGCTCAAAGCCATCATTGCAATCCACTCAACCGCACTCGGCCCGGCTGCCGGTGGCTGCCGGATGTGGCACTACAGCGATGAAGACGATGCCCTCACCGATGCATTACGCCTGTCACGCGGCATGACCTATAAAAATGCCATGGCAGGCTTGCCGCTGGGCGGTGGCAAGGCCGTCATCCTGGCTGATCCGCAACAACCGCCATCCGCACAACTGTTTCATGCTTTCGGACGCTGCATTGCCACACTCGGCGGCCGCTACATCACCGCCGAGGATGTAGGGGTTTCGGTACAGAACATGCGCCAGGTCAAGCAGATCACCAATTACGTGGCCGGCCTGCCGCCCACCCGGGGCAACGCCGGCGGTGATCCTTCCCCATGGACTGCCGACGGCATATTTCTGGGAATTGAGGCCGCCGTCCGGCACCGGCTTGGGCGCTCGTCCGTCGATGGCCTGCGCGTGGCCGTACAGGGTGTCGGCAAAGTTGGCTACGACCTCTGCCGGCAATTGCGTGCCGCCGGCGCCAGCCTGGTAACCTGCGATGTCAACGCACAAAACGCTGCCCGGACACACACAGATTTTGCCGCCGAGGTGGTTTCGCCGGAACAAATACTTGCCCAGGATGTCGATGTAATAGCACCCTGTGCACTCGGTGCCGTGCTCAATGCCGAAAGTATCCCACAGATATCAGCCAGCGTGATTGCAGGTGCGGCCAACAACCAACTGGCCTGTGAACAAGACGGCCAGCGCCTGCATGACAGGAATATCCTGTACGCGCCCGATTACGTGATTAACGCCGGCGGCATCATCAGCGTATCGCTGGAATATACGGGTAACAAAACCACGGCTGACACCCGCGCACAGATTGCACTGATACCACAGCGGTTGGCGGACATTTTCACCACTGCAGATAAATCACGGCAACCCACCAACGTGGTCGCCGACTCAATGGCCGAACATATCGTCGCAGCAGGAAGACCGACGCCTGCGACAGCCACCGGAACCCCCTGATTGACGGAGTTGAATGCCATGGCCTCAAAATCACGCTTGCACATCCCCCGCCCGTCTGCGAGGCCCGGGGAGGTACCTGACTTCAGTTACCTTGCGCTGTCAGAACCCGGCGCGGTAGCACGCCCGGCCTGTGATACCCCGGCCAGCAAAATTGAACACCTGGCACATGAAATGGTGCGCGTACTGGACGATGACGGCGTGGCACAGGGTGAGTGGCAGCCGGGCCTCAGCCCCGAACAGCTACAGGATGCCCTGCGCCTGATGTTGCTGACCCGCCAGTTTGACGACCGCATGCACCGCATGCAGCGGCAGGGAAAAATATCCTTTTACATGCAGTCACTGGGCGAAGAGGCGATTTCCATCGGCCAGGGTATGGCACTGAAATCCGGCGACATGCTGTTTCCGTCCTACCGCAACCAGGGCCTGTTCATCCAGCGCGGCACCCAACTGGTTGACCTGATGAGCCAGTGCCTGTCCAACACCCGCGATATGTGCAAAGGCCGGCAAATGCCCGTCATGTACCACAACAAGGCCGGCAATCTGTTTTCTATTTCCGGCAACCTCGCAACCCAGTACCCGCACGCGGTTGGCTGGGCGATGGCCTCCGCCATCAAGGGTGAAGACCATATTGCCGCTGCCTGGGTCGGCGATGGCAGTACCTCTGAAGCTGATTTTCACTATGCATTGACTTTCGCTGCGGTCTACCACGCACCGGTTATCCTCAACGTGATCAACAACCAGTGGGCCATCTCGACTTTCCAGGGCATTGCCGGTGGCGAGCGGCGAGCGTTTGCAGCCCGTGGCCTGGGCCTGGGCATACCAGGCATACGCGTGGATGGCAACGACCTGCTGGCCGTCCATGCCGTGACCCAATGGGCTGCACAACGCGCACGCGAAGGCGACGGGCCAACATTGATTGAGCACGTGACCTATCGAGGCGGGCCCCATTCCACCAGCGATGACCCTTCACGCTACCGGCCCAAAGACGAGTGGCAGGCCTTCCCGCTCGGCGATCCGGTCAAGCGCCTCAAACAACACCTGATCAATATCGGTCACTGGTCGGATGAGCAACATGCCGCACTGGATGCCGAGCAGAAAGAAATCGTTATCGCGGCCTGGAAAGAGGCCATCAGTTTCGGCACGATGACCGACGGACCACGGCTCGATGTGGCTGAAATGTTCGATGACGTCTACGTCGAAACGCCACCGAGCCTGATCCGCCAGCGCCAGCAATTGCTGGCCCTGAAGGGGGTTAAATCATGAGCCAGATGAACATGATCCAGGCCATTAACTCGGCACTCGACGCAACCATGGAAAAGGATCCGACAGTCATCATTCTCGGTGAGGATGTTGGTTATTTTGGTGGCGTGTTCCGTTGCACGGATGGTCTGCAGGCAAAATACGGCGAACACCGGGTTATCGATGCGCCGATCGCAGAAGGCGGTATTATCGGCTCGGCCATCGGCATTGGTGTCAACGGCTTGCGGCCGGTGGCTGAAATCCAGTTTGCGGATTATATCTATCCCGGGCTCGACCAGATTATTTCTGAGCTGGCCAGGCTGCGTTATCGTAGCGCAGGGGAGTTTTTCTCGCCGGTGACCATACGTACGCCCTGCGGTGGCGGCATCCGTGGCGGCCAGACCCATTCGCAGAGCCCGGAAGCATTGTTCACCCACCTGTCCGGTATCAAGACCGTGATGCCATCGAGCCCTTACGATGCCAAGGGCTTGTTGATCAGCGCCATTGAATCTGATGATCCGGTGGTGTTTTTTGAGCCAAAACGTATTTACAACGGGCCTTTCGACGGTGATTCGAACAAGCCCGCAGTGCCCTGGTCCACCCACCCCGGTGGCGAGGTCCCGGACAGCTATTATTCAATTCCGCTGGGTGAGGCCGCGATTGTGCAGGCAGGTGATGAGCTGAGTATCATCACCTACGGTACCATGGTGCACGTGGCCCAGGCGGCGGTGCGCACGATGGGTGTCAATGCAGAGATCATTGATCTGCGCTCACTGGTGCCGCTGGATATTGAAACACTGAAGCGCTCGGTCAATAAAACCGGACGCTGCCTGATCGCCCACGAGGCTTCGAAGTTCTGCGGTTTTGGTGCCGAACTGGCAGCCACCGTACAGGAAGAGTGTTTCTGGCACCTCGAAGCACCAATTGAGCGCGTGGCGGGCTGGGACACACCCTACCCGCACGCTTTCGAGTGGGAGTACTTCCCGGGCCAGGAACGCGTTATGGCTGGCATTCGTAATGTCATGGAGGCAGCATGAGTGAGTATATTTTCAAATTGCCGGACCTCGGTGAGGGCCTGGTTGAGGCTGAAATCGCCGAATGGATGGTTAAGCCCGGTGACCGGGTTGAAGAAGAGGATGCCATCTGTGCAGTCATGACCGACAAGGCAGCTGTCGAGCTGTCTGCGCCGGTCAGTGGCACCGTTACCCGCCTGACCGGTGAGCCCGGCGACATGGTTGCAGTGGGCTCAACGCTGATCGTATTTGAAGTCGATGGGGAGCAGGCTGCCAGCAGCGAACCAGAACCGGCTGCGGCAGAAACTGAGCCGGCCACGCCGGCTACAACCATTGCAGAAACCACGGTAGCAGCCACCAATGGCGGCAAATCTCTGACCTCACCGTCCATTCGCCGACTGGCCCACGAGGCCGGTATTGATCTCGGCCAGGTGCGTGGCAGTGGCCCGCGCGGCCGGATACTGCGGGCCGACCTGGCCAGCCACGTGGCTGAGGCGCACCCGGAACCCAAATCCGCAATTAATGAAATCAAGGTGGTCGGCTTGCGCCGCATCATCGCCGAGCGCATGTCCGAGGCCAACCGTGAGGTGCCACACTTCGCCTATGTTGAAGAAGTGGACGTCACCGCGCTGGAATCCCTGCGCCGGCACCTGAATGACCAGCTGGCACCGTCAGCTCACAAGCTTACCTTGCTGCCGTTTATCGGCCTGGCACTGGCCCGCGCACTGGCGGATTTTCCGCAGTGCAACGCGCGGTATGATGCTGAACGGAAAACCATCTGCCAACACCAGGCCGTGCACCTCGGCATCGCCACCCAGACCGATGGCGGCCTCAAGGTTCCGGTGGTCAAAAACAGTCAGTCACACAGCTTGCAGGGCCTTGCCGGCGAAATACGCCGCGTCACCACGGCCGCCCGCGACAACACGGCCAGCCGTGAGGAACTCAGCGGCTCGACCATTACCATCACCAGCCTCGGCAAGGCCGGTGGCATTGTCACCACACCGATCATCAACCTGCCGGAGGTGGCCATTATCGGCGTCAACAAGGCGGTAGAACGGCCGGTGGTGGTGGCTGGACAAATCGTTGTGCGTACCATGATGAACATCTCTTCATCGTTCGATCACCGCTTCGTTGACGGTTACGATGCCGCCATGATGATCCAGCAATTGAAGGGGCTGCTGGAGCAGCCCGCAACAATTTTTATGGATGACGCTCAGAGCTGATGAAACAGTTGCTCGCGTTCGGCGCGCTCACGTAGCCAGTCCGAGACGGCAAACCGGGGCCCGTAAGCCTCAGCCATGCGGTCGCATACGCTGACAAAGTGCCGGATGCCGACCATATCGATGAAGGATAAGGTGCCGCCGGTCCACGGCGGGAAACCCCAACCGAAGATAGAGCCGATATCGGCATCTGCCGGATGGTCCATCACACCCTCTTCAAAGCAACGGGCAGTTTCCAGCGCCTGGCGGTAAAGCAGACGGTCGATGACTTCCTGCGCCGGCGGTTGTTGTGCTGCCAGCGGATAGAGCTCAGCCAGGCCGGGCCACAGATATTTCTTGCCGCCTTCAGGATATTCATAAAAGCCCGCGCCAAAGCGCTTACCCTTGCGATCCAGCTCCTCAACGAATTTTTGCATGACCGGGAATCCCGATACCGGTGTGTAGTCATCACCCTGATCAGCCGCAGCCTGCAGGGTGATTTTGTAACCCAACTCCAGCGTGACTTCATCCATCACCGCCAGTGGCCCGACGGGCAAACCCGCCATTTTGGCAGCATTTTCAATCAAGGCCGGGTTGACACCTTCGGCCAGCATGGTCATACCTTCATTGGTCGAGGTACTGAACACCCGCGAGGTATAGAAGCCCGGGCTGTCATTGACCACGATCGGGGTTTTGCGGATTTGCTGGATGTAGTCCAGGCCCCGCGCAATCGCCTCATCGGAGCTTTTCTCACCAACAATCAGCTCAACCAGTGGCATTTTGTCCACCGGCGAGAAGAAATGCAGGCCGATAAAACTTTCTGGCCGTATCGATGCTTCTGCCAGGCCGGTAATCGGCAAGGTTGAAGTATTGCTGGCGAAAATGGCATCGGCAGGGATCACAGCTTCGGTTTTTGCGGTTACGTCAGCCTTGATTTCGCGGCTTTCAAAGACCGCCTCAATCACCAGTTCGCAACCTTCCAGATCATTGTAATCGGTGGTTGGATGGATCAGGTCGAGTAACGCCTTAGCCTTGGCTTCGGTAGAATAACCACGCTTGATGGCCTTGTTCAGCAAGCCTTCTGAATACGCCTTGCCCCTCTCGGCACCTTCAATATCAGTATCCAGTAAAACCACTTGCATACCGGTACGGGCTGACACGTAAGCGATACCTGCACCCATCATGCCGGCACCGAGAATACCCAGTTTGGTCACCCTGGATTTTTCCACTCCCGCCGGGCGGCGCGCCAACTTATCGGCTGCGCCCTTGTTAACAAACAGGCTGCGCATCATATTGCGCGCTACCACACCGGACACCAACTGGCCAAAATACTGTGATTCAATATCGAGTCCGTTATCTATCGGCGTAATACAGCCCTCATACACCGCTGAAATTGCAGCGATGGGTGCGGGGTAATTATGCTGCGTCATGCCCGCTACCAGGGATGTCCCAACCATGAAGGTCTGGGCATTTTTAGGTGAATTGGCACCGGCACCACCCTGCACACGGAAACCCTTGACGTCCCACGGTGCCACCGGGTCAGGATCACCCAGCAGCCAGTCTTTGGCACGCTGGAGCAGCTCATCTGCAGGTGCGATCTCGTCTACTACACCTAGTTCAAGCGCCTGTTTTGGCTTTAGTTTCTTGCCCTGCAAGATAACGGGCAAGGCTTTCTCCATGCCGATCAGACGGGGCAGGCGCTGGGTGCCGCCAGCACCCGGCAGCAGGCCAATGCTGACTTCCGGCAAGCCCAATACGGCCTTGGGATTGTCTGACAGCACCCGGTAGTGACAAGCCAGGCACAGCTCAAAGCCGCCGCCCAGCGCCAGGCCATTGATGGCGACCGCAAAGGGCTTGCCACAGGTCTCCATTTTACGAAAGACAGCCGATAGTGCAGCGCTCCACTCGTAGCCTTCCACTGGTGTTACACCCCGGTCATAGGCAGTGACCAGTTCAGTCAGGTCAGCGCCGGCAATAAAGGCTGCTTTGCCGGAAGCGATAACAGCACCTTTGACATCATCATCGGTGGCTACCTTGTCGATACATGCAGACAACTCCAGCACGATTTTATCCGACAGCACGTTCATTGATTTGCCGGGGATATCAATTAGCAGGGTTGCGATTACGTCGTCGCCAACGGTGTATTGAATTGTGTTGTTCATTTCTTTGTTTCCAGTATTCGTGTGTTACCTTCAGCCTGTTACTCAGACCCGTTCAATAATGGTCGCGACACCCATGCCGGCACCGATGCACAAAGTCACCAGCCCGGTCGACAGGTCGCGCCGCTCAAGCTCGTCAAGCACCGTGCCGAGAATCATCGCGCCGGTGGCACCCAGGGGGTGTCCCATCGCAATCGCGCCACCGTTCACATTGATTTTGTCGTGCGGAATATTCAGCTGTCCCATGTATTGCAGCACCACCGCAGCGAAGGCTTCGTTGAGCTCATACAGATCAATATCGGCAACGCTCATACCGGCTCGCTTGAGTACTTTTTCAGTGGCCGGAACCGGGCCCGTCAGCATGATACTGGGTTCGCTGCCGATGGCTCCAAAGGCCCGTATCCGCGCCCGTGGCTTAAGCCCCATGCGCTTGCCTGCCTCGGCATTGCCGACCAGTATCGCGGCAGAGCCATCAACGATACCGCTCGAATTGCCGGCGGTATGCACATGACCGACGGCCTCAACCTCCGGGTAACGCTGCAGAATAACCGCATCGAAACCACCCTGCTCGCCCATCATCACAAATGACGGCTTGAGTTCACCGAGGCTGTCGGCGGTGGCTTCCGGGCGCATGTGCTCATCGTGATCCAGCGCCACCCGGCCAATATGGTCATGAATGGGCACTACTGAGCCGTTGAACCAGCCCTGTTGCCAGGAATGGGCTGCTCGCCGCTGGCTTTCCGCCGCATACTCGTCAAGGTCGCGACGCGAAATCCCGTACTTGGTTGCAATCAGATCCGCGCTGACACCCTGGGGCGTAAAGTAGGTCTTGTAAGCCACTTGCGGGTCGGTTGCCCAGGCACCGCCATCCGACATCATCGGTACACGCGACATGGATTCGACCCCACCGCCAACCGTCAGGTCGGACTGCCCCGACATCACCTGTGCAGCAGCGCTGTTGACCGCCTCCAGACCTGAAGCGCAAAAGCGATTCAGTTGCTTGCCCGGTACATTCTCGGCGTAGCCGGCATTGAGTACCGCGACGCGGGCGATATCCGCGCCCTGCTCGCCCACCGGCGCTACACAGCCGAGGATAACGTCATCAATCAGGGAGGTGTCGAGTTCATTGCGGTCGCGCAAAGCACCCAACACCTGGCTGGCCAGGTCGATCGGGGTAATCGCATGCAGCGAACCATTAGCTTTGCCGCGCCCGCGGGGCGACCTGACGTGGTCGTAGATATATGCTTCGGTCATGTTCTTTCCTTTATCACTGTGTGTCCGCCTTCAGTAAGGCAACAATATTTCTCTTAAGAAGTTCTATCGATGTATTCAGGTCAATCGACTGATTAACCAGCCACTGGTAATTAATACCCAGCAGGGATGCGTAAAATTGCTCTCCAAACCCTTCGGGGTCCACTTCCGTCCTGACCTCGCCCGCCTGTTGTCCACCCACCACCCAGGCCGCTGCCGCCTCGCGCTGCAGACGGTGGAACTCGGTGACATTGGGTTTGAATTCAGAAGCCGGATCAAACGAACCGGACCAGAGTATGAACATGGCACGCACATGGTTCGGGTACTGGCGCACGTGATCACGGTGGGTGTCCAGCGCACTCAGTATGGCGCACAAACCGGTTTTGTCAGCCACCCGCTGCTCCAGTTCCAGTGACCAGATTGCGGTGATGTGTTTCAGCACTTTGCGGAACAGGCCGGACTTGGAACCGAAGTGATGGCTGGCAAGGCCGCGGCTATAGCCAGCCCGGTCACCAATGGCGATCAGTGTAGTACCCGCAAGGCCCACCGTATTGAGCAACTCAATGGTGGCCTCCACCATTTTATCCTCAGCCCTGGCCGTGCGCTGTGCCTGGGTTGGGCGCGCCTTGGGGTGGGCCGTTTTTTGTGCAGGTCTGGTCATAAAATATAAACTTGTTGGCTACAAGCAAGTTATATTGTCAGCGCTTTTATGTCAAGCAAATATGTGCCGGTCAACAGCCTGTCAGTGTATGATGAGCGGGTCGCAGCAACGGCGAAAACCGGCAAACAATACCGTGTGAAACCATGCAAGGATATTCGGCATTTTCATTGTTAAAGCACGCGCTGGGCAGGTCACAAAAATGGCCGCCGGCCTGGCGTGATGCCATGCCTGCGAAACACTACGATGTGGTGATTGTCGGCGCCGGAGGCCATGGACTTGCGACCGCCTACTACCTCGCCAAAAACCACGGCATCAAGAATATCGCGGTACTTGAGAAAGGCTATCTCGGCGGCGGCAACACCGGCCGCAATACCCAGGTGATCCGCTCCAACTACTTCTGGCCGCAAAGCTCGGCATTTTTTGACCGCTCACTGCAACTGTACGAAGGCCTGAGCAAAGAACTGAATTTCAATGTCATGCTCAGCCAGCGCGGCATACTCACACTGGCGCACAGCCACCATGAACTGGAGGGAATACGGCGCTGGGCCAACGCCATCAGGCTCAACAACATCGACTCTGAAATCATGACCCCTGAGCAGATCCGTGAACTGATGCCGTTAATCAACCTCGATTGCCGCTTCCCCATTCGGGGTGGCTTTATCCAGCGCCGTGGCGGCATCGCCCGCCATGATGCGGTGGCCTGGGCCTATGCGCGGGCCGCCAGCCAGCATGGGGTCGATATCATCCAGCAGTGTGAGGTCACCGGCATTGATGCCCGCGCCGGCCGCGCGACCGGCGTGCAAACCAGCAAGGGTGCGATCAGTGCCGACAAGATCAGCATCGCAGTGGCCGGCCACACCGGGGTACTGGCAAAAATGGCCGGCTTCCGCGTGCCCGTGACCAGCATGGCGCTACAGGCCATGGTCAGTGAGCCCGTCAAACCCTGCCTGGATACGGTGGTGTTGTCACCGGTTATCCATGCCTACGTCAGCCAGTCAGACCGGGGTGAACTGGTGATTGGCGGCGGCGCCGATATCTACAACAGCTATGCCCAACGTGGCGGTATTCCGTTGCTGGAGGAAACTGTTGCCTCAGTGCTGGAATTATTCCCAGCCTTCAGCCGCCTGCGCCTGATGCGCCAGTGGGCCGGCATTGTGGATGTCACGCCCGACACCACCCCGATCATGGGCAAGACGCCGGTGGAGAAACTGTACATTAGTGGTGGCTGGGGTACCGGTGGTTACAAGGCCATCCCGGCGGGTGGCGAAACCATGGCCTATACCATTGCCGAAGACCGGCCCCACCCGCTGATCGAAGGTTTCGGGCTGGATCGCTTCCAGTCCGGCGCACTCATCGACGAAGGCGCAGCCTCGGGGGTCGCGCACTGATGCTGCAAATTACCTGTCCATATTGCGGTTGCAGAGATGAAACGGAGTACAGCTTCGGTGGCGAGTCGCATGTCAGTCGCCCTGCCCCGGACGCAGGCGATGCCGAGTGGTCTGATTACCTGTTCAACCGCAGCAACCCGCGCGGCATACATTACGAACGCTGGCAGCATCGCTTCGGTTGCGGACGCTGGTTCAATATTGCCCGCGATACCGTCAGCCACGAAATTTATGCCACATACGAGATGGGTGATGCCAGGCCTGACTTGCCAGGCAAGGCTGACAACTAATGGCAAAACGGCAGAAAAACCGGCTGGCTGAAGGTGGCTGCATCGATCGCAGTAAGCCCCTGGCGTTTGAGTTTAATGGCCGCAAGCTGCAAGGGTTTGCCGGCGACACGATCGCCTCCGCACTGCTCGCCAATGGCATCAGCACGGTTAGCCGCAGCTTCAAATACCACCGCCCGCGCGGGGTATTCTCGGCCGGTGTTGAAGAATCCGGCGGTCTGCTGACGGTAACGTCCGGCAACGGCGATATTCCGATTGTGCGCTCAACCCTCACTGCGCTGGCCGAGGGTAAGATTATCCGCAGCCAGAACTGTTTCCCCAGCGTCAACTTTGACCTCGGCCGCAGCCTCGACTTCAGCCACCGGCTCTGGTCGACCGGTTTTTACAACAAGACTTTCAAGTGGCCGCACTGGCGCTGGTATGAAGCCACCATCCGGCGCCTGGCCGGGCTCGGTAAGCTGGCAAGTGGCGAAGATAACACCGGCTACTTCCACCACAACCTGCATTGTGACGTGCTGATCGTGGGCGCCGGCCCAGCCGGACTGGCTGCCGCATTGAGTGCTGCCAACAGCGGGGCCAGGGTCGTTCTGGCTGAGCAGGAGCATGAAGTGGGTGGCAGCTTGCTGCGCCAGGCAGCGGAGATTGACGGGCTGGAACCGGATCCGTGGATCGCGGCAACACTGGCTACGCTCAGGCAGTCTGGAAACGTCACAGTCATGACTTCATCTACCGTCTGCGGCTATTACGACCACAATGTCCTGACCATCGCCGACCGCTCAGATGCCGGGGTAAAACGCTTCTGGAAGGTGCGCACAAAGCAGGTCGTACTGGCAACCGGTGCCATTGAACAACCGCTGGTGTTTTGCAATAACGACCGCCCCGGCATCATGCTGGCAGCCAGCGCGATGGCCTATGTTCACCGCTATGGCGTCAGGCCCTGCGCTTCAATGCTGGTGGCGACCAATAACGATTCCGCCTATGCCGCCGCCTTCAGCCTGCACGACCATGGCGTGCAGATACCCGCCATCGTTGATGTGCGTGAAAATATTGCGCCCGCGCTGGTGCAACAGGCTGATCAACGTGGAATCCCCATCATGCCCGGCTCGGTGATCATTGATACGGCTGGCTTCAGACGGCTGTCGAAAGCACGAATTGGCCGCCTGAGCAAAGACGCGCAGACCGTGCTGCCTGCATCCCGTTGGATTCGTTGCAGTGGTATCGCCATGTCGGGTGGCTTTAACCCCACGCTGCACCTCTACTCACAGGCGGGCGGAAAATTACACTACAACGTGCAACTGGCTTGTTTCCTAACCGCAACATGTGCCCAGCAGGTCCTGGTCGCAGGCGCAGCCAATGGCCGCTTCCTGCTGCCTGATGCGTTGGCTGAAAGTGTGCAGGCTGGCGCGCAGGCCGCTGGCAACGCCGGGTTTGAGTGCCGTCCAGTTGCTATTTCAACCAGCGTGGCGGGTAGCTACGCATTGCAGGCCAACCGCATAAGCCCGGCGGGTGATACCCACCGCCAATGGGTGGACTGGCTACATGATGTCACCGTTGCAGATATTGAGCAGGCCGCGCAGGAAAATTTTGTCTCGGTCGAACACATGAAGCGCTACACCAGTGCCGGCATGTCGGTCGACCAGGGCAAAACCAGCAACCTCAACGCACTGACCTTGCTGGCCGGACTGACCGACAAACCGATTGAAGAAGTCGGCACCACGACCTTCAGGCCACAGTTCATGCCGCTGCCGATGGGTGTGATTGCCGGCCAGCGCCGCGCAGACTTTTATCAACCGGCGCGCCTGCTGCCGGCCCACGACTGGCACCTTGCCAAAGACGCGGTATTTGAAGATTATGGCGCCTGGCGGCGGCCTGAGTACTATGCGGGCAACGGCAAGGATCGGGCTGAGGCCATTCGGGCTGAGGTTTTATCAGTCCGTCGGAATGCCGGCCTGTTTGATGGCTCACCACTGGGGAAAATCGAAGTCAAAGGACCGGATGCCGGGGACTTTCTTAACCGCATCTACGTCAACAATATCCAGACATTAAAGACCGGCCACATCCGCTATGGCCTGATGCTGAACGAGAACGGTATCATTATTGATGACGGTGTCTGCGCCCGGCTCGAAGACGAGCTTTACCTGCTCAGCACCACCGCCGCCAATGCTGACCGTATCGGTGGCTGGCTGGAGGAGTGGCACCAGTGTGAATGGCCGCATCTGGAGCTGCTTATCTCGCCTGTGACCTCGCAGTGGGCGGTGATTACCATTGCCGGGCCAGACTCCAGATATATATTGCAATCCATTGATTCAGATATTGATTTCTCAGCGGAATCACTGCCACATATGTCACTCTCCACAGGTGTTTTTGCCGGCGTGGACGCCCGTGTGCAACGCGTTAGCTTCAGTGGTGAAATGAGCTTTGAGATCAGTGTGGCAGCCAAACATGGTCAGACAGTGATAGAACATTTGCTGGCCAGCAGCGCACACCTCAAGCCCGTCGGTATCGAGGCCATCCTGGTGCTGAGGACGGAAAAAGGCTACCTGCATGTCGGCGCAGACACCGATGGCACCAGTAACGCACTGGATGTCGGTTTCGCCGGTATCGTGGCCAAAAAACAAACAGACTTCGTCGGCAAAAGGTCGTTGCTGCGCGCACGTGACCAAAGTGCAGAGCGGCGACAGCTGGTGGGTATTGAAGCCGTGGATAAACATGAAAACCTGCAAGCCGGTGCCCATTTCGTCACGACAGACGGTGCTGCGCAGCGCAGTGAAGGCATGGTCACATCCGCCTGCTACAGCCCCACCCTGCAACGGATAATTGGCCTGGGTATGCTGGAAAAAGGTTTTGCCCGCAAAGGCGAGACCGTGACTGTTTTTGACGCGGGCCGGACTTTCAGCGCGCGTATAACCGACCCGGTCTTCTACGACCCGGCAGGAGAACGCCTGCATGCATAACCGGGCCGGCTACCAGCTCAGCGATATCGATGGCCGCAGCATCGTGCGACTGCGCGTACGCCCCCAAAAGGCAAATTCAGCGGCCGACGCCCTGCACCTGCCCCGACAAGCGATGCAAAGCCTGCCAGGCGACCCGGCCAGCCATTGGCTCGGCCCGGACCAGTGGCTGCTCACCAGTGAGCGTAAATCTGCAGCGGAAATCATTGCCACCATCGACAGCACCCTGGCGGGTCAGCTATATGCCGCCAACGACCTGTCTTGTGCCCTGGCCTGCATCAACCTCAGTGGTCCGCATGCCCGTACCGTGCTGGCGATGGGCTGCGGCATCGATATGCACCCGGACGCTTTTGCACCGGGCCAGTGTGTACGTACAAACTTTGCCCAATTACCCCTTCTGATCATTGCCAGCCAGGATGCAGGGTTCGATCTTTATGTTGATCGCGGCTATGCTGAATACCTGCACCAGTGGCTGAAGGCAGCAGGTGAAGACCCAATGACACAGCTTGCCCCCACTCACGAGGCCTGACGCCCATGGCAATTTATAAGCAACATGAGAACTGGTCATCGCGACTGACCTTTCTGCTGGCGGCCGTTGGTGCTGCCATCGGCCTGGGCAATATCTGGAAGTTTCCGTATATCACCGGCGCCAACGGAGGCAGTGCGTTTGTGCTGGTCTACCTGCTGAGCATCCTGTTTGTCGCCGTACCCATCCTGATCGCAGAAATCATGTTGGGGCGCC
Source organism: Gammaproteobacteria bacterium (assembly GCA_024277815.1). Taxonomy (GTDB): domain Bacteria; phylum Pseudomonadota; class Gammaproteobacteria; order Xanthomonadales; family SZUA-36; genus SZUA-36. Next base: position 20,908 of record JAJRUM010000036.1, read on the forward strand.
GGGGCAAGCAAAGCCCGCCTCGTACCATGGCAATTATTGCCAAACAGGAGGGCCGTTCCAGCAAGTGGTCCATCATCGGCTGGCTGGGCATATTCGGTGCTTACCTGATCATGACCTACTACAGCGTCATCGCCGGCTGGGCGATGGCCTATATGTTCAAAGCCGGCAACGGCAATTTTGAAGGCCAGGCTGCGGAGACCATTGGCGCCGAATTCAACGCAATGCTGGCAAGCCCACTGCAACTGACCACCTGGCACGCCATCTTCATGGCCATCACCATGGTCATCCTGATCAGGGGACTCAGGAAGGGTATCGAGCGGACCGTCAAAATCCTGATGCCGGCACTGTTTTTCCTGCTGCTGGTGATGGTGGCCTATGCGGCGGTCGAGGGTGACATGGCGGCTGGCCTGCATTTCATGTTTGATTTCGATATCTCCGCCATCAACGGACGGGTGGTACTGATGGCTGTCGGCCATGCGTTTTTCTCAATCGGCGTCGCCATGGGCCTGATGATGGGTTTTGGCGCCTACCTCGACAAAGACATTTCCATTGCCCGCTCGGCATTGATTATTTCAGCAACCGACACCGCGGTGGCACTGATCGCCGGCATCGCCATTTTCCCGATCGTATTCGCCAACGGCCTCGATCCCGCCGAAGGCCCGGGGCTGATCTTCGTCACACTGCCCATCGCCTTTGGCAATATGGCCGGTGGCATGATTTTCGGCACCCTGTTCTTTATCCTGTTGTTCTTTGCCGCCCTGACCTCAGCCATCGGCAGTCTCGAACCGGCCGTCGCCTGGGTAGAGGAACACCGGGGCATGAAGCGCTCCACCGCTGCCATCATCACCTGCAGCACCGCCTTCGTCATCGGCATGGGCACGGTGTTTTCGTTCAATATCTGGTCTGAATGGCGCCCGCTGGGCTTTACCGGCTGGTTCGCAGATATGAATTTCTTTGCCCTGCTCGACTACATCACCTCCAACTTGATGATGCCGCTCAGCGGACTGCTGCTGGCCCTGTTTGTCGGTTGGCGTGTGTCGCCACAGGCGGTTGCTGATGAACTCAACATCCGGAACCCGTGGTTCTTCAAAACCTGGTTCTGGTTATTGCGCTGGGTCGTGCCGATCTC
>JAJRUM010000037.1 GCA_024277815.1 Gammaproteobacteria bacterium
ACCTTCTGGTAGATCGGCGTGATGCTGTCACCAGGCTGGAGTACGGTTTCCTCATCCATTGGCAGGTAATTTCGGTCGAACTGGCTTTCTTCAAGTCGCCCGGCGCGCCAGCGCAGGGACAACTCGCCAAGCCCGACAAAGAAAGCCAGCCAGAGAATGTTCTGGACGGTGATCGGCCACGAAGCACGTTTGACATCCAGCAGAATGGCGGCTGCCTCGGGTGGCAGGATTCTGGCCAGCAGGGCAATAACCAATATGGCTGAAATCAGGCTGACCAACAGTGTAATCTGACGTGTCATAGCAGTATGCGTTCCTTCATAAACGGTCTTCTTCGAGTTGGCCGGTCAGCGGGTTGCGTTTTGGTTTGTGCAACGCGGGCCCGGGTTCATCCCAGCCAGTCACTTTTCTGTGTGTCGGACTGCCTTGCCGCAAGGTGAAATGCTGTGCGCCAAGTTTGATGCCGGCGCGGTTGCCAAACACCGAAGTGAGCTGTTGCAATGGCACTTCACAGTCACCAAAACGGAGACGGTCACCTACACACAACGATACTTTGAGCAGCCGAATCCACTGCTTATTGCGTTGCAGGAAGGTGCCATTTCTGGAGTCGGTATCTGTCACCCAGACCGTGCCATCATCAACCAGTTCAAGACGGGCATGCTGGCGCGATACCGTGCTGTGCTCCAGCACCAGATCGCAGGATGCTTCCCGGCCTATGTGTTTAACCTTCAAAAGTGCTCGATCCTTAGCTCTGTGGCAATGCGGCATAATAACATTACGGCATGGCTGCAGTGCCCACTGTGTGGTGAATATTTTTCTGTCAACGGCTTCATTGCGCCAGCGCCAGGAACCCGCCTGAGTTGGCCCGTGCCAAGCTTTCCATGAATTCTACCGTGCCCTTGTATTTGAAATAGTCGCCGACGGTGACGGCGTGAATTTCCTTTTTCTGGTGATTCGCGAGCACAATATCCTGCACCAGCGCCCGCGGTGGCAGGTTGCCATTGAAATCCGGGTTGGGCAGTCCATCACTGATCAGGATCAGTGCCTCCGCAGGACTGTCAAAAGCTGTTTTGAAAGCACTTTGCAATGAAGATGCACCTTCGTACTGATCAGATAAGCGCCTGACAAAGCGCAGGGCCTCCGCACGGCTTCTGCCACTTATCAGGGCCAGGCTGCCATCCTCCGGCCAGCGGTGATAGCGGGGACCGGTGTCCAGTTGTTGAAATCCGAGAATGCCAAACTGGTAGCCGCTTTGTAAGGAAGACAGAGCGCGGGATACGGTTTTCAGGATCAGCGTATCGTATTCGGCGAGATACTTGTTCATGTCAATCATGATCAGGAAACGGGTTTTGTCGGTCTTGAGCCCCAGAAAGCGGAAGGTGACCAGCTTGCTCTGGTTTTCATCTTCAAGTTCGATATCTGAGGGTGGCGGTGGCGGTGGCTGGTCCTTGCGGGCTTGCAAGAGTGCAGCGACGGTCTCCAGTTCACTGGAAATAATATCCTGCTCCGCCAGCAAATCCAGTTGCCGCGACTGTGCGGCGCTGAGGGAGTCCTGCAAGCTGTTGATGCCGGTCTCCGAGTCATTGACCAGCGCTTCGGTCTGGCCAGCCAGTGACTCGATGTATTCCAGATGGCCTTCCAGGCGGACTTCTTTCTGGTAGTCCGGCATCAGGATGATGGTGATGATTATGAAAGCACCCATGGCCGAGGCAAACAGGTCAACGGCTGATAATGAGAACACGCCGAAATTTCTCATCCGGGACTTCATCGTGAGACCCCTACAAAATCGCCGTTATTAACGCGCGCGAGAGTTTGCATGAACAGCACAAGGTTGCGGTTATGTGTGTAGTCCCCGATCGCCACCGTGTGAATTTCTGTCTGGCGGAACTGGTTCAGGCTGCTGATGTTCTGAATGATATACCCCGGTGGTGAGTTGGGCTCGCCATCGCTCATCAGAATGATGGACCTTGCCGGGTACTCCAAAGCGGCTTGCAGAGCAAAGAATGTGGGTGTCGAGCCAACGAACTTACGGGCCAGCGAGCGGGTAAACTCGGCCGCCTGTAACAGGTTCTCCCGGGTGCCGCGCAACAGTGTTTTGTCATTGGGGAAGCCCCAAAGGACCGGCTGCGGATTGCCTTGGTAGCCAATAATTGCGAATTGGTTGCTTTCATCCAGCGGTTCAAGCACCTCAAGCACCGAGCGCACCATCAGATCCTCGTACTGCATCATACTGCCGGACATGTCGATGACAATCACGAAAGACTTCGCCTCGGAGGCCAGGCCAAGAATGGAGAATTCAACACCCTCGGTCAGGGCGGTTGGTTCCGGTGCTTCGACTTCTATGGGTTCGGTGACCGGGGTAGGCAGGTCTGCCAGTTGCGTGGATATATCCTGTAGTTTTTTGCGAAGCTGTGAGATACGCTGCTCGACGCCCTGATTGGAGTTAACCAGTTGCACAAGCTCGCTTTGCAACTTATCCCGTTCAGCCTGGAGTTTTTCAAGCTCGCCAGAGGCCTGCCGGCGCTTCTCCATGATCTCCTGGGTGCGGGCAAAGGAGTCATCCGGCCCGGCGTGGCGGTAATAGGGAAACAGCAGCATGACCAGCAAGATGAACGCCCCCAATGCCGACGCGAACAAATCGATCGCGGAGGTGGAGAAAACAGCGGTGTCTCTATCGGGGATTCTCACGGGTTGTTATGGCCTGCTCTGTGACAGGTAGTTGACAGCGGGGCTGGCGTTTATGTTCAATGCTGTCTTTGCGGGCATAATAGGCATTCCGAAAACCATTGGGCTCATGAGATCAATTTTAGACGAATCACGGTGCCACCGTCACGGTCAGACCACAATGACATTGCTGAAAATTAAATCAGTCGGAAAACGGCAGCGTCAACCAGCACATGGTGGCTTACTGGTGTGTGTGTTTTTGCTGGCCTGGGTGTTGGCGGAAAGCTCGTTAGCACAAACCAGCAAAGAGTACTTTGTCCGCCAGGAGGCCAACGAGGCGTTGGTGATCAGGATCGATGCCTTGGAAGCGGAGATCAAAGCCAGTGTGTACGCGCCTGAGCACCGCTTGATACTGTCTTCTGCGCTGCCTGCAAGCCGGCTGGTGCCGGTTTTTCAGTTCATCAGTTCAACGTCGACGCCGCGCCAGCTTGATATTGCGGTTTCTGCCAGCCACAGCACAGCTAACAGTGAGTTTGACATAGCATTTACGCGCTTGTCGGCCTGGGATGACCGCAGCGCGGCATTGCTGAGGGCATACAGTCTGCTGTCATTTGGCATGCAGCAGGCAAACTCTGGCAGTGCTGCCGACTGGACGGTCAAGATTAACAGCCTGATGAGTGCCGGTGGCACATTCGACAAGTACGGCATGCAGGAACTGCGCCTGTGGTCTGCCTATCTGGCGACCCACCTGGTGCAATATCGCCTGCATGATTACAACATGGTGCTTGGCCTGACCCGCGAGATCCTGGAGGCAACCCGGGGTTCGCGATGGCAGGACATTGAGCTTGCAGCTTTGCAACTGCGCGGTGCAGCACTGATTGGCTTGCGTAAAGCGGGGGAGTTGCGGGTTTCAGCAGCCGACCCGGACCCGGTACAGACAGCCCTGGAAAGGGCGGAAGAGCGGGCGGATGCGATGGGTTATGCCTATGAAAAAGCCTCCGCCATCCGGCAGAGTGCGCTTGAATACCAGGACCTGTCCCTGATCTCGCGAGCACTGGAACAATTCCAGCGGGCTCTGAAAATCGCCGGTTCGATTGGCGATGAGTCATTGGCGACGGAAATCCGTGAAAGTATCGTGCGGATATATGCCGGGCAGGGTGACGATACCGCGACCAACAAAGTACTGCAGGAAATTGAACCACAACTGGTTGCCGGAGGCGGTGGTGATGAGCTCGCTCTGAACCTGCTGCAGCAGGGGCGTATTTTTATTCGTAGCTATCGCTACCCGCAAGCCATTGAGGTGTTGCAGCAAGCGTTGAGTTTTGAAAATGACAGTTCGATACGCACACGGATCAACAAGGCTCTGGCGAGAGCCTATTTTGAGACTGGTCAGGACAGAGATTCACAGGCTGTGCTCGAAGCCACTGGCATCAGCAGGCCACAGGCGGCCGGGTATTTTTTGCAGGAGTACCGGGCTACGCTCGCCAACCCGTTGTCTGTCAGATACAGCATGGAAGCGAAATATCTGCAGGCCCGCTCGCTGGCAACGCGAGGACAGCTGCGGCAGGCCCTTGATGTTCTGCGCGGCTTGATTGATGAGGTCTTGTTCCTGAGAAAATCAATACCCGGTGTGCTGGGTGCCTGGTACTGGCAACGGCATGAGCAATTGCTCGGTGATTACCTCGCATGGCAAATGCCGGGGTCCAACCAGAGCACGGCGGGTGGTTTGGAATCCTTGCTGGTGCTGAGCAAGATGCGGCATTCAGAGCTGCCTGGCGGTATCTCTGTGGATACTGACGCACTTCGAAACATACTGGCGCAACGTGAAGGCGACACTGGCATTACCGGCAGCTCTGACCCATCAGCTGTGGAGCATCAAATGGATGCGCTGCGCCCGGCATTCAAAGCGGAGTACAAGTTTTTGTCGCGGGGAAATCTGGCCGGGTATCTGCAGAACCTCGCCAGTGATGAGGCGCTGTTGACTTATCATGTGACCCGCTCGGCTGCTTACGTCTGGCTCGGCCGGCACGGGAAAGTTCGGCAACATAGAATTTCCAGGCCGCAGCAACTCCATGCTGCTTTGCTCAAGGCGGGTACCCGGGCTGGCAGGCTACCAGCCAGTCTTGGTGAGCAATTGCTTGGGCCTGTCGCCGGGGATCTGGCAAAGACGGTCTACATGGTGCCGGCAGGACTGTTTTTGAATTTCCCCATGGATGCCTTGCAGTGGCGTGGTAGTTATCTGGTCAAACGCCACACGGTCGTCAATCTGTTGTCTTTCCCGGCCAACCGTACTCCCCGGGAGAGCCTGCGATTCACTGCTCCCCGGGAGGTTTTTCTGGCCGGCAACCCACAGGATTTTTCTGCCAGTTATGCCACGCGGCTGGAAACAACTGCAGAAATTGGGGCCGTCACAGAGCTGTTCAGAGGGCCGGGCTTGCATATTATCCAGGGGGCGGCCCTGCTGCCGGATGAATTCAAAACGGCACGCTTTGCCAATGCCAATCTGGTGCATCTATCCATGCCATCCACGACCGATCTGGCTTACCCGCAACGGTCTATGCTTGAGCTGTCTGAGGCATTTCACGAGCTGGGGCGGACACCGTTCAGGCTGGCAGATATCCGCTCGCTGAAGATAAAAACCGGTCTGGTACTGGTTAGTTCAGCACAAGCGGTCGGCCAGGCCCACAATAACATCAGTCAGCAGGCCGGGTTAGCATCCGCCTTTCTCGAAGCAGGTGCAGGCGCAGTAGTTGCCAGCCTGTGGACTACCAGTGAGGGCATTAGCGATGGCCTGGTGAAAGATTTTTACGGTGAACTCGCAAGGTCACAGGATATTGCAGCGGCCATGGTCGCCGCCAAGCGAAACTTTCTGCTTATGAACCGTGGGAAGGCACCCGCCGATTGGGCCAGATACCAGATTTTTATCCGTTAATACCGGCCTGGGGACACTCAGTTCTCAAGCTTGATCAGACGACTGCCGGCCAGGAAGCAGGCCACGCCAAGGACCAGCATGATCCCGCAGGGAAGCAATAACTCCGGATAGCTGAAGTTTCTCCAGGTGGCACCTTCAAACGACAGAATGGCCCATTTTGCCGGGCTGAAATCACTCAGGGACTTCATCCAGTCAGGCATCGCAAACAGCGGGATCATGGCACCGCCGAACATTGCAAATATCATCATGATGCCCCAGCCAAGGCTGCTGATGCCGCGTTGGGTTTTCCCCACCGCCGCAATGAACATCATGATACCCACGAAGCCGATGGAGACGCTTAACAGGGCCAGCAATACCTTAAGCGGGTAGTCGATGGGGACCTCAAATACAAAGCGGGCAAAGATAAATAATACTGTCATCACCAGGAACAGGGCGAAGAAGCAGCCCAGGGCCTTGCCACCCAGTATTTGCATACGGCTGATGGGTGCGGCGACCAGGCGGGTCATGGTACCCATGGTCTTCTCTTGCACCAACGCGACGCTAAAACCCATCACCACCCCCAGAATGGCCCAGTACATGGCTTGTGGAATGGTTACTGCATAGCCGTTCTTTGGCCCTTCGCGGGAGATCATGACGTCTTCGAAGTCCAGTTTCAACGGGGTCATAGCATCAGCGATGCCGGTACCAGTGCTTACATCATTGCCGCTTTCTTCAGCGTCTTTCTGGGACTGGTTCTCTGCTGCGGTCAAATCCTTGATTTGGGGCAGATATTCACCCAGCAATGAACGCCATTCAGCAGGCATTTGGTCGTTGCTCTCAACAGACAGGATAGTGTCATCAAGCATCGAGAGCAGAGAGTCCGTATCAGAGAACGCATTCTGGAAGCGTTCAACACCCATTTTCATCAGCACGCCTTCAAGCATGGCAGCCTCGGCTTTGCGGGACGGATCAACACCGACAATCAGTGACGGACTACCGCCGCTAAACAAGCTGGCGTAGGCAGGACCGAAGCCTTTCGGCAGGATGATGTAGGCAACCTTTTTACCTTTACGGGTCGCTTCACGGGCTTCGTTCTCCGGCATGGCTGCAACCTGCAGTGAACTCGAGTCATCCATTCTTTGTATAAAAGCGGCAGACTCCGTCGTCAGGTCCAGGTCGGTAACTGCGACTGACATGCCGGAATTACCACCGCCGCTGGAAAAAATTGCGCCAAAAAATGCTGCAAACAGCAGTGGAAAACCGAAGGTGAAAAATACCGTTACTTTGTCCCTGAACAGTACTTTCAGGTCCTTTTTAACCATTGCGCTGAGTAAACCCATCGATCAATCCCTCAGTTGCCGCCCGGTCAGGTTAAGAAACACCTTTTCCAGCTCTGGCCGTTGCAGTTTCAAATCCCGGATACCGGTGTGTTTCGACAGAATCTCCTGCAGGTCAACGACAGGCTGATGCGTATCCCGATCAACCACACCGGTTGCGGTCGTGGCGCTCAGATGGCTTGCTCCGCCATGCTCGTCGATCAGGTTTTCTACCGTATCGAGTGCCAGCAGGCTGCCCTGGTCAAGTATGCCCACGCGGTCACAAAGTCGCTCGGCCTCTTCCATGTGGTGGGTGGTGTAGAGGATGGTTTTGCCGCGCTTTTTCAGTGCCAGGATATTGTCGAACAAGCTGTTGCGTGATTGCGGGTCAACACCAACCGTTGGCTCATCCAGTAACAGCACCTGCGGGTCGTGGATCAGTGTGATGGCGAGATTCAGGCGCCGTTTCATTCCGCCTGAATATTTTTCTACCCGCTCACGGGCACGGTCGGTCAGGCCGACAAACTCCAGCATCTCGGTGCAGCGTTGTTTCAGCTCTGCACGCCGCATACTGTACAGGCTGCCAAAAAACTCAAGGTTGTCGATGGCGGACAGGTCTTCATACACGGCGATGGCCTGTGGTGCAACGCCAATCAGGCGCTTGGATGCCTTGCTGTCGGGTTGGAAGCCGCCTACTTGTAACGTTCCGGAAGTGAGCTGTTGCTGGCCGGAGATCATCGAAATAATGGTGCTCTTGCCGGCGCCATTCGGTCCCAGCAGTCCGAAAATTTCACCTTCACGTATATTGAGCGTCAGTGCATTGACCGCCAGCAGGTCCCCGAATCTCTTGCTTACGGCGTCAAGCCGGATCACTGCACAACCATCGCTTCAATCAAACGTGGGCCGCTGCCTGCCATGGCATCGCTGAACTGCTGGTGAAACGCTTCGGCGGACGTGGCCCGGGTCGCTGCAACGCCCATGCCATGCGCAATCTCCACCCAGTTGATATCCGGTCGGGACAGGTCCAGCATCGACAATGTTTTTGCCGTGGGTTGTCCGGCGCCGACGCGGGCCAGTTCTATGTTCAGGATCGCATAACTGCGGTTGTTCATGATCACCACGGTCACGTCGGTGTTCTCGCGTGCCATAGACCACAGCGCTTGCACGGTGTACATGGCGCTGCCGTCAGCCTGCAGCGCGATCACCTTCTGTCGTGGACAGGCGAGGGCGGCACCGAGGCTCAACGGCAGGCCCTGGCCAATAGCGCCACCGGTGATGGTCATCCATTCATGCGGGGGTGCATCGACCGTTGCCGGAAACATCGGTAAACCACAGGTTGCTGCCTCATCCGAAATGATGGCGTTGTCCGGCATCAGTTGTGCGAGGCTTTGGGCGATGGCCAATGGTGTTAACTCACCTACGGGTGGTGGCTGTTGAGGGGTTGGCTTTGCAGTTTCGCCCGGTTCTGTTGCATTGAGCTGCTCTGCCAGTGAACACAACGCTGTACAGGTATCCTGATGCACTTCGGCCAGGGTAATGACTTCACAGCCTTCTGCTGCCAGCCAGCTTTGTTTGCCGGGATAGGCGAAAAAAGATACCGGAGCAGCAGCGCCCACCAACACCAGTTGTTCGAAGTTACCCAATACTTCGGCCGCCTGTTCAGCGAAATAGGGTAAACGGTTGACCGCCACGCGCCCGGCACCGCGTTGTATCCGCGCCGGAAATGTTTCACACAGCAACTGGGCGCCGCTTGCTCTGGCAATGCGGCCTGCGGCCTCGAGACTTTCTTCACGCAAGGCCCGTCCGCCCAGGAACAGCGCCGTGGACTTGCCATTTGCCAGCAACTTTGCGATTGCGGTAATGGTTTCCGGCGACAGCATTGCCATCTCCGCTACGTCAAGGGCTGGGGCGGGCTTGGTGGAATCCTCCCAGGCATGATTGGCCGGTGCGACCAGCGTGGCTATCTGGCCCCAGCCTTGTAGCGCAGCCTGCACGGCCTGCGCACCGCATAAGGCCAGGTCATCGGCCGATTCCGATACGGCCACCCAGGCAGAGCACAGGGCGGCGTGGCCGGGTACATCGGACGTCAACGGCGCGTCGTATTGCAGGTGCCAGGTGGCATGGTCGCCGACAACATTGACCAGCGGCGTGTGCGCCCGCCGGGCGTTGTGCTGATTGGCCATGCTGTTGGAAAAGCCAGAGCCGACATGCAGTAAAGTCAGGGCAGGCTTGTCACTCATGCGGCCGTAGCCATCTGCGGCGCCGGCTACCACGCCCTCGAACAGGCACAGGACCGCACGCATGCCGTCGTGGTTGCCGATAGCTGAAACCAGTTGCATTTCCGAGGTGCCCGGATTGGCAAAACAGATCTCCACACCACTGTCTACCAGGGTTTCGAGCAGTTGTTCCGCGCCGTTCATTGTTCTGTATCCGCCAGGCTGGCAAAAATCTTGCCCGGATTGAGGATATTCTTCGGATCCAGTGCCCGCTTCAGTGTTTTCATTAAGGTGATTTCCTCTGCGCTGCGTGAGTGGTGCAGGTATTCGCGTTTATCGAGGCCAATGCCATGTTCGGCAGATATCACGCCGTGGCGCCTGCCCAGGGCTGCATAGACAATGGTTTCCACCGCATGCACTTCGGCCGGGTCGTGGCTGCCAACGGTCAGCACCAGGTGAATGTTGCCATCGCCGAGGTGGCCGAAAACGACCATCTGCGAATTCGGCCAGCGCTCGCTCAATTGCCGGCGGACTTCATCAACATACGCATCCATTTGCTGAATTTCGAGGCTGATATCAAAAACCAGCGGAGGGAACAATGCCATAGTCAAACCTTCGATGTCATCGCGAATGGCCCACAGGTTCTCGCGTTGTTGCTTGCTCTGCGCAACCACGGCATCGGTAATCAGGTCTGAACCAAGCGCTTCTTCGAGCGCTTCCTCAAAACGGTCCTTATCGCTTTGCTCATGGCCGCCGGTTGATTCGAGCAGTACATAAAAGAGGTGCTCTGGTTTCAACGGGTGGCCGTGTTTGCTGCCATCTCCGGTAATGAGGCTGTAGAAATCATTCCACATGACCTCAAAAGCGCTGAGGGTGCCGCCAAGAGCGGCATCCATGTCACCAAGAAACTGTCCCAAGTGGTCAAAGTTTTCAATCGCCACCAATGCGGTGTTGCATGTGCGGGGCAGGGGGCGCAGGCGCAGTACCGCCTGGGTAACAATACCCAGAGTGCCTTCTGAGCCAACGAATAACTGCTTAAGGTCATAGCCGGTGTTGTTTTTTATCACGCTGTTCAGTGAGGAAATAATGGTGCCATCGGCCAATACGGCTTCAACGCCAAGTAATTGTTCACGGATCATGCCGTAACGAATTACACTGTTGCCACCGGCATTGGTGGCGATATTGCCGCCAATGGTGCAGCTGCCACGGGCTCCCAGGTCCAGAGGGAACAGCAGGCCGGCCTCTTCAGCGGCTTCTTGAACCGCCTGCAACGGCACGCCGGCACCGACGGTCACGGTGCGGTTGACAGTATCAATGGCTGAGATACTCCGCATGCGTTCCAGCGACAGGACCAGGTCACCCTTGCCGGCCCTGGCGCCACCCACCAGGCCTGTCAGGCCGCCGTGGGTCACGACTGCCTGTCCGGCTGCGTGGCAGAGTTTCAATACCGCGGATACCTCGTTGGTGTTGGCCGGGCGCACAATGGCAGCCGCCTGACAACCGCCCATGGGCGGCCAGAAATCAGACCGGCTGGTAACGTCTTCGCCCAGTAACACATTTTCTGAACCGACTATTTTTGTGATCTTTTCTACTATATTATTCATAATATATACAATCAATTAGGACTTTAATCTAAGAATTATCTTCAACATGCCGTCAGCCAGCTTTCCATAGGGTGGGGAAAGCAATTTCAGCGTGCTAAAGCCGGCCTGGTAGAAGATGGGGCGCAGCTTGGAGAAGGTCGCGAAGCCTTCATAGCCGTGATAGTGGCCCATGCCGCTGGCACCAACGCCGCCAAACGGCAGGTCATGCTGGCCCGGATGGAGCAGGGCATCGTTTACGCAAACGCCACCGGACATGACATGGTCGAGGTAAAAGGTCTGCAAATCACGGTTATTGGTGAACGGGTAGAATGCCAACGGTCGGTCGCGTCCATTGATGTGGTCAACGACCTCCTGCTTGTCTTTGTACGGGATAACCGGCATGACGGGACCAAATATTTCCCGCTGCAACAAAATCATGTCGCGGGTGGCGTTCAATACCAGGTGGGGCGGTATCTTGCGCAGACTGGCCGATGCTTTTTGCCCGTCCGTCAGGTTGATCAGTGTTGCACCAAGCTGACGGGCATCTTCAAGGCTGTCGATGATTCTGTCGTAAGACTTCTGGTCAATAATGGAAGTGTAGTCTGGGCCCCGGATATCCGGGCAGTGCTTGTTGACCCACTGGCTGGCCAGATCGACAAATTCTTTGACCTGGTCTGTGGGTACAAATACGTAGTCGACGTTGACGCAAATCTGTCCGGCATTAAACACCTTGGCGAACATGATACGTTCGACGGCTTTGTGCATGGGATAGTCAGGGGCAATGACAGCGGGTGACTTGCCACCCAGTTCCAGTGTCACCGGTGTAAGGTTTTTCGCTGCTGCGGTCATGACCGCCTTGCCGGTAGCACCGGAACCGGTAAACAACAGGTGGTCAAAAGGCAACTGGGAGAACTGGATGCCAACACCGCCTGTTTCCTCGAAAAAACTCAGTTTTTCCGGTGGGAAATAGTCGGGCGCCAGTTCAATCAACAGGCGCGACAGGTGAATGGAGTTTTCCGACATCTTGACCATTGCCCGGTTGCCGGCGGCAAAGATATAGGTCAGCGGTGTAAAGGAAAGCTGGATGGGAAAGTTCCACGGCACGATGACCCCGACCACACCCAGTGGTTGGGGCAGTACGCGGTTTTTTGCACCAGGATAAAGGCTGAAATCAATCTCCCGCCGCTGGCTTTTCATCCACTTTTTAAGGTGTTTGAGAGCAAAATTGAAGCCATCCATCACCATGACAACCTCTGCCAGCATGGTTTCATGGCGTGAGCGGTTGCCATAGTCCTTACAGATGGCATCAATGATGGCCTCACGGTTTTCGCTGAGCATGCTTTTCAGAGCCCGCAGGTCCTTTTTTCGTTGTTCCAGGCTGGGGTTGGGATCAGCATGGTAAGCCTTGCGCTGTGTTTGCAGGCAGGCTTCCAGTTCAGCCTTTATGGCACTCTGGTTGTTTTCTTGCAGGCTGTCTATTGCAGTACTCATGTTTGTGCTCTCGGAGTTCCTAAAGGCTAAATTGCTCAAGCTCTACCGAATTTTACTCGATTTAAAACCCGCTATGTCGCAGTATTGTCAAAACTGCTCCACCAATGGGTCATACTCCGCCGCTACAACCGGTAAACGTATCAAAGGGCAGGATGGTAGCATGCGACCTTTAGTCACACAGGAATTGGCGAATGCCACTTATTACACTTAAAAAACTCAGTCTGAGTTTTGGCTCGCCACCATTGCTGGATGCGGTAGATTTCCAGATTCATGCGAACGAGCGCGTCTGCCTGCTTGGCCGCAACGGTGCGGGTAAGTCCACACTTTTAAAATTAATCAATGGGGAGATACAGGCAGATGAAGGGACGGTCAATATCCCGCCTGGCGTCAAGATCGCCAAACTCAACCAGGAAGTGCCGTCAGACCTTGAGGGTACGATCAACGAGGTGGTCGCCGATGGCCTGGACAAGGCCGGTAAGCTGTTGCAGCGGTACTATCACCTGTTGCACGAAGTGACGCTGGACGCGACTGAAAAAATCCTGCATGAACTGGGTGAATGTCAGCACCAGCTTGAGGCGGAGGGTGGCTGGGAAATCTCGCAGCGGCTGGAGAATATTATTTCCAGGCTGCAACTGGATGGCGACACCGATTTTAATGCCTTGTCGGGCGGACTGAAGCGGCG
>JAJRUM010000038.1 GCA_024277815.1 Gammaproteobacteria bacterium
CCAATCCCTGCCACGCGTCCAGGCGCCTTTGAGACACAGCCACGCCAACCACGTAATCAGTGCGAATAAGACACCCGCTGCCGGCCAGCCCAGCTCGAAGATATTCTCAAGGTAGGTGTTGTGGGTCTTGTCAAAATGCGCGCCCAGGCGGTCGTCGCGATACAGCCTGAAGCTGTCGGTAAAGGTGCCGTAACCAAAACCCAGTACCGGGTTGTCTTCAATCGCGGCGGCAGTCATTGCATACACTTGCATGCGCCCATTGCCATCGACCGTCAGGCGGTCGATGCGTTGCAGCAGCACCTCGGAAGTCAGCACAAAGGCAATCACGGCCACCAGCACTGCACCGCCCAACACCGCTTTGGATTTTATACTGCCTTGCTGCTGGCGCTTGCTGAGCAAGTACAGCAACAGCAGGCCACCGGCCAGGGTGCTGAAAAAGCCGCCCCGTGAATGGGTCAGGATCAGCGCCGTGGTCATCAGCAAAATCGCGATCAACGGCTTCCATACCTGCAAAACGAACTGCTCAATGCGCAGTTCGCGTTGCACCGGCAGCGGAATACCCCTTTGGCGACGGCCCAACACCCGGTGGTTAAACACGGCTATCGCGCACAACAAGGCCAGACCGATATAGGTGGCAAAGGAGTTGCGATTTACAAAGGTACCGCGCACATCGGCCTTGTAGGCCTCGTCAAAAAACCAGAACAGGCTGCCAAAGCCGCCCCAGAAAATCACCAGCCCATACAGGGCATAGGCCAGACCGGCAAAAGCCAGCCACTTGTAAGTTGCCAGCGCATGTTCGCGGTTGCGTCCGTACTGAAAAGCCAGGAAAAACACCAGTCCATAGCTCAGCAGTCGCATCAACGACATCAAAGTATCCTGTGTCGACAAGGAAATACTGCCGGCCAGCGGCACCCCCATCGCCTCAGCGCTCATGTCCCACAAGGGATGTTTCCAGCCGGCGGGCATCCACGCCCGGGTTTGCAGCCATGCCCAGGTGCAAACACTCAGAAACACCAAAATAACCGGCCATTTCAACGCCGTTGAGACCTGCTGTGGCCGCGATAACGACTGCAATATCCAGGCCAGCGCCAGTAAGCCGGCAATAAATGCGCACAGGGTCCATGACCACTCACGGTTGCTGCCCAGTGGCAGCGGGGCCAGCACCACCAATAGCAGCAGCAGGCGGTGCGTCAAGGTGTGAAGCAGCGTGTTTTCGTTTGTACTCATTTTGCCAGCTGAGCCTCCATGTCAACCAACATGCCTGCCTGGCGACCCTCCAGCAAGTTACGCAACAGGCCAATATCCAGGCGGCCGCTTTGCAGGCTTTGCACCAGTCCCCGGGGTTGCACGGCCCAGGTCAGCACGGTCTGATCACGTAACAACGCCAGTGATTCTTCATCCAGTAACCCGTAATAGCCAAAACCCAGCTCCAGGCGGGCCAGCATCAGGGTGGGCTCGACCCGGCCGGTCAGCACCGACATCTTCCAGGCCGGTAAAATATCTTCAGCGGCAGCGCCCAGGAAGGCGCGGGTGCGGGCAATGCGCAACCAGGCCTGCGGTTGCGCGGGCGCCCGCTGCACAACCTCCAGCGCCGAGGCAATGGATTGCTTAAGCATCTGGCGGCGTTGCCAGTAAGGCATATCCTGATCCTGGCCGCTGAGCAACTGCAATGCACTAAGCCCTTCCCAATAACGATAATGGTCGTACAGGCCAATGGCCTGCTGTGCGCGCTCGATCAGGCCCGGCAATTGCGGTTTATCGGGCTGGCGGGTTTGCCAGTACTTTGACAGCGCAGTGTCTACCGGAAGATAGCGCAGGCTGGCCTGCAATCGCGGCCAGGCCAGGGAAAGCAGCACAACGACCGTCACAGCGGCAATCAAAACCAGCGCATAACGGGACAAGGGTGCTTTTGCAGGCATGGATATCCCGCTCAACCCAGTGCGGACATTTTGTTGCCGGCGGCAGTCATCAGCTCAGACTACAGCAAGCGACAGATCAAATCAGCAATCCCGGATAAACCTGCTGAACGGGGCATCAATCTCCCGGTGGCGGGTCACCGGGACGCGGTGGGCGCCCTGTGACACCGGGCGGTGCGACGCCCGGCTGACCCGGGAAAGACAGGTTGTTGGCGTTCGCCACTGACACCAGCGAACTCAAAACCAGCAACGTCGGTGCCTGGTAGGCACTCTTTTTCAACAGGCTGCGCCGCGAAATCAGCGCCGGCTTGTTGCTTTCGTTTTTCGTTTCGCTATCTGCGCTCTCGCCAGTCATCCTGTTGCTCATTTGTAAACCCACCGGAAACGCTTGACGGTCTCGTCCATCACCACCGCGAGGCAGCCATATTTATATTGTTTTCGTTTCAGTCGGTGTCTTTTCTTGCTGCCAATATCGACCAGTACCGACTTGGCAATGATATTTCCGGACCCCTCCCAGCACAGGTTCACTTTCCGTCCAGGCTCATCAGTGCGCAGTTCGAATATCCATTTATCCGTACCCCCCGGCTTACGGTAGTCACTGGCATAATCTCCGGACGCGTCGCCCCAGTCCCGGTGCGGGAAAACCAGCATTAGGTAGGGCGTACTGAAAGGTTGCCGTTCTTGCAGGTCATGGCTGTCGTAGCCGGCAACGCTGTCGGCCAGCTGTCCCAATACGTTACCGGTATCTTCCAACTGAGCTTCCGGCGCCTCAACGGACAGGCGCACGTACCAATCGGTGCCCTGCTCGATGCGCTGGTCGCTGGCGGCCTGCGCCTCGGCACGCTCCACGTAACCGATGGTGTAATTACGGTCATCATCTGCGTTACTGCGGGCGTAAGCCGATGACAGCAGCCAGTCAAATGCCTGTACGAACCAGGGCAGCTCTTCAGCGACCTGACCGGATGTCAGTGTGGGAATCGCCGGAATCAATAGCTGAACGGTCTTATTGATTGACCCGGGTAAGGTTTTCACCCAAAAACCCTGACCAGGCTCAAGTGTGCCGACCATGCCGGGGGTTATATCGTCCTTCGGCGAATAGGTGGCGCCATTCCAGACCTGGTAAGTGGCTGAAACGATGTCTGCTGCCTCCGCTGCCGATGGTACATACACGTCGAAATTATCGACCAGGATACGCACATCCGCCCAATCCACGGCAAAAGCCAGCGGATGCGCGACCATATTCCATTCGTACGGACTGCCGGTGGCGGGCGGGTTCAGGTCAATAACAAAACAGCCATTGGCGGACGGGCAGAATGGGTTGGCCGTTGGAACCGGGGTTTCGGTGCCCTGAACATCAAGCGCACCACTATCCAGGAAGGAGCCACTCGGAGCCCCGCCCAATATACTTTTCACCCAGTAGCCCCGGCCGGGATCAACCGCCGAGCCATCAACCAGGGTTGTATAATTATTGATGCCCACCAGCCGCTTTTCACCAATTACCCAGTCAATGCCGCGTAAACTGATATCCAGATCGTCACCGAGGGTGCTGAGCACCGTACCGGGAAGGTCGGACAGGCAAGGCAAGCCAATCAAGGCCCAGCGATCAGCAATCAGCTTTTCGCTCAGGTCGCAATCAAAATTGAGGTTATTGGCCTTGATCCAGTCCAGCGATCCCAGCAGATTAATCCGGCCATAACCATAGTGATCATTACGGCCAGTTGGGTAAGTATAAGGGCCGATTGGATCCGCGCCGTTGCGCAGCGCGTCGCGCAGTTGCGCGGCGGTTATGTGGGGATAAATACCAATGATATCTGCAACCACCCCGGCCGCTGTTGGGGTCGCTGATGATGTGCCACCGAAGGTACTGGTGTAATCCGATGCAGCATCGTAGCCGTTGGCGCCTAAACGGTCGGTAGTGGTAATACCCTGGTTGCCACCATTGCTGGGTGCAAGCACATCCAGCGCCGGCCCGAACTGGCTGTAATCGCTGCGCTCTTCCAACCCGCTTGGGCCGCCATCGTTGCTGGCACCGATTGAAATTGCGTTGGGGTTGGATGATGGGTAACCCACCTCATTCAGGTGGCCGTTCTGGCCAGGACTGAAGCCAAAAAACGGGCCCTGCCGGTTGCCGCCACCAAGGGTGACGTAGAGATTGAACTTGTCATAGTTCTGTTCAGAAGACACCCAGGCCCAGAATGTCAGGTTGCCGGCAGCAACCGTCCTGGTGGTTGTAATAATTGTCTTCTGATTGTTGGAGATTGCCCCCGCCCGGGCTGAGTTGCCACTGCCCCCCCTGGCATGCACACCATCGCTGGCCAGTATCCAGTTGGCGTTACCGGTACTTGTCCAGCCGCCCAATCCAGACTCAAAATCCTCAACAAAACCACCGGGAAAAGCGACATCATCCAGCCACATGGTGTCGTAGCCGTCTGAGAGACTGAAATCCTTGTCATATTCCCATTCGAACAGGTGGGTACCGGCAGGCACACCTGAGAGGGTGAACCTTCGCCAGCCACTTGCTGAATTGCCCGTCGCGAACAGTACCGGTGTGCCCTTATCACCCCGCCGCGAACCTGGAATCACCCCGGCTACAGCATCTGCAATAGCCGAATCAATCTCGGTCTGGCAAGCACTAATCCCCCAGCTATTGTTAACCACATCGCCATACTTTGCCGCATAGCGCAGCGCGTTGCCAAAATCAGCACAGCTCATTGCGCCCGTCCTGACCGGCAGAATCGTCGCGTTGCTGGCACTGCCACTGACGCCAATGCCATTGTCACCCTGGGCCGCGGCTACACCTGCTACCGAGGTACCGTGGTTGTCGGTGGCCGTGGCGGGATCAGGATTATTGTCGGCATCACCGAAATCCCAGCCACGAAAATCGTCGATATAGCCGTTACCATCGTTATCGATGCCATCGGTCTCCTTACCGCCGCCCGTCTCGCCGGGGTTGTTCCAGATGGGCAGATCCGGATGGGCGGATTCGACACCATCATCCACAATTGCAACCACGGTGCGGGTCGCACGGCTCAGCTCCCAACCGGCAGCAGCGTTTACATCTGCACCTGGCTGGGCGCCATTCTGGCCGGTGTTATTTAAATGCCACTGGTTGGCATATAAAGTGTCATTGGGGGTAAAGCTTTTTTGCGGTGCAACTTCGAAATTCGGCTCGGCCCACTCAACCTCAGCCATCGCCATCGCCGCGCGGGTCGCCTCGAACAAACCGGTGGGGTCTTCCACCAGGCCGGCATACCGGAACAGGTGTTCGTGCTCGGTAAAGTCCAGTGGCTTTTGCAAAGTCAGGCCCTCGGCGGACAACTGCGCCAACAAGCCGGCGGCGACCGGACCCGTATCCACGAAGCGGATAATCACACCAGGGCTCAGCGCCACCTCGCCACCGTGTTCATTTAGCAGCAGCGGCGAAATGTAATCGATATTGCTCTTTTTGCGCAGCCTGTTGAAAATCGCCCGGTGGTCTTTGCCAGCCTTGACCTGGGCACGAATTTTACCCTTCAGGCGGGCGTCTTCTTTCATCACCAGATCTCTGCCAAAACCTGCCTGCAGGTTCGACGCCAGGCGAGCCATTTTTACACTGGATTTCTTCACACCGGCCTTTGTGGGCGTGAGCATGAAGATGTCGGGGTGCACTCTGAACTGCAGCCTTTTACCCGAACTGGTGAAGTAGTAGGCCTGCGGATGAAGCTGTGGTTTTTTCTGCCCCGCTGTCGTTGGACCCGAAGATTGCAGGATGGCACCGCCATTCAGATCCGCGCTGGTCTGGCCATTATCAAACTGGGCTGAAGCCGAAGTCACTGCCGCCAATGCCACAGTGACTATCGTTATGAGGGCCGAAAGTAGCCGGTATTTCTTCATCACTCACACGCTCCCTTATTTTGCGCAAACCACAAAAAGCCGTGATGATTACAGATACACCAACATTTCTCAACAAGCAAGACCCAACACCGTCTTCCCGGAACCAGCCTCGCCCCCACAACAAACGCTGTAGTGCAGAAACTCAGTCGTACAGAACCACACCATAGAAATAAATCTGGAAATCGGTGCTGGCACGGGTCAACTCAACGCGGTAATACCACATGTCGCTCGCGGGTACCTCGGCAAGCGGCAGGAAACCGACAGTTTGCCCCGTAGACCCGGCATCAGAGCTGTTGTAAAACCCGACAGACGTCACGCCACCAACATAATTCATCCTCATCAGGCGAATATTCGCATTGGTGGCCGTGGCGGCACCGTCGGTATCCTTGAAAAATGCCAACATACCCGTTATGGCCGGCACGGGTGACTCAGGAGAAAGACCCAGGCGTATTGCACACTCTAGTACTGCCGTGCCCGTAGCACCATTGGTGCCCGCCTTGAAGCGCCACGAGTGATCTACAATTTTAAGCTTGTGGGCATCAGCAGCGCCCTGCGGTGTGCACTCAGGCGCACCCGTAAACTTGGCGGGCCCGGCAGCCAGCGAAATAACCGGCACCAGCATCAGCATCAACATCAAAGCCATCACAGCATGCAGCTTACCAATAAAAATATTACGTGCTTTCATTACATCCCCCTTGGGAACTTTCTCATTTAAATACAACTATCTGTCCATAATTATCCTAGTATACACCCTGCCATTCTCATCGGTTTCGGTGGTATAAAAGAATTTCGTTGCAAACAAGCCCTGGGCATCGAACATAACGTTATCCCTGAACAGGCTTTCGTCAGTCGCGGCATTGTGCTCGAACTCCATGACACACTTGCTCTGGTAACACTCAACACTGTTGACCCGGGAGTTATCCAGCGTCAACCTTGCCAGACGGGTATCAATACTGTCCTGAAACTCGTCACTGGCGGTCTGGTCATAATCCTCGCTCCCGGCCAGTGCTGCGGCGCGGTCGGCAAAGGTGGGCTGAGCTTCCAGCTTGTCCTTCAATGACTGGACTGCAGCAGCAGTGTCCTGCTCTTCTTCCGGCAACGCCTCTTGCGCAGGCACCAACCGGGACATCCTGTTATTCAGTTCGGCATGTGCCTGCAGCATTTCCAATCTCAGGGCATAAAGCTGCTCACTCACCGCATCTGCCGGTGTCAGCGCATCAATTTCACCGGTAATTTCTGCAGAGGAAGGATCGGTGGCAGTGGCCAGATCAGAATCAGTAAAGCGCACAAATGCAACCGCAGCCAGCGCCGCCACGCCGACCAGTAACAGGTCTTTAAGGACTGCCCTGATTTTAATCATCAAATACTAACCCCCTCGTGCTGTAAGGATAGTCCAGATTATTATAACTCACAAGTTGATCAATACCTTACGGACGTTCAGGTAGATTTATGGCATGATCGATAGTACACTGAGGGTCAGGTATGCAATTAGTCTTGCACTGCCCAACCACAGCCATTAACGGTACAGCGTGATCGGGGACAACGCATGAGTAATCAGGGTTTCATCAAGCACAGCACCCAGACGACGGGTATGCATTCAAAACCGGCGCTGGAAAAAAAGACCTGGCAGCAACCAAAACTTGGCCAGTTGTACCTGAAACATACCAAGGGCGGTCCCGTAGTTGGTCCGGGCGAAATCGATGGTTTTACCAACCCCGGCCCATCCTAGCAAGCCGACCAACCCCTAGTTTTCGGTTTCCCCAACCGGGAGGCTCTGCAATACCAATATTGCCACCTGGCAACCAACAAGCACCTCAATCACTTCTGCCTGCGACGCAGCCAGGCTAAAATTCTGCAACTCGTAAATCAAGCTGGCTCTCTCAACCCATTCTGAGTCGCCATTCGCGATCTTTTCACTCACTGCCATACGCTTGTAAACCACTGGCATCAGTGCAAGCGTATGATTCACCCGGTGCTGGTCACGCTTCATATCCGACCACAATATGGACTCAGGAATTATCCCCTTGACCGCCGTACGAAATAAATGCCGCCCCACCCCCGCACTGACAAAATATTCAGCGGGCACCCCCAACACGAACTCAACAATCCGCTTATCCAGCAACGGATAGGCATATTCCAGGCGTTTCTCAATGGCTGCCGCCGCCCAGGATTCAATGCGGCAAGCAATATATCCGCTGCGCCATAAATCCAGCATGTGCTTGCGGATGGTGGTTGACGGTTGTGTTGTCAGCAAAGGCTGTGCACGCAGCTGTTTTTTAACCAGCGGTAACGCAGTCGGGTGCACAAAACGGAAAGCGAGCCTGGCACACCTCACTTTCGGCATACGGCAATACAACCAGCGGGGAACCAACGGCAGCACCAACCTGGCGTAAATAGTGCCGGGCCATGCTCTAAGGCCCCGGCCACTTTTCTTTACCTGGGCGCGTAGCTCAGCAAACACCTTTATCAAACGGCCACTCAATAGCAAATCAGAACAAAATGCACGGCCATGATAAGTCGCCAACTCATCCCCGCCCCAACCGGAAAGAATCGTTCGTGAACCCTTTTGGTGCACTGCATCCCGAACCAGATCCTCGTAATAGAAAACCGCTTTATTGCCATAAGCCATGTTCTGATTGCATAGCTGTTGGTAGATATCGTCAACGGTGACATCTACGTAGTGGTGCTCTATCCCCTCTGCCCCGGCAATGGCCTTGCTGCTCGACCATTCCCTGTCACTGGCATTATCACTCCCGCTCGGGGACTGCACCCAGTTAAAAGCCAGTAGTTTTTCACCCTTTTCAGCCAGCTTTCGGGCTGCTACCACCGCAATGGCAGTAGAATCCAAGCCACCACTCAAGTGCGAGGTCACCGGGTAATCAGAACGCAGCCTGGCGTGTACCGCCTGCTCCAGCAGCTCACGCAAGGCGCCGGCACAGGCTTCTGCATCGGGCAGATCAACCCGGGGAGCATCCTCCGGTCGCCAGTAACAGTCCATCTCTACCGCATCACCGGTCACCACCAGCGTATGCGCAGGCGGCAAGCGCTGGATAGCGGCAAAAAAAGTCACTTCCGCATCAGGCTGATAACCGTGTACCAGGAAATTGGCCACCGCAGCGTCATTGCTGGCGGTCGGAACATCGGGGTGCTGTGCCAGGCCTTTAAGATCATTGGCAAATACCAACAACGACCCCGTCAGATAAAAGTAAAACTGCTTAACCCCCACATGATCCCTGGCACAAAACAAACGCTGCCGGGCCTTATCCCAGATCACAAAGGCAAAATCACCCAGTAGCTCCTGCGCGCAATCCACCCCCCACTGTTGGTAGGCAGCCAGCAACAACTCTGTATCTGTAATTGAATTAAGTGGCCGATCGGCCAGTTGTGGCAGACCTTTAAGCACCTCGTAAAGGCTACTTCTGTTATCCAGGCGGACGTCAGCAGTAATTACCAGCGGGCCGGTTTCATCGTCATGAACACGGGGAAGTGCATCAAACTTTAACTCGGGCGTATTCCACAGCATCAGGTGCCCGAGCCCAACAGTACCCTCTACCCATGCTCCGGTGGCATCGGGCTGCCAATAGTCCATCGCATCCTGCCAGGCGGAAAATGCTTCCGCAGAAACATTTTCGCCGTTGCGCCTAAAGATACCGAATATTGAGCTCATCTGGCGTCTCATTGTACCCAAGTTCAGCACCCGGCCTCTGATATTCAAGCTCAAGCACCTGGCCCGGGGTGCTGGTAGCTGTCAGCAACAGGCGAACGGACCATGGCTGGCATGACCAGTATCCGCCCCACTCAGCACAACCCGCCCCATTGCAGGTAAACTACCCCCTCACCAAAGAACACAGGCAAACCATTGCCCAACGAACCCGGCAACGACCCATTCCACCTGCACAGACTCGCATTGCGACCGTTGCTGCATACGCTCGACCGCCAGCAAACCACCGCCTTGTTCAGCGAACTTGAACTGCTCGACCCGACAGATTTCATCATCTTTGTACACCAGCAGGGGCTGGCACAAATGTGGCTGCCCTTCCTGCAGGCCCACGCCCTGCCATCCAACTGGCAGACGACCATCGGGGACCTGAAGCAGGATGCCCTGACCACCGCCGCCAGCCAACTCATGCAACGCAAGGCAAGTGCAGACACCCATCAGGCTTTCCGCGATGCCGGCATCGACTACCTGGTGTTCAAGGGTGCCAATTTGCGCGACACCATCTATGACGATCCGACCCACCGACCCGTCTGCGACATCGATATCCTGGTCAGGGAGGAAAGCAAGTTCGATGCCATCAAGGCACTGCAACAAGCCGGCTTCAGCAGCCACCATCTGGCCGAAAATATCAGCCACGAAACCTCAATGCTCCGCCAAGGCGTGTGGCTGGACCTGCACTGGCACCTGCTGCGCCCGGGTCGCACCCGCATCGACCTGAATGATTACCTGTTTAGCCAACGGCGGGCGTTTGGCAAATTGCAGGGCCTGAGCAACGAGGCCAGCCTGCTGGTGATGCTGATCCACCCGGCCATCAGCAAGTATGTGAATGGCACAGCCTCTTCGCTGCGGCACCTGGTGGACATTCACCGACTGGCGCAACAGGATGACATTGATTGGGAAAGACTGGTGGCTATGCTTGAAGCCGCAGGCACAAAAACAGCCGCCTGGGCCTCGCTGGCCTGGCTGAACATGCTGTCTGATGCGCCCATGTATGCAGACCTGGCTGGCCAACTCAGGCCCAGCGGCCTGAAAGCCAGGTGGTTAGGCTATTGGATGGGGAAGGGTCTGAACCGGAAGTTCGC
Source organism: Gammaproteobacteria bacterium (assembly GCA_024277815.1). Classification (GTDB taxonomy): domain Bacteria; phylum Pseudomonadota; class Gammaproteobacteria; order Xanthomonadales; family SZUA-36; genus SZUA-36. The sequence goes on from JAJRUM010000038.1 coordinate 10,590, forward strand.
CGAGCGGCGAGTGGTCTTACGGGTGGGTTTCAGTCTGATGTTGCAGGACAACCTCAAAGATGTCGTCCACGCAGTAAGGACTCTGAAGGAAGAAAAAGATAAAACTGCGGCTACTATGCAGGCTTTCGAACAAATATCACCCCGGTAAAATGTATTTCCCGGGGCGGCTTTTCGACAGGTTCCCACTCTCACGGTCTCCCCGATCAAGTTCGGGATGACGGTTTGCTGCTCCGGGGTGGTGACAAATTCATCCTGATGCCAGCGATTCGAAATATTCGATGGTGGGTATCAGGCCTTCATTCAGGGTGGTTTTGGGGTTCCAGCGCAGCTCTGCTTCGGCCAGCGTGATGTCTGGTTTTCTTTGCGCGGGGTCGTCTTGGGGTAAGGACTGGTAGACTATTTTTGAGTTGGAATCGAGCATTTTTATTATTTTTTCTGCCAGTGCTTTGATGGTGAATTCGTGGGGGTTGCCGAGGTTGATGGGGCCGGTGAACTCCTGTTTCGAGTTCATCAGTCTAATCAGGCCTTCGACCAGGTCATCGACATAACAGAATGATCGGGATTGGCTGCCATCGCCGTAGATGGTTATATCCTTGCCCTGCAGTGCCTGCATGATGAAGTTAGATACTACTCTGCCATCATCGGGCAGCATTTTGGGACCGTAGGTGTTGAAGATCCGAGCGACTTTGATGCGCGTGTTGTGCTGCCGGCGGTAGTCAAAAAACAGGGTTTCGGCGCAGCGTTTACCCTCGTCGTAGCACGAGCGGATACCGATGGGGTTGACGCTGCCCCAGTAGTCCTCTGTTTGCGGGTGCACTTCGGGATCGCCGTAGACCTCGCTGGTCGAGGCCTGCAGGATCGTTGCGCCGGTGCGCTTGGCCAGGCCCAGCATGTTGATGGCGCCGTGGACACTGGTTTTAGTGGTTTGTACCGGGTCACGCTGGTAGTGAATCGGCGAGGCAGGGCAGGCCAGGTTGTAGATCTGATCGATTTCTACGTACAGCGGGAAGGTTACGTCGTGACGCATCAGTTCAAAATTTGGATGCTGCAGGAGATGCACTATATTTCGGCGTGTACTGGTGTAGAAGTTGTCTACACAGAGGACGTCGTTGCCTTCGTCCAGGAGGCGCTCCGACAGGTGTGAGCCCAGGAAGCCGGCGCCACCGGTGATCAGAATTCTTTTGGGAATCATTTTAGTCTTGCGCCCTCCGGGCGGGTTGGTTTCTGGTCCTGCCCTTCGGGCGGGGCGTGGGTACACGGGCGACCGGCAAAACCGGGGGTTGCTACAGTTTATAGGTGAAAAATAACTTTTGTTCCAAAATTAAACGTATACAGGGCAGATACGCTGATATTTGTGGTTGTTGGCTTTATTCACTAGAATCAAGCTGCGGAAAACAATTTGCAGTGAATAAGGATTATTCATTTGTAATATACAAGGATGTTTCGTGCGTCATTACACAGGCGGCAACAGATCGCCCGGAGCAACGAAACAGTGGAAACTCGAACAGGCAAGCATTGCCTGGGTCCTGTTAGCGGGCCTTCATCTTCAATCCCTGGCGAAAAGAAAACCTGGCAGGCTCCGGAGCTTGCGCAGTTATTTTTGCGCAATACCAAAGGTGGCTTTGTTCAAACCGTTCCAGAAAGTGTTGAGATCTTTGGCATTCCGATTGGCACGGTTTAGCTAACGAACATCCCCGGTAGTCGGAAAATACAGCATGACAGATAGCGCTGTCTGAAAAGTTATCACCATCTCAATGGTCTGGCGGTCTACTGCTGCCAGTTCAAAACCCTCCAGCGCATTGAGCAGGTCGGTTCGATCGATATAGTCTGAGAGACCCTCTCCCACCCTGACCTCTTTAGCGATACGCTTGCTGAGCAACAGCGACAAATTGGCAACCCGTTCAACCCGGTTATGTTCCAGCTTGGCATCTGCCCAGCGTATCTCCTCGGGCAGTAACCCCTCAGTTGCAAGCCTGAACAAGTAGCGTCCTGTGCCTTCCTGCACGAAGCATTCAGCCGGAACACTCAGCACAAACTCAATGATGCGCTTGTCCAGCAGCGGATAGCGGTACTCGATCCGTTGTGTCTTGGCCGCAGTTGCCCATGACTCAATGCGTGCCTGCAGATGACCGTTATTCCAGTACGCCAGCATGTCTTGGCGGATAGATGTTTTGGGTTGCATCGATAAGGTGGATTGTTGTTTTAGCTCCTCCTTGATGTGCGGCAGAAAAGACTGCCGTATAAATGAGATGCGCGGCTCAGCCCAATGGGTTTTGGGCATCTTCTTGTAGATACTTGCCGGCACTACCGGCATCAGAAGATGATGATAGATGGACGCCGCCATGGGTTTCAGCCGCTTGTCTGTCTGTCGCCCCCGGTCATACAGTGCCTTCAGTGCTTGCCACGGTCGGCCTGTGCAACACAGTTCGGCATAGTACGACTGACCATGGTATGAGGCCAGCTCATCTCCGCCAATGCCGGATAATATCACCCGCGAGCCACGCTTATTCGCCGCACTGCGCACAAATAACTCGTCGAGAAACATCGTGTTGTTGCCACAATCCGTCCGGTGGTCAAGCAGGTAGCTATAAAGGGCTTGTGTGTCAGTCTCGATGTGATGGTGTTCAATACCTTCAGCCGCGGAAATGGTCTGGCTGTTGCGCCACTCCGGATGGCTTGCATCGTCGTTTTTTTCAGGCTGCTGTTGCCAGTTGAAGGCCAACAGTTTTTCACCCTGAGTTGCCAGTTCACGTGCAGCAACGACAGCAATCGCTGAGGAGTCATGGCCACCACTTAAGTGTGACGTCACGGGGTAAGCCGTCCGCAAGCGATCATGCACCGCCTGCTCAAGTAGTTCGCGCAGTTTCTTTGCGCAAGCTCGGGTATCCGATGGTACGGAAACGGCGGCATCTTCTGCCCTCCAGTAGCAATTCTGTTGTACCCTGTCAGCCGAAATTGTCATTGTGTGGGCTGGTGGTAGCTTTTGGATAGACTTATAGAAGGTGAGCGTTGGGCTTTTCAGCTGATGATTGACAATATATTTGGCAATGGCCTGTTCACTAAAACCCTTCCCAATGTCCGCCTGGCCGATAAGGCCCCGCATATCATTGGAAAACAGGAATATCTGATCGGTGACGTGGTAGTAGAACTGCTTGACACCAACATGGTCTCTGACACAAAAGATAACCTCTCGATCCGCATCCCATATGGCAAAGGCGAAATCACCCAGCAGGTGCTGTGCCGAGTCCTCTCCCCACTGTAAATAAGCTGCCAGCAGGAACTCGCTGTCAGTGATGGTTTCGATGGGGCGACCTGCCAGGTCAGACTGCGTGCGCAACTGTAGCAGCAGGTCCTGGCGGTTATCGAGGCGCACATCACAGGTGATTACCAGGGTATTGTTTTCGCTTGTTCGTACCTGCGGTAATGATTCCAGCTTTGATTCGGGCGTGTTCCAGAGCATCAGGTGGCCGAGGCCCACCGGGCCGTTCGACCATGTGCCCTTGTCATCCGGGCCCCAGTCATCCATTGCGCCTTGCATGGCCGCCAGTGTGGGTCCTGAAGCACCCTCACCTGTGCGATTGAATATACCGTAGATACTGCTCATTTACGTCCAGCTGAACGATGACAATATGGCGTATTGCTCATGGCCGGCCTCGCCGGTGATGAAATCATCATTGCATTTCAGCCACGCGTGGGCCGCCAGTCCGGGTGGTTCAGAGTTTTCCGCCTGGGTCGCCGCCCGGGTCGCCGCACCCAGGTAAAACGCGCCACCGATGCCTCGTTGCTGCAACATGCGTTGCGCAGCCAGCGCCTGCACCAGGCAGGCACTTTGCCACGGGGTGTTGTTGGCTGCCGTACGGACTGCCCGGCCGACCTGGTGGGCGCAGGCCAGTTGTGCGGTGGTCAGTGGCGATTGTTCGGCCTCGCCGTGATGAGTTTCAAGGCCGGCCACCAGGCGTTTGAAGGGGCGCATGGCGATGGCCAGGCGCATGCTGGCCAGCAGGTAATAAGCGCGCAAAAAAAGCCGTCGCTGTTGCGGGTCCAGGGCGCGAAATGCGGTTAGTTTGCGGAACATGATCGTGGCCTCACTGCTGGCACAAACCGGCCCTCAGAATTCGACCAGGCCGGCCTCTTGTAGTTTTTGCAGCAACTTGCCGACGTCATCTTCGAGTGTCTCGCGCTCGACTTCGTACTCCCCCAGCAGGGTTTCGAGGGTTTCACCAACGCTGGATCCCGCCTGCAGCAGGCCCCAGATGCGTGTGCCGATCTCATCGAGGCCAAAATAGTTTTCACTGGCCAGGTCCAGCAGCACCGTTTCGCCGTTAACTTCCTGAAACAATACTTCGGCGGGGAAACTGGCTTTTTGGTCTTTTTGTAGTTGCATGGCTTGATTCTAGAGCAAAGGCTGGGGCTGGAAAAGGCAAATTACCTACAGGATCTGGCGAAGAACCCCACTATCACTGGGTAATATTGAGTTTAGTATGTGCAACATGATACTTGAGAAAAATATATAAATGTCTAGAATAGATAGACATTTATATAATTACCCGGAAGCCACCATGAAAGCCTCCATCGTAGATCTCAGGTATAAAACAAAAGATATCCTCAAGGCACTGGAGAGGAATGAGAGTGTGACGGTCCTGTACCATGGCAAGGTCAGGGGCGTCATCACACCAGCCCGGCACGTCTCCACAATGAAGGTCAGTGAGCATCCGTTTTTTGGTATGGCCAACAGTTCGAACAACTCCGTACTGGAAGAACTTGAGAGCCTGCGTAAAGCCCGCCATGATCTTTGACACAGATATCTTCATTTGGGCTCAACGCGGCAACAGGAAAGCAGCCAGACTCATTGATCGTTGTGAAAACAGGTACCTGTCGATTCAGAGTTATATGGAGTTGCTGCAAGCTGCAAACAGCAAAGCCCAGCACAAACATGTAAAGGATTTTATAAGTGACTTCGGCTTCATGGTGTTACCCCTTAGCGAAAACATCGGCCACAGGGCACTGATCTATGTTGAAGAATATGCACTGTCAGCCAATATGCGGGTCGGAGATGCCATCATCGCCGCTACAGCAGTCGAGCACAATTTGCCGGTTGTTTCGAGCAACGCCAAGCACTTTAAAGCAGTGAAGGAATTACAGTTGAAGGTGTTTAAGCCTGTATAAACGGGTCTTCAGGCACTTCCAGCGCCACATCGCGGCCGAGGAAACGGCCATCGCGCCAGCAGCGGCGCATGACGTACAGGTACAACAGGCCGAAAGCGATGTAGCTGTAGAACATCAGGTATTCCGGCAGGCCGAGATACTGGCCCAGCAGGCCGATGCTGGTGGTGAGCAGCACCAGCAACGTGATGCCGGTCATGGTCTGGCTGACGCTGAAACCGGATTTAAGAAAAGCATGGTGCAGGTGAAACTGGTCGGCATCCATGGATGAAACGCCCCGGCGCCAGCGCTGCACCATCAGGCGGATGGTATCGAGTAACGGTATTGCCAGTAGCCATACTGCCGTCATCGGTGCAAAGGCGCGGTCATCGCCATTGCCAAGATCAATAAACTGCCAGGCCAGGAACAGGCCCAGGAACACCGAGCCGGAATCCCCCAAAAACACCCGCGCGCGGCGGTTCCACGGCAGGCGTGCATTCAACAGGGAAAAGCCCAGTACAGCACCGATTACAATCGTCAGCATACTGGCATTAAAGCGGTGACCGGAACTAAAAGCCAGCCAGGCCATAGCACTGGCGGCGACGATGAATATCATCGAGGACAGGCCATCGATGCCATCCATCATGTTAAACGCGTTGATTACACCCAGTGCTGCAAAAACCGTGACCGGAATGCTCAGCCAACCCAGCGACAGCACACCATCCCACAGCAGCGAGCCAAAATCAGCCAGCAGCACGCCGCTGACAAATATCATGATAAAGCAGGCCAGTATCTGCAGCGCAAAACGAACCTTCGGGCTGAGTTCGAGCATATCGTCGAGCATGCCGGTCACCAGCATCAGCCCACTCGCCGCCAGCAACGGCCAGGCTTGTGCCCCGTTGGGTGTGAACAGGAATGCGGCGATTAACAAAGTCAGGAATATGGCCAGGCCACCGGCCAGCGGAACGGGCTTGCGATGGACTTTGCGGTCGGAAGGGTGATCCAGCAGGCCGACACGCCGCGCGAGGGGCATCAATAACAGGCACAGTGCCAGTGAAAGACCCGCGCTGGCCACGATGATCAACCAGAGCTCAAGCGCCAAGATCTGCTGTCACTGTTTGCGGTGTGGTGTATAAATACACTGAAGTGTCCCCCGACCCTTTGTTGCTATAAGCTTGAATTATATTTCAAATATCAATGTTTTATCAATGCTTCTTTAGTCTGACGGGAGGGTTCCCAACTCCTTGCTTCCCAATCAACGCCTGTATCTCAGCAAAGGTACGAATCCAGAACCTGCCGGGCTTCTGAATACTGGCTGGAAACCGATCCCGCACCTTGCGTGCGGCGCCCACTGACGGATAGCTGCCCTGGATGAGCATGTACAGCGGCTTGTTGTTTTGCCGCAGGGTGTAGGTGGCAAACGGTGCCAGTGCCTGATGGTCTTCAATGAGCTTTTCAAGCCGTTCACGGTCGCTTAGTCCGATCACCTGGATCGTATAGCGATCCGGGTTTTGGGTGAGGATCCAGGCGCTGGTTTTTATCCCTGCCGCAGTCATTTCTGCGTGGGCAGGACTGCGTTCCCTGTCATTGGCGATCCCCGCTGGCGCGGTAATAGCGGTAATCCCTGACGCCAGTAAATCTTGTAACGCTGTCTCTGCCGCCTCATCGCCCTGTGCTGAGGCGGCTGCGAGGTATTGGGCAGCCATGGTGTAGTCCTGTTTTGTGCCCCAGCCGTTCAGGTAAAAAATACCCAGGTTGTACTGGCCATCGACATCGCCCTGTTTGGCCGACTTACTGAACCACTCAAATGCCTTTTGGTAGTCCTGTGACACCGTCACGCCTTCGGTATACAAGTACCCCAGCTTCGCTTGTGCGCCACGCTGGCCAAGTGCTGCGGCCTGGTGAAACCATTTGGATGCCTCGGCGTAGTCCTGCGCCACACCCAGGCCTTTCCAGTGCAACATGCCTATCGCGTAGTGGGTTTCGGCATAAATGGTGGGGATGACGGCCTCGCGTGGTTGCGCGACTACGACCTGCCATTCTTCCATCGCAGTGGTGTAACGGGCAGCGTTGAAGGCGTCGAGGCCGGCCTGGTAGTCAGCGTGCAGGGGTAGGGTCAGTGCTAACAGCATGATCAGCACGAATAGACTGCGCGTACCCTCGCTCGTCACCCCGGACTTGATCCGGGGTCCATCGTCACAGCTCAACAGCCCACGTAGCGTATCAGGCATGACCGGTCTGCAAAAATCGGTGTTGCGCGCCTTCCAGTACCAGGCAGGTCAAAATACCGGTTCGGAACGCGCCGGTATCGATGCCGATGCGGTTGGGCAGTACTTCAGGCTCGTCGCAGATGCTGTGGCCATGCACGATGATTGCGCCATGGTCTTTGTTGCTGCGGAGGAATTCATCACGAATCCATAGCTGGTCCTGCAGTTCCTGCTGGTCCAGTGCCACACCCGGCTCGATGCCGGCGTGCACAAAGTAGTAACTGCCGCAGCGCCAGCAGGCTTGGCAGTTTTGCAGAAAATCGCGATGGGTGTCCGGTAGCTTGTTGTCCAGTTGGCGGGCCAGTTCTGTCACCTCATTCATGCCGGGGATGTGTGCCAGCGGAATGCCGTAACTGTTGACCGCTTCCCTGCCCCCGAATGACAGCCACGAAGCTGACGCTTCGGGGAACTCGATAAAGCTCAGCATCACCTGCTCGTGGTTGCCCTGCAGGTAGACTGTTTTGAAACCTGTCAGTGGATTGGTGAGCAGCAGGTCGATGACCTGTTTGGATTGTTCGCCACGATCGATGTAGTCACCCAGGTAGACGATGGATTTGTCCCCGCTGTAGTCAGCGGCATCGGTGAGGATCTGTTCATGCAGTTCCTGCAACAGGTCGGCGCGACCATGTATATCGCCGATGCAGTAGACCCGCTGGCCGGGTGGGATTTCGGCAACGGTTGCGCTGATCGCCGGTTTTTGGAATTTTTTGATGAAGTTGGTAATCATTGGTATGACTGCACCCCGGCGCTGCGGGGTGACGGTGTGATCGTCAACTCTGGTAATACTGCCCATACCTGCCGTAATGGTAGTAATAGCCGGAATCTCCATAACCAAAACGTCCGTAGCGCTTCAAATCGACCTGTTGCAACACAATACCCGCGATATCCGCGCCGCCTTTTTGCAGCAACTCGATGCCGGCCCTTGCCACCTTGCGTGGAGTCTTGTCCCAGCGCACCACAAACAGGGTCTTGTCGGCGATCTGGCCGATTACGCGGGCGTCGGCCACCGCCATCACCGGCGGTGTGTCAAACAGCACGTAGTCGTAACGCGCCTTCAGTATGTCCACGATTCTGCGCATGCGTTTCGATGAGAAAATATCGCTGGCATTGGCGTACTTGGCGTCACCGGTGCGCATGTAATCAATACCGGCTTCTTCATGATGCTGTATGAACGCATCCGGGTTATCGGTATCCGCCAGCACAAAATCAGTCAGGCCAGGGCCTTCAGTGGCAAGACCCAGTCGCTTCTCGATGCTGGAGCGGCGCAGATCGGCATCCACCACCAGCACTTTTTTGCCTTCCTTGACCATCACTATCGCCAGGCTCAGCACCAGTGAGGATTTACCCTCTTCAGGCACTGAAGAGGTCACCTGGATAGCCTTGATCAGCGCATCCGGATCAGATAATTTCAGCGAAATCTTCAGCGAGTTGATCGCCTCCACGTAACCGGAATGTGGCTTTTCCAGCAGGTACTCATGGGGCCCCATTTTAACCTGCAGCTTGGGAATCATACCGATGGCATGAATGCCCAGTTCCTGCTGGATCTGCTCGGGGCTGTACAGGCCGGGGTTCAGGAAGTGCAGCGCGAACACCAGTCCGCAGGCGCCCATGAAACCGAGGATAAATATAATGATAAACGAGCGTTTCTTGTTCGGGTAAGAGGCTACCAGCGGTACTTCGGCCGCTGATATCACCCGCGCATCCGAACTCGCGATGCCCTGGGTGGAGGAGGTTTCCTTAAAGCGGTTCAGGAAGGTTCCGTACAGCACCCGGTTGGCGGCAGCTTCACGTTCCAGTGCGCGCAGTTGCACGGCCTCGCGATTTTGGGTGCCGCTTTGCAGTTCTGCATCTTTCAGGCTCTGTTCGAGGCTGTGTTCGCGGGTGCGTGCAACTTCAACTTCATTCTCAATACCCTGGGTTATTTTATTGATTTCACTATCAATACGTGCCTTTATATCTTCAATTTCAGCCTTCACCTGCAACATACGCGGGTGCTTGGGCCCGTATTCGATGGAAAGCTCGGATATCCGCCGCGTGACCGTGGCTTCCTGGTTGCGCAACTGCTGGATCAGCGGTGATGACAGCACCTCGTTGGAGGTTTCAATGCCCTGCCCGTCCGGACCGGTCAGACGTCTGATCTGTAACAGGCGGGCCTCCGCAGCAGCACGCTCGGCGCGCGAGACGATCAACTGGCTGTTGATCTCGGATAGCTGCTCGGCCATGATGCCGCTGCCGGCGCCCTGGGTCAGGCCGTGTTCTTCACGGTAAATCTCCACCGCACGTTCTGATTCTGCGACCTTGGTTTCCATATCGCCAAGCTGTTCGGTCAGCCACGCGGTGGCCTTTTCGGTGGCATCGAACTTGGCTTGCAACTGATCGAAGATATACGCTTCGGGTAATTCATTGGCCACCCGCGCTGCCAGCGTCGGGCTCAGCGAGTTGAACTGAACGGTGATGACGTTGGACCACTGCACCGCATCGGCGCTCAGCTTGGAGAGGAAGATATCGGTGGCCAGGACCATTTTGCGATCGACAATTTCTTCTTCCACCGGCGCGATGGTGGTGACTTCGCCGCTGATGGCTTCCTTGATGGCTTTTTTCCAGCTATCAGGAATCCAGGTTTTGGGGTTCAGGTACTTGAGGAAATCAAAAAAGCTTTCCTCGGGCACGTGCAATGACGGGTTGAACTCTTCGTAGTTCAGCAGGTGCAGCTTGTTGATGACCTTGGCGGCCAGACCACGCGAGCGCAGCACCTCAACCTCGGCCACGCCCTGGTTGTTATAACCGTAGCTGCGGGTGCGCGACAGGACCTGCTCGATATCCACCACCTGCGCTTCCGGTATATTGATCAGCAGCGTTGAACTGGCGGTGTATACCGATTTCAGCTGGTTGACATTGATGAAGCCAATCACCGCTACGAACAGCGTAATGGCGATGATCAAACGGCGGCGGAACCACAATAACTGCAGGTAGTCGAGCAGCGGAAAAGGTTCCTCGGCCTGAAATTGTTCCTGCGGGTAGTAATCCTGCGGGTAGCTGGGTGGCATGCCGCCCTGGCCCGGCCGTTGTTGCTGCCAGCCATCCTGCCGCCCGTCATGTTGTGATCCCTGTTGCATGCCGCCCCCTAAAACAACCGCTCGGCGATGCGGATGATATCGCCCGGTTGGACTTTTTCACTCACATCCAGCTTGATCTCTTCGCGCTCCGGGTCGCTGCCGCGCATCACGTAGACATGGTCTTTTTTCGCCCGGTAGGTAAAACCACCGGCAATGGCCACGGCCGTCAGGTAGGTCATGCCATCGACATAGGCATAGGAACTGGGGCTTTTGACTTCGCCGATAATATAAAACGGCCGGAAGTTCTGCACCCGCACCGAAATCCTCGGGTTGACCAGGTAATCAGGTTTTAGCTTGCTGACCAGCAGCGCTTCGAGTTCGGTCGGGGTCAGGCCGGCAGCCTGGATCTTGCCGATCAGGTGCATGGTGAAGCGGCCATTGCCATCGAGCGTGTATTCGCCGGTCAGGTCGGTCTGGTTAAATACATCAATCTGCAGTTTGTCGCCGGCACCGAGGCGGTAGGATAAATCAGTGGAATCGTCCTGCGCCGAGGCCAGTGCGGCGATTAGAAGTGTCAGCACAAACAGCAACAGCTTAAACCACGACCCTGGCTGGTAAATCATGCTGCTGGTGAAATTTCGTGACTTCATAAATCCCTTATCTTTTCGCGCAATTTCTTTGGCTTTGTTGACCGCTGAGTATAGTGCCATAAAAAAAGATGACCGGCACGGATGGGCCGTGGTCATCTTAAATTATCTACTACCCCCCAAAACTTAATCCGGATTGCACCGGACTGACGATCAAACCTACAACTCCGCCCCAACGGTCAAAAACCAGCGATTGGTCTTGTATTCGAACCGGCTCAGGTTGGCTGCCTGCTTCTCGTATACATAGCCGCCGCTGATGTAAAAATTGCGGTTAAACAAATAGCTGACACCGGCACCGGCGCGGGTGACCTGGGTGTCGTTCAGTACGGTATTCGGGGCATTGCCAATGACTTCGTAGTTGTTGTCGGTATACGAGACACGGGCATTGAGCAACCAGTTGCGACGCAGTTCGTGCTGCACGCGGGCTGAATATAATGAGCTGTAATAACCGGAAGCACCGACCACGGTGGTTTCCTGCGGTGCATTTCTGAATTGAACGTTGACGTTGGTCAACTCGGTTGGCGTCCAGTCGAGGTTGGCGCCGAGGCCCCAGCCATCAATATTGCCAAAGCGGGGGTCGTCATAATCCTGCTGCAGGTAGATAACGTACAAATCACCCACCAGCACACCGGTCTGATCCCAGGAAACACCGCCACGTAAGTTATAGCCATCCGACGAACGTGCATAACCGGCATTGTCAAAAACCTGGTCGTAATCGGTATTGTTGATCTCGCCGCTGAAGAATATGCCACGCTGGCCGGACATATCGTAATCAAATCGCAACGTCACTTCATCCCGGCTGCGGTCGCGATCCTGATGATCGACGATGTCGCCGTTAATCCGCACGGTGTTGTCGTAATCAGTATCCGCAAGTTTCCAGTTCAGGCCGATGGTCATGCGGTTAAAGGCATGACTATAGCCAATATCGAAACCGGACAGGACGAACTCTGCGGGCCGGATGCCAAGTCTGCCATCCGGCGAAGCGCGATCTTCATGCAACTGCATATACGAGGCTTTGTAGTTGAAGCTACTGCCGCGTTTGACATCAAAGCGGCCATTCAGGCTGGCCACCCAGTCTTCGTAGTCTTCGGTACCGAAATCACTGTAACGGCCGATATCCGCGTAGACGTTAAAATTCAGTGCGTGGCGATTCCAGTCGCTGTTCAGGTTGGCCCACGGACGGATATGGAAAATGTTATCACTGATATTGAGATTGTTGCGGTAATAGATGTTGTCGTTGTTCTCGTAGGCCAGTTCGGCACCCGTGCCCAGCACGAAACTGCCTACCCGTATACCGGGTGGCTGGTAATCTACGGGCTTGCGATCGATGGCTTTTTGCAGCAGGCCCGGATCGTAATATTGTTGTGCTGCCGCCAGGCCGGGGAGCAGGAAAGCGGCGAAGGACAGCAGTACGCTGCTGTGCTTGATGAAGCTCGTGAGATTGTTATTTTTCATCAGTTATCACTCGGGACTCTTTCGATTTCGTGTAATTCGACCGTGATGTGTGAGTCTTCCTCGTCAAACTCCTGCGGGCCGTGATCGCGATCGGGATCGCCAAAATGAACGGCTGAACGCACCGCAACGGTGTTGACACCCGGCACGCCGTTAACGGCGGCAACGATTGCCTCGCTGTCGTCCGGCGACAGCCTGGACAGCGTTTCTGCAATATCGGCTGCATACATCGGCGCTGCACCTGCCAGGGCCGCAGCAATATCTGCCAGCGAGCCGGAGCCATTATCGTCGTCATAGTCGAGCCCGACGCCATCTTCGCCCATCAAACTGGCTGCCAGCGCAAGGTCTTCAGCCGACGAATTGACATCGATGGTCAGGGTTTGTGCGTTCGAATCCGCATCAACGAAAGTCAGCGTGACCTGATCAGCCAGCGCGGTTGACATTCCAACCAGTAAAAAGAGAAAAAAGGCCGTGATGGCCGACAAACGAAATCCAGTGTTCTGCATGAACATGTCACAATCCCCAGTGAATTTTAACGAGCCCCATCTGCTCGCTTGAACAGTATAGATTACTAATTTCAACAATGATACCTAACTACCGAATAAACTTGGATTTATCTGCAAAAAGCCTGTAAAAAAGCTTGGACACCCATAACGGAAAAGCTTGGACACCCAGAAAAAAGCTTGGACACCCAAAACAAAAAGCTTGGACACCCATCATCTTGCACAACCAGTACAATAGGCCTACAAGAGACAGGACACCCATCATCTTGCATAGCCAAACAGAAAGAGCCAAAAGAAACAGCGCCAAAAGAAA
>JAJRUM010000039.1 GCA_024277815.1 Gammaproteobacteria bacterium
ACCTTATGGCCGCGCTTAACCCATTCAGAAATCAGTGATGATGCCTTGGCGCACGCAATCGAACCGGACATCAGTAACAATATATTTTGCCGCGCCTGGTGCCTGTCAGATACGGACATTATCGATCAACCTCGTGTCTCCGAGACGGGCAGCGGCCAGTCGACGATCGGCAAGATCTTCAACATAGTCAACCTGAAAGCCCTGCTCGAGTAACGTTTCACGGGCCTGCCTCGCAGTTCTGCTTTGCTTCAGTGTTGCATACAGGGCCGCTGCTGTTTCCCTTTGCTGTTTATCCAGCCGTTGATTGCGGGAACTCATGGCCAGACCATCGGCTTCGCGAACGGTTTCACAGGCAACTATATTCACTGGCATAAAAAATGCCTTGGCCATGTCACGGATCAGTTGGAGTTGCTGGTAGTCCTTCTCACCAAAATAGGCATTGTCAGGCCGCACCAGATTCAACAGTCGCATGACAACGGTCAGCACACCATCAAAATGCCCGGGACGGTGTGCCCCGCACAACTGCTGGCTGAACTCACTCTCACTGACCCTGAATCGATAGTTATCTGCGTAGACCTGGCTCGCTGACGGTAACAGCACCGCATCCACGGCGGCATCCTCAAGATTTTTCAGGTCCTTTTCATGGTGGTCCGGGTACGCTTTTAAATCACCCTGGTCATCGAACTGCGCCGGGTTGACAAAGATACTTACAACCGTCGTGGCGTTCTGCCTCCTGCAGGCGTCTACCAGCGCCAGGTGCCCCTGATGCAGGGCACCCATGGTCGGCACAAAGCCCAGCGGGCGCTGCTGCACGGTGTCACGGTAAACCTGCCACTCGTCAATGTCTGTGAATACCCTCATTGCCCGTAGCTCTCATCTGCAGTTGGAAACCGGCCGCTTTTCACGTCACTGGCATAGGCATTGAACGCACTTAGCCATGCAGCCTTGCCATCCATGTACTTGCGCACAAATTTGGGTTTGAAATTACTCGACAGGCCCAGCAAATCCTGCATCACCAGCACCTGGCCATCCGTCTCCGGGCCGGCACCTATGCCGATGGTTGGAATACTCAGCGATGCCGTTATTTCCGCCGCCAGTTCATCGGGAACACACTCAAGCACAAGCGCGAAACAGCCAGCATCTTCACAGGCCTTTGCTTCCTGGCGCAGGGTATTGGCAGCCCGGTCACCACGACCCTGAACTCTGAAACCACCCAACTGGTTAACTGATTGCGGCGTTAAGCCCAGATGCCCCATCACGGGCACACCTGATTTGACGGTATGCACAATACTCTCGCCGTTGCCTTCTATACCCTCCAGCTTGACCGCATGGGCGCCGGCTTGCATAACCCGGCCAATGGCACGCATGTTGTCTGACAACGACTGCCGATAGGACAGGAACGGCATGTCGCCAACAATAAACTTGCTGCTGGTGCCACGGGCAACGCTTTCAATGTGTCGGCACATCATTTCCAGGTCGGCCGGAATCGTCGTGCCAAAGCCATGCATCACCATCGCTGCACTGTCACCCACGAGGATCACATCCACATCAGACTCCTGCACGATGCAGGCCGATGTGTAGTCATAACAGGTCAGCATGACGATTTTTTCGCCGCGGGTTTTACAAGCCTGAATATCCAGTACGTTCATATGACCTGCTCCAGTCTTTGTGCCGGTTTTTCACCCTGCTGATAAAAATTCACGAAAGCAAGATACAAGTCCCTCAAGGCATCGCCATCCAGAGAATGAATATTGCGCTCAATCGTTTGCCGGTCATCACGTGATAACGGGCCGGTCAATGCCGATTCCGGTGCCTGAATAAAGTTACGCGTTACCTGCTCAAGGTAGGGTTGCAGTGCTGTTGCAGGCAAACCTAGCTGCTGCTCAAAACGCTGGTAGATGCCCTGCCACATAAGCTGGGTGAAATTGCCCGCCATCACACACATCGCATGGTACCGGGGCTTGTTCTCAACACTGATTTCAAAATGCGGATTGGGCAGGCCAGGCAGCAGGTCTGAAAATGCGTTACCGCTCTCCAGCAGGAACGGCACCGACTGGTAAGTCTCAAGCGGGTAGAGATGCTCAGCAAACGTCATCAGCGGGTGGGCACCGGCAATGCCGGGAATACTCAACGCTCCACTGCAGTGAACCAGTTGTTTGTCGAACAAGAAAGGATACTGCCTGGGCAATGCAGCAATGGCTGCATCGGATACCAGCAACATAACCCGGTCAGCATCAGCGATGGTCTCTCGCAGGCGCTGTTCCGCATCTGTCAGGCTGGATGTATTGAATCTCGATCTGGAATCACGCGTCCAGCGACTATGAGGGATTCCCAAATATTGAAAATACCGGGAGAAGTGACGTGCAAGCCTGCCGCCACCGACAATTGCGTAGTTAACCATATCGGTACCTGTCCTCCGGGGATCAAGTCCTGTTTTCGTAAAAAATCACACCTGTTTGCTACAGCCCCCAACAAGATGTGCTGTGCATTCGCCTGGCAATTCCAGCCAACGTAACCGCCATTGCTGGTCAGTTCGTCGGGCTTCGTTCCTGCCTGACAGAATGGTATTGTACTCCAGAGCCCTGCCAGCCACCAGCGTCCCGGTGTCAGCCATCATCCTGCTATAAATCAGGAGTCTTCAGTGCTTTCTGCTCCGTCTTCCACTTCATCCTCGTCACCCTCTTCATCCTCTGACTGGATACGGGCAAGACCTACCAGATTCTCATCTTTGCGCAAGCGGATCAGCGTCACGCCCTGGGTATTGCGGCCCAGTGTGGAAATTCCTTCGGCATGGGTTCTGACCAGGGTACCGCCATCGGAAATCAGCATGATGTCGTCTTCGTCCGTCACCTGCAATGCAGCAATCAGTGCCCCATTGCGTTTTGAGGTCTGAATACCAATCACACCCTGGCCGCCGCGCCCCTGACAAGAGTGCTCATCCGGGTGCGAACGCTTACCATAGCCGCGTTCGGTTACGGTCAGGATGTCACCCTCTCCCAGCACCAGCATGGATACCACGCACTGATCCTTCTTCAGTCGAATACCAATCACCCCGCGGGCGGTGCGTCCAACGGAAGTGACATTGCTTTCTGCGAATCGAATACACTTGCCGGAATCAGCAAATAACATGACTTCGCTGTCGCCAGCCGTAATTTCTACGTTGACCAATTCGTCGTCATCGTCCAGGTTGATCGCCCAGATACCATTGGCGCGCTGATTACCGTAGGCTGGCAGCGGGGTCTTCTTGACGATACCCTTACGCGTTGCAAAGAATACGAACTTGTCTTCCGAGTATTCCCTGACCGGCAGCACAGCGTTGACCCGCTCGTCTTCCTCCAGTGGCAGCAAATTGACAATCGGCTTGCCCCGACTCATATGGCTGGCCTGTGGCAATTCGTAGACTTTGAGCCAGTAAATCTTGCCGCGTGAAGTGAAACACAGCAGCGTGTCATGCGTGTTGGCTACAAATATTTCATCAATGAAATCTTCTTCTTTGACCTTGGTGGCAGATTTGCCTTTACCACCACGCCGCTGAGCCTGATAACGATCCAGTGTCTGTGACTTGGCGTAGCCGGCGTGCGATATGGTCACTACCACATCTTCCTCGGTAATCAGATCCTCGAGGCTCAGATCAAGTTTCTTCTCGAGTATGACTGTGCGCCGCTCGTCACCATATTTTTCGCGAACATCGTCTAGCTCTTCCCGTATCACCGTCATCAGGCGGCCCGGGTCAGAGAGAATTTCCAGTAAATCCCGAACCGTACCAAGGATTTCCTCATACTCGCTGGTCAACTTTTCCTGCTCCAGGCCAGTCAGCCTGTGCAAGCGCATATTAAGAATTTCCTGCGCCTGGATCGGTGAAAGCTGGTAACCATCATCCTGCAAGCCAAACTTCAGCTCGAGATTTTCCGGCCTTGAAGTTTCGGCACCACCTTTGCCGAGCATTGCCCGCACCAATCCCGGTTCCCAACGTTTGGCCAACAAACGCTCTTTGGCTTCTGCTGGCGAAGGAGACTTTTTGACCAGTTCAATAAGCTCATCAAGGTTTGCAAGTGCAACGGTCAAGCCTTCCAGAACATGTGCACGACTGCGTGCCTTGCGCAGATCAAACAGTGTGCGACGGGTCACAACCTCCCGGCGATGACCAATGAAGGCCTGCAATATCTCTTTCAGGTTCAGAACCCGTGGCTGCCCGTTAACCAGGGCCACCATGTTGATTCCAAACACATTCTGCATAACAGTTTGTTTGTAGAGATTATTCAGGATAACCTCCGGCACTTCACCGCGACGCAACTCGATGACTACCCGCATGCCATCCTTATCAGACTCATCACGTAATTCGGTAATGCCATCGATCTTTTTGTCTTTAACCAGTTCTGCAATTTTTTCCAGCAAACGTGCCTTGTTCACCTGATAAGGAAGTTCGGTGACAATCAGCGAGTCCTTACCATTCCGTTCGTTGGTCTCTATGTGGGATTTGGCTCGCATGTAGATCCGGCCGCGGCCCGTGTGATATGCCTCGTGAATACCCTGGGCACCATTAATCATCCCTGCGGTGGGAAAATCCGGCCCCGGCAGATATTGCATGATGCCGTCTATATCCAGTTCCGGGTCTTCAATCAACGCAACGGTGGCGTCAATCACTTCACGCAGATTGTGGGGTGGAATATTGGTGGCCATGCCAACCGCGATACCGGCTGAGCCATTGACCAGCAAACCAGGCACACGGGTTGGCAGCACCAGTGGTTCGTGTTCGGATTCATCATAATTGGGTCCGAAGTCGACAGTTTCCCTATCCAGATCAGCCAGCAACTCATGCGCCAGCTTTGACATCCGGACTTCGGTGTAACGCATCGCAGCAGCGGCATCACCATCGACGGAACCAAAGTTACCCTGTCCATCAACCAGCATGTAGCGCATCGCAAACGGCTGCGCCATCCGGACAATGGTGTCGTAGACGGCAGAATCACCATGTGGATGATACTTACCAATAACATCACCCACCACACGGGCCGATTTCTTATAGGCCTTATTCCAGTCATTACCCAGCACACTCATGGCGTAAAGCACCCGTCGATGGACAGGTTTCAGGCCATCCCGGACATCGGGTAATGCGCGACCAACGATAACGCTCATTGCATAGTCCATATAGGACTGCCGCATTTCGTCTTCCAGGTTGACCTGCAGGACTTCTTTGGCGAGTTCAGCCATTAAATGTACATTCTCCGAAATATGTTATATCTGATTGATATATCATGTTTTAAAAGCCACAATATTGTAGCTGGTGGGTTGTTGCATTTGTTCTTTATACAAGCGAAATATCATACCATAAAACCACTGTGAAGTGGGGCTTTGAAAGCCTGTTACAGGTGTCCGGAATGCACCCGTCAACACCAATACAAGGTAACGGTGCTTTATCCCCGGCCAACACCCCAGTATCATTGGCGGACTGAATTCAAGAATCTGGAGACCCCCCAATGAAACAACTGCTTTTAGCGCTTGCCATAACCACCCTGGCCCTGCCGCTCGCACAGGCCCAGCCCAATGCCGAGCCAGACCCGGATAACCCGCAAGTCACCATCCATACCAATAGAGGGGATATTCGCCTGGAGTTGTACCCAAAGGCCGCACCCAAAACAGTTGAAAACTTCCTTCAGTATGTCAACGATGGCTTTTATAGCGGCACGATATTTCATCGCGTCATCAGTCATTTTATGATTCAGGGTGGTGGCATGACGCCGGACCTGCAGAAAAAGCCCACCCGCGACCCGATCCCCAACGAAGCAGACAATGGCCTGAAGAACAAACGTGGCACAGTCGCCATGGCACGTACCGAGGTTGTTGATTCAGCGACATCACAATTCTTTATCAATGTCGAGGTCAATGGCGCACTTAACCACAAGAGCAAAGCCAATTCCCGCGAGTGGGGCTACACTGTATTTGGCCGGGTCATTGACGGCATGGATGTTGTCGATGACATCCGCTTTGTGCCCACCGAACCCAACAACGTACCCAAAGAGGTGGTGTTGATTGAGTCGATTGAGCTCAACTAGACTCCACCACTGCTGAACCGGACGCGCATGACCACCCTCTTCATCTCTGACCTGCATCTCGATGATCGCAGGCCGGAAACCACCCGCCTGATGTTGCAATTCCTGCGAACTGAGGCAGTTGGGGCTGATGCGCTCTACATCCTGGGGGACCTGTTTGAATTCTGGCTGGGCGATGATGTCCCCACCCAGTGTGGCTCCCAGGTTGCCAATGCGCTGTCATCGCTGGCGGACAGCGGTACGCCCTGCTATTTCATGCATGGCAACCGTGACTTTTTGCTGCGCGAGGCCTACGCCCAACATGCTGGAGTGATGCTTATCCCGGAGGAATACGTTGTAGATTTGTATGGCGAGCAGGTTCTGCTACTGCACGGTGACAGCCTCTGTACCGATGACATTCCCTACCAACAGTTCCGCACGCTGGTACGCAACCCCGAGTGGCAACAGGAATTTCTGCTCAAAACACCCCAGCAACGACTACAGGTTGCGCTGCAGGCTCGTGATGCCAGTGCGGAGCACAAGGACAATACGGACATGGGGATCATGGATGTTAACGCTGACGAAGTGATCGCCGCGTTTGAGCGCCATGGTGTGCAGAAGATGATTCACGGCCATACCCATCGTCCCGCGACACATGACCTAAATGCCAACGGAAAACCTGCTCAGCGCATCGTGCTGGGCGACTGGTACACACAATCAAGCATATTGAGAGCCTCACCGGGAAGTTTTGACCTGAGTTGAAGGACTTCAGGGCCTGAGCTCCGGTAACCCCGATCCTCGACACCACAGGTGTGCTTACCCCTAAAACACATCAAAGCCTTGTCGTATGGTTCAAAGCAGCAGAGGTCACACTAATTCAAAATTGACCCCGGCCACCTGGAGTCAAGAATGGAGGCAACCCTATTCCTTGCCCAGCAAGGCATCCATTTCACGTTGTGTAAATCCAGCCTTCATCCGCGCGGGAATATTGAATGGTCCCCGCAATGATCCGTCAAAATGGTCTGCTACCAACTTCAGGAAGGTTTCTTCACGGTTGAGCCCACGCTGGTCACAGCACAAATGGAACCAGTGGCTGCCGATTTCGACGTGCCGCACTTCCTCTGCAAGAATGATCTCCAGCAAGCGCACCGTCTCGGTATCACCGACCGCAGTCAGGCGCTCAATCATCGCCGGGGTGACATCCAGGCCCCTGGCCTCCAGCACTCTTGGCACTAACGCCATGCGCTGCATGCAGTCACCTGCAGTACGCTGAGCCATCTCCCACAGGCCGTTGTGGGCCGGGAAATCCCCATAGCTGAACCCGAGTGTCTGCAAGCGTGTCGCCAGTAAACTAAAGTGGCGCGCTTCGTCAACGGCCACAGAAATCCAATCAAGGTAATATTGATGAGGCATATCGCGAAAACGGTAAGCGGCGTCCAGCGCGAGGTTGATCGCATTAAATTCGATGTGTGCAATCGCATGCACCAGCGCTGCCCGCCCTTCTTCACTGCCCAGGCGACGACGACGCAAATCCGCCGGTGCGACTAACCGGGGCCGTGCAGGCCTGCCGGCTTCGCCCATTGCTTTTACTTCTGTATGGGGGTCAAAGTGGAAGTTTCCCCTTTGTACGGCGGCTCCCAGCCTGTCAACAGCCTGGCGCTTCTCTTCTACCGAGGAGAGTTCAAGGCAACGGGCCGCTTCGCTAAAAAACGCTGTCACGGCCCTTACCCATGTGGCTTACAGGTTTGCGATCAAAGCATCCGCAAAACCGGACGTAGAGACCTCGGTCGCTCCTTCCATCTGACGCGCAAAATCGTAAGTAACGATTTTCTGCTTGATGGTTTTGCCAAAGGCATCGGCAATCAGGGCTGATACTTCCTTCCAGCCGATGTAATCGAACATCATTGAGCCGGAGAACATCAGAGAACTGGGATTGACCTTATCCAGGTTGGCATACTTCGGTGCGGTACCGTGAGTCGCCTCGAATACAGCAATGTGATCTGCGATATTGGCGCCAGGGGCAATACCCATACCGCCGACTTCGGCAGCCATTGCGTCAGACAGGTAGTCTCCATTCAGGTTGGTGGTAGCAATAACACTGAACTCTGCCGGTCGCAATTGCATCAACTGGAACATGATATCTGCAATCCGGTCCTTGATAACAATTTTACCTTCTGGCCGTTTACCGTCGTACTTATCCCAAAGCTCGGCTTCAGTAATGGTTTCTTCGCCAAATTCCTCGGCAGCGAGTTCATAGCCCCACTTACGGAATGCACCTTCGGTAAACTTCTGGATGTTGCCTTTATGAACCAGCGTTACGCTATCTTTATTGTTGTCAATAGCGTACTGAATGGCTTTGCGCACCAGTCGTTTCGAGCCAAAAGGAGAAATCGGTTTGATACCAAGCCCTGCATCCTCAAAGAAGTCTGCGCCCATTTCTTCACGCAGAAATTTTGCCAGCTTGGCATTCTCAGGTGTGCCGGACTCATACTCGATTCCCGCGTAGACATCCTCGGTGTTCTCCCTGAACAGGATGGCGTGTACGTCCTCAGGGCGCTTCATCGGTGATGGCACACCATCGAAATAGTCAACCGGGCGCACACAGGCATACAGGTCGAGATCCTGGCGCAAGGAAACATTCAGGGAACGGAACCCACCGCCGATGGGCGTGGTCAGGGGGCCCTTGATAGAAACCACTAATTCCTTGACCGCCTCAAGTGTTTCAGCCGGGAAATAGTCGCCGTCATATATACCTGCTGCTTTTTCACCAAGAAATAACTCTGCCCAGTGAACTTTGCGCTTGCCGCCATAGGCCTTTTCAACCGCTGCGTTCCAGACCCGCATTGCTGCCCGGGTAATATCAGGGCCGATACCATCGCCTTCTACAAAGCCGAGAATGGGGTTATCCGTCACCACCAGCTTATCGTTCTGGATGGTAATTTTGTCGCCGCTTGTGGGCATTTGTATATGCTGATAGCTCATGCGTCTTGTTCCTTGTTTATGGTCTTCTGGAGATGCCCGGTATTATACGCTGGGTGGCCCGGAATCGCAGTCTGTTTAGGTGCGTGTTTGTACAAAATGTTGGTGGATTTCGCCAGTTTCCTGATGTAGGTCAAGCCACGTGGCCCGGGCAGTTTCCCCAGGCCATGATGGTTTCCCGGGAAATCTGTCGCAAAACCAAGGTTGGCACGAAACCTGCATGACATAATATACTACCAGACATCAGGCGATCAGGAGACAAAGAATGGGACGTGGTTCAGCAGGCAATGTTATCGCAGCATTATGTAGTTTTTTTATCCCTGGATTGGGCCAGCTTTTACAGGGCCGCTGGCTGCTGGCCGGGTTTATGTTTATCACCTCCATACTGCTCTGGATAATACTCCTGGGCTGGGTTGTTCACCTGTGGTCCATCATTGATGCCGCAATCTATGCGCCACCCTACCGCTACCGATCATACGGTGGACGCAGGAGGTACGGCGCATAGTTCGAAATCTACCAGGCGGTTCAATTACGGCAACCCGCTGTGTCTGTTTTCTCAGCCCAAAATTTTCGTGGCGGGTTGCCTCTTTATTGATTTCCTGATTGCTTCCAGACCAACAAACAGGCACCCTCTAATTGCCACAGCACGACGAGGAACACCACATGCCTGCCAACCTAACCACCATCCGACCCGCCAACCAGAATGATGTGTCTCTTATCCTGTCGTTTATTCACGGACTGGCTGAATACGAGGAACTCGCACACGAAGTCATTGCCACCGAGACTGACCTGCGGCACAGCCTGTTCGGTGACCAGCCGGCAGCTGAAGTTTTAATCGCTGAACACGGGGGCCAGGCAGTTGGCTTTGCCTTGTTTTTCAACAATTATTCTACTTTTCTTGCCCAGGCGGGAATCTACCTTGAAGACCTGTTTGTGTTACCGGAATATCGCGGACTGGGTGTTGGCAAGGCTTTATTATCGTTTCTGGCGGGCCTCGCTGTTGAGCGCAGGATGGGGCGCCTTGACTGGTCAGTATTGAAATCCAACCAGCCAGCCATTGAGTTTTACCAGCAGTTGGGAGCCTGTGGATTGACTGACTGGATGCAATACCGCCTTGACGGGGAGGCTCTGCTCAAGCTGGGCACCAGCACACCAGGCAGGTAAGCATTTCCCATAACGTCTGCTAATATAGCGTCCCCACGCAAACATACAGGCCGGACAACATGTACTTCAAACCTTTGCTACTGCCACTACTGGCCCAGGTTTTGCTGACCTTTATCGTCTTGTACATCATGGGACGCCAACGCCTGAATGAGGCCAGAAAAAAGAGAATCCACCCACAAAAAACGGCTGTGCGCACCGGGTCACGTGAGGCTTTCAAGGACGCAGAGGCTGCTTCGGACAACTACCATAACCAATTAGAGTCTCCGCTTCTGTTCTATGTTGCCATCATGCTTACCTTGATGCTGATGGTGCAGGACTATGTCATCGTAATCCTGGCCTGGTCCTACGTCGTCCTGCGCTACATTCACAGCTTTATCCACATCACCTATAACCGCGTAATGCACCGCTTCGCTGTTTTTCTCTTCAGCAGTGTCGTGCTACTGGCAATCTGGTTCAGGCTGGGCTGGATTATTATTCGGTCCTGATACCGGCAACGCCCGAAATAATTTCCTTTATTCCGGTAGGGTCCAGTTGAGGGGGCTTTGTTGCTGCTGCTGCAGGTAATCATTGGCTCTGGAAAAGTGTTTGCAACCCAAAAAGCCACGATGCGCCGATAGTGGCGATGGGTGCGGGGCCTTTAATACCAGGTGTTTCCTGGCATCAATAACAGCACCTTTTTTTTGCGCGTAGCTGCCCCACAACATGAACACCAGCCCTTCCCTGCCTTCCGTCAGTTCACGAATCACTGCATCGGTAAACGTCTCCCAACCTTTCCCCTGGTGTGAGCCTGCCTGCCCGCGCTCTACCGTCAGCACAGAATTGAGCAACAGTACGCCCTGGTCAGCCCACGACTGAAGGTTGCCGTGCGCAGGTGCCTTGATACCGAGGTCAGATTCGATTTCCCGGTAGATGTTTGCCAGCGACGGCGGTATTCGGACGCCGGGCAACACCGAGAAACACAGGCCGTGGGCCTGACCTGGCCCGTGATACGGATCCTGCCCAAGAATCACGACCCTTACCTGTTCAAACGGTATCGAATTCAAGGCATTGAAAATCTGTGGCCCTGGTGGGTATATGACGGCTCTGTGCTGCTTCCTGGTCAACAGGAAGCTCCGCAACTGTTGCATGTAAGGCTGCTCAAACTGGTCCTGTAACCGGCTGAGCCAGGATGGTTGTAGCTGGATGGTACTCATTTTGCTGTTAGCTGACCTTTGCTGAGGCTGAAAAGAATTCAGTGCGGTATCCAGCTTGATTTTATACACTCCTCCCACATATTTCTGCAATACACAATTTTTCATTGGCCAAATTGCTAAAACCGGAGCAGCCATGCCCATTACCACAGACGTAGTCATTATCGGCGCCGGCCCTGCCGGCCTGTTCCAGGTGTTCGAGTTGGGATTATTGGATATACACGTGCACGTGGTGGACTCTCTGCCCCAGGTCGGTGGGCAGTGCGGCGAACTGTACCCGGAAAAACCCATTTACGACATTCCCGCCTACCCCGTCATAGGGGCGCAGGAACTCATCGATCGCCTGATGGACCAAATCGCGCCATTCGACCCTCAGTTCCACCTCGCCCAGGCGGTAACCGACTTGCAGCGTAAAGAGGACGGGCGTTTCGCATTGACTACTTCGAGCGGCACAGAATTCGACACAGCAACCATCATAATTGCGGCCGGCCTCGGTGCGTTCCAGCCACGTAAGGTGAAAGCACCTGGCGCGGCAGATTTTAACGACCGGAATATCCACTACCGTATTACCCAGGCGGAAGCGCTGGCAGGCAAGGACATCATCATTCTGGGGGGGGGTGACTCTGCACTGGACTGGACGCTGGAACTGCACGACACAGCAAAAAGCCTGACGCTGGTTCATCGACGGACTGACTACCGTGCCCAGCCAGCCTCTGTCAAGAAAATGAAAGCGCTGGTTGCCCAGGGAAAACTACGGGAACTACAGGGTAATGTTAAGCAAGTTCTGGCGGAAAACGGTGTCTATCGCGGCTTGTGTATCGTTGACGCCGATGGCAACACTCACGAAATCGAAAGTGATGAAGTCTATGTTTTCTGGGGTCTCTCACCCAACCTGGGTCCGGTAGCCGAATGGGGTCTGAATATAGAAAAGCGACAAATCAGCGTAGATACGGAACAATTTCAAACCAATGAGTCCGGTATATTTGCGGTTGGTGATATCAATACCTACCCGGGCAAGAAAAAACTCATTTTAAGTGGCTTTCATGAAGCTGCGCTAGCCGCTTTTGGTGTTCAAAAGCACCTCGATCCGGAAAAACGGGTATTCCTTCAATATACGACTACCAGTCCTATCATGCATAAACGTCTTGGCGTTGAAAGCCTACGGAAGAAAAAGTAAAAATATCAAGAAATAGATGCCCTTACAGTACACTAATTACTAATAAATATTTCCTGTTTCAGGTAAAAAATTGCTTGAAATATTATATTTTGATCTTATCCTTAGAGTGTAGCCTCAACACAGTCCCCCCCTTCTTCTGTGGCGCAGGTTTATTTGCGTAAGAGGCTACGGGCAGGCGACCTTCGGGTCGCCTGTTTATATACATACCCCACGTGAAATACCAGGCAAATCAAGCTTGACCCCCCGGTGTCAACCGGGGCCACTCGGAAACATCCAGCGCATCCCGGTAACCGTGCCAGGTCGCATAAGCCAACCAGGGGATAATGACTATCAAGCCAAGTCCAGCTGTCAGGAAACCTATCATTGTTAACGTCATGATCAACAGTGCCCAGATGATCATGGCGGGCTTGTTACGCAGTACCGCATTGGTGCTGGAGATGACAGCAGTGATCACGTCCACTTCCCGGTTCGCCAGCATGGGCAAAGAAAACACACTCGCAGCAAAACTGACACCGGCAAATATGGAACCCACCGCTGAGCCAATGAGTAAGAACGATATGATGTGGCCCCATTCCGGATCCTGTCCATAGGGGAAAAACACCTGCACCATCATGCCTGCCCGCGCCCACAACAGGAACACAACCAGCAAAACCAGGGTATACACCATGGCACTGCCAAACGGGCGTTTAATCGCCTCAATGGTGTGACCAATACCCGGCTTCTTGCCTTCGCAAAGTTGACGGCTAACGGAATACAGCCCGAACGCCAGCATCGGCGCAACAAAAACAAAACCCGAGAGGGCGCCAATCAGCAGGACAAACCCACCCAACCACCAGGCCAGCCACGCGACAGCCATGCTGACAAGGAAAACGAAAAAACCGTATGCCAGACTCACCAAAGGTGCTTGCCTGAAATCATTCCAGCCTGCACGCAACCAGCTAAAAGCAACGCCAACCGATAACTCCCTGCACGGCACTATCAGGGTCTTGGTGGGAATCCGGCCGGGCTGCCCGGATTGTTTATGCATTTTTGTTTCCAACGTTTCCTGCTGTTCGACCACCTGCAGATGCAGCAATAAAATTGTCTTTTTCAGTCCACAGTCTGGTCAGCCATTCTTTCAAAGCTTGCTTTGCTGCGGCGTCCTGCCGAAAATCCTGCCCGCGAACTTCCTTTCCAATGGGTCGCAAACGGACATCCACACATACCCTCTTCACCTGGCCGGAAACAAACTGCCATAAATCCGGAGCACCGTCAGGATAGGTGATGGTCACGTCAATCAGGTAATCAAGTGCTTCGTCAAAAGAATACAGAACCTGTCCAATACCACCGTAGCGGGGCCTGAGCAAATACCGGAACGGTGAGTTCTGCTGACGCTGCTTGGCCTCGGTGAAACGTGTTCCTTCGGGGAAGGCCATCATCGACACTGGAATGTGCTTGAGCTTTTCACAGGCACGGGCCGCGTTTTCCAGGTCTTTGCCCCGCAGCTCAGGATGCTTCAGGAGTTGCGCTTTACTGTAACGACGGAGGAAAGCCATATCCAACGCCCACCAGCAAAAGCCAAGAAACGGCACCCATATCAGCTCCTGTTTTAACAGGAAACGCATAAACGGCGCACGCCGGTTAAGGCAATGCTGCAGCACCAGGATATCCACCCAGGATTGGTGGTTGCTGAAAACCAGGTAACGGCCATCGATCTTCAGATCATCCGGCAGGTTTATATCCCACTGCATCTGATACAGGAACCTGGCCATCAGCTTGTTGAAGGAAATCCAGTACTCTCCGACCGAGGACAGCCAGTGTGTAACCGCATTGCGGGCCGGCCCTTTCGGAGCAAACAGTTTGACCACCGCCAACACAAAAATTATCAGTGTTGAAATGATGGTATTAATGGAGACTGCCAACAGCACAAAAGTGCCTTGCAGAATATACCGTAAAGTTGTCAGCATTTGCTCAAATCATAACCCAAACAGAGACCATTTCGGCAAACTTGCGGCCGAGCCGTTAAAACCAAAACTGTGGGAAGTAGTCACTACGGCGTTGCGTCTCGAAAGCGCTTCAGTTCGGCAAGCAGCCAGTCGCTGGCGTACACAGGTTCAACATCCGGACAATGAATTCTGTATTTTTTGCCTGACATTTTGCTGCGGGTCGCAGAGTACCTGATAAAGTCTTCGGCTGTTCTAATGCGCTTTTTGTAGTGCGCATACTTCATGTAGATGTGTTCCCTTGCCTCTGTGCCCACATGCATGGTCCCATTCCTTTCGTACTTGCAGGGCGTCCTGGAAACATAATCCAGTAAGTGGTCAATCTCCTGTTGCGTATCCGCAAACACCAGCCTGGAAACCACGACCAGAAGGAAAGCTGCCGGTTTGACATAAGCGATTATTCTATTCACCTTCTTTGCCTCCGGCCAGGTTGGTGGGTGCTGCTGACCCATCCATCAAGGCAGGCTCCAGAACCTGCCACACATTGTCCAGCAATACCGGCTGGCCCTTCTCATTGGGGTGAATCCCGTCGGCCTGCAAAAGACCGGGCTCAAAAACCACACCATCCATGAAGAATGGCACAAGCAATGTATTGAATTTGCGGGCAAGATCAGCATATATGGATTCAAATTGTTCAATATAGGCGGCACCATAATTCGGCGGCAGCCTGATACCGGCAAGCAGAACGATTGCGCCACCGGACTGGCTGTCAGCAATCATGCTACTCATGTTGCTGCGTGTGATGTCCGGGTTGATCCCTCGCAAACCATCATTGGCACCCAGTTCGATGATAACGATCCGGGGTTGATAACGATCCAGCAGACGGGGCAGACGCGTCCGCCCTCCCTGTGTAGTATCTCCGCTTATGCTGGAGTTGAGTATCCGAAATGCGTAACCCCTGTCGTGCAGTCGGGATTTAAGCAAATGCACCCAGGACTGGTCGCTATCCATGCCAAAGCCAGCACTGAGGCTATCACCCAAAATCAACAAATAGGGCGGTTCTTCAGCCAGAGCACGCTGCCAGACAGACCCGCCCACAACCAACAGAAGCGATAAAATTATTTTCATGAACACCTCAAAACCCCAATCGGCACCCACTGTATCATCAGCGGCGTATGCACTTGAAGCTGAAAATCTCAGCAAAATTGTCACCAGCCCGGAAGGCATGCTGACCATACTGGATAATGTCAGCCTGCAAGTCAGCCGCGGCGAGCGCATCGCCATTACCGGCGCATCCGGTGCTGGCAAATCCACCTTATTGGGTCTGCTGGCAGGCCTCGACCTGCCTTCCTCCGGCAAAGTGAGGCTCGGCGGTAAGGAGTTAACCACACTTGATGAAGACGGCCGCGCAGCCCTGCGGGCAAACCAGGTTGGATTTGTATTTCAGTCATTCCATCTTATCCCATCGTTGACAGCGATTGAGAACGTCATGCTGCCATTGGAGTTGGCAAATCACAGCCACCCCCGGAGTGCCGCCATGCAGACTCTGCAAAGTGTTGGCCTCGGGGAACGGGCTGGCCACTACCCACGACAGTTGTCGGGTGGCGAGAAACAAAGAGTCGCCATTGCCCGCGCTTACGTGATTCGACCCACCGTACTGTTCGCCGATGAACCCACTGGCAACCTTGACCAACAAACTGGCGAGTCAATCATTGGCATTCTTTTCCAGATGAATGAGGAATATGGAACAACACTGGTGCTTGTCAGCCACGATCTGGGTCTGGCAAAGCGCTGCGATCGTATTGTCCAGATGGATGCCGGCCGGATCATCACGGGGCTGGCAGTTTGAAATCCGCCGGCGTTAAATCCCTGAGACTGGCGTGGCGCCTGCTTGCACGCGACTGGAAGTCAGGCGAGCTGACCGTCCTCAGTGCGGCCCTGGTGATTGCCGTCACCTCTTTAACTGCTGTCGCTTTTCTGACTGACCGGGTAGGCCATGCTGTCGAACTCAGGGCGGCAGAATCACTGGCAGCAGATCTGCGCCTTGGATCCAGCCAAACCATACCCGGCCACTACCAGGAAACAGCCGGACAAGCGGGCTTGCAGACTGCATCCGTCACTACCATGCCCAGCGTGGTTTTTGCAGATGACCGCAGTACGCTTTCTGCGATTCGCGCCGTCACCCCAGGTTACCCTCTCAGGGGCAGGCTCAAGACCTCTGCACGACTGCTGGCACCTGCCACTGAAACCGGGGAAATACCCGCCCGCGGAGAAGCCTGGGCAACCACTCGTCTGCTGGCACGCCTGGGTGCAGATACCGGCACTGTGCTTGAGGTTGGTAAAACCCGCCTGAAAATCACCAGGGTGCTGGATTTTCGGCCTGATCAGGGCTGGCAGTTCGTTGACCTCGCCCCCACCCTGCTCATAAACATGGCTGATCTGGAAGCTACCGCACTGATCCAGCCCGGTAGCCGCGTAAGTTACCGTCTGTTATTCGCCGGGCCGCGAAACATGCTCAATGCTTTCAAGCCCGAGCTTGAGAAACAGCTGACGGGTGGTGAACGCCTGAGTGACATTGAGGAAGCCAACCCACAAATCCGCTCCGCGATGGATCGTGCTGGACGCTTCCTGAACCTTGCCTCCCTGGTCAGTGTTTTGCTGGCTGCAGTGGCTGTTGCCATGGCTGCCCGTCGCTATACCCTCCGACACCGCGACCGGGTTGCGTTGCTCAAGTGCCTGGGCTCGCAGCAGGCATTCATTCTCAAACTGAACCTGCTGCAACTTACCATGCTCACCGTGATGGGCGCTGTGCTGGGTATTTTTCTCGGCTATCTGTCACAGGAAGCACTGGCGTGGATAGCCCGCGACCTGATCTCACAGCAACTGCCCGCACCCGGCTATTCACCCATATTGCTGGGTCTGGTCACCGCGCTGTTCATTCTCTGCGGCTTTGCCCTGCCTGACCTGATGCAAATGGGTAAGACCCCCGTTTTGCGGGTCTTGCGCCATGACGTTGAACCACCACCCATGCGTTATGGTTTCAGTTACCTGGCTGGCATTGCGGCTGTATTGGCACTGTTGCAGTGGATCGTTGCTGATCTCAAACTCGTCGTTGGTATCGCGATTGCTGCAGCTGGAACTTTTGCCATCCTTGGTGCGGCCGGCTGGATGCTGGTCAGGGCCACAGGCCGTTTTCGCAGCATGTCAGGCGTTGCATGGCGCTATGGACTCGCTAACCTGAACCGAAGAGGCCGGGAAAGCGTCGTCCAGGTGGTGGCTTTTGGGCTCGGTTTAATGGTCCTGATGCTGTTGACCCTGGTCAGGAATGACCTGATGGATAGCTGGCGCGGCAGCCTTCCCACAGATGCTCCCAACCAGTTCATGATTAACATCCAGGCCCACGAAGTACCGGTCATGCAGGACTTTCTCGCCAGCCACCAGATGGAGGTGCCACGTTTCGTACCATTGGTGCGGGCCCGTTTAACCACCATTAACGGCACGGACGTAAAGCAGATTAAGTTTGAGGACCCGCAGGGCGAACGCTGGGCCAAACGCGAATCAAACCTCAGTTTCAGTGACACCATCCAGACTGGTAACAAACTGACCGCAGGACAATGGTGGCCACCCGGAACAGACCAGCATGAGGTCTCAGTTGAGGTTGAATTTGCGCAGGAACTGGGTGTGAAACTGGGTGATGAACTCGGCTTTGACATTGCCGGTGAACCCGTCAGTGCCAAAGTCACGAGTTTCCGCAGCGTTGAGTGGGATACGTTCCGACCCAATTTTTTCATGGTATTTTCAGCGGCAACACTGACCGGCTATCCGGTCAGTTATGTGACTGCACTGTATGCCAGCCAGCAAGATGACGGGAGTCTTATTGACCTCATGCGACAGTTTCCCAGTGTAACCGTCATCGACCTTGATGCTTCACTGTCCCAGGTAAGGGACGTCATGGATAAAGCTGCTTTGGCGGTGCAAGCTGTGTTCCTGTTCACGCTGATCGCCGGACTGGCAGTTTTATGGGCGGCGGTACAATCAAGCCTTGATGAGCGTA
>JAJRUM010000040.1 GCA_024277815.1 Gammaproteobacteria bacterium
CTATCGCTGGTTGACCGTGGCCTCCGTGGCTGGTCTGCTGGTAGTCTCCTTCTGGGGGTTCAGTTCCGTGGATCGTACATTCTTTCCTCCATCGACGCGACCTCAATTCATGGTGGACCTGTGGCTGCCACAAGGTACCCATATTGATGAGACCACTCTGAAAGTAAAGCAGATTGAGCAACACATCCTGGGGCTTGAGGGCGTAACTCACGTAACGTCTTTGGTAGGCAAGGGTGGTTTGCGTTTCCTGCTTCCCTACTCACCAGAAAAATTGAACAGCGCCTATGCACAGCTTCTGGTCGATGTCGAAACCGGAAACGCACAGGAGGTGATGAATGCAGTCATGCCACAGGTCGATGAGTATCTGCAAATGGTACACGCCGATCTGCTGGGATACAGCTCCGCATTCGAAATAGGCCCCGGCAGCACGGGTAAAATACAGGCCCGTTTCCAAGGGTCAAATGCCGACATTTTACGCAGCCTTACGAGCCAGGCTTCGGCAATCATGCACAGCGATCCGGGTGCGAAGGGAATTCGGACCGATTGGCGACAGCGGGTCAAAGTTTTGCAGCCAATTATATCCGATGAACAAGCTAACCTGGCCGGTGTACAGCGCTCGGATGTAGCGCAGGTGCTCTTACAGGGGTTCCAGGGAGAGACAATCGGTGTATTCCGGGAAGATGACCTGCTACTGCCTATCTTCATACGGGCAACAAAGGAGCAGCGTAACGATGTGGCGTCCATCGATCATCTGCAAATCTGGAGTTGGCCTGCGAAGCGGATGATTCCTCTTCGCCAGGTGGTATCGGGATTCGAAAATACGGTGGAAGACGAAATCATATTCCGACGTGACCGCAAGCGCACGCTGACAGTGTTTGCCGACCCGGTAGCGGGCAGCGCCAACGCGCTCCTGAATCGATTGCGGCCACGCATCGAGGCGATCGAGTTACCCCGTGGTTACGAACTTGAGTGGGGCGGTGAGTACGAGGATTCAAACAATGCGCAAGAATCTCTTGCAGAGCCGCTGCCTTTGTTCATAGCCTTTATGATTCTGATAACGGTCGGACTGTTCAATTCTATTCGTCAGCCACTGGTGATCTGGCTGTGTGTCCCGCTTGCCCTGATCGGAGTGACCTGGGGATTACTTGCCGCCGGTCAACCGTTCGGATTCATGGCTCTGCTCGGTTTCCTGAGCCTGATGGGCATGCTCATCAAAAACGCAATTGTGCTGATCGATGAGATCAACCTGCAACTCAGCCTCAAAGGGGATCCACTAACCGCGATCATCAACTCCGGCGCCAGCCGACTCAGGCCGGTGGCGATGGCAGCGGGAACCACCGCTCTTGGGATGATTCCGCTTATCTTCGACGCGTTTTTCGTGTCTATGGCGGTCACGATCATCGCCGGTTTGTCATTTGCAACCCTACTCACAATGGTCGTGCTGCCGGTCTTTTATACCATTATCTATCGGATTCCGAACGATGCGATCACCTCGGCGGAGACTTTGCCGTGAGCCGATGGATACCACAGGGACTGACCCTTTTTCTGGCAGTGCTCACGCTGGCTGGTTGTGCTGCGGTCGGTCCTGACTACGAACCGCCGGAAGTTCCGGTACCGGACGCCTGGCAAAACGCTGCGCTCGAAGGATTCTCCGAAGGCGACGCGACGCTCCAGACCTGGTGGCACACGCTGGGTGACCCGACACTGGATAGTCTCGTGCAACGCGCCGAAGGATCAAACCTGACGCTGCGCGAAGCCGCAAACCGCGTGCAGGAGGCACGGGGACTGCTCGGCTTCGCCCGGGGACAACAGATGCCCGAAGTCGGCCTTGGCGGCGCCGCCCAGCGTTTCAAAGGCAGCGATAACAGCCAGCTTGGTCAAATCGCACCAAATGGTTTTCAAACGACCAATTCGTTCGACCTTGGACTTGGTGCGAGTTGGGAAATCGATGTCTTCGGCCGGGTTCGCCGGACGGTCGAGTCGGCTGGCGCTACTTATGAGGCCTCTATTGAAGATTATCGGGACGTGCTGGTCTCCCTGCTCGCCGAAGTTGCCCGAAGTTATATAGATCTCCGTACGAATCAGGCACGCCTGCACTATGCGGAAAAGAATGTCAGGTCGCAACAAGCCTCTCTTGTGCTGGCACAGGATATGTTCAGCGACGGCGCAACTTCAGCGCTTGATGTGGCACAGGCCAAGTCGAACCTCAACACCTCCGAGGCGTCTATCCCACGGCTTCAGATCGCCATTAACCTGGCGCTCAATCGCCTGGCCGTGTTGCTGGGCCAAACGCCAGGCAGCCTGCATTCGGAGCTGGTGAACCCGCAACCGATCCCGACTCCACCACGGAATGTGGCGGCCGGGATTCCCGCTGAGATACTCCGTCAGCGCCCCGATGTACGCCAGGCAGAGAGGTTGCTGGCAGCCCAGACAGCACGCATTGGGATTGCAACGGCAGAACTGTACCCGCAGTTCTCGCTGTCTGGTTTTTTCGGTTTTCAGGCAACCGGTATTGGCAGCCTTTTCGACTCGTCGAGTCAGGCCTGGGGAATCTCGCTACCGGTTCGCTGGCGGCTTTTCGAAGGCGGGCGCATACGCAGCGCTATTGATGTTGAAGATGCTCGTACGGCGCAACAGCTGGCCCGCTATGAGCTCTCCGTGCTGGTGGCCTACGAAGAAGTGGAGAATGCCCTGGTTGCCTATGCGCTTGAGCAATACAGCGCACGAAGCCTCCGGCAGGCAGCGCAAGCGTCCGGGACCGCAGTTGATCTGGTTGAATTACAGTACAGATCGGGATTGACCGACTTCCAGAACTTACTGGACATGCAACGTTTCCTGTTCCGCCAGGAGGACGAGTTAGCCGCGAGCGAGGGGCAGGTAATTCAAAACCTGATATCTCTGTATTCGGCTCTCGGTGGCGGCTGGGAGGTTGATGCGAGTCCGTGAAGGGCTTTGACATCTCATAGCTCTCTGTTCAACATCCGGCCACCGGTAAAGTCAATCTATACTCAACGCCCTTTGCCGCGTATCCCTCTCAATTGTGTAGAGACAATTTATGATTTATAAGAAAAAGCAGTTGGTGGTCGCAATAAGCACAGCGATTACGCTTAACATGGCTGCCGGTCCTGTAATTGCATCCGTTCTGGAAGAGGTCATCGTCACCGCTACCAAACGCACCGAGAGCATGCAGGATATCCCGGTATCTGTGCAGGCATTGGGTGGCGACTCCCTGAGAGAACTGGGTATAGAAACGTTTGACAGGTATGTGGACTATTTGCCCAATGTTGTCAGCGCGGGGAATGGCCCGGGCAAGAAAGAGATTTATATTCGCGGTTCGGCGACTGAACAATCATCGGTAAACCTGGGCTCCGCACAAGGTACTGCCGCAGGCGTTGCCCTTTATCTGGACGAACAACCGGTATCATTTGGTTCGCGCAACCTCGATATCTATGCCGCCGACCTGGAACGAATAGAAGTTCTGGCAGGCCCTCAGGGCACGCTGTTTGGTGCCAGTTCACAGTCAGGTACTGTGCGGCTGATTAGCAGAAGGCCTCTCCAGGGTGAGTTTGAAGCGGGTTTTAACACGAAGCTTGCTGCCACCAAAGGTGGTGACAACAGCGCGGCAGTCGATGGCTATATCAATATACCCTTGACGAATTCCCTGGCATTTCGTGCAGTGATCTACACCGATCACCAGGGCGGCTGGATCGATAACACTGCGGCTACCTATACACCCAACGGATTGACTGTCGACCGGGTCGCGATATGTTGTGGCCCGACGCTCACCGGTGCAGAGATTGTCGATAGTGCCAACAATGTCGCCATTGTTGAAGATAACTGGAATGCCGCCACCTACACCGGAGGCCGATTCGGGCTGGCCTTTGATATCAACGACAATTGGGATGTATTGCTGCAGCATACCGAACAGACGCTCGAGGTCGATGGCACTTTTCTGACAGATCCCAGTCTTGGTGATGAAATAACTGAGAGCTTCTCGCCTGAAACCAATAAAGACGACTTTGGATTGACAAGCTGGACACTTAACGGCCGCCTGGAAAATCTGGATTTGATCTATACCGGCGGTTACTTAAGCCGTGATGTGGACAGCGTCATTGACTATACACACTACAACGCCGGTGGCGGATACATTACCTACTACATGTGCGCCGGTCCTTACCGGCAACCCGCTACGCATTGCTATGACCCCGGCAAACAATTCATAGAGACAGCCTCCAATAAAAGAACAACACATGAGTTCCGCATAGCGACAGATCCGGCCAAGCGCTGGAGAGCACTTGGCGGCATTTACTACAATGATTTCGAAACAAAAACCCTGGGGGAATTTCAATACGCCGGCACCAACCCGGCGTTTGCGGACATGCAAGGTGATCCGACCTTCCTCATGGGCCAAACGTCAATTGACACACCCGGTTCTACCACGCTTACGCCTCTCGACCCCGCCACTACTTTCTCAAACGACTTTACCCGCAAAGAGGATGAAATCGCATTCTTTGGTGAATTTGCATTCGATATCACGGATAACCTGACATTCAGCCTTAGTGCCCGAAACTATTCCTTAACCACCCAGTTACAAGGCTCTTCCAACTCTGCGTTTGGTTGTCGATTTGGAATCGGCGCAGATTCAGAGCTAACCGTGGACGGACGTTGCAATGGGATTGGCTTCAGTAATGATGTCTCCGAGAGGTTGCGATTACTAGGCGATGCCAACGCGACCGGAAACTTTGACGATATTCTGGCTGCTACAACGGGAAACCCGGATAGGGATTTCTTCTTTGGGGGCGGTGGTTCCAATCAGGCGCTGGTTGATGCGATCCTGGCCGGCGAATTTGACATCAGCAACCTTCAAAAGGATGGTTCGACAAAAGAGTCAGATACAATCTTCAAAGCCACCATTGACTGGTACGCCACCGACGAGGTGCTTTTGTTTGCAACTTTCTCCGAAGGATACCGCCCGGCCACTCAAAACCGAAATGCCGGCAGGCTGGCTGCAAACCCTAACGGCAGCCCGGTATTTAATGGCTATCGTGTTCCCGCGGTTGCACTGACAGACACACTCACGAACTATGAAATCGGAATTAAGAGCTCCTGGCTCGAAGGTTCGCTACGTGTCAATGCGACCTTGTACCGGTCCGAACTTGAGAATCTCCAGGTATCGCGCTTCGACCCCACCAACGTGGCGTTCCTGGTGTTTGTTGAGAATGTGGGTGACGCGGACATTACCGGCCTCGATATTGACTTCCAATGGGCTGCAACGGGCAACTGGCTGATATCAGGCGCTGTGGGGTTTCTGGATACCGAGTTGACCCGAATAACACCGCAGTTACAGGGCATTGCTGTTCCTGTGGGTAGCGACTTGCCGCTGAGCTCAGATTTTTCAGGAAACCTTCGCGCCCGCTATGACTTCCCGCTGGATAGTTTTAGTGCAAATGCCTATGTACAGGCTGGCATAGTGTATCGTGGCAAGAACGTGTCCGGGATTACCGGCAGCGCCGCATTTATTGAAGACACACTGTACCAGGATACCGGCAGGAGTTCCGGCCTTGAACTTCAGCTGGAGGGCGGAGACTATGGAACCATCTTGCTGCCGGATGGAACACTTCCGCCCAACGCCCGCTTCATTAACCCTTCGGCCCTGACTCTGAATCTGTCAACAGGTGTATTCAGGGATAACTGGAATTTCGAGTTATTCCTCGATAACGTGACTGACGAGGCGGCTTCTATCGTGCAAGTAGCGGGCAGGTACCTTCCGGAAGTAACCAACCAGCGTCCACGCACGGGAGGTATTCGGTTTTCTTACTACTACTAATATGCCAGACACTGATTTGACCATTCCACAAAATGACACGACAGAGCAAATGCAGCTCGCCAGGAAATTCCTGGGTAACAATCAGTTCGCACACGCAGACGCGATATCCAGAGCCGTTCTCAAACAGGACCCCGAAAACCAGGACTTTCTGTATATCCTCGCTGTATCAATGCGACTGCAGGAATCCCATTCCCAAAGCCTGCAGATTCTGGATGACATGTTGGTTGCCAGGCCGGGCTATGGGCGAGCACACCAGGAACGTGGCTATAACCTGCTGGCTTTAAATAAATCTGCCAAGGCGAGGGTCGCCTTTGAGTTGGCTGTTGATCTGGATCCGTCACTGGTTGGCAGTTGGAAAAGCCTTGCAACATTATACAAACGCTCAGGCGATCACAAACAGTACTCCGCTTCACAAGATCAGCTTGCATTCCTTGCCAAAATGCCAGCTGAATTGCTTTCTGTCATCAGCTATAT
The DNA here is from genome assembly GCA_024277815.1 of Gammaproteobacteria bacterium. Taxonomy (GTDB): domain Bacteria; phylum Pseudomonadota; class Gammaproteobacteria; order Xanthomonadales; family SZUA-36; genus SZUA-36. Next base: position 6,302 of record JAJRUM010000040.1, read on the forward strand.
GTCAGATGGAAAACTGCAGGATGCAGAAAGATTGTGCCGCTATTTCCTACGCTCCAACAAGACACATATCGAAGGAATGCGCATACTCGCGGAGATCGCTACACGCAACAAGGTGCTCGACGACGCGGAATTTCTGCTGGAGAGTTGTGTCGAGTTTGAGCCGGATCACCTCGACGCACGAATTCAATACGGCAATGTGCTGCTTCGAATTCAGAAATTTGAAAAAGCCAGGCAGCAATCGGAGTTTCTGATTGCAAAATATCCGGAAGATATGGGCGCGATTCGTTTGCTGCATGCGAACGCTTGCGCAGGTGTGGGAGACAATGTGCCGGCAATTGCAAGTTACCGCCAACTCATCAGGCATCACCCGCGAGACCCGCAGTACTGTATGGAACTGGCCCATGTGCTTAAGGCCGAAGGCAGGTTCCAGGAAGCGGTGGCGTACTATCAGAAAGCCTATGAGCTAAGGCCAGGTTATGGCGATGCTTACTTTAGTCTCGCCAATACCAAACGATACGAGTTTAGCGCAGACGAACTTGATCAGATGCTCGGGTATGTGTCAGCGCATGAGGGGGGCGAAGTCGACCGTATTCAAATGCATTTTGCACTGGGTAAGGCTTTTGAAGACGCAAAGGAATATGAAACATCTTTTGAACATTACGGGAAAGGCAATCACCTGAAACAAAAGAGCTCACAGCATCACGCGGATCGTCTGCAACAAAGAATTGATGCGCAAATCGCAAGCTGCACGCAGGAATTGTTTAAAGCAAAAAAGGATGTTGGTTTTAAAGATCCCGCACCGATATTTATCGTCGGATTGCCCCGCTCCGGGTCGACTTTAGTGGAGCAAATATTGTCTTCACATTCCCAGGTCGACGGTACGATGGAGTTGCACAATATATTGAACCTGGCCAAACGACTGCGAGGTAAGTCAGGCAATCCGGACGAGGCGCCCCGGTATCCCGGAATTTTGCAGGAAATAGACGCAAGCTACTTCAGGCGATTTGGCGAGCAGTTTATTAATAATACGCAGGCATATCGTAGCGATGCAGCATTTTTTACTGACAAAATGCCCAACAACTTTTTTCATATCGGACTCATCAAGTTGGTCTTACCTGACGCGAAAATCATCGACGCACGCCGCCACCCCATGGCATGTTGTTTTAGCGGTTTTAAGCAGTTGTTTGGAGAAGGACAGGATTTTTCATATGGATTGACTGAGATAGGAAACTATTATCGCCAGTACATCAAGCTTATGGATCACTGGGATAAGGTGTTACCCGGGTTTGTACTGCGGGTTTACTATGAGGATGTCGTTGGTAATCTGGTACAGCAGGTCGGGCGACTGCTGGATTTTTGTGACCTGCCGTTCGAACAAGCCTGTATCGATTTTCACAAGACTGAGCGGAATGTTCGCACACCAAGCTCGGAGCAGGTGCGTCAGCCAATCTACACCAGTGGCCTGGAATTGTGGCGAAACTATGAAAAATACCTGGATCCACTGAAGCAGGCGCTGGGCCAGGACGTCATGGCGCGCTACCCCATTGAGTAACGTGAGGGTTTACTTGAATTTGTAGCGCAGCACCGAGGTCGGATTGGTGTCGTTGTACTGATAGAGATTTTCTGACTGGCGCTTGTACTGAGAATTCCGCTGAGCGTCGTAGGCTGGGTCATAACCCGTCGACCAGCGACTATTTTTCTCTTCCACTTTGGGTTCAGCTCTCCAGGCGTTCGCAGACTGTGCTTCTTTGCTATGCCAATCGCTACCTTTTTGCTCGAATACCAGGTTCCGATACAGGTCACTGTACTTGACGTCCAGATCCTGTTCGGCGGGTTGCGCGTGCGCAACCATGAGTGTGGTGGCGAGTAACAGGCAGCCTAGCAGCAAGCGGTCAGTCCATTCCCCTGTTGTTGGCACGATGTAACCGGTCAGGGTCATTTTGCGGTCTCTTTGTTGCGCCAGGCGATGGTGCGGAACCAGTAGTGATGGGCTGTTTTAATCCAGCCATCGGCCTCGCGTGCATTTACCCAGGCGTTGAGGAAATTAAGCCATTCCTGCTCGCCTCTGGGCACTGCAAATGCTGCTCTTGAGCTGGCCAGGGGTTCTGCCAGCGGCATGTCCACCACGTCCGGGTTTTCCAGCGTAAAGAAATAGGCCTCGGGGCCGCTGACCAGGTATGCGTGCACTGTGCCATCGAGCACGGCCTTTTCAGCTTCTGCGACAGTCTTGAATACGCGCAGGTCAACCTTGTCGAACAGGTGGCCTGACACTTCGTGAGCGAAGGTCTCGCTGACCGTGGCCATAATCGTGGATGATTGGTTCAGGGCAGACAAGCTCTCGACATTCCTGGTCTTGGCGCTATTGGTGACCAGAGTTGCACCCCATTCATCATAAGGTACTGAGAAACTGATCCGCATGGCGCGCTTGGGCGTAATGGCCATGCCAGCTGCAATCACGTCGATTTCTCCGCGCTCCAACCCTGAAATTATCTCATCCCATTCGTAGACTTTAAATTCTGCCGTCACACCCATGTCGGCCGCGAGCTTCCGGGCCACGTCGATTTCGAAACCCTGAAGTTCGCTGTTTTCACCCTTGATAGTCCAGGGTGCGAACATCGACACGCCCACGTGAAGAGTACCACGCGCGGCAGCCTCAGCCAGAATATCGGCTGAAGCGACCAGGGGCACCTGCGCAAAGACAAATACGCAAAGGACAATAATATGTTTTATCTTGTTGATCATGCTTGGAATTCTCACTGAATAATTGTACGGAGCCGCGAAATCTCCCCAGGTTAGATTTTATCCCAATTACAGCCTTGATGCGCGTGGTAAATTCACTTTAAATCACGAGACCGACAGCATCCACGCGTACCGGCTTGCGCCTGCTGTTCCAGTTCAAACCCTTGGGTTCCGGACCCGGACGTTGCCCGAGACTTCGGATCCATCCAGGCTTTGAATTCGGCCATTGATTCTCGCTTCCCGGGTGTTAATATCAAAGTATGAAATCATCAACCACAAGCATTCTTCGCACCTTTTTGGTTATTAGCTGTTTGCTATTTGCAGTTCCCGCCCCGGCGGCACTCCAGTTACCAGCTATCAATGAACCAGCCTCAGAGATCAGGTTGCCGGGCAAGTTCACCTGGTTTGATCTCGCGACACCTGCAATGAATGATCAGAAGGCATTTTACGGCTCGGTATTCGGTTGGAAATTTGTTTCCCTCGGTCGTACGGATGATGAATATACGCTCATCCTGAACGACGGTAAGTTGATTGGAGGCATGTTCAGTTACAAACCCTCCGAGGATATTATGGATGGCGCAGTCTGGGTAGCTCTGATGTCTGTTGAAAACCCTGACAAAACGGCGCAAATTGTCAAAGCCAATGGCGGCAGTGTCGAGGTTGAGCCCGCACAACTATCCCAACGCGGTCGCCATGCCCTTTTCCGCGATCCGGCGGGTGCATTGTTTGGTGTGTTGCTATCCGAAAGCGGCGATCCGCCCGATTTCGAGGTCGCCATTGGTGGGTTTTTCTGGGTTGACCTGTTCGCACGTGATGTTGAAAAGATGACGGCATTTTACAGGCTGCTGGCTCCGTACGAAGTCAAATCGCAGGCGATTAGCGATGATGTTTCACGCACCATTCTACGCGCTCATGACCTGGCGCGTGCCGGCATTGTACCGGTGGATGAAGAGGCTAACCGGTCGGCCTGGGTACCCTATGTGAGAGTCGAAGATGTAGCAGCCACCCTCGAAAAGGTGGTCGAGGGTGGTGGCTTTACAATCGTTCCTCCGGATGAACGGTTACACGATGGCAATGTGGCAATTTTTGTTGACCCCAACGGGGGTGTCACAGGCATCGTGAAGTGGGATTATGACGCGGAGGCCGGGCAATGAAGATGGCGAGAGTGATTCTGCTAAGCCTGGTATTGGCCGCTGTGACCGGATTATTGAGCAGTTGCAGTTCCTCTGGTGGAAGCATGACAGTTTATGGCTCGGTTTACGCCGGTTTCGGGTACTACAATCCATGGTACTGGCGGCATTACTATTATCGGCCAGGGTACTGGCATCCTCCTGGCTATCGTCCACCCATCTATCGTCCACCTAATCCGGTGAATCCGATCGCTCCGCCACCACCCAATTTGCCGGCCACCCGGCCTGCGACACGGCCAGCTAACCAGCCAGCCAATCAACCGGCTGGCAGACCCGCGACACGCCCGACAACTCGCCCGGCAACTCGCCCGACGACTCGTCCGGTTCCTGCAGGTCCGCCCCGGGGAATGAACCGGCCTGCACCCAGGCCCATGCCACGATCGGCTCCAAGGCGATTTTAGAACATCAAAAAAGTGATGGAACGGAGTGGTGCAGTTGCTTGAGACCTGGTGGCAAAGTCTCTGCCACCCATCAGAGTTGGCTTGCCAAACAGCGCCGCCATATGGTAACCGGATCAGCCCACAAAGTACTGCAGGTAGGGCTTCTCCATTTTTAAAGGTTTACTGAAACTCAACCGAAAATGGTCTTGTACTATAGCTGAATATCCTCTTCGAAAAAGGACCTCGCCTTAGCAGCTTCGCCCACGCGCCGGATTGCCAGAACAAAGGCCGCGGTTCTCATGTCAATGGAATATTGCCTGGCGACCTTGTTTACCGCAGCGTAGGCTCTACGCATTACACTGGTAAGTTCCTGCTGCACACGGTCGTATTGCCAGCTGAATTGCTGAATATTCTGCACCCACTCGAAATAGCTGACCGTTACGCCACCAGCGTTTGCAAGGATATCGGGGACTACCAGTACGCCACGCTCAACCAGTATTTCATGTGCTTCCGGCGAAGTTGGTGCGTTGGCGCCTTCAACGATAATGTCAGCCTTTACTTCATTAACATTGCCCATATTAATCGCACCTTCCAGTGCTGCCGGAATTAAAACATCAACATCCCATGTGATTACGACCGGGCTATGGAAGGGGCTGCCACCTGCAAATCCTTTAACAGTCCGGTGTTCCTTCACCCATTCATTAAGAGCGGCAATATCCAGGCCGTCATCATTACTGACACCACCCATATGATCGCCGATTGCGACGACCTTTGCTCCCTGATCTGCAATCAGACGTGCTGCATTTGAACCGACGTTGCCAAAGCCCTGCACGGCCACCCGAATGTCCTTCCATGATTTCCCAAGCCCCTTCAGGGCCTCATCCAAAACCACCATAACGCCACGGCCGGTTGCTTCATCCCGCCCTTCCGAGCCGAACAGGTGCAGAGGCTTTCCGGTCACCACGCCTGGAGAGAAGCCGGCATATTTGGAATATTCATCCATAATCCAGCCCATTACCTTGGCATTGGTATTAACATCCGGGGCCGGTATATCGGTTGTTGGCCCGATAATTTCCTTGGTCTGTTCCACGAACTTGCGTGTTACGACATTAAGTTCACGCTCACTCATTTTCGAGGGGTCACAATTGATACCACCTTTTGCTCCGCCAAACGGGACATCGACAACGGCAGTTTTCCAGGTCATCAGGTTCGCCAGTGCTGTGGCATGATCCTCATCCATGTCAGGATGAAAACGCAGGCCACCCTTCATGGGTCCACGCGCCTTGTTGTGTTGTACCCGAAATCCAAGGTAGTGCTGAAGTTTGCCGTTATCGTCATCAAATACCAGGTCCACTTTTACGACCCGTATTGGGGTGATCAGTATCTCCCTGAGTCTCTCAGGTAATTCCATGACATCTGCCGCTTTCTGGAAATAGTATTTGGCATCTTCAAGCATGAATTACTCCTGATTATCTGTTTTGCTGACTGATGAAAGTACTGTCATTCCGCGTTCTGACGGGAACTGATATCCGAACGGTTCAATGTATATGTTCAGGATAATTGTCGTCCAATGATTTATTTGCATGGATCTAATACGCTTGACGTATGATAGAAACACGACTGATACGTAATGCGGTGTTACATATATAGATTTATGGCAATACACCTTTAATGCACCCTATACTCCGCCAATATCCTCGTTCCAAAGTCGGGGATGATCCGCGATAAACGACGTCATCATCGCCACACAGGCAGGGTCCTGAAGCACTTCAACAGCCACCCCCCGTGAACGAAGCAAATCTTCCTCACCCAGGAAGGTGGTATTTTCGCCGATCACAATTTGTTTGATGCCGTAGAGCAAAATCGCACCACTGCACATCGAGCAGGGTGACAAAGTCGTATACAGCGTGCATTGCCCGTAGACACGGGCAGCCTGACGCCCCGCATTTTCCAGGGCATCCATCTCAGCATGTAAAATGGCGCTGCCAGACTGAACACGGCGATTGTGCCCCCGGCCAATGATCTCCCCACCGCGAACAATCACCGAACCAATCGGTATGCCACCTTCTTGCAAGCCAGTCTGAGCCTGATCAAATGCTGCTCTCAAAAATCGATCCATAGACTGTTCCTCGTGCTTATCATGATGCCATTGAGCATGTAGATATTACCCCGAATTAGCAATAAGATGATCTACCCGAACTTCAACGCATTGCGAGGCAAGCACATGAGCTCATTGTTGATCAGGAATGGTACGGTTGTCACCGCCACGGATAAATACCAGGCTGATGTATACATCGAAGGTGAAACCATCGCCATGATCGGTACCCGGCTTGAAACCGGTGCTGACCGAGAAATTGACGCCAACGGATGCTACCTGTTTCCTGGCGGTATCGATGCTCACACCCATATGGAACTGCCATTCATGGGCACCCACGCCAGCGACACGTTTGAGACCGGCACGCTGGCCGGCCTGCACGGCGGCACCACCACCATCATTGATTTCGCTATCCAGACCCAGGGAGAATCTCTTCAGTCTGCAATTGACGAATGGCACAACAAGGCCGATGGGCACGCGGTTGGTGACTATGCCTTCCATTGTGCCGTCACCGATTTCAATGATGATACACGCAAGGAGCTACCCCAAATCATCAATGAGCAGGGGATTAGTTCTTTTAAAGTCTTCATGGCCTACAAAGGCGCCCTGATGGTGGATGACCGCCAGATGTACGAACTGATGCAGGAACTGGTCCAGCTCGGGGGCATCGTCACCGCCCATACAGAAAACGGCGACATGATCGACAGCAATATCCAGAGGAATCTTGAGGCCGGTAACACAGCACCCGAATATCATGTGCTTTCCCGACCGGCAATTTGCGAGGCAGAGGCCGCGGGGCGGGCTATTGATATTGCCTACCAAACCGGCTGCGCGTTCTATATTGTTCACGCCACCTGCGAAGAGACACTTGCAAAGGTCAAGACCGCGATGGCACGCAATCAGAAAGTCCATGTTGAAACCTGTATCCAGTACCTGCTGCTGGATGACTCCTACTACTTCCGTGAAGGTTTTGAGGGTGCCAAGGTCGTTATGAGCCCGCCCTTGCGCAAAAAAAAGGACCAGGAAGCCCTGTGGGCCGGCATAAACCAGAACATCATCCAGCATGTAGCCACTGACCACTGCCCGTTCTGCATGAATCAGAAAGCCATGGGCAAGGACAACTTTTCAAAAATCCCCAATGGCGCACCCGGCATCGAAAACCGCTTCGAATTACTGTACAGCGAGGGTGTGGCCAAGTGCCGCATCGGGCTGAATAAATTCGTCGAAATGTCTTCTACTGGCGCAGCAAAAATTTTCGGCCTGTTCCCGCGCAAAGGAACAATCGCAGTCGGCTCTGATGCTGACATCATCATTTTTGATCCCGAGGTCCAACACACTATCTCGGCCGAAACCCACCACATGAATGTGGATTACAACGCCTATGAGGGCTGGCTGGTGCAGGGCAAGACCCGCACCACGATCCTGCGGGGCACCGTAGCAATTGATAACGGCGAAGCATTAGTGGGTGAAGGCTTTGGCAAATACCTGCAGCGCCCGCCGTTTGATGGGCGCTGTTAGGGGGCAAAAAGAGTGTTGGCCGATTGCTGCTCCCAGGGCGACAGCGACCGTGCTGCGTCCTGTAGGATATTTCACTCGATATGGCTGTCCTGGTTTGCTTGATAGTCAGTCAGTATGGAGTCCCGTCGGGTAGTGGATAGCTCGTGGCCCGCAACGGGACACCAAGGCCGCTGCGGTATTGGACATGGCTATTGAGCCGACTGAAGTCATATCCTTCTTGCTGGACGCAAGCTCCTATGGGGGCGAAGTCGATAAACCCGTAAGACAGGTCCATCCCCGAGCCCGGCGCTTGACCCACCACCACGCCACATAACCCGCTGTTCGTGATCGCGAGCCGGCGCAGATTGATCGCGCCGGCGCGGTGCGCGACGGCACCGAATCCTCCGCATACAACGCCGTCAACGCCGCCGCCCCGAATCGGCTCCGTCTCGTCGATCAGCACGTGCCGGAGCTGCGCAGACCCATAATCATGCGCATAGAGCCCGGCGAGTTGGCTGCGCCGGATTTCCCACCAGGAGCCAGTAAGTTCGGCCCCCGAATCTACTTCGACCGCTCCAATGTATTGATAGCCGAGAGCGTCGCAGGAGCCAGCCGCGGTGATGTTTGCTATGCGCGTGGCATGGATCGTCGTGTCCTCCACGGTGATGAAGTCCGCGCGGACGCGCGTGCCCTCATCACTTACATACAAGCCGCGGACGTTCCCCGATAAACGCATGGCGGCGAGCACGGCATCGACACCACCGGTGAGGTGCACTGCCGACCCGCTCGAGGGATCGTCAGGGAACGTCTGCGTACCGGAGATATCGACTCCAAAAACGCGCAGCGTCCCACCGTGCTGGCGGATGGCGTGACCACCCGCCGTGAGGAATTCCACCCCCAGAAAAACAAGAGTGGGGGCGTTCTTGGCGAACACTAAAGGCCGAGGTAATTGCTGATCGCCGATCAGGGTGAGGGTGGACAGAACGAGAGCGGTGGAAACAACCTCGAACGAGCCCTGAATATTGACGTCGCGGCGTCCGGTCACGATAAGCGGGAGATTGACGACCAGCGGTCCCTCCGAATATTTTCCCGCGGCGACTTTCGCGTACAGCGCACAGGCCTGGCTTTCCTCGGCGTTTGCCAGAGCCTCTTGCAACGATGAGAATGGCGCTTTCTTGCTGCCGTTGCCGCCCTTCTGCGCTGCGGCATTGATGTAGGTCGGCGGCGGCTTGCAGTCTGGAGGCAACAGCTTCAATCCTTTTATTACATCACGGGCAGATGATAGCGGCCCTTTAGCATAGGCGTCCGTGCCGAATAAACTGAGAGCAAGCATCACAGTCATCAGCAGCAACATTTCATGCATAAAGATCTTTTTCACAGCTTCGCTTAAGGTTATTTTATTCATACCAACTCCTCACAGCTTTGAAATGCTGATCAGCAATTTTAGATTGCTTCGGCTCTTCGGCGATAACCGGGCATACAGAAGGAAACGAGAAGACTGTTGAAGTGACAGCAATAGACCCGATTACATCTGTACTCAATGCATCCGCGCCGATTGTTATTATTAGCCCTGATTTTATTACCTATATGCGAGTATGGCAAGCAGGTGACTGGGTGGGTTTGTCATTTCAGTCAAATATCCCCGTTGCTGGCGGGGCCCGGCATTGGGGTAGTCGGGGGTGTCCAAACGTCTGCTGGCAGGCTTCAAAGGTTATCTGCAAGCCGATGGATACGATGCTTACAACGCGGTGGTTACGGCCAATGGTTTGACCACGTCAAAGCGCATCTGACACTTTACAGGCGTACGACAACCGACTTTAACTCTGTGTACTGGAGCAAGGACCCATATCCATTGCACTGTTGGTGGCGGGTCCCACTTTCATATTCCTGGCAATTTTTGCCACGCCCTCCACAACCTGTTCATAGACAGTGTCCTGCACATACAGTCGTGAACCGGCTACGCAGACCTGGCCAGCAGATGAAAAAATGGCCTGCGCCGCGCCATTGATCGCCTCACCTATGTCTGCATCATCAAATATGATGACTGGAGATTTGCCACCCAACTCCAGCATAACTTTCTTTAAATTGCCTTTTGCCGAGTTAATGATCTGTTTACCCACTTCGGTGGATCCGGTAAACGACACTTTATCGACATCAGGGTGCTCCGCCAGCAGACGGCCAATAGTTGAACCGCTACCAGAGATAATGTTGATAACACCATCGGGCACACCAGCTTCCATCATCAGCTCGCCCAGGCGGGTGACAGTCAGCGGCGTTTGAGAAGCGAACAGTTTCAGTTTCTTTGTGCCCCGGCATATCTGGCCGTTGATTATGGTGATGATCATCACGCCCCTGGTCGAGACCTACCCGCAACTGCCGGTACCAACGCCTGTAGGCTTCCTCACCAACACGTTCTACCCTGTGATTATCTGGGCTGTGATGTTACTTTCGATCATGACGGGTTTTGGTCGAAAGTTTGAAGGTGAAGGCGGTGCTCCTATCAACTGGAATCCAACAAAAGAATCTCAGTGAAGAGTATTTCGGTTGGCGTACAAAGAGCATGTCCCTCCGCGGAACCCCCGTAATTCCGCGTGATGCTTTTCCAACAGGTCAGTACCACAGTCGATGGAGGGACAAGGGCAAATTGAAAGCGCACCCCGGTCCAATTGCCGGGGTGCTCAGAGTTTGTTTACATTATTTGATCGTCGAGCTGTTTGACAAACTTGCTCAAACTGTATCAAGTGATAAAACGCCGCCTGTAAAGTAGCCCGGCCAACATAATAATGAGCACAAGCGCGATCAGGCTTACACTCGAAAGCATAGGAACCGCCGAAGTGGGCACTACATTGATAGCCACGATCGCCCTGGGGGTTCTCCCCGTCGGAGAAACAGCTATCGGCAGACCTGGTCCGGTTATCTCGGTTTCAGTTGTTACATCAAATACGTGGACCGTATCGCGGTCTTCATCGGTCACATAACCCTTGTTGGTGCCAGGCATGATCGCAACGCCGTAGGTTGAAAACGCCCCACTGAAGCTGATGGTATTCACGGCATCAGTCGCGGTGTCAATTACAGCAATACTGCTACTTTGCAACGCTGCATAAACCTTGTCACCAGAATCCGAGACATCCATATTGCGTGGTGTACCAGAAACAGCAATAGAAGTCGTTGCATTGGTTGCAATGTTGATTTTAGAAATATCACCGCTGGCGTTTCGGGAGACATAAAGGTAGGCACCTGATGGTGTCACCACTGCATAGCGGGGCTGTCCACCCACCGAAACGGAACCTATCACAGAATTGGTATCGGTATTGATGATACACACTGTTCCATTTCCCCGGTTAACGACATAAGCGCGGGGAAGTACAGGGTTGGTCGCAATTGCCTCAGGAGAAGAAAAACAGGCATCGGTAATTACACCGCTGACGGTATTGCTCGCGGTATCAATAATAGTGACAGAACCGGTTGAGCTACCACCACCCCTTTTGTTGGCAGCCAGTGCTTTCTTGCCATCGTATGTCACAGCAACCGCATAGGGTTCATCAAAACTGGCATCCGTGACCGTTGCTACAACCGTGTTACCTACAGCAGAGATCACGCTGACTGAATCAGAAAAACGATTTGGTACATATATATTGCTTCTGCCTGGCTTATTGGCGATATTCCGCGGTTCACTACCAACGTTTATGTTGGTAATAACGGTGTCAGTTTCCGGATCAATGACCGTAACATTAGCCGAGTCCACATTCGAAACGTACACCGCCGCCTGCGCGACAGAAATTACTGATAAGAGGATAATTAACGAAACACCACTGAAGTATCTTCTCTTAGGTTTTCTCATTGCTCTGCCCTTCCATATTCCAGTTTGTTGCTGTTGAAATCGCTCTACCCCTCCGCGCGCGACACCACGGATAACTATAATACTAAAGAGTTGTATACCAAAATGAAAATTGTATAAATACGATCCCGCTTTACACCACTGCAGGCTTACACTTTCCAAATGCTCTTGCGAATGATCTCTATTGCCAACCCACCACCAACCCGTAAGAAAACAAGACCATAGCTACCAAAAGTGTGAAATAAAGAAAAACATTGGACTCCTGCGGCATTATCTAACCTGCGAAGTCAAACCCACGCTGCCAAGAACCAGATCTACAACCTGCCGGGTTCTCTGCCGGTAACGGCTCTCACTCAGTTCGTTACCACTATTCAGGATGATAATCTGGCGCTCAAAATCCGCATAGTGCTGGGTAGTGGCCCAGATCATGTACAGCAGGGCCTGGGGATCAACTGCCTTTATCTTCCCTGCACGAATCCAGCACCGGATAATGCCCGTACGCTCTTTCACCCATGCTTTCAACGTGGTGCCGAGGAATTCTTCCAGCACCGGTGCACCACTCATGATCTCACGCGCCCAGACCCGGGAACCATAGGGGCGCTTGCGCGAAAACGCCATCTTGGCGGTAACATAAGTGCGCAGTGCCTCGGCCGGATCATCATGCGCCTCAAAGGTAGATGCCGCTGACATCCAGTCACTCAGAATATACCTCAATACTTCACGGTAAAGATCCAGCTTGGTCTTGAAGTAGTAATGCACATTGGCTTTGGGCAGGCCTGCTTCGCGGGCGATCGCACCGGTTGTGGCACCCTTGAAACCATTCATGGCAAATATTTTCTCTGCCGCCTCAAGAATCAACGCCTGGTTGGCCTCACGAATTTCTATCTTGCGCGGCAATGAGCCCATGCGCAGCTATCTCTCTCGCAGAGGATTGGCAGGATGCATTGTCCAGTCTGCTTTTTCATTGCTAACCGGTTTGCCGGTACGCGGGTCAACTCCGCCGGTCAGGGGTTGCATGGTGATGCAGCCTTCTACCGGACAAATACTGACGCACAGGTTGCAACCAACGCACGCCTCATCAAGTACTTCAAAGTGGCGCTTACCCGCGACTGAGTGCGTAATGGCCTGGTGAGAAACATCTTCGCAGACCACATGGCAGCGGCCGCAGGAAATGCACAGGTGCTGGTTGATGCTGGCCTTCTCGATATGATTGAGGTTCAGGTATTGCCAGTCAGTTACGCTGGGAACAGCCTTGCCGACCAGATCGCTGACGCGGGTCATACCTTTCTCATCGAGAAAATTACTCAGCCCATCCAGCAGGTCATCAATAATCTTGAAGCCATAAACCATCACGGCGGTGCAAACCTGCACATTGTGTGCACCCAGCGCCAGGTGATCGACGGCATCACGCCAGTCGGTAATCCCGCCAATGCCGGAAATCGGAATATCTGCCGTGTCTGGCGTGCGGGCAATCTCAGCGATCATGTGCAGGGCAATCGGCTTGGCACCGGGCCCGCAATACCCGCCGTGGGAGCCCATGCCATCAGTACTCGGGTACATGGTCAGGGAATCGTAATCCACACGCATGATGGAGTTGATCGTGTTGATCAGCGACACCGCGTCAGCACCCGCCGCCTTGGCAGCACGGGCCGGCGGCAGAATATTGGTTACATTGGGTGTCAGCTTGACGATCACCGGGACGCTGGCGTACTTTCTGGCCCACTCAGTGGCCATCTGGATGTATTCAGGCACCTGGCCAACCGCTGCGCCCATGCCCCGCTCGGACATGCCATGCGGGCAGCCGAAGTTGAGCTCAAAGGCATCGATTCCGGTATCTTCGATCATCGGTATCAGCCTTGCCCATACCTTTTCTTCCATTGCCAGCATCACCGAGGCGACCAATGCCCGGTCCGGCCAGTCGCGCTTGATCTGGCGCATCTCTTTCAGGTTCACGTCCAGGGGCCGGTCGGTAATCAACTCGATATTGTTAAACCCGATTACCCGCCGGTCATTGCCATAATTGGCGGCATAACGGGGGCCGTTAACATTCACCACATGCGGGTCTTCACCCAGTGTCTTCCATACCGCACCGCCCCAGCCGGCCTCAAAAGCCCGGTTGACGTTGTAAGCCTTGTCAGTGGGTGGTGCCGATGCCAGCCAGAAAGGGTTCGGCGACTTGATACCCAGGAATTCACTGCTTAAATCTGCCATCTGCTACGCCCCAAGGCTGTTTTGTGAGCCACGCAGGAATCGATCGATATCCAGCGCGGCGAGTTTGCCATCCTGCACTGCTGCAACGGTCAGGTCTTGCCCGCCCGCCACGCAATCACCACCCGCCCATACATCTTCCAGTGATGTTTTTCTTTGCTCATTGACCGCAATGCGGCCGGCTTCAAGCGCCAGTGACTCTTCCGTATCACCGAGCGTGCCCCACAGCACGTTCTGACCAATAGCCTTGAAGACGATATCGGCTGCCAATTCACGATACTCGCCGGTAGCCTGCAGTTTTTGGTTCTCATCGAGGCGGGTATATTCAAACCGCACACCATTTACCCGTTGCCCATCGGACAGCAAGCGCTCCGGCGCCAGCCAGTGGCGTGTAACAACACCCGAAGTACGGGCAAAGTCCTGCTCCAACTGGCTGGCCCCCATCTGTTCAGGCCCTCTGCGATAGGCAATGGTGACTTCTTCAGAACCCAGGCGCTTGTTTTGCACCGCGATATCAATGGCAGTCATGCCACCGCCAATGACCAGCACCCTCCTGCCTACGGGCAGATCCGCCTTGTTTTCGGCCTGGCGCAGTTTGGCGATGTATTCAACGGCGTCCACCACACCTTCGATCTCCTCATCCTGCATACCCAGTGCGTTAACGCCCCCCATACCGAAACCCAGAAATACCGCATCGTACTCTTCACGCAGGCTGGCGAGAGAAAAGTCTCTGCCCAATGCCTGCTTACTGCGCAGCTCAATACCGCCAATTGACAGGATGTAGCCCACCTCTGTCTGGGCAAAATCATGGGTGGTTTTGTATGCCGCGATGCCATATTCATTCAACCCGCCGGGTTTTCCCGCAGCATCAAAAACTGTCACCTGATGGCCCAACATCGACAGACGGTGTGCGCAGGACAGTGACGCTGGCCCGCCGCCGACGACGGCAACGGACTTGCCTGATGCCGTACCCCGCTGAAACAACTGCAGCCGTTCGTTGATTATGGCGTCCGTCGCATAGCGTTGTAGAAGGCCAATCTGAACCGGCTGGCCTTCCAGTGTTGTGCGCACGCAGACTTCCTCACACAACTCTTCGGTGGGGCAAACACGTGCGCACATGCCACCCATGATGTTTTCACTCAAAATGGTTTGTGCAGATCCCTTGGTATTGTTGCTGCGGATCTTTTGGATAAAGCCGGGAATATCAATGCCAGTCGGGCAGGCACGGGTACATGGAGCGTCGAAACAGAAGTAACAGCGATCCGCCTCCACCAGCGCTTCGGGCCGCTCCAGTGGCGGGTGCATATCAAGAAAATTGGTCTCGATCTCAGCGGCATTGAGTCTGCCAGACTCGATATCAGCGTGCATTGGTTTGCTCACTTGTCAGTCAGCTGCCCGTATAACTCCGGGCGGCGATCCCGGAAAAACTGCCAGGTATCGCGGACCTGACGGATCATATCCAGGTCAATCTCATGCACCAGCAATTCATCATCGCCATAGCTGGCCTGGGCTTCAATTTCACCACGCGGATTAACAATATAGGTTGAGCCATAAAATTCACCCATTTGTTCCGCCCACGGCTCCTCTTTGCCGACACGGTTGATGGCACCGATAAACACACCATTTGCCACCGCGGATGCAGGTTGCTCAAGCTCCCACAAATACTTGCTCAACCCGGCCACGGTTGCGGACGGATTGACAATATACTCAGCCCCGTTGAGGGCCAGCGCACGCCAGCCTTCCGGGAAGTGCCTGTCGTAGCAAATATAGACACCCAGTTTGCAATAAGCTGTTTCAAATACCGGGTAGCCTAAATTGCCGGGTTTGAAGAAAAACTTCTCATAAAACCCGGGGTCGACCTGGGGAATATGGGTTTTGCGGTATTTGCCAAGAAAAGTTCCATCCGCATCAATCACTGCCGCGGTGTTGTAATAAACGCCGGACATGGCCTCTTCGTAGATCGGCACAACAATCACCATGCTGTGCTTTCTTGCATATTCCTGCATCAGCCTGACGGTCGGGCCATCAGGGATAGCCTCGGCGGCGGCATACCATTTACGGTCCTGGCCCGGACAGAAGTACGGCTGCGTAAATACTTCCTGAAAACACAGCACCTGTACGCCCTGGGCCGCTGCATCCTCGATCATGGGATGGTGGGCCTCAAGCATCAACTCCCGGATCTGTCCCGGCTCCATGGTGGTATCACCCTTGAGTGCCATCTGTATCAAACCGCATTTTAATTTTGCCATGACTAACCTCTTAATCAATAAAATACTCAATTCACACAGGTTATGGTATCTTGACCCAACGGTCAACATACGCTAGCTTCGGTGCTCATGAGCAGCAACAACCCTTCCAACGCAACAAATTCCAACAGCAATGAGCTTGACAACTCCCAGCTATGGAATCCGGATCTAGCCCCCACTGAGGAATCACAAAGAACCTGGACCTGGGTCAATATCAGTGCCCTGTGGATCGGCATGGCGGTATGTGTACCTGCGTATCTGCTGGCCTCCGGACTAATTGCCCAGGGCATGTCCGGCTGGCAGGCGATGGCCACTGTTTTGTTGGGCAACCTGATCGTACTGATACCCATGATGTTGATCGGCCATGCCGGAACCCGTTATGGCGTACCCTTTCCGGTGCTGCTAAGAGCTTCATTCGGCACCATCGGCGCACGCTTGCCCGGCCTGTTGCGCGGGTTGGTGGCTTGCGGCTGGTTCGGTATCCAGACGTGGGTGGGTGGCTTTGCCATCTACCAGATTCTCAACGCCATCTCCGGCCAGGCATTTATTGGAACCGCGCTGCCTTTCATTGATATTGACCTGGCACAGTTGTTTAGCTTCCTGGCCTTTTGGGCTGCCCAGGTCTACTTTATTGCCAAGGGCATTGAATCCATCCGCTGGCTGGAAACCTTTGCTGCCCCATTCCTGATACTGGCCGCCCTTGGCCTGCTGGTATGGGCTTATGTGAATGGCGACGGCTTCGGATCAATGTTGAACAAGCCATCCCAGTTCGTTGCAGGCGGACTGCGCGAAGGCCAGTTCTGGCAGGTTTTCTGGCCCAGCCTGACAGCCATGATTGGGTTCTGGTCTACGTTGTCACTGAATATTCCGGATTTTACCCGCTTCGCCAAGAGCCAGAAGGACCAGATGGTTGGCCAGGCCATCGGCCTGCCGATTCCGATGGCATTACTGGCTTTTGTCAGCGTTGCAGTGACTTCGGCCACGGTGGTCGTATATGGTGAGATGATCTGGGATCCGGTGGTGCTCGCTGGACGCATGGGTGGCGCAGCGGCCATCCTTGGACTGGTCTTCCTGTTGCTGGCAACCCTGACCACCAATCTGGCGGCCAATGTTGTTGCACCTGCCAATGGCTTCAGCAACATCGCACCCCGGCATATATCGTTCAAAATGGGTGGCTTTATCACGGCGGGACTGGGTATCGCCATCATGCCCTGGAAACTTCTGGAGTCAGCGGGCTCCTACTTGTTTGTCTGGCTGGTTGGCTATTCTTCCCTGTTGGGTCCGATTGCCGGCATCCTGATCGCAGACTATTTTTTCATCCGTGGCACCCGCCTCAACGTGGCGGCGTTCTATCAACGTGGTGGCGACTACGAGTACCGCAAAGGCTGGAATATGTATGCTCTGCTGGCACTGGCGCTGGGTATTGCGCCAAGTCTGGCTGGCTTCCTGACTGCCATAGGCGCGGTCAGCAACGCACCGGCATTTCTGGTTGAAATCTATAACTATGCCTGGTTTGTTGGCGCTTTCACCTCCGGCATTCTTTACTTTCTGTTCATGCGCGGAAAAACGTGACGCCCCTCAGTTTTCACGCACAGGATCAAGCAACTAATGATAAAGAAGAAACTATGAATCACCCTGTCAAAGCCGAAGGTATTCACAGCCCCCGACGGGTAAAACACAGCTACACACAATCAATCAACGGCACACCTGAACAGGTATTTCCACTGCTTTGCCCGGTTCGCGAAGCGGACTGGATTCCTGACTGGAAGACTGACTGGGTGATTTCCAGTTCTGGAGTCGCCGAGCCTGACTGTATATTTCAGACGCCGCCCGGTCCGGGGGCAGACGGTATGGCCTCGATATGGATAGTCACACACCACGATGTGAACGCTTTCAACATAGAGATGTACAAGGTGACCCCGGGGTGTACCGTAGGCAAACTGCAGATTTCGCTAGCTGCACAGGGCAAATCCCAAACCGCCGCCGCCATCGCTTACGAATTCACCTCGCTGGGCCCATCCGGCGATACTTTTCTGGACGGATTCACGGCAGACTGGTATGTGGCATTCATGCAGGAGTGGGAAACGCTGATGAATAATTATCTCGAAGTGGGCACTACTCCCGGGTCGCAAACAGCCTGACTGGCAGTGACTCTAAAAACGCAGGGACAGACAGCTGAGGCCACCGTCGAGTTTCTGGAACTCAGACACATCAACTTCCAGTACTTTATATCCAGCCAACTCTATCTGAGTGCGGGTCTTCGGAAAGCCCATTGGCGTAAGCACGGTACCATTGATCCACACGCTGTTGGCGGCATAAGCTTCGTGGGGATCAACCGGCAGCAGTTTGTACTGTTGAAATTCAGGCTCAGCTAAAAACTCCCCGGTGGCGAGCAGCTTGTTGTTTTCCAGGTAACCCAGACCGGTTTTTAGATGCAGCACGTCGGCCAGTTCCACAACTGAGCCCTGCATGCCATAGCGGTTCAGAATACCGATTAACTGGTCGGCACCGGCCCGGTTAGTACGCTCTGACAGGCCGATATAAAAATATTGCCCAACCATCATGATGTCACCACCTTCCAGCGTTCCGGGTGCTTCAATGGCATGTATCCGGGTATAAAACTGATCAATCACCGGCGCTATCAACTCCGCCTCGGGTTTCCTGCTGGCCGCACCGGGCCGGGCTATGATCGCGCAGGCCGGCGTCAACACTGCCGCATCTTCTACAAAGGTTGAATCCGGAAAATCTTCATCGGCTGGTAGAACCGTTACCTGCAGCCCACAGGCCTGCAAGGCCTCAATATAAGTGGCGTGCTGGAGCAACGCTCGCTGGTAATCAGGAAGGCCAAGACCTGCTGTGCTGATGCCACTGACCATGGCCTTGCATGGGGTTCTGACAATGGCCCTTGTGAACACGGGATTGGCCAGCTATGGGTTTCTTTGCCAGACCACTGGAAACAACTCGCCACTTATGGGGTCACCATCCCTGAGTTTGATTTCCGGCAGCGTTTTCGCCAGGCTGGGGTTCTTGACGAAGGTTCCGGGACGATCATCCCAGGTGACATCTTCACCGATATAGCGCAGTGCCAATCCTCTCCGCCGGCCTGATTCTGTCAGGTTACCCGGTGCATAGTGGAGGGTTAACGGATGGTGTACCACCACGTCACCGGGTACCAGGTCCCAGTGCAGCATTTCACCCTCGCTTATCAGTTGTTCAGGATCCGGCATTTCTTCGAGGCCGGCTTTGCGGTAAATATCGGCAAAGTGAGAGTTCTTACCGAAGGTTGCGGGGGCGTAGAACTTGCCCCATTTATGCGAGCCCTTGATGTACTGCACCGCTCCCGCTTCCTCGGTCACAGGATCGAAGCCCGCCCATATGGAAATAATCTGCTGCCCACGCAAGGGCCAATACGGCAAATCCTGGTGCAGCGGTGTGTGCTCAGCCGTTTGTGGCTCTTTGACCAGCAACTGGTCATAAAAAAAGCGGATCTCTTCCGCCTGCATGAATTCTGCTGCCAGTTGCACCAACGGTCCGGAACGCATGAATTCATTAAAGTCCGGATCGCGCCTCCAGATGAAAAAATCACCGTAATAGCGGCCGGTTTTACCATCCGCTGTGTACTCCATGCTGCCAGGGCCCGGGTTCGCCAATATGCGGTCGGTGGCGGCCGCCATGCGCTCTATCCACTCTGGAGATAGCAGGTCCCGCACAACGCAAGCACCGTTCTGCCGGTATTCTGTAATGGTTTCGGGGTTTATCAGTTTCAAATCAACCTGCGTCATTTCCATGCCTGTTATTGAGTACTTCCACCAGTGTACCAAGTTTGAGCTTGCGACTGCGCAGCAACACCAGCAGGTGGTATATGAGGTCGGCCGACTCGTTCAACAGCTCTTCATCATCGCCGGCAACAGCCGCCAACGCGGTTTCAACGCCCTCTTCTCCCACTTTCTGAGCAATGCGCTTAACCCCTGACTCCAGCAGATGGGTGGTATAGCTGCCTGCCGGGCGTTCATCATCACGCTGCGCGATGACACGCTCCAATTCAGCCAGAAAAGCCAGCCGGGGTTCTGAACTACCTTCCCCATCGAAACAACTGTCCGTTCCGAGATGGCAGGCCGGGCCCAGCGGACGGGCTCGTATCAGCAGGCAATCGCCATCACAGTCAGGCTCAATTGCCACCAACTCCAGATAGTTGCCCGAGGTTTCGCCCTTGGTCCACAACTGCTCGCGGCTGCGACTCCAGAACGTTACCCGTCCGGTGTCCAGCGTTACATCCAGCGCCTGCCGGTTCATATACGCCTGCATCAGAACCCGCCCGTCAAATGCATCCTGTACGATGGCAGGTATCATCAAGCCCATCTTCTCCCAGGCCAAAGAATCCAGTTTCATAATCTCACTCCAATACCAGCCGCAGACAGCATTTGCTTCAATGCGGGTATGGGTACCTTGTTATTGTGGAAAACGGTAGCAGCAAGCGCACCGTCAACATCCGCCTGCTCAAAAACCTCTATAAAGTGCCCGGCGCTGCCGGCACCGCCCGAGGCAATGAGTGGTACTGAGGTCAAGTTGCGGGCCGCCTGTAATTGCACGATATCAAATCCTGCGCGTGTGCCATCACTGCCCATACAATTTAGCACGATCTCTCCGGCGCCGCGGCGCGTCACTTCCGTCACCCAGTCGAGGGTCTTGTGACCGGTCTGTTGCATCTGGTCCGGGATACCGGTCATCTGACGTGTCACCCACTGCCCATCATGGTGCACTGAATCGATACCGACAACCACGCACTGGCTGCCAAAGGCCATCACCAGTTCATCGATCAACTCCGGTCGCTGCACGGCCGGGGTATTGATGGAAATCTTATCTGCACCACGCTGCAAAACCTTGCGGGCGTCTTCTACCGAGCGGATACCGCCGGCAACACAAAATGGAATATCGATCACCTCCGCCACCCGTGACACCCAGTCACTGTCAACGGAGCGGCCTTCCGGGCTGGCCGTGATGTCGTAAAACACCAGTTCATCAGCACCTTCGGCGCTGTAACGCGTGGCCAGCTCAATAATATCGCCCATCACCCTGTGGTTACGAAACTGCACACCTTTAACCACCTGCCCGTCACGAACATCAAGGCAGGGTATGATGCGGCGGGCCAAGTTGGTGGTCATCGTAAAGCTTCCAGCGCCTCGGCAATGCTGAAACGCCTGTCCAGCAGCGCCTTGCCGGTAATTACCCCGGCAGCCCGCACGGGCTTGAGCGCATGCAGGTCATCCAGGCTGCTGACGCCACCGGAGGCCTGTAACTGTAACTGTGGATAGCGCCGGGTTATTTCACTGTACAAGTCCAGGTTGGGGCCACTCAAAGCACCATCCCGGCTGATGTCCGTGCACAGCAAGTGCACCAGTCCGCCCGCCGACAGTTCATCCAGCAACTGCCACATGTCGCGGTCACCCTGGTCAGTCCAGCCATGAATCCTCGGCCACGGCACACCTTTTTCGTCAAGACGGATATCCACGGCCGCAACCAGCTTGTCAGCACCAAAGTGTTCCAGCCAGATAATAAAGCTGCGGGTATCAGCCACACACAAGCTGCCAATCACCACCCGGGCGGCGCCAGCATTCAGCCGGTTGGTAATGTCTTTGCCATTGCGGACCCCTCCGCCAGTCTGAACCGACTGTGGTGCCTGGCCAAGCAGTTTAATCAAGGCCGAAGTATCGGCATCCGCACCATCCCTTGAAGCAGCCAGGTCAACCACGTGCAACCATTCCGCACCCGCCTCAGCATAGCTGCGCGCCAGTTCTGCCGGCGCTGCCGGGTAGTGGGTGACCTTTTCAAAATCACCATGTAACAGGCGTACACAACGCCCGTCGAGCAGATCAATCGCCGGAATCAATTGCATGACAACTCCAGAAAGTTGGCCAGTAACTTTGCGCCGTGGCGTGCTGAGCGCTCCGGATGAAACTGGGCGCCATAAAAATTCTCCTTGTGCACAATGGCGGCAAACGGTTCACCGTGCGTGCAGCTTGCGAGGGTGCCGTCTCCAATCGGTGCTGCAAAGCTGTGTACAAAATAGAACCATGGATGTTCAGGCAAGCCATTGAGCAAAGGATCCTGACACGCAGCAGTGGTTGTATTCCAGCCCATGTGGGGCACACGCACATCTGCGGCAGGCTCGAGCTTCCGCAAAGTACCTGGAATGATCCCCAGGCACCCAACGCCACTTCCAGACTGGCCGGACTGACTATCAGGTTCTTCTTCTGAGCGTTCAAATAACAACTGCATACCCAGGCAGATACCCAGCACAGGTTGCCTGAGTTCCCGGATACACGCCACCAACTCCAATTCACGTAACCGCGCCATTGCGGTACCGGCAGCGCCCACACCCGGCAATATCACCCGGTCAGCGTTGCGGATAATCGCGGCATCAGCCGTGAACA
Organism: Gammaproteobacteria bacterium; assembly: GCA_024277815.1. GTDB lineage: Bacteria > Pseudomonadota > Gammaproteobacteria > Xanthomonadales > SZUA-36 > SZUA-36. The sequence goes on from JAJRUM010000040.1 coordinate 28,926, forward strand.
CCGGTTCGGTACCCAGGCGCCTGAGCGCGTGCATGACGGAACTGATATTGGCGCCACCACTGTCAATGATAGCCAGTGTCATGCCAGTACACCCTTGGTGCTGGGCAGTTCAGTTCCCTGCCTGGCCAGGGCCGGATGCAAGGCACGGCCCGCGCCTTTGAACAGGGCTTCAACCATGTGGTGGGTATTTTCACCCCGTACTTTCAAGTGCAGGGCGCAACGCAATGACTGGCTCAAAGAAGCAAAAAAGTGCTGCACCATTTCCGTTGACATACCACCGACCCTATCGCGTGGGAAGTCGGCGTCAAAAGCGAAGGCAGGCCGCCCGGACAGGTCAATGGCCACCTCTGCCAGTGACTCATCCATTGGCAAGACAAAGCCGTATCGGCCAATGCCGCGACGTTCACCCAACGCCTTGTCCAGCGCCTGGCCCAGCGCCAGTGCGCAATCCTCTACCGTATGGTGTTCATCTATTTCCAGGTCACCTTCACAACTCAGCAGCAAGCGAAAACCACCGTGCGCTGCAATCTGGTCCAGCATGTGGTCAAAGAAACCAATACCGGTACTGATCTGGCTGCCACTGCCGGCGTCCAGGTCCACTTCGACTTCAATGCGGGTCTCATTGGTATGCCGTTGCACCTAAGCGCGCCTGGGCCGCGTGCGCAACTGCCGCGCAATCTCTGCCCAGGCAAGGCCCCTGGGCCCACAAAGGAGGCCGCCGATACCCATGTTTTCCGCCAGTTGCAGATCGGTGTCCCGGTCGCCGATGACCCAACTGTCAGTAAGATCCAGCTCGCCGGATTTCAGATAGTCCAGCAACATGCCGATTCCCGGCTTGCGGTTGGGGGAGTTGTCGCTTTCAAAGTGAGGGTCAATGTGCTCAGCTGAAAACTTGATTCCCTGCGAAGCGAACAATGACAGCATTTTGTCGTGTGCCAACTGAAATTCCTCTGTTGGGTTCGAATCGGTACCCAGACCATCCTGGTTACTGACAATCACAAATTCGTAACCGGCTGACTTGAGCTCCAGCAAGGCGGGGATGACACCCTCAACCAGTTCCAGCTTTTCAAGGCTGTCGATCTGGAAGTCTTCCGGCTCAACAATTAACGTTCCATCGCGATCAAGGAACAAGATCCGGCGTTTACCACCTGTCATGCCCGTTCTCCATAAGCTTGCAGGGCTGATTTTAACTCAGCCATTTCATTCGGACTGCCAATCGTCAAGCGGATACAGCCTTCAAGTTGTGCCTGCGATGCAAAATTACGAATTCGAATCCCCCGCCCGGCACACCACTCCACCAATTCATCTGCAGCAGGTACACGCAGCAGGATGAAATTGGCCTCACCTTCCCATATATCCAAAACCCAGTCACATTGGCACAGAAATTTCTGTAAATCCGCTTTGCCCAGCCTCGTCATCTCGAGAAAAGCCCGCTGGCGCGCAACCGCCTCGCTGGAGGTTGCCCGTAAAGCAGCATCAATTGTCGTGGCCGCAAATGGGTAAGGTGCCATAACCCTTTGCAGCAATTGAATAACCTCCTCATCTGCGATGACCGCACCACAACGTATGCCTGCCGCTGCCCAGGCCTTTGACAGGGTTCGCAACACCACCAGGTGCGGGTAGTCTCCCAGCAGTCCGGCAGCGGACTCTGCGTCGCAGAACTCAATGTAAGCTTCATCAAGGACAACCAGTGCCCGGCCTTCACAAGCATCAAGCACCCGTCGCAAGTCTGCCTGCGCTATCAAGTCTCCGGTCGGGTTGTTCGGTGAGGTCAGAAACACCAGGCGAACATCAGCATGCGTTTCGATGGCCTTGAGCAAACCGTTAAAGTCAATCTGCAAACCATTGGCTGCGACCCGGGGCACATCAACCACCTGCGCACCCTGAATGGTTGCGGCAATGCGGTACATTCCAAAACAGGGGGAACATTCTATGATCGCATCGCGGCCAGACCGGCAGAAAACCCGCGTCAACAAGTCAATGCCCTCATCACTGCCACGGGTCATCAGCAGCTTGTCCTGACCAACACCATACAGTCCCGCCAGGCGCTCCCGCAGTTGTTCCGGCTGGGGCGGTGGATAACGATTCAGCGCCAGGCGCTGCCACTGTGAATCATCGACCAGTGGCTGTGGTGCCTCGTTGGCATTCAGCAAAATGCCATCGGCCGCAGCGCTATTGCGTGCCGAGGCATAGGGCCGCATGGCGACGACTTCGGGGCGGGCAATACTTTTGATATCCATCAGTACTATTCCTCGCCTCTCTCAAGCCGGTATTCCACTGCCATGCGGTGCGCATCAAGGCCCTCTGCCCGTGCCAGCACGGCAGCAGCCGGACCTGCATTGCGCAGGCCGGTGAGGCTGGCACGTTGAAACGTCATGCGCCGCAGGAAATCGTTAACCGACAATCCACTGTAAGCACGTGCATATCCATAGGTCGGCAGGACATGATTGGTACCGGAACAGTAATCACCCAGCGACTCCGGTGTCCACGGGCCAATAAATACAGAGCCGGCTGCAGTCACCTGGCCGGCCAGTTGCTCAGCATCCTGACAGTTAAGAATCAAGTGTTCGGGCGCATAGCGATTACTGATTGCCAATGCTTCAGCAGCGCTATTCACCCGTATCCGCCCGAGATATCGCAGGGACTCTGCCAGTATCTGCGCACGTGGAAGTGTCTCCACCAGCTGCGGAATAATTCGCTCCACCGCTTCCAGCAAAGCCATGTCATCACTGATCAGGATAGCCTGCGAATCCGGCCCGTGCTCGGCCTGTGACAACAGATCCCAGCTGACTGCGGTAGCATCCGCCGTTTTGTCTGCAATGACCAGCACCTCCGAAGGGCCGGCCGGCATATCGCGGGCGGCACCACCCGGCAAGGCTGCAATTTGCTCCTTGGCCTCCGTCACCCAGGCGTTGCCCGGACCATACAGTTTGGCACAGGCCGGAATGCTTTCCGTTCCAAGCCCCATGGCAGCGATGGCCTGCGCACCGCCCACTTTGAATACCCGTTTTACGCCGCACCGGGCGGCAGCAACCAGGATGGCGGACGGTACCTGACCTGAGGGGTCAGGTGGTGTGCATAAGACAACCTGCTCACAGCCGGCAATACGTGCCGGTATCGCCAGCATGATAACCGTTGAAATCAATGGGGCCGAGCCGCCAGGAACATACAGACCGACCGGTGATATGGGTATATAGCGGGCCTCGCAAAGCAAACCCGGCGCGGTCTCCATGCTCACATCAACTGCCTTGCCTGCCTGGTGGAAAGCATCGATACGCAATATCGCTTCGTCCATGGCTGCTATAATTTCCGCAGACACCCGGGACTCCGCCGCTTGCCATTCAGCGACACTGACTTCCAGCTGTTCAAGCCGGACACCATCATATTTTGCGCCCAGTTCGCGCACTACATCATCGCCACCCTGACGAACCTGGCCAATGATTTCACTGACGGACGCCTGCATATTGCCGGCTGGTTGAGGGGGACGCAGCAGCACAGCAGAGCGCTGCTGCTCAGGTATTGCGGACCAGTCGGTCAATTCCGGAATACGTATAGCCATGGTTTACCCCAGCATTTTCTCGACCGGCAACACCAGGATGGCAGTTGCGCCTGCACCTCTGAGGGCTTCAAGGTGCTCCCAGAATACCGCTTCGCGGCAAACCGCATGCAGCGCCACACGATCCGGAGCACCTTCAAGATTCATCAGGCTGGGGTTCTCTGCACCCGGCAGCAAGCGGGTTATTTCCTCGATGGCGTCCCGTGGCGCGTTCAGCATTACATACTTGCTCTCAGCAGCCAGCAGCACACCATCCAGACGGGCCAGCAGGCGATCCAGCATAGTGCGCTTTTCAGGCGATAGTTTGTCTAACTGTCCATACAGCGCTGCGGTGCTCTCAAACAACACTTCCATTTCTATCAGGTGATTGGCACGTAAAGTTGTGCCCGTGGACACCAGGTCTGAAATGGCATCTGCGATACCCAATCCCGGTGCTATCTCGACCGAACCGGAGAATTTGACAGTCTCGGCAGTGATTCCACGCCTGGCGAGCAGGGCATTGGTCAAGGCGGGGTAGGAAGTTGCAATGCGGCAGCCATCCAGGTCCTGCGCCGATGTGATCGATGAATCCTCCGGCACGGCCAGTGACAGGCGGCAACCTCCAAATGAGAGCTTGCGTAACTGGGTCATACCTCCACCCTCACCGCTCTCCAGCATCACTTCTTCGGCGATGTTTTCACCGACGATACCAAGTTCACAGACGCCATCCAGCAACATCCTGGGAATGTCATCATCACGTACCAGCAACAGGTCCACCGGAAAATCTTTTCCATACCAGTACAACTTGTCTTTACTGCGCGCAAACCGCAACCCGCAGCTTTGCAACAAGTCCAGAGATTTTTCCGAAAGTCTTCCTGACTTCTGTATAGCAACTCTTATTCTGTTCATGATTTTCCTGCCTTCTCGCGGCGCAAAGCAAGCCGATAGCCACCCTCTCCCATGGTCAGGAATCTTGCTACCCGCCCAATCGTGGTTACGCTTACGCCAGTAATTTCGCTAATTTCCCGATAGCTGCGACCCTCTTTCAACAGGGATGCAGTCCACCAACGATCAACGATTGCCTCAAGCTCAGAAGGTGTACACAAATCAAGCAGAAACTGACGCACCTCTTCCGGCTTGTCCATGGTCAGGAAAGCCTTGTATAGGGATTCCGCTGATGCTTTCAGCGCCTTCTTCTGTTGGTTATTATGTTGCTTCATCGCACGTACCAATGTATTAGTGTATTAATACACTAGCACATAGAATAAATTGATTCTACACATAAAGCAACAGCCATTATCCAGGCGGGTGTAAACAAGCGGCGGTCAGTGACGTGCGAGATACATTATGTTCTACATTATGAATATCGCTTAAGTGCTTGTACTTTAAATTAATATGGGTTATTGTGCATTCAGCCTTGGCGCAGTTGACCCAGCTTCTTATCCGTCTAGCTGCGAGACATGGAATGTCACCTTTCAACAAGGGCGCCCAGGCCGCTTTTGACACCCACACCCTTCAACCCCCCTTTGCAACCAACTCCAGTCTCTCTTGCTTTGTAAGCTTCTTGATCGCTGCTTCGCGCTGCTGCGCGCTACCACGGTCAGGATGGCCCTCGCTAAAAACCACCGCAACCGGCTGTCGGCCACGAAAATATTTTGCTCCTTTCCGGGAGTCAAAGTGCTCCCTGAAGCGGCGCTCAACATCGGTGGTCACACCGGTATACAACGAACCATCACTTGATTCGATGATATAGACGTGCCAACTGTACATGCTTGAATCACCCCCTTTGATGCGGCCGCCAGCTTTCAACAAAATGACTATTTGGCGCAGCGTATTCTAGTCGAAACTATTCTTGCCTACCCGGTTTACTTCCGGCCTGGCAGACAACGATAGTCAGCTGCATTCGTATCCACAGGCTGCCCATCCAGGATCGGATGAACCAGAAGACAGGCTGAGTTGAGGTCGAATTCGACCACGCATATTGGTAAGCTGCACGCATGCATCTGGGACTATCGACACTATTGGAGTTTTACCGCGCACATCGCAGTGATGACGCACTGGTATTGGGGACCGTAGTCACCACCGAAGGTTCTACCTACCGTAAGCCCGGAGCCATGATGCTGATCGCCGCCGACGGCAGCCACTGCGGTCTGATCTCAGGTGGTTGCCTGGAGTCAGACCTCGCCCAGCATGCGAAACGTGTATTTGAAGAAGCAGAACCCCGTGAAATAACCTACGACCTGTCAGCGGACGAGGATCTGGTCTGGGGCCTCGGCATTGGCTGTGACGGAGTGATTAAACTGTTGCTGCAAAAACTCAGTGGTGACGACGGTTTCGGATTCCTGGAAGCGCTCGAAAGCGCATGGCAAGAACGTCAGGATGGTGTTCTGGGACTGGTCACTGCCAGCAGCGACCCATCCTGCCCGATCGGAAGCTTTGCTTTTGCATGCGGCACCAGGTTTAAAGCAGGCAACAGCAGGCTTCTGGAGAATATTCAGCAGCCGGCAACAATTCACGATCTGTCCCGGCGGTTCTGGCGGGAAAACATTAGCAACGCTCAGGGCAGTGTGGATCTGTTGCTGGTACCGGTCATACCGCCACCAGCGCTGCTGATTTGCGGTGCTGGCGTAGACACCGTGCCCGTGGCCCGCCTGGCCACCGAGATGGGCTGGGACTGTACCGTTGTTGACCACCGTTCCGGATTCGCCCGCGCAGAACGGTTCCCGCCTGTGTGCAAGATTCGCTTACTACAGCCAGCAGAACTGGCATCTGAAATCACGCTGGACAAGGTAGACGCAGCGATCATGATGAGCCACAACCTCAGCCATGACCGGCAGTACCTTGCACAAGTAGTTGCCGCACAGGTCGCCTACATCGGGATGCTGGGTCCACGTACCCGGCGCGACCGTTTACTGGACGAAATCAACGTCACCAACGGTCAGGACGGTATACATGTGCATGGCCCGGCCGGGCTCGATATCGGTGCTGAAATGCCTGAGTCCATCGCCTTATCCATCATCAGTGAGATTCATGCGTGCCTGAACCTGCGCACAGGCAGCGAACTGACACCTGCCGGCACGTGAATGACAGCCCTCTCAGTGTCATCATCCAGGCTGCCGGTGCCAGCCAGCGCCTGGGCCAGGCGAAACAGCTTGTCCTCAAACAGGGCAAACCACTGATTTGCTGGAGTGTGGAAAAAGCCGCATCGCTGGAGCCACTCGAAATTATTGTTGTTACCGGCGCCGACTCGGAGCGGGTCGAGCAGGCAATTGAGAACACCGGTGCCCGCTGTGTGCATAATCCGCACTGGCAAAACGGCATGGGAACTTCCATCGCCAGGGGGTCCAGTGCGATTAAGCCTGAATCAACCGGCGTGATGATCCTGTTGTGTGATCAATGGCGCATTACACCAAAAAACCTGCAGGCGCTGACCACATTGTGGCATACCGACCGCCAGCAAATTGTTTGTGCCGAAACTGCGGGGCGCCATGGCCCCCCGGCCATTTTCCCATTATCCTGCTACGAACAGCTCCGCGCCTTGCAAGGGGAATGTGGTGCGCGCAGTGTCCTGGCCGCCAACCCCGGTTTAATCAGGATATTGCCTATGAAAAGCGCCGGGACTGACCTGGACACGCCTTCTCAGCTCGAGGATTTTAACGCCGGGTAGTTCAGAGATTCAGAACAACTTTCTGATAAAGGCCGCCAAAATAGAAACTTGAAGTTACCTGCTCCGGCTGAATGTCAGCCGGCATGAACGCTGGTAGTTCATTACGCCAAAGATCCATCGCAAACGGTTCCAGCATCGCCAGGATTGGCTTCATTACATAACGCATGGGATTCGATTTACGCGGACCATGGTAGTCCACAAAGATGACCCGTCCACCAGGCCGCGTTACCCGCACAGCCTCTGCCACCGTCTCGCGACGTGCGTGCTCTGGTTGCTCGTGCAGCAAAAAGAACACCACCGTTTCATCAAAACTGTCAGCAGGAAAACTGAGTGCGGCGGAATCCTGATGGTGGACTGAAACATTGCTCTGCCCTGCCAGTTTCTTCTTGATATTCTGCAGTTGGATCGGTGCAACATCCACCACACTGAGCGTCGAACTGCTATTGCTCAAATGCGCAGCCAGGCGGTTCGAAAAATCACCATATACGCAAGCCACTTGCAACACGCGGCTTTGTGACTGGAGATCGAGTTCTTCCAGCACAGCATTGGTGAGCTTTTTCATATTGCCCCACAGGATCAGGTTCACAACCCACTCGCGCTCGAAAAACCAGAAAGATTTCGGATGGAGGTAAGCCCACCAATAGGTGTCCTGCAGGTAATCAGGGATTGCGGGCGCAGCAACCGGCGCCAACTGGACAACCTCCTGCACCACATCAGGCCCGGCAGGTTCAGTCGTTTCGCAGTCGTAATCTTCCGCTATTGCTCTCGATTCATCATTCATATTGTTTTCAGCTATAGTCCCGACGCATTGCCGCCGGTTTCCCTTTAGCTAATCGAGATCAAATAAAAAGCCGTCATCAGGGTACCCAAGGTGGCAACCAGGTAGACGGCGTTGGCAATCAGCTTGTCTTTACGTATTCCGAAATCATGTGCTACGACCCGTAAACGGTGTGCTGCATGCCACAATGACAGAAAGAGTACGATGAATAGGACTGCTTTGCCAACCCAACTCGCTGCAAAAGTGTGAATTTGTTCATACTGGAGGCCCGCCGGGACGTTGCCGGTGGCTATCAAAAGGAACAGGGCTATCAAGGCCGGGTATATAAATGCAGTCAGTGTGCCACCGCCGGCAAACAAACCCCAAACCACTGCTTTCTTTGCAATTGCCATGACTATAGTGCTCCCGCAAGCCAGAAAATAACGGCACTGATAAACACCCAGGCCACGTAGTGACCAATGACGATATAACTTCCAGGTAACTTCTTCTCCCCTATTTGTACCGGCATGGCCTTGGGTGCCAATTTGAACCAGGGGAAAGTCTGAAAGAAAAGAAAGTACAGCAGGGCCAGTGCATGGAAAACCACCATACCCGGACCCTGCTGTGAGGAGATAAAGTTTTGCCACGCTGCCGGTGAATCTGCAGCCAGTGTTGACAGGGCAACAATGGTCAGAAAAGTATAGAAAACCACCAGGAAGCTGGTCATCTCACGCAACATATAGATTTTGTAGCGGCCGTTGCGCATATACCAGGTCGTTTTAGATATGGGTCTTACATAGGGTTGGCGACTCATGATTCACCTCCGGGGAAGCCCAGTTTCTGTTTCCAGAACTCCAATGCGCCATCAATTTTCATCTGCTGAATAGCCGCCGCAGGGTCTACATGTTTTGGACATACTTCGGAACAGGCGCCCACGAAAGAGCAATCCCAGACACCATCATGATCGGCCAGGATGTCCAGTCGCTGTGATTTGCCCTGATCACGCGAATCGAGGTTGTAGCGATGCGCCAGGGCCAATGCTGCCGGACCGATAAAATTATTGTCCAATCCATACTGCGGACAGGCGGAGTAACAACACATACAGTTAATGCACATGGTGAGTTGTTTGAATTTTGCCAGCGCACCCCGGGACTGGGTGTATTCCACCCCTTCAGGAGGTGGATCATCTTTACGAATGATATACGGCTGAACCTTATGCAGTTTCTGCATCACATCATCCAGCACCACTACCAGGTCTCGCTCAATCGGGAAATTCTCCAATGGCTCAACCCTGACTTTGCCCGGCAAGTCTCGAACAAAAGTTTTACAGGTCAGGCTGGGTTCACCATTAACCATCATGCCGCAGCTACCACACACCATCATATGACAGGACCAGCGATAAGCCAGGGTCGTGTCCAGGTTGTCCTTGACGTAGTTAAGTGCATCGAGGATGGCCCAGTCTTCCTGGCAGGGAACGGTGTACTGCTGGAACCAGGGTTGTTTATCCTTTTCAGGATCATAGCGCATGACTTCGAGTTCGATTTGTCGGATTTCCATTATTTCTTACCCCCCGAATAGTCACGCACACCCGGTTGCGAGCGTGTAATGGTGACATCCAGCCAGCCGATCCTGGGGCGCTCCCCTGGTTGGCGGAACGATTGCGAATGTTTGAGGTAATTCTCATCATCACGCTCGACGTAATCCATGCGTTGATGCGCACCCCGGGATTCCTTGCGCGCATTGGAGGCCTCGGCGACGCACTCGGCGACATCCAGCATGTTCTGCAGCTCAAGCAACCCCTGCAAGTCAGTATTGAACACATTGCTCTTGTCGTTGACTTCAATCGATGCCGAACGAACCTGTAACTCCGCGATCTTTTTGCAGGCTGCTTCAGTACCCTCTTCGTCGCGGTAGATGCCGGCACCCTCTTCCAGCGAATTCATCATTTCCCTGCGGATGCCTGATATCGTCTCGTCACCATTGCACTGCAGAAGTTCACGTATCCTGCTGACGATGGCTTCAGCTTGCTCATCAAGATCTGCCTGGTTTGCCGGACCGTCAGTGTCCGCTGCGTACTGAGCTGCGGTAGCCGCTGCCCGTTTGCCAAATACCAGCAGTTCGGTCAGCGAGTTTGAGCCCAGCCGATTGGCGCCGTTGAGGCTGCCACAGGCTGTTTCCCCGATAGCAAACAAGCCCGGCATGGGTGTCTCACCGTTGATGTTGGTATCAATACCACCCATCATGTAATGCACGACGGGGCGCACCGGTACCGGGTCAGTGATCATATCGACACCAACATAGGATTTGGCCAGTTCATGAACCAGTGGCAGACGCTCAAGAATTCTCTGCGCACCCAGGTGGCGCATATCCAGTAAAACGCAATCGCCCCAGGCCGTTTCCACCGTATTGCCCTTTTTCTGCTCGTGCCAGAAAGCCTGGCTCAGGCGGTCCCGTGGACCAAGTTCCATCGACTTGAATACCGGCTTACCAAGCGGGGTTTCAGGACCCATGTCGTAGTCTTGCAAGAATCGGTAGCCGTCCTTGTTGACCAGCACTCCGCCCTCACCACGACAACCCTCGGTGAGCAAAATACCGGTGCCCGGCAAGCCGGTCGGATGGTACTGGACAAACTCCATATCCTTCAGCGGTACACCGGCACGGTAGGCCATGGCCATGCCATCACCCGTTTTAATCGCACCGTTGGTGGTAAACGGAAATATCTTGCCGGCACCGCCGGTCGCAAGAATTACCGCCTTGCCACTGAAGTGGAAATAGCGACCACTGCGCATTTCCAGCGCAACCACACCGCGGCACTTGCCATCTTCCTGTATCAGGTCAAGTGCAAAAAATTCATCATATCGTTTAATGGAAGGATGCTGCAGGGAGGTCTGAAACAGTGTGTGCAGAATATGGAAACCGCTCTTGTCTGCCGCGTACCAGGTGCGTTCTTTCTTCATGCCGCCAAATGGGCGTACTGCCACCGAGCCATCTTCGTCACGACTCCAGGGGCAGCCCCAGTGCTCCAGCTGGACCAGCTCACGCGGTGCCTGCTCGACAAAGTATTCAACCACATCCTGATCACACAACCAGTCACCGCCACTGACGGTATCGTTGAAGTGCATCTCCAGTGAGTCGTCAGAGCGTTTGACACCCGCCGCCCCACCCTCTGCCGCACAGGTATGACTGCGCATCGGGTAGACCTTAGAAATCAACGCAACCTCAAGGTCAGGGTTTGCTTCAGCAATCGCAATTGAAGCCCTGAGGCCTGCGCCTCCGGCACCTACGATTACAACGTCTGCTTGAATATGTTTCATATTATTCTTTCCAAATCGAAACGTTTTTATTGGAGTGACCCAATATATTTCACACAAAAAAGACCGGCCCATTTTGACTCAACGGGCTGCCGCTCAGGATACACGATCATTTGCCAGGAAGAGTCCTTCCTAGTTATTTTTCGCGCCCTGCTCTATCCAACGCCTGATGGTCTGGATATCCTGTTTGGCAATCGATCTCTTTTTGCCATGATTGTGCGGCATCTTGAGGGAAGGATCTGCCCGACCCTCCATCAACACCACCATGTTGCTGCCCTCAACGTCCCCGGCAATGACCATCGGGCCATTCCGGGTACCCTTCATCAGGCCCGCGTAGGATTCCATGCTGAACCCACTGGCTACCAGTCCCTCGCCACCTTCCTTGTGGCACTCGAGACAATGTTGCTCAAGAATCGGCTTCACATCCTGTGCATAACTGACCGTATTCTCACTTCCGCAACCGGCGAGTGCAAAAGGCAGCGAACCCAGCATGATTAAGCTGCCAGCAATTCTGTTAAAAACCTTCACAATTGCTCTCCATTTTCTAACAAAACAGGACCGGCATAATTGTATAACCGAGTCCAGGCTACAAAACTACGCCTACTGTGGCGAGGCGCGTATGACATATGTCAATAAATCGGAAGTATTGAGGTTCAGCGTATAGAAAATAGGTTAAATTCTACGTTGGTTTTATACTCAGCCACAGAAAGTCGCAACGGGATGAAAATGTGAGAATTTGCATTGTAGGTGCAGGGATTTCAGGGCTGGCTACCGCGCAGGCAATCCTTACCAGGAAGCCTGATGCTGAAATCGTAGTTTTCGAAGCCGGCCAGCGGGTCGGCGGAAAAGTCTGGACAGAAGCCAGCCCGGAAGGCTACCTGTGCGAAGGCGGCGTCAACGGTTTCTTGAACAAAATACCGCGGACCCTCAAGTTGTGCGAAGAAGCGGGCGTGTCACCTGTTCCGGCAGACACCTCAGCGCAAAAACGTTATGTCTATAGTCGCAGCGAACTGCACAAGCTACCGGAGAAACCACCGGAATTCCTGGCTTCACGCCTGTTAAGTGTGCCCGGAAGACTTCGGGTTCTGTACGAACTGGTTGCCGGGGGAACCGACAACCCTGACGAGACACTGGCCGAATTCGGCACCCGACGCCTCGGCCGGGAGGCTTTTGAACGCCTGATAGACCCGATGGCATCGGGTGTATTTGCCGGCGACGCTACACAACTAAGCCTGAAAAGCTGCTTTCCCCGGATTCACGAGGTGGAGGCCGAATACCACAGCCTGATTCGCGGCCTGATCAAGCTGCAGAGGAAAGCCCGCCGCAGCGGCAAGAAAGACACCCCGGGACCGGGACCGGGACCGGGCGGCACCCTGACATCCTTTGCCAATGGCATGGGTACATTAACCGATGCGCTGGCACTGCAACTGGGCGACAGGGTACGCATCGCGTCACCTGTACAGGAAATCTCTCGTAACGGCGGGCACTACACGCTGCTACTCGGCAACGGCACAGTGGAAGAATGTGAAACACTGATACTGGCAGCGCCAGCCCATGCTCAAGCCGGTATGTTGCGGTCATTTGACCTCGCGCTGGCTGCCCTGCTGGAAGCTATACCCTACCCGTCACTGGCTGTTTGCTGCTTCGGTTACCACAAAAAGAATGTTGGCCAGGTACTTGATGGCTTTGGTTTCCTGGTGCCGTCAAAAGAGCAGCGGGCAGTACTGGGCGCAATTATAGATTCCAACGTGTTCCCGGGGCGTGCCCCGGAGGACTCAATTCTGCTGCGCTCCATGGTAGGTGGGGCCAGGTCACCTCAACTGGCCAGGCTACCGGAAGAACAACTGATCGACCGCGTCAGAAATGATTTGCGGGATATCCTTGGCATTGATGCCGAACCTGACTTCATCCGTATTTTCCGGCACAAAAAGGCCATACCCCAATATGTTGTCGGGCACGCCGTAAGACTGGATGCAATCAACACGATCATGCAGCGACATCCGGGGCTGATTTTGACTGGCAATGCCTTTAAAGGCGTCAGTCTGAACGACTGCGTGGTCAACGCTGAGAAAACCGCCCGGGCATTATTTCCACAACCAGGAACAGGTGTACCGATGTGACCATCATGCACAACAGCTTGAAGTTCAAGGTCGGGTTCTACCTTGTGATTGCACTGACTGTTGCAGTTTTTGTATTTACGCTGATGCTGGTTCGCAATAACCGGGAGGAACTGCTGCAGCAAGCCGTTGCACACAGCGCGCAGCTATCCGATGTGGTCATCAAGAGTACGCGCTTTGCGATGATGCAAAACAAACCCTCTCATGTCAGCGAAATCATCCAGGGGGTGGCTGACCACCAGGGTATCGAGAAAGTAAGAATATTAAGCAAAAACGGCACCATCATTCATTCGTCGCAGAAAGATGAAATCGGCACCCAGGTTGACCAGGAAGCTGAATCCTGCCTGGCTTGTCATCTCAATAAAAAATCCCGCCAGGAAAGCCCCATGATTGGACGGCCACGGTTTTTTACCGACCAGGATGGCCGGCGCATGCTCGGCAGCACGGCCGTCATTCGCAACGACGCTACGTGTTCCAGCAGCAGTTGCCACAAGCATTCCAGTGACCAGGTGGTACTCGGCGTACTGGATATCGTATCTCCATTGAGCAAGATCGACCAGACCATGCGCTCGAATACTTATACCATCATTGGCCTGTCGCTGGGATTCATCCTGCTGGCAGGCTTCCTGATGAGTTATCTCGTGCACCGTATGGTGTACCTGCCATTGCGGGACCTGGAGATCGGTGCCGCCCGGTTGGCCAACGGCAATCTGGACCAGACCATTCCGATTCGCAGTGCGGACGAATTCGGGCAACTGGCAGAGTCTTTTAACAGCATGACCAGGACGCTGCGCAAGTCTCACGCCGACCTCGAGGACTGGGCGCGCACACTGGAACAGAAGGTAGAGGAAGCCCGGAAGGAACTGCATATTGCCCAGGCTGAAACCGCCCGTAGCGAAAAGCTGGCTTCAGTGGGACTGCTCGCGGCGGGGATTGCACACGAACTCAACAACCCCCTGACCGGTGTCCTGACTTTCTCTTACCTGGTACGCAAAAATATGGCAGACGGCAGCCCCGAAGCTGAGGACCTGGATCTGGTGATACAGGAAACCAAACGTTGTGCAGCCATTATTCGCAGGTTGCTGGACTTTGCCAGAGAAAAAGCACCGGAAAAAAGCTATGCCAATCTGAACAAGCTGATTAAGGAAACCACCTACCTGATCGAGCAGCCGGCACAAGCGGATAACATTGAAATCAAGCTTGATCTGGACGGACAGATTCCCGATGTGTGGCTGGACGATGACCTGATCAAGCAGGTCATCATGAACATGATGGTCAATGCCCAGCATGCCATCGAAGGCGAGGGCAAGATAACCGTCAAGACCCGTTTTTTACGCAACTATCCCGGCACAGACCCGGGCGTTAAAACGGGCAGTGTTGCTGAGATCACCATTACTGATACCGGTTGCGGCATTCCTGAGGAGAACCTTCAGCGCATATTTGATCCATTTTTCACCACCAAGGGCGTCGGCAGGGGTACCGGTCTGGGCTTATCAGTAAGCCATGGGACGATTGAAGCCCACGGCGGCGCGATAGATGTAGAAAGTACCGAAGGTAAAGGCACATCATTCCGTATATACCTTCCGATAGGCGGGCCGTATGACAATGATCAGGGGCGTGACATATGAAGCGGCAAATTCTGATTGCTGACGATGAAGAAATTGTAATTCACAGTTGCAGGCGAATTCTGTCTGCCAAAGAGTTTACCGTCGACTCAGCACACAATGGCCTGGAAGCACTGGAAAAAGTTGCCAAGGGTAACTATGACATGTTGATACTGGATATCAAGATGCCAAAGATGAACGGCATCGAAGTCCTGCAGCGGGTCAAGGAAACGCACCCCGATATCGATGTCATCATGATCACCGGGCTGAACGAGATTGAAACCGCTGTGCAGGCTATGAAACTGGGTGCTTTCGATTACCTGCCCAAGCCATTTGACCCGGAGGAGTTTGAGCTGGTGGTGGCACGTGCCTTTGAGCGCCGCGAATTGCTGCAGGAAAACCTCCATCTGAAAAGTGAAGTCAGCGCAAAATACAGCTTTGAAAACATCATAGGCTCCAGTTCGTCGATGCAACAGGTCTATCGCCTGGTCGCTCGCTGTGCACCCACCAACAGCACAGTGCTGATCCGTGGTGAAAGCGGTACTGGAAAAGAATTGATCGCCCGGGCCATACACTACAACAGCCTGCGTAAAGATAGGCCCTTTGTGACTGTTGACTGCGCGTCACTAAGCGAAAACCTGCTCGAAAGTGAACTGTTCGGCCACGTAAAAGGGGCATTCACGGGGGCTGTGTCAAACAAGGCCGGCCTGCTGGACTCAGCCAACGGTGGCACACTCTTTCTCGATGAAATAGGTAACATTTCACTGTCAACGCAAGCTAAATTATTGCGTTTTATTGAAGAAAGAGAGTTCAAGGCAGTTGGCGATACCCAAAGCCACTCGGTAAATATCAGGCTGATCACTGCGACCAACAAGGATCTTGAAGCGATGGTGGCTGCAGGTGATTTCCGCAATGATTTGTATTACCGCATCAACATTTTCCCGCTTGAGATACCGCCACTAAGAGACCGGCAGGAGGACATTCCCGCGCTCGCCTTCCATTTCCTTAAACTGTTCAGCAAAGAAATGGATCGTAAAGTAACCGAGTTCTCAACCGGCGCAATGAATTTATTGATGAACCACGACTGGCCGGGCAATGTGCGCGAGCTTGAAAATGCTGTACACCGCGCAGTTATCCTCACCAGCGATGAAACGATTCGCCAGGGACACCTTGTGAATATGGTTGATATGCTGCCACAGATGGGCCTGGACATCCCGCAGACCGGTGAGGAGCTAAAACTCATCAAGAAGATTGCACGGCAGAAATCGGTGGAGAACATCGAAAAATTATTTGTGCTGGGTGCTTTGAAGCGAAATGGCTGGAGCGTAACAAAAAGTGCGCAGGAGACCGGTATGCAACGCAGTAATTTTCAGGCATTGATGAAAAAGTACGCTATCCGGATTCGTGGAGAATGATGCTTTGACACTGAAATCGGCCCCAAAGATGACCAATATCAACTAAAACCCGGGTTTAGGCTTGATTACATCCTTGAAAGGTGTAACCTTTTCCCGTGGCTAGTACATTTTCACTTCTCAGGGCAGTCGGGCCCAGGATGCCTTCCGATTCCCGCACTACCTGAATAGCCACAAGGGGATAGTAAGCCAGAGTAAATAGCCGGCGTTTTCCGGTTAGTTGCTGTGAAAGGGAGATTAGCGTGTTCATACCCGGGATAGAATCAAACCCAGTACGGTTGAAGCTGCCTTACCGTGGCCTTGCCTTAATTATTCTGGCGCTTGCGCTGGTACCAGCGCAAGCCATGGCGCAGCGCTGTGGATGGGGTGGCACCTCAACAGTACCCGCGCCTGAATTTACATTTCTGCGTGCCGTCAATGAAGATCTGAGGGCTCCAACCCGCCTGGCAACGGACAGTAATGGCAATATTTATATTGCCGATCCTGGCAGCGGCAAGATGGTGCAGAAAAACCGCTTTGGTCTCACCGACCTGGTGATTCCAGGCTTGGGAACACCATCCGCAATAGCGGTGGATGCCAGCGGGTTTGTTTTCATAGCAGATGCCGATAGCGGCAGTGTCAATGTCTATGATTCCAGCTGGGCCCTGCTGTTCCAGCTCGGACGGGGTAACGGCGAGTTCACCAACCCCAATGACATTGCCATCGATCCGGATACTGCAACCAATACAATATACGTATCAGATGGCGCCGAAAACCTGGTAAAAGTCTATGACCTGAATGGCGCGTGGAAATTTAATTTTGATGGCTCATCCGGGCCGGACACACTCAGCTTCAACTTTCCATCCGCAGTACACGTCAGCGGTGCTGGCCAGGTGATTGTAGGCGACCAGAACAATGACCGCGTACAGGTATTCGATCGCCAGGGAGTTTTTCAATATTGTTTCGGGTCGAAATACGGCCCCGGGTCATTTAAACTGCGTTTTGGCAGAATACTTGGCATTACCACTGACAGCCTGGATCGTATCTATGTAGCCGATGGCTTCCAGGGTGAAGTCCAGGTGTTCGATGCCAACGGCATCCCGTTGGCAACCATTGGGGGGTTTGGGTCAGAACCTGGCCAGTTACGCACACCAATGGGCCTGTCACTGGACCGGTTTAACCGCCTGTGGATTGCCTCCGTCAACAATAGTCGGGCGGAGGTATTCGGCATAGATACCTACCAGGACCCTGTGTATATACCACCACAGGACGATGATTCTGACGATGATTCCGACGGAAGTTCTGATGACAATGACAGTTCTGATCACAATTCCGGTCACGGTTCCGATGACAACTCTGAAGACAGTTCAAATGATCAGTCAAATGACGACTCTGATGATGACTCTGATGATGACTCCGGCTCCCCCCAGGACACCGGATCAGGTAACAGGCCGCCCTCAGATTCAGGCTCAGATTCTGGCTCAGGTTCAGGTTCAGGTTCAGGTTCAGATTCCGAAGATGATTTGGACCCGGATTCAAGCACCGGCCACGATTCGGATCACGGGTCTGGTTCTGGATCAGACACTGGCCCGGACCGCGGCTCAGATTCAGGCACTGATGCTGGCTCCGGTTATGGTTCAGATTCAGACGATGACTCCGAAGATGATTCAGACGACGACTCCAACTAGAGGCTGTCATGTTTAAGAAAACAAATATCCTGTTGATGATACTTACGGCGCTGGCCCTGACCAACCAGGCACTGGCACTCGACCCACCACATAACTCGAGCAACTCAATTGAGTGCGTAACCTGCCACACACTGCACAGTGCGCCTGGTGGCACACTCACTGCAGTAGCAGGGAACGCCAACCTCTGCCAAAGCTGCCATGTTGTCGGCGGCACAGCAACTGGCAAGCCCTTTGTTGAAGCAGACCAGGCCCGGCCCGGACTGGCGTTACCAGCCGGAATGAGCGCAAGCGGCACGTCCCATCGTTGGGACGCAGGGCCACAAGGCCGTATCGAAGCAGATGGAGCTAACACATCCGCCGGAACCATCGTCTCCAGCGGCGCCTTCACAGGACCCAACATCCAGACGTACACCATTCTGATTACGCTGCCTGGAGACACAGGGGTCGCGGAGTTTGAGTGGTACCTTGAGCTGAAAGGCAGTGGTGCCCCGACAGGACCTGATGGCACGGGCATCACGGGTACGAGTGTGCCACTCGGGGATGGCCTGGCGCTGAACTTTAGTGATGGCATCACATCGCCGTCATTTGTAGCCGGCGACACCTGGTACCTGTACGTTATTCCAGACATCGTACTGCCAACAGACCCTGAAATGGCCGTGCGCATGGAGGGTGATGTACTCATGTGTTCAACCTGTCACGACCAGCACAGTCAGAAGATGACTCCCTTTGACCCCACTGCCCCTGCATATGCGGGCGCAGGAACCGGCCAGGGACGTCATAACCAGCGCATTGACAATGACCTCGGGCAGAAGTGCAAAGACTGCCACAGCGCACGTGATGTCAATAGTTCTTCACTGGGTTCACACCCTGTCGGCATTGCCATTCCAGTCAGTGGCGATTTCCAGAGCCCCACCGGACTGCCACTGGATGCGTCCGGCAATATATCCTGTCTGACTTGCCATGACCCCCATTACAACGGCGCAGACAATGGCCTGCTGCTGCGCATCAACGACATTCAAACCCTCTGTACCGAATGTCATACACTGGCCAGTGGTGTAGCCTCCCACTTCAACACCAGCGCTGCTGAAATGTGGCCCGGCGGGCAATATGGAAGCAGCTACCCGGCTATCACCGACACGGGCAAAACAGCTTCCTGTGCCAACTGCCATTATCCGCATGGCTGGCCGGACAGTGCCAATCCAACCACCGACTCCCCCTTGCTGGCAGTCGATTTTGAAGAGAGCCAATGCTATACCTGTCACGATGGAAATCCTGCTGCCACTGATATCCGTGCGGAGTTCCAGAAAACTTCGGTACACCCGGTGGCCGCAACCGCAGCCATACACAGCCCGGGCGAAGGCGCCATCGTCAATAGTGGAACACGACACATTGAGTGTGCTGATTGCCACAACCCTCACGAAGCTGAAGTAAGCGTGGGTGCACCGGGGCCATCCACCTCACCCCGCCCGGCTAACGGCCCGCTGACAGGCACAGCGGGCATCAACGCTGCCGGCAGCCCCGTCGCCACGGCCGCCTTTGAATACGAGGTTTGCTTCCGCTGTCATGCTGACAGTACCGGCAAACCCGCAGCACTGACCCAGCGACTGTACCCCGAAACCAATGTACGGGTTGAATTCACCAATAAAACCTCATACCACCCCGTCACCAAGACAGGTGCGAACACCGGCAACGGTGACGTGCCAAGCCTGATAAACGGTTGGGCAGAAAACAGCATTGTGTCCTGTACCAACTGTCACAACAGCGATAATGGCCCGGCCGCTGGCGGCGGCGGACCCAACGGAGCACATGGGTCCTCCTGGCCCAACCTGCTTGAACGGCGTTACGTTACCAGTGACCCATCGACGTACAGTGCAGCCAAGTACGCTTCCTGTTTCAGTTGCCACGATGCCGCCAACATCCTCAGTGACGATAACAATAGTTTTGGCGAGCACGACAAGCACATCCGGGGTGAGGACGCCGCATGTAATGTCTGCCATGACCCGCACGCCTCGGATAACGACAGGCTGATCAATTTTGATACTTCAGTAGTCAGCTCTTCAGGGGGTATGGGCATTAGTTTCAACTGGAACAGCCCCGGCAGTGGTTCATGTACACTTAGCTGCCACGGCAAGCGCCATAAAAACAAGAGCTATTAGGCCTATACGGGAAAGGGACCGGGACTCAGCTGGCTTCTTTCCGGCCGCTCGCAAAACAGAAGGCTCCGCCGAGGGGTGCGGAGCCTTCAGCCCCCCCCTTTTACCCCCTCTGTCTATCCTGTTTCCTTCCTGCTTCCTCGTAACCCGTGAACATCTCTTTGAAATGTGCAGAGGGCGTATGGCCGAGGGCTCCCATGTAGGCGTGAACCAGGATAAATGAGACAAAGAATATGAATATCAGCACATGGATGGTGTCAACGACCCTGATCCCACCCAACAGCGCAATCCAATCTTCAAAGCGCTTGATATCCCACATCATGATGCCGGTCGCAAACTGTGCAGGAATGACCAGTAACATCACAATCTGATAGGTAATGCTTTGCATCGGATTGAATTTGTCGTACGGGCGAACCAAGTGCGGGCTGGGCTCGCCTTTAAAAATGCCATAACCGTAATAACGTATCTGGCGGAATGCCCGGATGAAGAACCTGCGCGCGTTGAGCTCCGGATGATAGACCTTGATTCTGTCGGAAAACAGGTAAAAACCCAACCATATAAAATAGTTGGCAATAACTGAAAACCCAACCCAATTGTGCATTTTGACGGTCATTTCGAATGGGATAACATTCAACAGATCGGCATATCTGAGTTGCAATCCCGTCAGGATCAAGAGTACAAAGCCCAGCGCGTTGGCCCAGTGCCATATACGTACTGGCAGCGGGTTAATATACAAATCATTTTGCTCTCGCTGAGCAGCGTAAATTGCTGACATTACTGGCCTCCCTTACTTTCTTTTTTGCGGATAATTCTACCCATGGTGAAATGCCCGGCAGGTATGGCAAAACCGGCAAATATGGCTAACAGTAAAAGGATGTCCAGCAGCTTGACGCGTGTTCCACCCAACACATAGAAGTCACTGACAGAACCTACCGAGGCCATTGAACCCAGAATTTCCTTGTCCGCCTGATAGTGCAGTGTTCTGCCGTCCGGACGGATGATTGAAATGACTACATCCTCGAATGGCTCAGAGCCGGATTGGTGGCAACTGTCGCAATTTCTTACAGCCAAACCGCTGCGGGCCAGACGATGAGCCTCTGCACCGGAACTGACCTCCATACGACCGCGCAAGGTAATATTAAGCGCTTTATCCTGCTGCCCACATTGCCTTACCAGGTTCCAGAGCCGGAGAGGATCTATATTGCCGTCGGCCTGGTCGATAATCTCCAGTTGCTTCTGAAGCACTTCATGGCCCTGTTTCCCACCCACTGGTAAGCGGGTAATGTTGTCAACCAACTGAAGATCAATTCTGCGTTCGGCAACCGGTGCGTGACAGGCAGCGCAGGAAACCACATCAAGATGCAAGCCTGCATTCGGCAGCCAGCGATCATGGGCCAGCTTGACATCCTCATGGCAACCCAGGCACTCAGCCTTCAGATTATCGCCAAATGCCACCGCTGTAACGTCATGCGCACGATGGCAATTGGCACATACAGGTGCCTGAATATGACCAGCACGGATGACATTGCCATTTTTCCTCGCCTTGCCGTGCACACTCGCCGCATAGGCATCGAAAATATCAGCGTGGCAGTTCTTACAGGGCAAGCCGGTCACCGGCTTGTACACAGCCATGCTCTCGACCGCATGCGCGCTGTGGCAATCCGTACACAGCGGCGCAATCGTGTTGCCCTTGCTGACCAGCGAGGCATGTATGCTGCCCTCATAGCGGGTATATTTCCCTGTGTGGCAATTTCGGCAACTCTGGTTCAACTGTAATGAATATTCCCGTTGACTGCTGACGGCGATATTGGTTTTTCTTGAGGGGTGTTTTCTGTTGCCAATCGCCTCGTGACAGCCAATGCAGGTCACCTCACCGTGGGCGGATGACAAGTAAGCTTGCGGCAGGACTTGAAGTGACATTTGTTCACCGTCATCAAGTGACTTGAATTTCTCCCGGGAGTGGCACTTCAGACACCGGGTGTTTTTTTTCAACACTGCCCTGAGAACCACCTCACTACTTTCCATGACGTGATTCTCAGCGACGTTTACGGCTGTGTTGCCATCCAGTGGTACACACGCCAGTAGCATTGCAATCACCAGCTTGTGACGATAGCCTTTCACTCGGGCGTGCTCCTTTGGGTATACGCCTGGTAACCCAGCCTGGCAAACATGTAGAAGCCAACCAGGGGCAGGGCTATCACATAACCCAGGGCAACAATGGGAGCCGCAAAGAACAGGCCCACATTTTTGGCAGCAAAGCCGATACCGCCGTCATTGTCAGGCTGTTCTTCAGCTTCGCTATCGGCCTTCTGCATGGCCTCTGCAGCATGTACGATGACGTCGGCTTCATGCATGGCCTTGAGCGTGACACTTTCTATGATCTCTGGCGTCAATGGCTTGCGCACAAACCCGCTGACACCCAACACGGATGCTCTGGCCTCATTGTCTGCAGTGCCGTAACCGGTAATGACAACCACCGGCGTCCATGGGCACCTGGCCTTGATCCGCTCAGCGACCTCAAGGCCGTCCATGCCCGGCATCTTGATATCAGTGAAAACGACATCAAAATCATTCTCCCTGAGCGTATCCATAGCCTCCTCACCGCTGAGTGCCGTGCTGACTTCATAGCCTTTGCCGGACAGAACCCGGTCAAAACTACGTCCTACGATTACATCATCATCAATGACCAGTACTTGTGGTTTGGTGTTCATGATTTTCCTCCTGGTTCGGGTTAATGGGTAAGGTCGCTGCGCAATGCCCAGCGCTTCTGGTTAATGGCATCGTTAGCCGCCTTGACTACGTCATCGGGGCCAAGTGGTTTTGTCAGATAAGCAAATGCCCCAAGTCTGACGGCCTGTTTGGCGGAATCAATACTTGGATAACCTGTAATGACGACAACCTCGCTGGCTGGCCAGCGAATCTTGATGGTTCTGAGAACATCCATGCCATCAAGTCCCGGCATGCAGAGATCAAGCAAAACGACATCAAACGGATTCTGTTCCATGGCGTCCAGTGCCTGCTTCCCGTCCCGTGCTTCGCTGGCATCACATTGCGTGCCTGCAAGGCTCCTGAGGTGGCTGTGGCGAACCACTTCTTCATCATCAACGATGAGAATGTTAGCCCTGTCAATCATCTGACCACCTCGTATTTTTGCTTCACTGTATAAGATGCAACTTACATGCCAGACCCATCCAAAGATGTACCCGCCAGGTTTAGGTTTTTAAATTCAGGGACTTGCATTTTCGGCATGCTGAAACAGCCTGGTCTTACGCTTTGATATTTTCTCTGAGAAGTACATTTATTCTGTACAGAAACAACACTTAATAATAAGTTATTGTGTATTATCAAGATGTTATATGGATTTATAGATTGTATAGTTTTTTTATACAGTCCGGTACTTTTACCCCCTGTCAGAATATGCATTAATCATGACCTAGGTCATTGGTACAGTGGTTCTGGCAGTCTTATATTGCGGGTTGATGTTGATGTTGCACGGGCCCTGATTGTTAGCTCCGTAGCAAGGTGCTGCGGGCCAGGCTTTGACTCATTTACGAACCTTAAAAAAGGACCAGGCATGATTCTGGCAAACCGGCTACCAAAAGCACCCCACCCTTTGACCTTGCGTACCCATTTGCTCTTCTTTGCAAAGATTCTTTCCGTTCTGCTGTTGATAACTGCCAGCCAGGTTCCACTCAGCAGTTCAGCATTTGCCGAGCCGGAAAATCCCAAGCTGCGTAATGAAAAGTGCCTCAAATGCCATGGTAAGGAGAACTACTCCAGAGAAGGTGCCAACGGTGAGCGACGGCAACTGCATGTCACTGCAGAAGCGTTCAAGGAAAGCGTACACGGTGGCCGCGATTGCGTTAACTGCCACACAGATATCGTCAAAATACCGCATAAGAAAGGTGTTGACCGCAAGGTTGGTTGTGTCAAGTGCCACCAGGATCTGTGGAAAGAGGCCCAACTTGAGAGTGGCAATGGCAAGAATGCCCGCCTGGGTGTCGTCGTAAAGCAGATTGAGAGCTACATGCACTCAATACATTCCAGGCCCAATATCGATGATCAATCACGCACCAACGCAACCTGCTACAACTGTCACGATGCGCACTACATCACCCCGATAGACAGCATCGCCAACCCTGAAAATCGTTTAAAGATTCCGTTTGTCTGCGGTGAGTGCCATACAGAAGTACTGGATACCTATTTGACCTCGGTGCACGGCCAGGAAATTGGTAACGGCAATACTGACGCCGCTGTCTGCAGCGATTGCCACTCAACCCACGGTGTTTCCGACCCGCATGATGCAACCGGCCGGGTGGCAATTACAGAAAATTGTGGTAACTGCCATACAGACAACCTTGAAACCTACACCGAAACCTATCATGGCAAAGTCACCAAACTTGGTTATGGAGAAACCGCCAAGTGCTACGACTGCCACGGCTTCCACGGTATCAAGCGAGTTGATCAGGAGGACTCCAAGGTACACAACGGCAACCGGCTAGAAACTTGCCGATCCTGCCATGAGAATGCGACTGCAGGCTACGTTACCTTCCAGCCACACGGCAACACACATGACATCGAGAAGTACCCGGTAATGTGGTTTGCATCCAAGGGTATGATCGCCCTTCTGCTGGGTACTTTTGCCTTCTTCTGGTTACACTCTGCACTGTGGTTCTACCGTGAATACCAGGACCGCAAGCACGGCAAGGACCGGCCGCATATCATGACTGAAGACCTGCCACAGGGTAAAA
This sequence comes from Gammaproteobacteria bacterium, assembly GCA_024277815.1. GTDB lineage: Bacteria > Pseudomonadota > Gammaproteobacteria > Xanthomonadales > SZUA-36 > SZUA-36. Next base: position 53,900 of record JAJRUM010000040.1, read on the forward strand.
CACATTTCCGGCGATTCTCTCGCTGGTGGCGGCTCGCACACCTGATTGGCGCACTCTCCATCATGACACTGGCACTGACCGGCCTGACCGTGCTGTTTGCCCAAAGCTCGTGGGCGCCATTGGTAATGGAACTTCTGGGTGGTCCAAGATCGGCTGCGATTATCCATCGTGTCGGAGCCATCGGGTTTATGGGTGTGTTCTTTATCCACCTGATCTACTTTGCGATCCACATTGGCAGGAACTGGAGCACATTCCAGTGGTTCGGACCCAACTCGCTGGTCCCCAACTGGGATGACCTTAAAGACGCCATTGCAATGTTCAAATGGTTCTTCGGCATGGCGCCACGACCGGTACTTGACCACTTCAGCTACTGGGAAAAATTTGATTACTGGGCCCCGTTCTGGGGTATGACAATCATTGGTGTCAGTGGTGTGATGATGTGGTTCCCGGCTGTGACAGCTTCGTTCCTGCCTGGTTGGGTATTCAATGTCGCTGCCATTGTGCATGGTGAGGAAGCGATTCTGGCTGTGGTATTCCTGTTCACAGTACATTTCTTTAACAACCACTTCCGACCGGACAAGTTCCCGCTGGACGTCACCATGTTCACAGGTAGCGTGCCACTGGAACTCTATATGCATGAGCACCGGCGTGAATATGACCGCCTGCTTGCCAGCGGCGAACTGGACAAGTACCTGGTAGATGCACCCTCGCAACCAATGACGCGTGGGTCCAAGATACTGGGCACGACCTTGATTGTCATCGGCCTGACGCTGTTGATGCTGGTCTTGTTAGGGTTCCTGGGAGTGTAGTTATTGCGTCACTGAATATCTGTATAATCTTTACCGGCAATACAGACGCGATTCCTGGTCTGTATTGCCGGTAATAACCAGCGGACTTTGCCGCTATTGAGGTGTGTATGAAAAATATCCTGTTTGGTATTACGGCCATTGCTTTGTTAGTGGCTTGTTCTGATGAGCCCGGATCGACAGAGTTAGTCGTTGATCTCGCCGCTGGCAAAGCGATTGCCGCAGCAGATTGTTCCGACTGCCATGGTATGGACGGCCGGGGAGAGACTTCTGAAATCCCCAATTTGACGGGGCAACCTGCTGAGTATCTGATTGACGCCATGCATGCCTACCGCGACGGTGGCAGGCAACATGCGGCGCTGCAGGATATGACTTCCGATATGAGCGAAGCGGATATTGCCAATATTGCCGGCTACTACTCCAGCCTGCCGCCACTGACGCCCCTCAGTGACTCAGTGGCTAACGAAGCGTCCTACAATGAAGGTGCAGCCGTTGCCGCCATTTGTGAAGAATGCCACGGTGAAAAAGGCATCAGCATGGAAGAAGGGATGCCAAGCCTGGCCGGGCAGCAGCCTATTTACCTGATGATCGCGACCCAGGAATATAAAACCGGCGCCCGCGGCCATGAGGGCAGTGAAGACATGCTGGAAGGCCTGGAGCAGGTCGATATAGAGAAGATGGCCATGTACTTCGCCTCACAGACACCTCCGGTACGCCAGCCACCACCTTTTGGTGACCCTGTTGCCGGTAAGGCAATATCAGCAAGCTGTGGCAAATGTCATGGCGCACATGGCATCAGTCACGATCCGATGGTTCCCAGCCTGGCTGGCCAGGAACCCGTATACCTTGTTAATGCAATCAAGGCCTATCGCGAGCATGAGCGTGTGGATGAAGCTGATATGCCGGCCAAAACCGATGCACAGATTGAGGATCTCGCCGCGTATTACTCAATTCAGAAAATGGAAGCATCGGTTGAAGGTGAGCTGACCGGACAGGAAATGGCTGCCAAGTGTGATCGCTGCCATAGCCCGGCATCTGGCAGAAGAAAGATGAATGTTCCTTCATTGAAGGGCCAAAGCTTCGAATACCTGGTTAAATCCATGAAAGAGTACCGGCGTGAAGACCGTGACAATTCGATGATGCATAAAATGAGTTCGCGCTACAGTGATGAAATGATTGAAACCCTGGCCGCTTATTACGCCAGCCAGTCAAACTAGCACCGCCAGCAGGCCCATACTCCAGCAGCTAAAAGCCGCCCCACCGGGCGGCTTTTCTATGGCGGCTTTCTATACCAGGTTTTGCTATATGGGCCGGATTTGCAAAGAATGAAGCTGGCCCATGCGTACGCAGGCCAGAAAAAACCCCGGCCTGTAACCGGGGTTTCTCTGTCTTGCTTGGAAAGACTGCGTAACAGTCTTATTCCAGGGTAGCGTAATAGGCAGCCAGATCAGCCATGTCCTGATCACTGAGGTCTGCAACATAGTCCAGCATCATTTCGTCTTCATCCTCTATCTCGCCAGACTGGTAGCCTTTCAGCAATTCAACGTGTTTGGCTGCGTCAAGCCCGGCGATCGCCGGCGTGTCCTCATCACCTTTACCGTTATCACCATGGCAATCAACACAGTCTTCTGACAGTTCCAGTCCCCTGGCTGCATCGCCACCGGCATAGACGGCCCCGGCTGCCAGCGTCAGAACAAACATCACTGCAAAGATCAACTTTCTGGTTAACATAACTTATGACTCCTGTCGTCACTGTGAAAAGCTCATCCATGCCTACCATACACCTGTCAGACCGTTGAAATATTGACCCGGATCAACAATTGATCCGAAAAATTAAACCGTCGAATTCAGTGGAAAACTGACGTATATCATCTTAAAGTTCACACATGCGCGAACCAACTGAACCTGGTCATTTCAAACTGTCACTACAGTAATTTCACTACTTTATTCCAATGAATTATTAAGTATCTATAATGTATCAAAGGAGTACTTGACATAGGTCAACTGGCTGACTTGATCCAGATCAATTCACCACTGCTTCAACCATTGTTTTATATCGCCCCGGGACTGATAATACGTGTTGACAAAAGGTTATTTCCAAGACAAACCCTCTGAGGAGATGGAGTAAAAGATGAAGACCACGAACTTTTTGAAAGTCACCGTAGCAGCCTCGTTCCTGGTTGCCTCAATCGCGTCTGCCGGCGTTATTACCGCGTCTAAACATGATTTCAGCGGCAAAGGCTGGAACGGCACCGGAGAAATCTGCGTGGTCTGCCACGCGCCGCATAACAACCTCAACGCCGCGGGCGAACTGCTCTGGAACCACACTGAGAGTACTGCGACCTACACGGTTTACAGCAGCCCGACCTTCGGCCAGACTGCGGCCAACCCACCTTCAGGTGCTTCCAAGCTGTGCCTGTCCTGCCATGACGGCACCGTGGCACTGGACTCTTTCGGTGGAGCAACGGGTGGTACGTTTATTGGCGGCGGCGCCCTGCTTGGCACTGACCTGTCAAATGACCACCCGATTTCGTTCCCTTACACAACAGCGGGCGAAGAACTCAACCCAACAACCGCCACGGTTAATTATGCCGATGGCACAACAGGCACGATCGCGGACCTGCTCTTTGGCGCAGACGTGGAATGCTCTTCCTGCCACGATGTGCACAATACCAAGTCCAACGGCGGAAAATTACTGCTGGTAGACAACGCAGCCAGTGCGCTCTGCCTGACCTGCCACGCCAAGTAAACGGCAACCCTGACGACACCCCCGCCATCGGCCAGGCCGGTAGCGGGGGTTTTTTTGCACCAGGACGGCTTTTCAGATTGCTATTTGCTATGCTTGAATCCGGACAATTACCTCGGTGACAACCCGTATGAAAACAGACTGCACACAGCCCATTCCACGCCTTCCATACCTGGGCAACATTGCCGCCTTGCTCACTGCGCTGGCTATACTCGCCGGCTGCGCAAGCCCCGCAACCAGCGAACCGACGGATGCAGTGGCCCAGTTTGTGTTTTACCCGCCCCCACCGGATGAGCCCCGCCTGCAGTACCTGGCGAAATTCTCCACTGCGCTGGATGTCTCTTCCAGTAGCAAAGGGATGCGCAACCTGGTCTTTGGTGGCGAACAGTTCGAACAACAGGTGATCACCAAGCCCTACGGCCTGGCAATCTTTGAAGGTGCCATTTACGTCGTTGATGCCCGCGGGGGTGGTTACGCCGTATTTGACCTGGCCAAAGGGCGCACACGGTTCTTTAAGGGCAGCGGTGCGGGTGTCATGACCAAGCCAATCAATATCACCATTGATACCGACGGTACCCGCTATGTTACCGACACCCAGCGTGAAGTCATCCTGGTGTTCGACCGGAATGACCGCTACCTGCGCGCACTGGGCGAGCCGGGTGAATTCCGTCCGGTGGACGTGGCCATCGCCGGCGAACGACTGTACGTGACCGATATCATGCACCAGCAAGTACAGGTGCTCGACAAGGTAAGCGGCGATATCCTGTTCACATTTGGTGAAGCGGGTGGTAAGGGTGGACAATTGTTCCACCCCACCAACCTCGCCCTCGGGCCGGACGGAACGCTGTACGTGACTGACACCAGTAACTTCCGGGTTCAGCACTTTACCGCAGACGGTGAATTTATTCGCGAGATCGGCATGATCGGCCTGAACGCCGGGCAGTTTGCGCGGCCCAAGGGTATTGCAGTTGACCGGGAAGAGCGGATCTATGTGGTGGACTCGGCTTTTGAGAACGTACAGATCCTTGATTTTGAAGGCAGGCCACTGACCTATTTCGGTGCGCCTGGTGAAGAATTGGGAAATATTAACCTGCCGACCGTGGTAAAGATCGACTACGACAACGTGGAGTACTTCCAGAAATATGCCGCGCCCGGCTTCGAGATCGAATACATCGTGCTGGTCGCCAGTCAATATGGCCCCAACAAGGTGACGGTTTTCGGTTTCGGCACAATGGCAGACTGAAAGGCAAACGGACATGGGCAGGCAAGACAGGCCGGCGGTCAACTCACGGTGCGACCGCTGCCGCAGAAGCTATGCTGCCCTCCTGCTCCTGCTCGTGCCACTGCTCACTATCGCTACCCCGGCAGCCTCACAGGACGACATCAAGGCCTTCGGCATCACTGACATCGGCGGTGAGTTCTCGATACGTTACCGCCTTGACGACTGGAGTAACTACAACACCGACGGTGATGGTTTTTTCGTCAATAACCCAACCTGGTATGAAGAACTGTCGCTACGCGCTCGCGGTTATGTTTACCACCCCGCTTTTCTGGACTGGACGATCAGCGGTGGCCCATTGCTGATGCAGTGGGCCTACAAATCAGACGCGGGTGAAGACAGTGGCTCGGATACACTGATGAACTTCGACGCCGAACTGAGTTTCCTGAACATGCGGGCCTACCCTTTCACCCTTTACCTGCGCCGTGACCACCCCGAGATCATCAGTAGCATATCCGGCCGTTTCCTGGTTCAAACCAACGAATACGGCATCAAAGGCATCCTCAGAGAGCCACTTTCCCCCCTGTATATCACCTGGGATGTGAGCCACTGGGATTCCTACGGCTCAGGTGCGGGGACAACGGTTGATCAGATCCTGAATCGGGCTACCTTGCGAGCCTCACTGCCCTACCGTGAACGGGACAACGTACATTTAATCCTGAACTGGAATGAACGGGATTCTAAAAGCGGTGCCATCGGCCTGCCCATACAGCAGTCCCTGATCGAAACTGCCTCAGCGGAACTCACGGGCGACAATACCTTCGGCGACAGCAGCCAGATGACTTTGCGACATAACCTGATATGGTTGAACCAGAAGACCACGCTGGCGGCGGTTACGGAACTGAAATCGCTGGGATACGTTGGCACTTTCAACTGGAAGCATACTGAGGCCACCCGCTCATTCGCCAACCTGAACTATAAAGACACCAACCGAACCGAAAGCTGGACCCGGACCGGGGGCTTTCGGGCCGGAGCCATCCACGACTTCGCCAAAAACCTCACGGTTTCCGGTGAAGGGGACTACACACAGGATGAAGCACCCGGTTTCAGTCAGAACGTAACCGGGGTGCGGGGCACGGGGAACTACACGCGCTCACTCACGTTCGGTAACCTGGCTGTCGGCGCTTCGGTTGATATGCGACGCACTGACCAGGTGTCAGATACGGACCGGGTAACCATATTTGACGAGGCCGTTGTACTTGTTGGAACGACACCCGTGACACTGTCCCAGGACTTTGTGATAGTCACAAGCATCGTGGTCACCAACGAGGCCAAGACCCAGACCTTCATCGAAGACCTGGACTACCGGGTCGTGACGATTGGCAACCGCACCTCTGTCGAGCGGTTGATCACCGGCAATATTGGGCATGGCCAGAGCGTGCTGGTCACCTATGATGCACTGACTGGCGGCACCGTAAAATACGATACCTTCTCCCAGGGCCTTTCGTTCAACCTGGGCCTGTGGCGATATACCAACCTGTTCCTGAATTACAACAACAGCAATAACAAAGTGGTTGAAGGGACCACAACGACTCCACTGAACAGTGTAAATCGTATTGAACTCGGCGCACGCCTGGATTACCCGTTCACCAGCGGGTGGATCATGGGTGGTGAGTACCGATTCATCAGGCACGACGAGGATATTTCGCCCAATGTGAACAACAGGTTTGAAATTTATGCCCAAACGGCACGCTACTGGCGAACAAGCATCCGTCTGCTGGTACACCATGAGACAGTGGAATACGAGCGTTCGCTCGAAGATGTCAACCTGTACCGTTATTTGCTGACCATCAACAGTATCCTGCCGGGTGGAGTCATACTCGCTTACAACGCAGAATACACAGAGGACACAGGTGGTACTCTGATCCGCGAGGAAGAACGACACTCACTGTCACTTAACTGGGCATACCGCCAGGTACTTTTCTCATTGCGGGCGAGCAGCTCAGACGTATTGCGGGGAGAAAACAACCGCCAGAACAAACGGGTTACGGCAATGTTGAGGCGGGTTTTTTAGACATGCAGGCCCGGCTACTCCGCTACGTGGGACTTACGGCACTGAGCCTGATGGCTTACAGTTGCACCACGCCACCGACCGAAAAGCCGTTGACGGGTACAGCACCGGCCTGGCCGCCACCACCGGATGCTGCCCGCATCCAGTTTGTCAGGGAATTCAGCGGCCCGGCGGATCTTGGTATCCGGCCATCGCTATGGAACCGTATCAAAGCCATAGCGACTGGTCAGGACCAACACGACATGGAACGACCAATGGCCGTGGCCGCCACAGATGATGGTCAATTGATTTACGTGGCTGATCCCGGCGCACAGTGTATTCACCGCTTCGACCTCCAGCGGGGACGCTACCGCTGCCTGATTACAGAACAGGGAGATGTACTGCTATCACCGGTGGGGGTGGCGATCAGTACTGAAGGCAAGCTGTATGTAACCGATTCAGGTCTGAACATGGTGTTTACAGCCACACCAGATGACAACGCATTGCAACCACTGACGCTGACACCACCACCCGACCAGCCAACGGGCCTGGCCGTCGGACCGACGGGGGACCTGTTCGTTACCAGCACGGGCAGCCACAGTGTGCGACATTATTCGGCTGACGGCCGCCTGATCCAGGAGTTCGGCGGGCGCGGCAGTGCACTTGGCCAGATGAACTACCCCACCTACCTGTGGCTCAGCTCTGCGACAGAACTGCTGGTCACGGACACCATGAATTTCCGTATTCAGCGCATTGATCCCAACGGCGGCGTGCTGAGTGTATTTGGTACGGCGGGCGATGGTACCGGCAGTTTTGCGCGGCCCAAGGGCGTGTCTATGGACCAGGCCGGAAACATATATATCGTTGACGGTATGCACCACGCCATACAAATCTTCAACCGGGCCGGCCGCCTGTTACTGGCGATTGGTAGCCAGGGGAGTGCGCCAGGTGAATTCTGGCTACCCAGTGGTATTTTTGTGACTCAAGACAACCTTATCTTCGTCGCCGATGCCTATAATAGCCGTGTGCAAGTATTTCGGTATACAGGAGAAAGTTCTTGAAGCTGTCAGGCATATTGGTCGTCGTTACCACTTGGTTCCTGTTCGCCACACCAGCAAGCGCAGCGAGTGTCGTTAACTCGGTTCACAATCTTTCTCCCACCGGACCAGGCACTGTGCGTGCTGCAGAGGACAGTGGCGTGTGTGAATTTTGCCATACATCACACATGTCCTCACCCGTTGCGGCCCTGTGGAACCGCCGCAGCGCAGGCAGCACCTACATGCCCTACTCCAGCAGCACCGCCAAAGCCAGCCCCGGTCAACCCACTGGCTCATCGCTGTTATGCCTGAGTTGCCATGACGGCACCGTCGCCCTGGGTGACGTACTCAGCCGGGCCGCACCCATTTCCATGGCCGGTGGTGTCACCACCATGCCGCCGGGCCGCTCAAACACGACGACAGACCTGCGCCATCACCACCCGATATCGTTTATCTATGACTCCGGCCTTGCCGGTCTTCAGGGTGAACTCGCCCTGCCCGCAAACCTTCCACCCGAGATCCGCATGGACTCTACCGGGCAGATGCAGTGTACAAGCTGTCACGACCCCCATGATGACAGTTTCGGGGACTTTCTCGTGATGCCCAACCAGAGCTCCAGCTTATGCCTGGAATGCCATCTCAAAGATGGCTGGCCCACTACTCCGCACAGCCAGTCCGGCGCTACCTGGAATGGCCAGCTACCCGACCCCTGGCCTGTGGCCCAGGATCAAACCGTGGCCACTAACGCCTGCCGGAACTGCCATGAAAATCATCAGACCGGTGGCGGCCCGAATCTCCTGCGTAACGCTTCAAGGATTGATAACTGTGCAGCCTGTCACAACGGCAATGTAGCCAGTCAGGACGTGATGGCGAGCTTTGGGAAAATCTCCACACATCCAGTCGCGAGTACTGCGGATATCCACGACCCGGTCGAGAGTGCTGTAGTTATCGATCGTCACGTGGCCTGCTCGGATTGCCACAACCCGCACAAACCAACACCTGACCAACCCGGTGGTGGCGTACGACCGGCACCACAAGTACGCGGCGTTGACCTGAACAACACTGAGCAAAGCCCCGCAACGCGGGTCTACCAGGTATGCTTGCGATGCCATGGCGACAGCCCCGGGAAGAAAACGCCACTGGTACGCCGACAGCTGGACCAGGATAATGTCAGGGCAGAGATTCAGCCCGGTAACCCCTCCTTTCACCCTGTCGCCGGACCCGGCCAGAACACCGACGTACCGAGCCTGATCCCACCCTGGAATGAACAGTCAATAATGGATTGTGTGGATTGCCATAATTCGGACTCTGCGGTGACTCAGGGTGGAGTCAAGGGTCCTCACGGCTCCTCTTTCGAACCAATCCTGGTAAGGAACTACGAAACAACTGACTTTACGCGGGAAAGCCCGAACAGTTACGCGCTGTGTTACAACTGCCACAACCGCAACAGCATTCTCAATGACGACAGTTTTGGTGAGCATGATAAACATATCAGCGGTGAAGATTCACCGTGTAGCGCTTGCCATGACCCACACGGGATCAGTGCGACTCAGGGTAATACCACGAACAACACACACCTGATTAATTTCGATACAACCATTGTGAAGCCAAACAGTATGGGCAATCTTCGCTTTGTTGACCAGGGCCGCTTCAAAGGCTCCTGTGACCTGCTATGCCACGGCAAAAACCACAGAAACAAGAGCTACTGATGAACCTGAAACATATTTTCTTTATTCCACAGGGAGCGGCGTCTTTTGCCGCAGTCACCATTCTCATCTCGGTCATGGTGATAGCGCCTGCCGTATCTGAAGCAGCCAGAGCATCCAGCCCTCACTGGCGTAAAGGCAGTTGTGATACCTGCCACCAGGCTGCTCAACCAGTAACCGGGCAGGCTGCACTCAAAGCCTCCCCGGCCCAGGCTGTTTGTAACGATTGTCATGGCAAAAAAGGCTTTTCTGTCTGTCGGCACCGGTCAGATATCACACTGCAGACCGGGGGTGCGGTGGAAGTTGGTGAGTCACTACAGCCAGGGCTGGATGACGGTAAAGTAGTCTGCACCACCTGCCATGACATGGCGCCACACTGCGCACTTGACATAAAGCAACGATATAGTAACAAGAGCTTCCTGCGTGAAGGGCCATTCGACAGCCGCAGCCAACAGTGTTTCGGCTGCCACAGCAAATCGGGTTACAAGCAACGTTCACCGCACCGCCAGGTCAGCAAAGGAAAAATCAAGGAAGGCACCTGCATATTCTGCCACGGAAGCGTACCAAAGCAAGACGGTTCTGGAAAATGGCTACCTGTAGAATTTGCCGTTGAAGGCCGCCTTTCACAATTGTGCAATGGCTGCCATGCCGTCGGGCCACACCCATCATCTTCAGTGCTGGGCAAGAGTGGCTGGATGCACATGGTCGCACCACGCTCCGAGTTTATGGAGCGCATGCAGACTAAAGTAGCGAGTGCTGGCGGCAGCATGCCGCTGGATCCGAATTCCGGCGAGATCACTTGCGCAACCTGCCACAATCCTCATGACCGTAAGCTGGAAGGTTATCCAAGGTCTGGGGAAAAGACGAAAAACAAACTGCGTTTTGCGGATATGTGTGAGGTGTGCCATGAAAAATAGTCGCATCAGATTGCTAAGCCGGACCATTTGTGTAGCCGCCATCATTGTTGGCTTCACTGCGACACCCATCGATGCCCAGGAACTGCCTATCGCGGAAGCCCGGCCAGGGCCGGTCTTCGGTACCCCCGGGGATGACGGTTTATCCTTACCCACCGATGTGGCCATCGGCGCGAAAGGGCGCGTGTACGTGGTGGATAGCGGCCATCACAGAGTCGTCTACTACGATGGCAAAGGTAACCAATTGGGCTATTTCGGTACCAAGGGAAAAAAAGAAGGTGAACTTCAGGGACCAGTAGGTATCGCTACCGCGTCAGACGGTAATATCTATGTTGCTGACCGGGGTAACCAAAGGCTGCAAATATTCACCGCAGACGGTAAGTTTCGTCACACAATGACGCTGCTCGAAGAAGGGGTAGCCGTGACCCCTGTGGGCGTGGCGGTCACCGACAGGGGCAAGTCCTTGTTCGTAACCGCCAGCAATAGCCACCGGGTGCTGTCAGTCGATCGCAAAGGCAACATTCGCACCGGGTGGGGTGGCAAAGGCAAGGAACCAGGACAATTCAAGTACCCGGCTACTTTAGCAGTGGATGCCAACAGCAACATCCTTGTCGTAGACGTCCTCAACCAACGAATCCAAATGTTTAGCACCGATGGTACCATCGTGGCCTCGTTTGGCAAATTGGGAGCAAAGCCGGGCACTTTTATAAGACCCAAAGGAATTGCGGTGGCTGACAATGGTCAAGTCTTTGTCAGCGACAGCTACTTAGGCGTCGTGCAGGTATTCACTTCGACCGGGGAGCTTATCGGGGTACTGGGTACCAATGGTGAGGCTGCCCGCTTCGAGACACCCGTCGGCCTGGCCTTCGCAGCAGGGCGATTGTATATAACTGACATGCTCGCCGGCAAAGTGCTGAGTTATGATATGGAGAGTGGCCGATGAACCTTCCAGGTATCGCAAATCTACGGGCAATAGCACTTGTACTTTGCGGCGCCCTGCTCGCCGCCTCACCAGCAGTTGCCGCGAAGCCATTGAATGTCGGCAAGCAATTCAAATGCGCGACCTGCCATGTCAATAAGCTCAAGGAAATCAAAAAAAATGTGCAGCCAACGCTGGTAGCAGTGGAATCCATAACACAGGGTATTCATGGTGAGCAGGAAGCCGCCAGTACAAAACGGATGTGCCTGTCTTGCCACGACGGTTTCGTATTGGATTCAAGATTCGTCTGGACTGGAGAGCATATGACTCACCCGGTGGGCGTAACGCTGCCACCGACCATGGAAATACCCCTGGTGGGCAAAAAGCAGAAACCTGCACTACCATTGAATGAGGATGGCGAGGTCTATTGTGGGACCTGTCACATGGGCCACCCAGGAAAAGAGGCGGCTGTAAGTGCGCCAATATTTATCCGTACGAGCCGCGGAGACGGTACGCTCTGCTCTGTTTGCCATGACGACAAGACCGGTGTCGCTGGCAGCCCTCACGCCAGGCTCAAGAAAACCAACCAACCACAGGACTTTGAATCACGCGGCATCTGCGGGCGCTGCCATGCGCCCCACAAGAACAAAGGCCCGCTGCTATGGAAGAAGACACCGAAAAAAGGGGTTAATACTCCGGTGAACGGCCTATGCCGCAACTGCCACGGAAAGAGCCCAAAACCCGGGGAGCACCCTTCCAGCGTTCTGGCCTGGTCGCAACCGATGCGTAAGGCGTTAACCGGCAAGGATGCTATCGAGATGCCGGTTTTCGACGATGAAGCACGACATGCCAGCCGGGGAGCCATCGGCTGCCCAACCTGCCACGATCCGCACAAAAACCGTGCAGATGGGCTGGACCCGGAGGTGCCTGGGTACTTTTTAAGGCTGGCGGATACCAAGGGGTTCTTATGTGCGGACTGCCACAAGTCCTCCTCGTTTTTCCGCTACAAGTTCTTTCACTCAGAAAAGAGTCGACGGTAGTAAAATCCAGATCAACCGGAAGCCGCATCAAATCAACGCCAGATGCGCTTCCCTGCTGGCATATGGGTGTCATTACTACGCTTGACTCTGGTCATGCCAACTATCGCTGATCCCATGTATTATTCCAATGTGTTCCCAATTTACGTGCCAGGCTCAAACGAACCGGCCCACCAAGGAGTTACTGATGTCTTTCATGAAAACACTTTTGATAACTGGCATTCTGCTTATTTGCGCACCCGTCTTGCTTGCCAACAACGAAAATTCCGGAACCGGCACAGTCGCCGAGACCATGACCTCCGGCGGATACGTTTATGTGCGTCTTGAGGAGGACGACAGCTGGGTGGCGTCATCCCTCACCCCGGTATCCGTTGGCGACAAGGTCAGGTATACGGGCGGTGCGTTGATGAACAACTTCAACAGTAGTACGCTCAACCGTAACTTCGAATCCATCCTGTTTGCAATGAAACTTGAGGTTGTCAACCCGGTCGATGCCGCGGCCCATTCCAGTGCTGCAGTCAGCGGCCCACACGCCAGTGCTCAAACCACCACTGCGATCGCCCCCGAAGCCGGAGAAATTACTCCGCCGGATGGTGGCAAAACGGTTGCAGCCATCCATGCCGGGCGCGGGCAATTGAAGGACCAGGAGGTTATTTTGCGTGCACGGGTTATGAAGGTCAGCCCGAATATCATGGGCAAAAACTGGATCACCTTGCAGGACGGTACGGGAACAGCCCCTGGTAACAAGCTGATCGCAACCAGCTCAGAAGTCGTGGCCATTGGCGACCTGGTGACCGTTAAAGGTGTCATTCACACCGATGTGGACCTAGGTTCCGGTTACGTCTACAACGTGCTACTGGAAGAAGCCACGTTCTCGAAGTAATCGTTCTTAAAGTAACCCCGTCAAAAAAAGAGGGGTGGACTTTTCAGTCCACCCCTCTCCATTAAACACTTACAAATCAGACTTTCATCGAGTGGTCATATTCACCACACAGGCTATTGTAGTTCGCGATTCCTGACCCGGTCAGGCACTTTGTAAAACCACATCTGGTACATGGATGTGATCCACATGGTCGCAAAGCACAGTCCCATGATGCCACCGGCAATCAACACCACCCACGCAAATCCAGCGTAAAGCTTGGTGAAGTACCAGGAGCTTACATCCGCTGCGATGCACAGGAACGGTGTGAACACGATCACACTTTTAAGCCAGACAGGCCGTACCCAGGCATGACTGAAAATAAAACCCAGGATGAAGAAGATAAATGTGACGCCAAACAGGTGAATATGTGACACCCTCACCAGCGTATGTATTGGCGTACCCGTATCCTGCGCAACAACTGATTGAATATTTTCAAATCCGTCAAGATTTGAAAGGTGTGGATTACTGCCATCATGACAATCCAGACAATTCTTCTCAATGATGGGTTGCACCGTTGCTTCGTATTCACCCCTTTCGGCACCGCTATTGACCCAGCTCAGAATTTTCGGTAACTCATCGCTCGAGAGCATCGCAGACATCGGGCCTTTGAGGGCCGCTTCAATCTTGGTGCCTTCTTTGGAACCACTGTAAGAGATCACAATATCTTCAACCGTCAGCGCAGGATTGCCATCCCGACCGGCATCTGAAGTATAGACATAGATCAGGGCGAACATATAGCCCATGCCGAGCGCCAAAAGGGTTCCTGTGAACATGACACGCATGCTGACGGGCAGTTCCTGAAAATGCCGGTAAAGGCGATGAATAGGTTTGTCACTCATAGTGCTTCATCCCTGCGGCCAGACACCAGGTGTCTGGCTGCATGTTTACTTTTCAGCCGGTCGAAGCCGGCCCGGTTAGTCGTAGTTGCTTCTGATCAGTCTGCTTTATTCACCAGGAAGTGAGGCGAAGTAAGCTGCGAGGTCGGCCATGTCCTGTTCACTGAGGTCTTCAACGGAATCAACCATGTCTTCTTCTTCGTCTTCGCGCTCACCGGACTTGAATGCCTTCAGTTCTTTAACCATGTCAGCCGGATCCATACCGGCTATGCCAGGTACGTCTTCATCACCCAGACCGTCATCACCGTGGCAATCGGCACAATCAACCCCCAGTTCTTCACCGCGGGTAACATCGCCACCTGCCTGGACGCCGCCAGCAGCGAACATAAGAACAAACATCAGTGCAATAATCAGTTTCTTGGTTAACATCTTAACTTCTCCTATTGAAAATGCAGAACCCTGGTCCGGTTCCACGAAACCCGGTTACCTGTATGGTAAACGCTACGTTATTATTTTGCGTCATCTTCGCAAGGCAATTGCATATAAACCACTGCCTTAGGCTGCTGTGCCGCAAAGAATGCGCCGATGCGTTCGATGTCTCTTGGGCTCAGCGGGTCTGCCATCGCGTACATAGTGCTGTTATCACGTTTGCCCGTGGCGTAGGCATTGAGCGCCTTTCTCAGGTAGGTTTCATCCTGCCCGGCCAGCATTGGAAAACGGGGATCACTGCTGTTGCCATCTACGCCGTGGCAAAATCCACAACGTGCAATCCACTCAGTGCTCTTTAACGGCGTACGAACATCCCTCCTGCGAGGCTGTTGGGCCGCATAGTAGGTCGCAAGATCAATCATATCCTGCTCACTGAACCCTTCGACAGCTTCAAACATTTTTTCATGCTGGCGCTTGCCATCCTTGTAGTGCTTCATGGCCTTGATGAAGTACTTGGCGTCCTGACCTGCCAGGGTCGGCATTTTACTCTTCTTGGCATTTCCGTCCTCACCATGGCAGGACTTGCAGTCTTCAGAAAGCCGGCGACCAACATTGACATCACCCTGCCCCTGCGTTGACGATTGCAAAGGTTCCTGGACTGCGTAGTAGACGCCCATGTCCTTGATAGTGGTCGCATCCAGCCTGCCAACCAGTTTTTTCATCAGCTTGTGACTACGACTGCCATCAATATAGGCTTGCATGGAGTTAACAAAATATATAGGGTCCTGACCGGTCAGGCTGGGCATGCCGGAACCATCGCTGTTGCCCGTTTCATCATGGCACTTGATACACTTTTTCATCGAAGCCCGAATGTTTTCAAACGGGTCTTCATCAGTCACTACATCTGTTGCTTGCGGGTCAACCGCAACCACAGGTGCCTGGGCCGGTGTAAGGCTGGCATAGTAGACCGCGACCGACAGCAGGGCCTCGTCATTGAGGAATTTTTTGTGATGGTTGGCCTCATCGGCCCTCACCCCGGCCTGGTAAGCCTGTAATACCCGATAAATGTAGACAGTACGCTGCCCGGCCAGGTTCGGTTTGCCAAGTGCATCACTGATCCCATCCATGCCATGGCATCCGGCACAGGCGCTTTCAGCCACATCCCGGCCAAGATTAATCGTATCCATTGATGGAAACAGCGCCTTGCGTTCATGGCTCTCTATGGCTCGAACCGTGGCGGACTTTTGTGCCCGGCCAGCGATCGGTAGCGAGGCAATGAGTAAGGCTACTACCAGTGATTGTAGGGTTATTTTCATTCGCACTATCTCTGCAGCATTTGATTTGAACAGGGAGCAATTGTATTTATTACAATGTGGTGCAGCATGCCTTTTTCTGCATGTTTTTACCACCCCTTTCCTTTATGAAATCATGACCTGTGTCAACTAAAGCCCAGCAAAGCTATAAAATGAAG